>CALJUR010000069.1 GCA_937975765.1 uncultured Myxococcales bacterium
GGGTGCACTTGTCGGTGGTGCAGGGGTTCGCGTCGTCGCAGACGATGACCGTGTTGACGCAGACGTTGTCCGTGCACTTGTCGCGGGTGCAGACGTCCGCGTCGTCGCAGTCCGCGTCCTGCGCGCACGGCGTCCCGCAGTTGGCGATCTCGACGTGCGTGCATCCCGAGGCCGGGTCGCAGCCGTCGGTGGTGCAGGGGTCGCCGTCGTCGCACGGGAGGGCGGTGTTCTGGCACAGGCCGCCCGCGCAGGTGTCCTTCGTGCAGGCGTTGTCGTCGTTGCAGCCCGCGTCCGACGTGCAGCCGGCGCAGTTCGGCAGGGGGCTGAAGACGCAGCCCTTCCCGGCGTCGCAGTAGTCCGAGGTGCACGGGTCGCCGTCGTTGCAGGTCACGGCCGTCCCGACGCACAGCTTGTTGGTGCAGGTGTCGTCGGTGGTGCAGGCGTTGCCGTCGTCGCAGGCGACGCCCTCGGTCGGCCGGTAGGTGCAGTACGGGCCGCTGGCGCCCCGGGTGCAGAAGTCGACCGTGCAGGGGTTCGCGTCGTCGCACTCGACCGCGTCGTGGGCGCAAGTCCCGTCATCGCAGCGGTCGTTCCGGGTGCACACGTCGCCGTCGTCGCAGTCGGAGTCGGAGGTGCACTCGCCGCACCCCGGCATCGGGACGGCCTTGCACCCCGTGATCGGGTCGCAGCGGTCCAGCGTGCAGGGGTTGCCGTCGTTGCAGGGCGACAGGACCTGCGTGCAGGCGCCATCCAGGCAGGAATCGTCGGTGCACACGTCGCCGTCGTCGCAGTCGTCGTCGGCCGTGCACTTCCCGCACGTCCCGTTCGGCCAGTGCTGGCAGCCGACCCCCGCCGTGCAACTGTCGATCGTGCACGGGTCGCCGTCGTCGCAGGCCAGCGCCACCCGCAGGCAGGTGGCAGTGGACAGGTTGCAGGAGTCGTACGAGCAGGGGTCGTTGTCGTCGCACTGGTCGTCGCGGGTGCAGACGTAGGGCACGCAGCCGGCAACCGGCCGGGTGGCGCAGCCCTTGACAGGGTCGCACACGTCGATGGTGCAGGGGTCGAAGTCGTCGCACTGGACGCGCGACTGCACGCAGGTGCCCACGATGCACCGGTCGCGGGTGCAGGCGTTGCCGTCGTCGCAGTCCATGTCGACCTGGCATTGCGGCGCGACCTCGGCCGGGACGTCCCCGTCCGGCAGTTCGGCCGGGACCTCGCCCGCCGCGTCCCCGATGGTGTCGGCCGGGGCCAGGTCGGCATCCTCCTCCCCGTCGCGATCGTCCGCATCCCCGGCGAGTTCGGTCGGGTGCTCGGCCCCGTTGTCGGCGCCCGCCACGTCCCACGCGTCGATGCTTCCCGGCGACTCCCCGCCCTGGCACGCGGCCAGGCCCAGCACCAGCATCGCCACCGACAGGATCCGCGCGCCGCTGCAGAACGAATTCATGGGGTTCCTCCTTCGGGCCCGCCCGACCGGGCCAAGTATGCCGGTTCGCAAAGGCGAATTCCAGGGCCGGGACGGGGGGTGCGGCATGGGCGCGGGCGGTGCCGGTCGGGCCCGAGGGGCCGGTCGGGACGCGGGATCAGGCGCCGGGGGCGTATCGCCGGGCCTTCTCCTTGCCGGACAGGACGCGCAGCGCGCCCTTGGCCAGCGCCGCCATCTCGTTCTCGCCGGGGTAGACGCTGACGCCGCAGCCGATCGCCTTCACGAACGTCCCGATCCGGGCGACCAGCGCCCGGCTGCGGGCCATGCCGCCGGTCAGCAGGACCCGGTCCACCGGCTCGCCGTCGAAGGCTGGCACCAGCGACGCGATCCACTTGGACAACTGGTAGGCCATCGCCTCGAAGACCTCGATCGCCTCGGCGTCGCCTTCGTCCACGCGACGCTCCACCTCGCGCAGGTCGGCGGTGCCCAGCAGGTCGATCAGGCCGCCACGTCCCTTGATCAGCGCCTTCAACTGGGCCTGCGTGTACTGCCCCGAGAAGCACATCGCCACCAGCCGCCCGACCGGCAGCGACCCCGACCGTTGCGGCGTGAACGGGCCCTCGCCGTCCAGCGCGTTGTTCACGTCGACATAGCGGCCCTTGTGGTGCGCGCCGATCGAGATGCCGCCGCCCATGTGCGCCACGATGACGTTCACCTTCTCGTAGAACGTCTCGTTCTCCTCGGCATAGCGGCGCGCGGTGGCGACCTGGTTCAGGGCGTGGCTGATGACCATGCGCCGCACGGCCTTGATGCCCGTGACCTTCACGCGCGACGGCACCTCGTCCACGACCACCGGGTCCACGATGAACGCCGGCTTGTCCGTGCCGGCCACCAGTTCCGCCGCGATCAGGCCGCCCAGGTTCGACGCGTGGTCGCCCTGCACGCCCTCGCGCAGGTCGGCCAGCAGCGGTTCGTCCACGAGGTAGGTGCCGTGCGGGATCGGGTGCACCAGGCCGCCGCGGCCCGACACCGCGTGCAGCTCCCGGACCGACAGGCCGTTGTCGCGCAGCGCCTGGACCACGGCCTCCTTGCGCATCGCGAACTGGGCCGTGACCTTCCGGCCCTCGTAGGGCTTCAATTCCTCGGCCGCGTGCTGCAGTTCGCGGGTGAAGACCTCGCGGTCGTTCTCGTACACGGCGATCTTGGTCGAGGTGCTGCCGGGGTTGATCGCCAGGATGCGGTGCCGCGGCACGAACGTGTCCTTCGGGGTCGCCTTCCACCCGCCGTGCAGGTGCAGGCGCAGCAGCGACGCCTTGACGGCCAGCCGCGCGTCCTCGGCGGTGGTGTCCAGCGCCAGGTCCACCGCCTGGCTGCCGACGCCCGTCACGATCGGGAACTTCTTCGCCTCGGGGAAGCGGATGGCATACAGGTGGTAAAGCAGGTTTCCCATGTCCACGTTCGGGCAGATGATGACGTTCGCCGGGTCCGGCAGTTCGCCTTCTCCGTGGAAGTAGTAGGCGGCGGAGCGGCGCGACAGGGCGGCGTTGATCTTCACCTCGCCGGTGATCCGGATGGACCGGTACCGCTGGCCCCGGGTGACGCGGCGGGCCAGCACGGCGGGCACCAGTTCCATCGCCTGGCGCACCAGTTCGGGGGACGGGCCCTCGTCCGAGCCGCGGTTGGAGTAGGACACGATCGCGCCCTGGATCGTCGGCAGCACGTCCTCGGGGAACAGGTCGCGCGCCACCGCGCAGGTGCCGACCGCCACCTCGGCCAGCACCTCGGGCGTCATCGTCGCGTTCACGCCGGTGTCGCCGAAGACCACGATGTTGTGCGGGAACAGGTCGGCGGGGTGGTCGTCGGGCAGCACGAAGACGCCGGCCTCGCACACGTCGCGCCGCGTCGCGAACAGTTTCAGCATCGGCCGGAAGTAGTTCTTCGGCGCGTGGGTGGCGCCGCCGACCACCATGTCGGCGTGGCCCTGCTTCACGGCGAACAGCCCGAAGAGGGCGGGTTCCGACACGCGCGCCTTCGCGGCGTCCAGGTCGGCATAGAACGGCGAGCAGTCCGGCCGTTCGAGGCACGCGCGGGCGAACTCGTCGATCAGGTCGGCGCGGTCCTTGACGCGCACGAAGGTGCACTCGGACAGCGCGAACTCCAGCCGGTTCGGGTCGACGTGCTGCAGTTCGCGCGCGGCGAGGTATCGGACCTCCTTCTCGGGGGCCAGCAGCACCGGCCGGCAGTGGCGGGCCAGGTAGCAGACCGCCTCCAGCACGCGCGGGTCCAGCGGCTCGGTGAAGACCACCGTGGGCCGGTCCGTGGCCACCTGGGCCAGCCTTTGCTCCAGGGAACTCTCGATGTCGTACATCTCGCCTCCGGGTGGGTCCGGGTCGGGTCGCGGCGATCCATACCACAACCGGGACGCGGTTGACACGATGCGTCAACGGCGGGCGTCGCGGTCCCCGGGGAGATCCGGGCATCGGGGAGGAGGGGAGGGCGCGTGCGTGGTCAGGGCGCCGCCTCGACCGCCACGCCGTCCCCGACGCGGTCGCCCGGGAACAGGACCACGGGGTCGCCGGCGTCCAGTCCGTCCAGCACCTCGACGCGCCGCCCGTCGCGGTGCCCCGCCTGCACGTCGACCCGGACCGCGCGGCCGTCCCTCACCGTGAAGGCGGCCCACGCGTCGCCGCGCCGGAACAGGGCCCCCTCGGGCACGGACACGACGTCGTCCCCCTGCCACAGCACGATCGCCGTCTCGACCCGGAAGCCGTCGCCCAGGCGATCCCACTCCCGGGCGGCCTCGCCTTCGCGCACCGGGTCGATCACCACCAGCACGCGCTGCTCCTCCACGCCCAGCGCCGAGATCTTGGTGAACCCCGACGGCTCCACCCGCCGGACGCGCCCGGCCAGCGGCGACGGGCCGCCCCAGCGGGTCACCTCGACGCGGCCGTCCTGCGGGACCTGCACGGCCTCCGGGGTCGGCAGGTCCACGACGACCTCCAGCGACGCCGGGTCGCCGATCTCCACCAGCGGCATCCCGGCCGCCACCGGGCCCTCGCTCTCCTGCAGCACGCGCAGCACCACGCCGGCGGCTGGCGACGACACGGGCACCTCGTCCCCCCCGTTCGCGCGCGTCTTCGAGGGACCCAGCAACGCCGCGGCCGCCTCGACCTGCCGCCGCGCCGTCCCGGCCGCCAGTTCCGCCTGGCGTACCGCCTTGGCGCGCGCGTCCGCCTCGGTTCGCGCTGCCTCCAGTTCGCGGGTCGGCACCGACCCCGTGCGGGACAGGGCCTCGTACCGATCGCGGTCCCGGTCGGCCTGCTGCGACGCGATGCGCGCCGCTTCCACCGCCTCGCGCGCCTCGGCCTCGACGGCCCTCGCGGCCGCCAGCCGGGCCTCCGCCTCCAGCCGGGTGCGGGCGTCCAGGGGGATCGGCGTCGGCGGCCGGACCACCGCGATCTCCTGCCCGGCCTCGACCCGGTCGCCCGCCCGCAGCGCGATCCTCTGCAGGTGCCCCGACGCCGGCGCTGCCACCACGAACCGGTCCCGGACGCGCGTGCGCCCCAGGCCGTCGGCCGTCACGCGCAGCGGCCCGCGCTGCACCTGGCCGATGTCCACCAGCACCGGGCGCGGCATCAGCGCCAGGACCAGCGCTACGGCCGCCGCCAGCGCGACCACGCCGCGCACGATCCACTTCCTCGCGTTCCGCATCATCCCCTCCGGTCACTCCCGGGTCTTCAGCACCGACACCAGGTCCAGGCGGTCCACCCGCCGGCGCACGGCCAGGGCCACCACCAGCGCCACGACCACCACCGTCAGGCACGACCACGCGAAGGTCGCCGGGCGGATCACCACGGCCAGCCGGTACAGGTCGTTGTCGAATCCGAAGGCGGTCAGCCAGGCGAAGCCCCAGCCCACCAGGCACCCGATCGGCAGCGCCAGGGCGACCTGGATCGCCAGTTCGCCCAGCAGGATCGAGGACACCTCCGCGCGGGAGAAGCCCAGCACGCGCAGGGACGCCAGTTCGCGCTCGCGCTCGGCCAGGGAGACCCGCGCCGCGTTGTACACGACCCCGGCCGCCATCAGCGAGGCGAATCCCACCAGCACCGCGGCCGAGCCCAGCATGAACTTCGCCATCAGGTCGTCGAAGGCCTTCCTCATCATCTTCAGGACGGTGACCCCGGCCACGCGCGGCATCCGGCGCAGTTCCTCGTACAGCCCCTCGCGCGCCTCGGGGTCCACCCGCAGCGACGCGCCCGACAGGGTGCCGCCGTCATCCAGCAAGCGGGACAGCGCGGGCAGCGACATCCAGCCCTGGGACCCCAGCAGTTCGTCCGCCACGCCCGTCACCGGCAGCGTCCATCGGGGGCGGTGCCCTTCCATGACGGCCGCCTCCACCAAGTCGCCCGGCTTCAGTCCCAGCCGGTCGGCCAGCGCCTTCGTCAGCAGCACCCCATCCCGGGGCACCGCCACCGGCCTCCCGTCCCGATCGGTGACGCTGCGCAGTTGCGAGTCCGGGGGCAGCCCCGTGATGGCGGTCACGTACTGGCGATGGCCGGCCCGGAAGGTCACGGGCACCGACCGGAAGCCCTCCGCGATCCGCACGCCGGGCATCCGGCGGAGGGCCTGCAACGCCTCGGGGGACGAGGACTCGGTGAACGTGACCGTCACGTCGTCGCGCTGGGCCCGCCCGAACTGGTTCGCCATCATCGCGTCCACGGCGTCGAAGGAGAAGGCGCCCGCGACGAGGATCGCAACGGCGAAGCCGATCCCCAGGGCCGACAGCAGGGTTCGCGCGGGGCGGCGGGACAGGTTGCGCAGGATCATCCGACCCGCGGGCGTCAGCAGGCGCACCAGTCCCAGCCGCTCGGCCAGCGACCGGCGATAGACGGGCGGCGACGGGGGGCGCATCGCCTCGGCCGGAGGCAGCGACACCGCCCGCCGGACCGCCGACAGCACCCCCAGCCCGCCGGCCACCGCGCTGATCGCCACCGCCGAGACCAGCACGTCCGGCTCCAGCCGGTAGGCCCACACCGGCATCCGGTAGAACTCGGCATACAGCCGCGTCCAGCCGATCCCGGTCCAGGCGCCCAGGCCGACGCCCAGCACCAGCCCGGCCGCGACGATCGTCCCGACCAGTTGCGCGTAGTGCCACCCGATCGTCCGGTCGGCGATGCCCAGCGCCTTCATCGTGCCGATCTGCTCGCGCTGGGTGCCGACCAGGCGCGTCATCACCACGTTCAGCAGGAAGGCCGCCACGCCCAGGAAGATGCCGGGGAGGATCACCGCCATGGACTTCAACTGCCGGATCTCGTCCGACAGGAACCGGTGGCTGATGTTGGTGTCGCGCCCGCCCGACCCCGGGCATCCGTAGGGCTCCAGGATCCGGTCCACCGCGGCCAGCACCTGCTTCTCGGGCACCTCCGGCGACAGGCGCAGGGCCACCTGGTTGAACGCCCCGTCCAGGTCCATCGCCACGCCCAGGGCTCGCCGCTGGGCCCAGAGGATCGCGAACCGCCGGTCGTCCGGCATGAGGTCGCCCGGCCGCACCGCGTACACGAAGTCGGGCGCCAGCCCGATGCCCGTGACGTGCAGCAGGTGCCGGTGGCCCCGGATGACGGCCGGCAGGGTGTCGCCCGGGTGCATGCGGTTCGCCTTCGCGAACGCCTCGTGGACCAGCACCTCCCACGGCCGGTCCGGGTCGGGCATGCGCCCCTCCCGCAGGTAGACGCGGTTCAGCCGCGGCTGGCGCCCGTCCGGGATCGACACGATCAGGGCGGTGGCGGGCTCGGCGACGCCCTCGACCTCCAGCGACGCCATCGCCGAGACGCGGGTGTCGATCTCGGAGACGCCGGGCAGGTCCAGCAGCCGCGCCGCCACCTCCTCCGGCGCCCGGTTCATCGACGCGAAGGCATCCGCGAAGCGGTACTGCTCGTAGTAGCGGGACTGCGACTCCTTCAGCGACCGGAACGTGCTGAGGGATCCCACGTAGGCGGCCACGGCGCAACCGACCATCAGGGCGATCGCGATCGACTGCCCCCTCAGGCGCCACAGGTCGCGCAGCAGTTTGCGATCCAGCGTGGTCATTGAATGCGCCCGAGGCGACTCCGCCTCCGCCGGGAGTCTGCTGCGCAAACCCGCCGGCTCCGTCTCCGTGCCCGGGCGGGCTCTACCAGGCGATCTCCGCCGGCGCCGCGCGCCGAGCGTTCGCGCGCTCCTTCACCACCTGCCCGTCGGCCAGCGTCAGCACGCGGTCCGCCATGTCCCCGATCGCCGCGTTGTGCGTGATGATGCAGGTCGTCGTCCCCAGTTCCCGGTTCACCCGGTCGATGGCCTCCAGCACCACCTTGCCCGTGGTGATGTCCAGCGCGCCCGTCGGCTCGTCGCACAGCAGCAGTTCCGGGCGCTTGGCGATGGCGCGCGCGATCGCCACCCGCTGCTGCTGGCCGCCCGACATCTGTGACGGGAAGTGGTCCATCCGGTCGGACAGGCCTACCAGCCCCAGCGCCTCCTCGGGGGCCAGCGGATCGTCCGCGATCTCGGTCACCAGCGCCACGTTCTCGCGCGCCGTCAGGCTGGGGATCAGGTTGTAGAACTGGAACACGAACCCCACGTGCCTGCGACGGTAGCGGGTCAGCAGCGTCTCGTTCGCGCCGTCCAGCCGCTGGTCCCGGTAGCGCAGGGTCCCGGCCGTCGGGACGTCCAGGCCGCCCAGCAGGTTCAGCAGCGTGGACTTGCCGCTGCCCGACGGGCCCAGCAGGGCCACCATCTCGCCCTGGCGCAGCAGCAGGTCCACGCCGCGCAGCGCGTGCACGTCGACCTCTCCCATGTGGTAGGTACGGGCCAGCCCGTGGGCCTCCAGCACGACATCGCGTTCGCTCATCGGGCGACCTCCGGTTCCAGCAGGCGGCGGATCGCCTGGAACAGCGCCCGGAACAGCGTCTCGATGTCCGCCGGCTCCATGCCGGGGAGGTGATCCGCCATCCAGCGGTCCGATGCCTGGTCGATGGCCAGAACCATCGCCATCTGCAGGTCCATCGGCACGTCGGCGCGGACGACGCCCAGTTCGCGGCCGCGCTGCAGCAGTCCCGCCAGGAAGGACTGCGTGCGCGCGAAGATGTCCTTCAGCCGGCCCTCGGAACGGGCCCGCGGCGGCAGCGTCCAGATCGCGCGGGCCACGCCGTTCATCCACGGCGTGCTGACGGCGCGCCGCATGGCCGTTTCGCCGAACGTGGCCAGGCGATCCCAGAAGGTGGCTGCCGTCAGGGCCGCCAGGTCCAGCCCCGATTCCTGCTGGACCTCCTCCCAGTAGTGATCGACCACGGCGGCGAACAGGTCGGCCTTGTTCTCGAAGTAGTAGTAGGCGGCGCCCTTGCTGACGCCGGCGGCCTCCAGGATGCGGTTCAGGGAGGCGCGTTCGAACCCGTGCCGGCCGAACTCGCGGGCGGCCTCGTCCAGCAGCCTCAGGCGGCGGTCCGCCGGCATCCGGAGGAAGCGAGGTCGAGGCATCGAGACCCTCCCTTCGGGAACCCGGTTCGACCGGTGGGCGAACCGGTTGGTTGGACCGGGTGGTCTATCCTGCCCCCAGCGCCCCTTCGTTGTCAACTTGATTGACATTTCCGGGGCGGCGGACGAACGTGGACCGGAATGCCCGGAACCGGGGAAGGACCGTCGAGTTGGGGGGGGAGGTGTGCATGGAAACGCGGTCGATCGGTTGCTGGAAGGCCCTGGGACTCTCCCTGTCCCTGGCGATGCTGGCGGCGGCCGCCTGCGGGAACGGCCCGGCGGACGGGGAGGTTCCGGGCCCGGACAACGGGATCGATGCCGGGAATGACGCGCCGGCGGGAGACCTGCCGGGCGACCCCTCGGGCGAGCAGCCGGCCGAGGATGCCGAGGTCGAGGGGCCCGTCGAGGATGCCTTCGACCTGCCCGCCGATACTTCCCCCCCACCCCCGGTCGAGAACGGCGGCGTGACCGCGCGGGCGTCCGGCACCCAGGTGCTGCTGGAGGGCGACCGGGTGAGGATCGTCGTCGACCCGGCTGCCGGTCGCTACCGGGTGGAGCGGGCCGCGGACGGGGTTCCGGGTTTCGGCTGGACGCGCGTGGTGGACGGTGCCGAGTCCCGGACGCAGTACCTGGAGTGCGTGGACGACACGGAATTCGGCGACCCGGCCTGCGAAGAGAGGGATGCCTCGTCGGGCGGACCGGGCACCGGGACGTGGGACGCGGCGCCCTTCGAGGATGCGCTGGGCCAGGGCGTGGAGTTGCGGTTGCGGCACGAGCCCTCCGGCGACGGGCCCGTCCTGGTCACCCGGCTGCAGGTCCGGGGCGGCACGGCCTTCGTGACGGCCGATGTGACGGCGGCCTGGACGGGTGGTGACGCCGGCACGACCCGGCGCCTGCTGGGCCTGTCGCCCCTGGCCGCGGACGGCGACTCGGGCGGGGCGCTGTACCTGGGGCCCGACCCGTCCACCCACCGGATCCTCGACGACGGCTACGACATCTACTTCGACTACGAGGCCCGGGTCGCCCCGGTGGGCAGCGGGACCTCGCTGCTGTTCCCCCCGGGGGTGGCCTCGAACTGGGCCGCGGGGGTGCAGGATCCCGTGTCCGGTGCCGCGCTGGTGGCGGGCTTCCTGTCCAGCCGCAAGGGTGCGGGGATGGTGGTGGTGGACTTCGACCCCGCCTCGGCAACCGTCCTGCGCGAGGAGGGGCGACCGGATCGCCTGGGCATGACCCGCTTCGAGGGCCGCTGCCACTACCTCGGGGGCCGGGCCGCGACGCCGCTTCCCGGGGGGGAGGAGGGGGTGGCGGACCTGGGCGGCGCCCGGGGATTGAGGTCCGAAACCTTCTGCGTGGAGCCGTTCCCAGCCACCGCCCAGGAGGGCCTGGAGGCCTTCGCGCAGCGCTACGCGAGGCGCATCGGCAAGAAGGTCCGGACGGACGTCCCCGCCAGCTGGAACTCCTGGGGCGGCGGCCACGGGTCCGGCGGGTACGGCACGGCCATCGACGAGGCGCTGATCCTGCAGAACCTGGACCTGGCCGCGTCGGACTTCCTTCCCCACGGGATGCGATGGTTCGTGGTGGACGACGGCTGGGAGACGGCCGTCGGCGACTGGTGGCCGAACCCCGCGCGCTTCCCGGACCACGAGGAGGACGGGGTCGTCCTGGACGGCATGGCCTGGATGGCCCGGCAGATCCGGGACCGCGGCATGATCCCCGGCCTGTGGATCTCGCCCTTCACGCTGCACGAGGACAGCCTGACGCTGCTGCAGCACCCCGACTGGGTGGCCGACGTCGCGGACCTGGGCGCCGCCTTCGTGCCCTCGGACGAGCGCCTGCTGGACCTGACGAACCCCGAGGTGCTGGACTGGCTGGCGCAGCGGTTCCGGCAGATCACGCAGGAGTGGGGCTACCGCTGGATCAAGATGGACTTCAGCTACTTCGCCATGTTCGCGGCGAACCTGCGCGACGCGGACGTTTCCGCCACCGAGGCGTACGTGAACGCGCTGGACGTGATCCGGGAGGCGATCGGGCCGGACACCTTCCTGCTGCTGGTGTCCGCCACCGGCCTGACCTTCGACGTCGCCGACGGGAACCGCATTACGCTGGACAACGAGCCCTGGTGGGGCGACCCGGCCGGCTCCGGGGACCAGGGCATCAAGGTCACGGTCGCGACGGTGGCCCGCCGGTACTGGATGTCCCACAACCTGTGGATCAACCACCCGGACCTGGTCTTCTTCCGGGACGCCTACGGGCTGACGATGGGCGAGGCGCGCGCCTTCGCGTCGCTGGTGGCCCTGACCGGGGGCATCGTGAAGATGGGCGAGAACTTCGTCGACCTGCACGCCCACCCGGAATGGCGCGAGGTGGTGTACCGGATGCTGCCGGTGTACCCGCGCTCCGCGCGACCGCTGGACCTGTTCGTACGCGAGTACCCCGAGCGCTGGCTGCTGCCGGTCGATCGGGAGGACCGGCATTGGCACGTCCTCGGGCTGTTCCACTGGGGCCGGAACCGCGACGTCGGAGGGGCCTGGGAGCCGGCGGACGGCCAGCCGGAGGCAGCGCGGGAGTTCGACGTGGACCTGGCGGCGGCCGGGGTGGCGGATGCCGGGACGGACGTGCTGGCGCTGGACGCCTGGGACGGGACCTGGGAGTGGGTGACCGGCGGGCACGTCCGGCGCACGCTCGATCCGCGTACGGGGCGCGTGCTGGTGCTGCACCCGCGCCCGTCGCGCCCCGCCCTGGCGGGCACCACGCTGCACCTGCTGGGAGGCGCGGTGGAGGTGGCGGGCCAGTCGTGGGACGCCGCGTCGGGGCGGCTGCGCGTCGAACTGGATACCGTTGCGGGGCGCGACGTGACGGCCTTCGTGATGGACGGGGGATGGCCGCTGGGCTCGGTCCGGGTGGCGTCGATCTCGGACGCCGCGGCCGGGCCCGTGGCCGATCCCGTCGTGGACTGGCGGGACGGCATCGCGGCGGTGACCTTCCGGGCGACGGCATCGCGGACCCGGCTGGAACTGGCCTTCACCGAGGCGCAGCCGAGGGAGGCGGTGTCCTGCCCGGCCGGTTCGGCCCCGCCCGGCTCGCTGGTCGACAAGGCGGCCTACCTGGACCAGAGGGTGTCCTCGAAACTGCTGGACGACGGCCTGATCCGGACGGTCCGCGAGGATGGCGACGGGAACGTCGTGTCGCGGGAACACCAGCCCAGCACCGGCCTGTGGACCGCGATCTACCTGGCTTCCCAGTCCTTCCGGTGGGCGGTGACGCACGACACCCAGGCCCTGGAAAACGCCCGGAAGGCGGTCGAGGGCCTGCACCACCTGGCGGCCGTGACCGGGATCCCGGGCCTGTACGGGCGGGCCTACCAGCGTCCGGGCTTCGCCTACACGAACGATGCCGCGGGCCACGCGCACTGGGTCGCGTCCACGGCACCGGGCTACGAGGGCTGGTGGTGGAACGACGACGTCAGCAAGGACACCATGGACGGCATCGTGTTCGGATACGCCGTGGCGCTGGACCTGCTGGAGGACCCCGGCATCCGCGCGGCGATCCGGGCCGACCTGCTGGCCTTCGCGCGGCACCTGGTGACGAACGGCCTGCAGATCATCGATCACACCGGCCAGGTGACCGAGCACGGCCGCATGATGTACGGCGTCATCGACGACTTTCCGGGCTTCAACGCGATGCTGACGATGTCGTGGCTGAGGACCGCGGTGGACGCGTTCGAGGAGATGCCCGCGGCGGATCGGGTGGCCTGGGACGGGCCGGACCTGCGCCACTTCCTCGACGACTGCCTGCTGCGGCTGGGGGACCGCCGGGACTGCCCCGACCTGGACGGGGTGGACCTGGGCTCGTACCTTGACGTGGCCGAGAGCCTGATGGTCCTCTACGTCGCCGGCTGCATGACCAGCTATGACCAGATCGACATGATCTTCCAGGCGGTGTACCCGCTGCTGCGGCGCGAGCGCCGGCCCGCCGTCCGCGACCGCCTGCTGGCGCTGCTGGACCGCGGCATCTGGGAGCCCGCCGAGGAGGGGATCGCCCCCCCGGTGCACCGCTCGACCCACAGCCTGTATATCTTCCTGCACGGCGCGATGCGATGGCCCGGCGTGGCGCCGACCTTCCGGCCCGCCTGGGAGGATGCCACATGCACGCTGGACGGGCTGCCGCGGGACCGGCGGGACCTGGGGGCGACGGCCCCGGGCATCGAGGCCGCCTGCACGAACCGGATGGGGAGGGGCAACGCCGCCCAGGTGATCCCGCTGGCGCTGCGGGACTACGACAACTACCTGTGGCGCCTGGATCCGTACGAGATCCCGCAGGCCCGCGAGGCCGTGCCCGACCGGGTCTACTCCCCCGAGGACTTCCTGCTGGCGTACTGGCTGGGACGGTACGCGGGCTTCGTGTCGGCCGGGCAGTAGCGTCGCGGGGGCGCGAAGGACCGGCGGGTCACTCCACCGACCGGACGGCCGTGACGAAGTACGCGGTGTCCCCGAAGCAGGACAGCGGGACGCCCACGTGCTGCTCGTACGAGAGGGCGACCCGCCTCCCGATCAGCCGGTCGATCTCCGTCGCGACCCCGGCGTCCCGGACCGTGAACTGGAAGATCTCGGCCGGCTGGCCGGGCAGGTTCACCAGCGCCAGGTCTCCCTCCCACGTCTTGCAGACCCATCCCCTGCGGGAGAACTTCTGGACGTAGCCGGCACGCTCGCCGTCCGAGAACGCGTAGTGGAGCGCCATCCACGTGTAGGCCGCGAACAGCAGGGCCAGCGCCGCCAGGCCGCCCGCCATCCAGCCCAGGATCCTCGTGGCCAGCGGCCGCCGGTTCACGGACCCCGAGGCCTGGGGGGCGGGAACGTCGGGCTGATCGGGCGTGCGGGACATGGGGGACTCCCTTGCCGGATGGCCGAGTCTAGCGCAGTTCGCATCGCGGAATCACTTCCCTCTTGACTCCGGATTCGTGTTCGTAGATTCTAACGAACGTTTGAATCTAGGATGGCCACGATGCCCGGACCCGGCTCCGCTCCCGACGAGGACTTCAAGGCGTTCGCCTACGGCCAGTTCGCGCGCATCGGGAAGGCCCTGTCCTCGCCGGCCCGCCTGGTGCTGCTGAACGTCCTGGTCCAGGGACCCCACACCGTCGAGGAGGCGGCCCGGGAATCCGGCACGTCCATCGCGAACGCCAGCCATCACCTGCAGATCCTGAAGGCGTCGGGGCTGGTGGAGGGGCGGCGCCAGGGACAGAGCGTCGTCTACTCGGTCGCCGGCGAGGAGGTCCAGTCCTTCTTCCACGCGATGAAGGGACTGGCCGTGGAACGGTTGACGGACCTGCAGCGGGCCCTGCAGGAGATCGCCGACAGCCCCACGCGGGCGCAGGCGGTGGGACGGGACGAACTGCTGCAACTGGCCCGCAACGGGGACGCGGTGGTCATCGACGTCCGGCCCGAGTCGGAGTTCCGGACGGCGCACCTGCCCGGGGCGGTTTCCGTGCCCCTGGCGGAACTGGAGCGACATCTCGACGCGCTTCCGAGGGATCGCGAAGTGGTGGCGTACTGCCGGGGGCGCTATTGCCTGCTGGCGGACAAGGCGGTGGAGAAGTTGCGTGCCTCGGGATTCCGGGCCCGCCGCAGCGACGTGGAGATCGTGGGATGGCGCCAGGCGAACCAGCCCCTGGAGGGCGTGTCGGACCGGGCGCGATGAAGCGGAGGCAAGCCATGAGGCGACGCGCGCTGCTGCTGCTGGCGGCCGGCTGGGCCGTCGGCGCGGCCGGCTGCGGGGCAGGCGGAGGGAACGACCCGGGCCGGGACGTCCTGGCCGACATCGTGCCCGAGGTCCCGGCCGACCCGGGGGCCGAGGTGGCGGCCGAGGTGCCCCCCCAGGAGGTTCCCGCGGAGGTCGCTCCCGAGGTGCCGGCCGGCGAGATCCCCGGGGAGGACCTGGCGTCGCCGGAACTGCCCGCGGGGGACGAGGGCCTCGCGGACGCGCTGCCGGACGATGCCGCGTCCGGCGACGAGTCCCCGGCGGACGTGCCGGCCGGCGACCTGCCCCCGGAAGACGCCCTGGATCCGGATGTCCCGGACGCGGCGGATCCGGGTACGGCCGACCCCGCTTCCGGGGACGACCCGGGGCCCGACGTGCCGGCCGACGTGACCCAGGTGCCCGCCTCGGCCTGCATCAACTGCCACACCGACTACCCGACCCTGAAGGTGCTGCTGCCCGAGGATCCGGGCGGCGAGGTCGAAGGAGGGGGTGGTTGAGGCGGCTCCCTGCCTCCGGTGGAGGCAGCGAAGAAGGTGCTGATCAGCCTGGGCAACAAAGGTTCACCGGCGGACCTGGACTTCCACATGGCCATGCGCACGTGCGAGGACTGCCACGGCGGCGACCCGACCGCGATGGGCGACCCCGAGGCCGCGCACGTCGGCCTGGTCAAGGACCCCTCGGGCCTGGGCCAGCGGGGATGCCTGCCCTGCCACGAGACGATCGTGAAGGACCACGCCCTCAGCATGCACGCGACGCTGCAGGGCGAGCGGAAGACCCTGGCCACCCGCTACGGCGTGGGGACCTTCGAGGAGTGCCCCGCCAAGGCCCGGGAGGGGTACAACGGCGAGTGCACGTCCTGCCATGCCACCTGCGGCGACTGCCACGTCAGCCGGCCGGACAGCAGTGGCAAGGGGCTGATCAAGAACCACGTCATCGGGAAGGTGCCCAGCCAGAAGTACCAGTGCATGGGCTGCCACGGCGCACGGATCGGCGACGACTTCATGGGCAACGACGAGGAGGGGCGACTGCCCGACACCCACTTCGCGCGCGGCATGACCTGCATGTCCTGCCACGACGCGGCCGAGATGCACCAGCCGGCCGGTGACGCGGCCCACCGGTACGAGGCGCCGGGCCTGCCCCAGTGCGAGGATTGCCACGGGAACAAGAACAAGGCCAACGCCTACCACCTGATGCACTGGAATACGCTTTCCTGCTACACCTGCCACTCCCAGCCCTACGCCAACTGCCAGGGCTGCCACGTGGCCGGGGTCTACAAGGACGACGAGGCGTACCAGGAGAACAACCCCTTCCGGGCCTTCAAGATCGGGCGCAACCCGCTGGCCGGCAAGCGCTTCGCCTTCGGCCTGCTGCGCCATGCCCCGGCGACGCCGGACGGCTTTGCGCCGTGGGGCGCCGAGGATCCGCCGGCCTTCGACGCCGTGTCGACCTGGAAGTACACGTCGCCGCACTCGATCCTGCGGTGGACGTCGAGGACGAAGGTGGCGGCCGGGGCCGAGTGCGGGGCCAACTGCCACCTGGCCGGCGACATGGGGGGCAGCCAGGCCAATCGCGGCCTGTACCTGTTCCAGGCGGACGTCGAGGCGGGCTGGCCCCTGGAGGTCGGCGCCAACGCATCCGTCGTGGTGGATGGCCTGCTGCCCGAGGGGTGGGAGGCCCCCTGACCGGATCCTGGAGCAGGGCCCGGGGCGGAAGGGCCGCCCCGGGCGTGCAGTCGCTGGGAGGTACGGAAAACCGACAGGAGGTTCCATGCACCGGATCACCCGGATCCTGGCCGCGGTCCTGATGGCCTCGGCCCTGTGGGCGTGCGACGAGGGAGGGTCGTCCTCGACCGGCGACACGACCGACGTGTTGCAGGCCGACAACGCGCTGCCGGACAACCCCGGGGCGGACCCGTCGGCCGAGGAGACCGCGGTCCCGGACCCGGGCGCCGAGGCGATGGCGGAACTGCCACCGGCGGACGAGGGCGCGGAGGCCACGGCCGAGACGGTGGAGGAACTGCCGCCGACGGACGAGGGTGCCGAGACGACACCCGAGACGACCGAGGAACTGCCGCCGACCGACGAGGGCGGCGACACCGCGGTCGAGGACGTCCCGGCGACCGACACGGCCTCCGAGACGACGAACCCGCAGACGGAGTTCCAGGCCCTGATCGCCTACCTGGAGGGCGCGGGCGGGAACTACCTGAACGGCGGCGCGTTCCCGAAGGTCCTCGAGGCCACGGACGTGATGGCCGAGGGGCTGGAGGCCTGGACCATCCTGGACGTGCGGGCCGAGGACAAGTACGGCTTCGACATTTACAACGTGTGGAAGAAGGGCGCGAACGGCGTGCCCGACTTCGACGAGGGCCACATTCCCGGCGCCGTCCACGTGGCGCTGGGCGACCTGCTGACGTATGTCGCCGAGCACCTGACCGTGGACCACAAGATCCTGGTGGTCTGCCACACGGGCCAGGTGGCCGGGTACGCGGTGGCCGCCCTGAACCTGCTGGGCTACGACGCGTACAGCCTGAAGTGGGGCATGGCGGCCTGGAACGCCCGCTTCGACATCTGGAGCGGGGCGACCTCCTCGGCCTACGCGGAACGCTTCGTGAAGACCGCGGACGAGGGCAAGGACCCGGCCGGCAACTCCCCGACCCTCGCGACGTCCGAGACCGATCCGGAGGCCATCCTGCGGGCTCGCCTGGCCTCCGTTCTGGCGGCCCCGCGCTTCGTCACGGTGGCGGACCTGATGGCCGCACCCGAGGACTTCTACATCGTGAACTACTGGCCCGAGGCCGAGTACCTGGACCCGGGCCACATCCCCGGCGCCCACCAGTACACGCCGAAGACCAGCCTCCTGACCACGGCGTTCCTGGACACGCTGCCCATCGACCGGAAGATCGCGGTCTACTGCTACACGGGCCAGCAGAGCGCCCAGGTCGCCGCGTTCCTGAACGTGCTGGGGTACGAGGCGTACAGCGTCAAGTTCGGCGCCAACGCGATGGTCTACGACCAGTTGACCAAGCAGAAGTGGGCCGGGCCGGTCGCGGGGCCCAAGGACTTCGCGTTCGAGCCGGCCGCCCCGGCGGTGAAGGAGTTCCAGATGCTGATCGACCACCTGGAAGGGGTCGGCGGCAACTACATGTCCAGCACCGCGGCCCCCAAGGTCATCGCGGCCACCGAGGTGGTGGCGGAGGGGACCTCGAACTACGTCATCCTGGACGTCCGCGCCGAGGACAAGTACGGCCTGGACACCAACGGGACGTGGCAGAAGGCCGCGAACGGCAGGAAGGACTACGACGACGGGCACATCCCGGGCGCGATCTTCGTGGCCCTGAAGGACGTGGTGACCTACGCAAAGACCAGCCTCGACAAGAGCCAGAAGATCCTCGTGGTCTGCCACACGGGCCAGAACGCCGGCTTCGCCGTGGCGGCCTTGAACCTGCTGGGCTACGACGCCTACAGCCTGAAGTGGGGCATGTCGGCGTGGCACACCGACTTCGACCTGTGGAGTTCCTTCACGTCGTCGGCCTACGGCGCGCAGTTCGTCATGGATCCCGACACGGGCAAGGCCTCGTCGGGCGCCTACCCGGTGCTGGACACGGGCAAGGCCACCGCGACGGAGATCCTGGAGGACCGCCTGGCCGGCGTGCTGGACGCGCCGCGCTTCATGACGGTCACGGACCTGCTGTCGGCCCCCGAGGACTTCTACATCGTGAACTACTGGCCGGAGGCCGAGTACCTGGCCCCCGGCCACGTCCCGGGCGCCCACCAGTACACCCCGAAGAGCAGCCTGCTGACCACCGCGCACCTGGCCACCCTGCCGCTGGACCAGAAGATCGCGATCTACTGCTACTCGGGCCAGAACAGCGCCCAGGTGACGACGTTCCTGGCCGCGCTGGGCTACGACGCGTACAGCGTCAAGTTCGGCACCAACGCGATGATCTACGACCAGATGACCAAGCAGACGTGGCCCGGCCCGGCGACCGGCCCCGGCGGCTATGCCTACGAGGCCACCCCCTGACCGGATGACCCGACCCCCGGGGCGGCGGCCGCCACCCTGCCTGGACCTCGCGGCCGCCGCTCCCGGGATCCTCCGCGACCCGTATTCGTGAGGCGATCTCCGTCAGCGACGGCGGGAGGCACGGAAGCGGGCACCCAGGGCGGCGAGCACCAGCAGGACCAGCGGCAGTGCGGACGGGGAGGCGGCCGGGACCGTCGAGCAGCCGCCGCCCTTGCCGGCGGGCGTCGCGGATTCCGGGGGCGTCGTCACCCCCGGGTCCGTCGCGGTGCCGGGATCGGTTGCAGGCGGGTTGTCGGGCGTCGCCGTTCCCTCGTCCGTCTCGCCGGGTTCGGGTTCCGTCGCGTCGGCCGTCCCGGCGTCGGGCGGGACGGTCTCGGGCGGCGGGTCGCAGGCCCACGCGCACTTCGACTGCACGCACGTCCATGCGCCCGGGCAGTCCTCCACCGGGGTCCTCATCTCGCACAGCGTCGTTTCCTCGTCGGAGCACTCCGGGGGCGGTTCACACGTCCAGATGCACCGGCCCTCGATCGAGCATTCGGGGGCGCCCGTGCACCAGCCCGCCTTCGGGGGGGGGCAGTCGCCGACGGCCTGGCATGCCGGTCCCGGGACGATCTCGAAGGCCTCCAGTTCCATGCCGGCCGCGTCGAAGGTGTTGATCTCGATCCGGTCGCCGTCCACCCGCACGCGCTGGAAATTGTAGGTCGACGCGGCCATGACCAGCTCGTGGGGCGGGACGGTCGGCCCCTCCTTCACGGTCGTCTCGTACAGGGGGGCGCCGCCGCCGCCGCTGACCACGTACGGGATCCCGTTCCCCGAGAAGCCGCGTTCGTACAGGTGGTCGTGGCCCGACAGGATCGCCCGGACCTTGGACCGGGCGAAGTCGTTCAGTTGCATGCGCAGTTCGGCAGCGCCGTTGCGATCCGGCTTCGAGGAATAGGGCCCCTCGTGGACCACGATGAACACGTGCTTCACGGCGGGGTCGGTCCGGGCCGCCTCCAGTTGCGCCTTCATCCACTCCATCTGCCGGGCGTCGAAGCAGAACTCGAACGACTGGACCCGCATGAAGCACTCGACGTCGACCGTACCCGCGAAGAAGCGATCCAGGTAGATCATCCGCACGCCGGCCCAGTCCTGGACGCGGTACGTGCCGGGGCCCTCCGTCGGCTCCACCGGTCCGAAATACCGGATGAAGGAGTCGGGCGGGCCGTCGCCGTCGAGGTCGTGGTTGCCGCACGTGGCCAGGAAGGGCATGTCGCCGGACAGTTCGGACGTGATCCGCAACAGGTCCTTCCACTCTTCGACCTTGCTGCCGTTGGACACCAGGTCGCCGGTGTTGACGAAGAAAGACGCCGGGTGCTCGGCCATCCGTGCCACGACCAGCGCGTGGGCGTCCGGGTTGGACCGCGAGTCGCCATAGACCAGGAAGGTGAAGGGCTCGGGGCCGGACGGTGCCGTGATGAAGGTGCCCGGGCGGCCGGCCGGCGCGCCGTCCAGCAGCACCCGGTAGTGGCGCAGGGACTTCGGCGGCAGGCCCTCCACCGTCACCTGGTGCCAGGTGCCGGCGGATGGGGAGGCGATGGTCGTGCCGTAGGCGTCGGTCTGGCCCACCTCCACCGCGGCGGGCGTGTCCACGTCCGTCTCGAACGCGATGACCGCGCGGTCGGTCCCGACGTCGCGAAGGAACGGGCCGGACACCAGCGTGGCCGCCCGGGCCGGCACGTAGGCGATCACTGCCACCAGGAACCAGGGGATTGCCCGCACGGGATTCCTCCACCGAAACCGGACGAAACCTTATGGCATCCGGGGCCCAAGGTAAAGCCGGCCGACGTCCGGGGGCCCGGGGACGGGACCGGGGTGGCAGCAGGCACGTTCAGGTCGTGGGGACCTGCACCGGGTCGGCATGCGCCAGGGCGAGGGTCACGACGAATCCGATCGGCTGGCGGTTCGCGGCCGTCACGGTCCCGTGGCAGGCCAGCACGCAGGTCTTCACGATGGCCAGGCCCAGCCCCACGCCGCCGCAGTCGCGCGTCCGGGAGGTCTCGACCCGGTAGAACGGCTCGAAGATCCGGTCCAGGTGGTCGGGCGGCACCCCGGGGCCCGAATCCCGCACCTGCACGAACGTCTCCCCTCCATCGGCCCACCCGGCGATCTCGATGGGGCCTTGGCCCGACGCGTACCGGAGGGCGTTCCGCAGCAGGTTGGCCAGCGCCCGGGCCAGCAGTTCGGGATCGGCCAGCGCGGCCAGCCCGGGCGGCAGGTCCACCCGGACGTCCGCGCCGGCCCGGTTCTCGCGGCGCAGCGCCCGTTGCACCACGTCCAGGACGGTCACCGGCTCCAGGCGGATCCGGGACGGGGAGGTTTCGGCGCGGGCGAAGGACAACTGCTCGTTGACCAGTTCCGCCAGATCCTCGACCTCCTGGTGCAGTTCCTCCAGCCGCCCCGGGTCGATCGGGACCGGGGAGTTCTGCAGGATGCCCACCTGCAACTGGATCCGCGCGATCGGCGACGCCAGTTCGTGCGCCACGTCGGACAGGAACCGTTTCTGGCCGCCCACCAGCACGTCCAGGCGCCCGGCCATGTCGTTGATGCGCCCGGCCAGCGCCCCGATCTCGTCGCCGCGCCGGTCGTCCAGCCGGGTGTCGAACCGCCCCTGCGCGATCTGCGACGCCGCGACCGTCATCTCGCGCAGCGGACGCGTCAGGTTGCGGACCAGCGGGAACCAGACCAGCAGCGACAGCAGGATCACGGCCGCCAGCACGATGATCCACGGGGTCGCATCGAAGAACAGCCCGTGGCCGCTGATCGAGTCCGACCTTGCCAGCAGGACAGCCGCGATCGGGTGCGTCCCGGGCTTCGTCACCAGGGGCAGGGCCATGCCGGCCCAGTAGAGGCTGGGGTTGCCGGTGTGTATCGCGAAATCCATCGGCACGGTGGCTCGCATCGATGGTCCCGGACCGTGTTCCCGGGGCGGCCCGCCCCCCCCGGGGGGGGCGCCTGGGGGACGATGCTCGCGGGGGTCCCGCGGATCCCTCGGATCCCGGGGTGGGAGCGGCGGAGGGCCGGCGTCCGGACCGGCCTCCTGCGAACCGATCTCCGGAGGCCTGGGCCCGTCCGGCGGGGGCGTGCCGGCCGGCCCCGGGGGCGGTGGCAGGAACTCCTTGAACACCGCGCTGCGCCGCTTCAGCAGCGAATCGATCTCCGGGGGCAGGTCGACGGCCTGGCCGGCCAGCCGCGTGCCGCCGTCCCGGTACAGCATCAGGGCGACCCCGTGCGCCTCCGAGTACCGTGCCAGGATCGCGTCCCACGCCGACGGGTCGGTCCGTTCCATGTCGTCCCGGATCCGCGTCCCGACGTCCTGAAGGCGGTTGCCGATCATCCTGGCCAGCGGGGAGCCCGCCTCGGCGTGGAACTGCAGCCGGAACAGGAACAGCAGTACCACCAGGATCAGCACCAGGTCCAGGAAGAACCACAGCAGGATCCGGGCATAGATGGGCAGCCGCACCCTCATCCCTCGGGCTCCACGGGAAGGGGGACCAGCATGTAGCCGGCCGAGCGCATCGTCCGGATGAAACTGGGGTTCCGGGGGTCGTCGCCCAGTTTGCGGCGCAGGTTCGAGATGTGCACGTCCACCGACCGGTCGAACGACTCGTACCCGCGGCCGGCGATCTGGTTCAGCAGGTGGTGCCGCGTCAGCACGCGCCCCTGCGCCTTCGCCAGGGCCATCAGCAGCGCGTACTCGTGCGGCGTCAGGTCCAGCGTCGTTCCTCCCATCGTCGCCGTGCGCGAGGCCGGGTCGATCCGCAGCCGCCCGACCCGGATCGGCAACTCGACGATGTCGTCGGGGGAGCGGGCCGGCGCGACCGCCCGTCGCGTCACCGCCCGCAGCCGGGCCAGCAGTTCACGGGTCGAGAAGGTCTTCGGCAGGTAGTCGTCGGCCCCGATCTCCAGGCCCACGATGCGATCGGTCTCGTCGCCCCGGGCCGTCAGCATCAGCACCGGGACGTCCGACTGGCGGCGCAGCATCTTCAGCAGTTCGAAGCCGTCCAGCCCGGGCAGCATCACGTCCAGGATCACCGCCGCAAAGCCGCCCTGCAGGGCCCGCTGCAGTCCCTGCGGGCCCGAGTAGGCGCTTTCGACCAGGTACCCGAACGGCGCCAGGAACTCCTCCAGCAGCGAGCACAACCTGCGGTCGTCGTCGATCACCAGGACCCTGAGGGTGCCTTCCTTGCCGGTCTCCTTCATGGACGCCCGCCTTCCCCGAAGCCTTGCCCCGGCAAGTGTACCGGATGAATCGGCCTGCCATCCTCCGCCCGGCAGGATTTACAAGACCCTTACATGCGCGGCCCGAATCCATATCGAACGTGAACAGGACGTCCCTAGCCTTGCTTGCGAGGGGAACGCGTTCCCCGGGTTCGGGACCGGGCCTTTCGAGGGAAGGGGCGTTCGCGATGGAAAGCCTGCTGTTGAATTTCGGGGCGGTCAAGCTGGAGTGGCACGGCATCCTGCTGTCGCTGATGCTGGCCTTCCTGTGCTCCGGTGCGATCGCGTTCGCCTACGAGCGGACGTTCGTGGGCCTGTCGTGGTCGCGCGGCCTGCTGCAGAGCATGATCCTCGGCGGCATGGTCTCCTGCCTGCTGATGATCGCGATCGGCGACAACATCGCGCGCGGCATCGGCATCGTCGGGTCGCTGGCCATCGTCCGCTTCCGGACCAACCTGCGGGACGCGCGCGACCTGATCTTCGTGTTCGCCTCGATGGGCGTCGGCGTTGCGGCGGGCGTGCAGAGCTGGGTCGCCGCGCTGATCGGCACCGCCCTGTTCTGCGGGGCGGCCGTGATGCTGAACATCACCCGCTTCGGCAACCGGACGGCCAGCGAGGGCCTGGTCCGCTTCCAGGTACCTCCGGGCGCGTCCAGCACCGCGAACGTCATGAAGGCCCTGGGGGCCTCCACGGCATCGTTCGTGCTGGTGACGCTGCGGCCGGCCGCCCAGGGCGACCTGGTCGACTGCGCCTACCAGGTCCGGCTGGCCCGGGCCGGCCGGCACGAGCGGCTGCTGGCGGAACTGGAGAAGGTGCCCGGGATCCTGGGGCTGACGTACGTGAACCAGCAGGCGACCGTCGAACTGTAGGGCGAGCATGAAACGGAAGACGGGATACGGGTTCGTGGCGCTGTGGCTGGCTGTGGCGGCAGGGGCCGTCCTGATGCACCACTTCCGGGAGGTCAACGCGGACTTCCTGGGGGTCGTCGAGACGCGCACGCACAAGCTGGGGGCGCGCGAGGCCGGACGGGTGAAGCAGTTCCAGGTCTCGCTGGGCGACCCGGTGGAGGCCGGCCAGCTGCTGGCGACGCTGGACACCGCCGACCTGGACACCCAGCGGGAGTGGCTGGACGGCCAGGTGAAGGCCCTGCGGGAGTCCCTGGACGCCGACCGGGTCCGGTTCACGCTGGAGTACCAGCGGTTGCGGCTGCAGGGGGATGCCAGCCGGGCGGGCCTGGCGGAACGGCGAGCCGGCCTCGAGGCGAAACGCGCCGAACTGAAGGCGATCGACGCGGAGATCGAACGCCTGGCCAGGGCCGAGAAGGCCGGCCTGGGGCGGCCCCGCAACCTGGACGATCTGCGGATCCGGCAGGCCGAGGTCGCCCGGTTCGTGCGGGAGGCGGGTCGCGCGGTACCGGCGGACGTGCCGGAAGACCCGCCCTCCCGCGGGGCGTCGTCGGACGCCGAGGGGTACGTGCGGTCCATGCTCAGCGAGCGGCTGGAGCACGTCACCGGGATGGAGATGAAACTGAAGGAACTGGACGTCCAGCGGGAAGGCCGGCTCGTCTACTCCCCGTGCGCGGGACGCGTCGTGGATGTGAAGGCGCTGCCGGGAGACATCCTCGAGAAGTTCGCCCCGTTGCTGACCATCGAGGAGCCGCAGGCCGCCTTCCTCGACGTCTACATTCCCGAGACTTCGGACTTCCAGCCGCGCCTGGGCCAGCGCGTGCGTGTCCACCCGCACCGGGGCGGCGCGGCGATGACGGGCGGCACGGTGGCGTTCATCGACCCCGGCTACTCCGCCATCCCGCAGCGGCTGGCGGTGCGCAACCTCCTGTACTGGGCCCGGAAGTTCCGGGTGCGGCTGGACGCGGACCACGGACTGATGCCCGGCGAGGCGGCCAAGGTCGAGATGCTGGACGACGGCGACGGGTTCCTGTCGATGGGGACGGGAACCGGGCAGGGCGGCTGATGGACGGCAGGACGGCCACGCTGGCGATGACGATCGGGCTGGGCGTGCTGGCGGGGACGGCCCGGGCCCAGCCGATCGGCGAGACCGAGGCGATCCGGCGCGCCCTGGAGCGCAGCCGGGAACTGCAGATGATGCTTTGCGAGGAGGCATCGCAGCAGCGGGGGATCGATGCCGCCGCGACGGGGTTCAAGGACCCGCAGTTGCGGCTGGAGGACCTGTCCACGCGGTACTTCGATCCCGACGCGAACCACCAGTTCACGCTGGGGCTGCGCTGGAGCCCGCCGCGCATCGGCGAACTGGACGCGGCGGCCCAGGAGGAGCGCGTGGAACTGTGGAAGCGGAAGGTGAAGACCGGCGAGGTGCGGGCCCGGATCGCGGCGGATGCTCGCAAGGCGTTCGCCGGGCAGTCGCTCCTGGGGGAACTGGACGAACTGGCCCGAAGGCGCGTGGAACTGGAGGAAGGGCGGCTGGCCTCGATCGAGGCGCTGGTGGCGCTGGGCGAGAGGACCGTCCTGGACCGGGCCAAGGCGATGCGGCGCCTGGCCAAGGCCCGGCGCGACGCGGCGCGGGTGGCGCAGCGGCGGGCCGAGGGCCGCGAGCGCTTCGAGGCCCTGACCGGGGTGCCGGGCGACGCGGCGCTGGTGGCTGTGGAGGCGCCGGAAGGGGACCTGGACCTGGACGCGATCCGTCGCGCGGCGACCGGGCATCGTCCCGAGGTCGGCCTGGCGCAGCAGCGGACGATCCTGGCGGATCGCGAGTGGGCCGCCGAGCGGTTCCGGGTGTTCCCGTGGATCTCGTTCGTCGAGGTCGGGTTCGTGCACGAGACGGAGAAGACGGACTGGGGCGAGATGCGGCTGGGCATCGACCTGCCGTTCTCGCGCTGGAACCTGGCCCGGTTGCGCGCCGCGGCCGTCCGGCAGCGGGCGGGCGTGCTGGCGGCCGCGGCGACCGACGAGGCGATCGATCGCGACGTCCGGTCGGCCCTGCAGAAGTATCGCGAGGCGCTGGCCGCGGTGCGCTCGCTGCGGGAGGACCGCGATCGGCAAGGTCGCCAGGCGGACGAGGTGCTGCAGGCCGCCCGGGCGGACCGGACGCTGGCGGCGGACGACGTCGCGGACCTCGAACTGGCGGACCTGGACGAGCGCCAGGTGGCGCTGGAGGCCCGGTACGACCTGGCGGTGGCGGCGGCGGACCTGTGCGCCGCCGCGGGGGTCGAGAGTTTCGCCGATCTGTCGCCGTGACGGAGGGACGATGAGCCGCGAGGTCATCAGCCGTTACGAGTCCAAGTACCTCGTCACCGAGGGGATGGTCGAGGCCATCCGGGAGTACCTGCGCGGCATCTGCTCGCCGGACAGGCACGCGGGTCCCGACGGGCGCTACCGGGTCAACAACCTCTACTTCGACACGCCGGACCTGCGTTTCTACCACGACACCCGGTTCAAGCAGTTCACCCGCTTCAAGCCGCGGGTGCGCTTCTACGGCGCCCAGCCCGAGGACTGGCTGTGGCTGGAACTGAAGCACAAGGTGAAGAACGTGACCTGGAAGGTGCGGCGGCGGGTCGATGTCTCCGAACTGCCGCGCCTGTTCGACAACCCGCGATGGCACATGGAGCGGCGGGCGGTGGTGTCGCTGCACGAGGGCTTCGAGGATGCCGTCACGCGCTTCGGCGCCAGCCCGATTCTCCAGGTACGATACGTGCGCGAACCCTGGGTCAGCGACATCGACGATTACGGCCGGGTGACCTTCGACCGGTGCCTGGCCTGCCGCCCGATCGCGGGCCCCGACTCGATGGTGGCCGGCGAGCCCTTCGTGCCGTTCGACGACCCTGTGTCGGCGGGACTGGATGCGAACCGGTCGCCGGTGGTGCTGGAGATCAAGACCGACGTGCAGGTCCCGGCCTGGGTCAACGGGCTGGTGCGGTGCTTCGGCCTGCAGAGGACGGGGTTTTCGAAGTACTGCAACGGGCTGGAACGCGCCTGCTCGGAGATGCTGGCCAGCGGGCGGGTCAGCGCGGTGGCGCCCCGGCCGGTGACGCGGGGTGCGGAAGCCGGGACCGTGCGGTCCCGGATGGGGCAGTGGGCGGCGGGCCTGGTCGCCCGGCTTTGAGAGGGGAGGGAACGATGCGGCGAGGAACCCTGGTGCTGGCGACCCTGGCGGCGATCCTGTTCTCTTTCGCGTCGTGCTCGGGGTCGGAGGAAGGCGCCGAAGCCAGGGACGCGGTCGACGTCGCGGAGGGGACGGATGCCGCCGCGGACCCCGGTGCGGAACTGCCTGCGGCCGACGCGACGACCGACACGACCGGCCTCTCGGAGGTGCTGGTGGGCAGTTTCGTCGTGTCGCTGATCGAGGCGGTCCCGGCCTCCTCGACGACCGCGGCCAGCGACGCCTACTCGCAGGTGGTCGGCCAGGTCTTCGATGGCCCGACGCCGTCCCTGGTCGCCTGGAACGCGAAACGGAGCGGAGGCGGCTGCGAGTTGCTGGAGAAGCACGTGCCGTTCTGCAGCGAGGGATGCGGGGCGGCCGCGTGCGTCGCCGACGAGACGTGCATGGAGTACCCGGACGTGGTGGACGTGGGCATCGTGGTCGTGCAGGGCGTGCACACCGCGGAGGGCGCCTCGGAGGTCACGATGAAGCCCGCCGGAGGGGCGTACCAGACCGTCGGGGCGCTGCCCTTCCCGCCGTTCGACGAGGGCGCGGACGTCGTGCTGCAGGCCGCGGGCAAGGACATCGGCCCGTTCACGATTCCCTCCCGGGGGATCGCGCCGCTGGCGATGCCCGACGACGCGATCGTGCTGGCACGGGACACCGTGCTGGACGTGTCCTGGACGCCGCCCGGCGTGCCGGGGATCTCCGTGATCCACGTCAAGCTGGACATCAGCCACCACGGCGGCGCGAAGGCCATGCTCGTGTGCGACGTCGCCGACACGGGATCCCTGACGATCCCGGCGGACCTGGTCACCGGGCTGCTGGACATGGGCGTCGCGGGATTCCCGACCATCGAACTGACACGGCGCGCCGTGGGGGCTGTGAACGCCGGCGCGGGCCGGGTCGAACTGGAGGTGCAGTCGGACCTGTCGCGGGCGGTCGGGGTGCCGGGCGTCGTGTCCTGCAACGAGGACGCGGACTGTCCCGCCGAGAAGCCGACCTGCGGGACCGACCTGAACTGCAAGTAGTGCGCGCGAGAGGAGGGGGGAGCATGCGACGGGACATCGGTGGTCGGTTCGTGGCGGGGGCGGCGCTGGGGCTGGTCCTGGCCGGTTGCGGGGACGAGGGCACGACTCCCTGGATCGACGTCCCGGGAACGGACCAGCCGGGATCGGTGGAGACCCTGGGCGGCGAGGAGGCGACCCTGCCGGAGGACGCGGCGGATCGCACAGACAACGCCGTGTCGCAGGACAGCCCGCGGGTCGAGGACGAGGGGGGGCTGGCCGAGGCGGTCGCGGCGGACGAGGGCGGCGATCCGGGTACCGGCGACCCGGGGATTCCGGACCCCGGCGCGACCGATCCGGGCCCGGTGGATCCCGGCACGACGGATCCGGGGACGGAGGTGACGGAACCGGAGAAGTTCAGCTTCTTCGTGACCAGCCTGAGGGCCATGCAGGATCTGTCGGGCAGCGCGAACGGGTTCGGCGGGGACCTGCGGTTCGGGGAGACGGGCGCGGGGGCCGGCCTGCGGGGCGCGGACAAGATCTGCGCGACGATCGCGGAGAGGAGCATGCCGGGGGCGTCGGCAAAGGTGTGGCGCGCGTTCCTCAGCGCGACGGACGACGGCAACGGGAACGTCGTGAACGCGATCGACCGGATCGGGGAAGGGCCGTGGTACGACCGGCTGGGGCGGGTGTTCGCGCTGAGGAAGGCGGACCTGCTGTACGACCGGCCGTCCAGTGCGGACGCGACGATCAAGAACGACTTCCCGAACGAGGACGGGGTGCCGAACCACCGGCCGATCCTGACGCAGCCGCAGGTGGACAACCACGACTTCCTGACCGGGACGAACGCGCAGGGCCGGCTGTACGGCTCGACTGCGACCTGCAAGGACTGGACGAGCGTCGCGACGAACGTGGGCAAGCCCCGGGTCGGCCACTCCTGGCCGCGCAGCGGGGGCGGCGGCCCCGGCGGCGGTCCGGGCGACCAGGACATGGCGAACTGGATGTCGGCGCTGGACGAGGCGGGGTGCAAGGCCGGCATCAACCTGGTGGACAACGGCGCCGGCGATCCGGGCTCCGGCACGGTGGGGGCCGGCGGGGGGTACGGCGGGATCTACTGCTTCGCGCTGACGCCCTGATGCGGATGGGAGCGATGATGACCACGCGAAACCGGTTCCCGTCGGGGTTGCTGACGGCCCTGGTCCTGCTGGCGGCGACGGCGCCCGGCGCCTGCGGGTCCTCGTCGGGCGGCAAGGGCACGACCTTCCCTCCCCTGGTGGTGGAGGGCTCCTGCCAGTGGACCGACGCAACGACGTCGCCGGGGTTCCTCCGGACCCTGGGCTGCACCGCGGACTTCCAGGCGCTGGCGTCCGAGCCGATGGACGCCACGCTGCCGGGCGCGCGTTCCACGAAGGTGGTCCTGGACACCGCCGACTCCAACGCCCTGTATTTCCAGAACAGCGTCACCTACCCGATCCACTACGAATTCGCCTCGACGCACCTGTCGGGGAACGGCCTGCCGGTGGTGCCGGCGCTGTCGTCCTTCAACGCCACCGAGTACTACAGCCCCCAGCGGCGCTTCCTGCTGGGCGCGGTCACGTACTACGAGGGTCCGGGCCGCTGGGCCCTGGAGATCGCCCCGTACGACACGATGACGGCGGACCAGGTCGTCGTGCTGTCCCAGGCGGTGCGGGCAGCGACCTTCTTCGGTCCCGCCCTGGCCTTCCACCCGACGTCGGACGCGGTCAAGAAGGTGGCCGCCAGCCTGTCCTCGGACGTGCCGATCCTCACCACCGACGAACTGTACGCGGCCATCGACTACCAGCCGCTGAACCTGGGCAGCGCCATCGGCTGGTTGCGGTTCGCGAAGGCGGCGGAACTGGACAGCCTCTTCCTGTCCTACGAGGAGATCGTGGTGCTGGACGAGGCTCCGAACGACATCTCGGTCGTGCAGGGCCTGGTCACCGAGGAGTTCCAGACGCCGCTGTCGCACCTGAACGTGCTGTCCCGCAACCGCCACACGCCCAACATGGGCCTGCGCGGCGCGATGAGGAACCCGGACCTGAAGGCGCTGGAAGGGAAACTGGTGGAACTGACCGTGGGCGCCCTGGAATGGAGCGTCCGGGAGGCGACGCAGGCCGAGGCCGATGCGTTCTGGGCGACGAAGCGGCCCGACCCGATCACGCTGCCGGCGATGGACCTGGGCGTGACGGGCCTGTGGGACATCGAGGACGTGACGCCGGAGCCGTCGGGCGAGGAGACGCTGCGCGACAACATCAGGAATGCGGTGCTGGCGTTCGGCGGCAAGGCGGCCCAGTACTCGATCCTGGCCCGTACCGCGAACGTGCCGACCCGGAACGCGTTCGCGATCCCGATCTACTACTACGACAGGTTCATGCGGGACAACGGCCTGTACGACCGGCTGGACGCGATGCTGGCCGACCCGTCCTTCACCGGGGACTACAAGTCGCGGGATACGCAACTGGCGGAGTTCCGGCAGGCGATGATGGAGGGCGCCGTCGACGAGTCGCTGCAGGCGATGCTGAAGGAGAAGCTGCAGGCCGAGTACGCCGGAAAGAAGATGCGATTCCGTACCAGCACGAACAGCGAGGACCTGGAGGGCTTCCCGTGCGCGGGGTGCTACGAGTCGCAGACCGGCGACCCGGCGGACTGGAACGACGTGCTGGACGCCATCCGGGGGACCTATGCCAGCACGTGGCTGTTCCGCACGTTCGAGGAGCGGAAATACTATGGCGTGGACCACCGATCCGTCGGCATGGCGCTGCTGGTGCACCCGAACTTCCCGGACGAGGAGGCGAACGGGGTGGCCGTGACGGCGAACCCGTTCGACGCGTCGGGACTGGACCCGGCCTTCTATATCAACGTGCAGTATGGGGGCGACGCCGAGGTCGTCCACCCGCCGGCCGGCGTGACGTCGGACGAGTTCCTGTACTACTTCGGTTCGCCCAACCAGCCCGTCGTGTACATGACGCATTCCAGCCTGGTCGCGGAGGAACAGCACGTGCTGACCGCGCTTCAGATCCATACGCTGGGGATGGCCCTGGCCGCGATCCACGAGCGGTTCTCGGCGGCCTACGGGCCGGCGGCGGGCAATGACGGCTGGTACGCGATGGACATCGAGTTCAAGTTCGACGACGACGACGCCCCGACCGAGCCGCCCGCCCTGTTCATCAAGCAGGCGCGACCCTATCCCCAGCCGGGCTCGTAGGGGAAGTCCGAAAGAATCCCCTTGACTTCGGCTTTTGAAGGTGGTATTTTTCATCCGACTCTGGAGGTGGCTACCCTGCCCACACTCGACCCGCGATCCGCGTCTGGTCTGGTCTTTTGCCCGACCTGCGTGACCCGGAAGCACGGTTCCGTGTGCATGCGCGCCAGCTCTCAGGAGGTGTGGACGGCGGCGTGAATTCGCCGTGCGGTCCGGTGAGAGCCCGGGTTCCGGGCACGTTGGGACGAGAGTCCCGGTTCAAGGAGTGTTCCGATGCAGAAGAACAAGCTGTTCATGGGCGGTCTGGCGTGGGCGACCACCGAGGCCTCGCTGCGCGCGGCGTGCGAGCAGTACGGCGAGATCGAGGAAGTCCGCGTGATCGTGGACCGCGAGACCGGCCGGTCGAAGGGCTTCGGTTTCGTGACCTTCACGACCGAAGAGGCCGCGGCTCGCGCCAAGGCCGAGATGGACGGCCAGATCCTGGACGGCCGTGCGGTCAAGGTCGACTTCCCGCGCGAGCGCGAGGATCGCGGCGGCGGCGGCGGCCGTGGCGGCTTCGGCGGCGGCGGCTACGATCGCGGCCCCCGGCGCTTCTGATTCCCGGGCGGACCTCCCGCCTGGAACAGAATGTGAACCGACGTGACGGGCGGACCCGGGTGGACCGGGTTCGCCCGTCGCTGTATCCAGGCCCTGGATCCCGGTGGGCCCGTGAACGCAACGCCCCATGATGGCACGCCTTTCCTGGGCGTCATCTCGGATACGCACGGCCTGGTTCGCCCGTCCGCCCTCGATGCGCTGGCGGGGGCCCGGCACATCGTGCATGCCGGTGATATCGGTTCGCCTGAGGTGCTGCGGGCCCTGGAGGCCCGGGCCCCGGTGACCGCGGTCCGGGGAAACACGGACGTCGAGTCGTGGGCGCGCGCCCTGCCCGACCGGGAATGGATCGCGTTCGAGGGCGTTGACGTGCTGGTCCTGCACGACCTGGCGTCGCTGGACCTGGACCCGAAGTCGGCGGGCGTGTCGCTGGTCGTGTCGGGGCATTCCCACCGACCCGAGGTCGTCGCAAGGAACGGCGTGACCTACCTGAACCCGGGGAGCGCCGGTCCCCGCCGCTTCCAGTTGCCGGTGACGGTGGCCCGGGTGAGGGTCGAGACGGGGCGCGTGAAGGTCGAGATCGTGCCGGTGTAGGCGACGCACGGGGACGGTCCGGAGGTTCCGGGTGCAACGAGGGGTGGTTCCCGTGATGACTCGCTGGATCCTGTCGCTGGTGGCCCTCGCGATGCTGGCTCCCTCTCCGGCGCGGGCACTCGTGGCGCAGGGGTCCCGCCTGGCCGACTTCGTCCTGGAGGATCCCGACGGCAAGACGGTCCGGTACTCTGCCTGGGCCGGACGGACCATCCTGCTGATCTACGAGGACCGCGTCGCCGTGGATTGGAACGCGGCGCTGAAGAAGCGGCTGGCGCGCGAAAAGGGCCTGCCCAGGTCGGTGGTGGTGCTGCCGGTTGCGGACATGCGGAAGTACGGCTACTGGCCGGCCCGCTCGTTCGCGCAGCGCGAGATGAAGAATCGCACGAAGCAGATGGGGCGGACGCTGTTCGGCGACTGGAGCGGCCAGGCCGCGAAGGTGCTGGGGGTGACCGGCAAGACCTCGTCGGTGGTCCTGGTGGGCGAGGACGGGACCGTCCGGTGGACCGGATCGGGACGCCTGACGGCCGAGCGGATCGACGACCTGCTGGCGGTGCTCCGCAAGGAGGTTCCGGGCCGGGAGAAGCCGTCGAAGGCGCCGGACGGCAAGGGGGACGACGCGAGGGCTGCGCCCGTGGCGGACGAGGGGGCCGGGAAGGCTACGACGGCGAAAGACGCCGACGCCGGGGAGGCCGCAGCGCCGGACGTGCCCGCGGTGGATGCCGACGCCGGGGAGGCCGCAGCGCCGGACGTGCCCGCGGTGGATGCCGACGCCGGGGAGGCCGCAGCGCCGGACGTGCCCGCGGTGGATGCCGACGCCGGGGAGGCCGCAGCGCCGGACGTGCCCGCGGTGGATGCCGACGCCGGGGAGGCCGCCGCGCCCGTTCCGGCCCGTCCGGCGAAGGATGCGGCCGCGACGGACTGAATTTCCCCCTCGCGCTGGGCGAGGGTTTCGCCTAGGATACCCCCGTGGTAATCGCGCCCACCAACCTGCCCCTGTGGATCACGTTCGCGAGGCTGGTCCTCAGCCCCGTCTTCGTCCTGCTGTTCTGGATGGGGCTGCGGGGCAGCGGGTACGGCGCCCCCGTCGAGGAACTGATCGCCGACCTCAACCCGGCGTTCCTGATCGCGGCCTGGGCGATCATGGCCCTGCAGGAGGCGTCGGATCTGGTGGACGGTCACATCGCCCGGCTGCACGGCACCGTCACCGACCTGGGCAAGCTGGTCGATCCGCTGGCGGACACGCTGTCCCACGTCGGGGCGTTCCTTTGCCTGATGTGGGTGGGACTGATCCCGTTCTGGGTGCTGCTGATCGTCTACTACCGGGAGGCGGTGGTCAGCACGCTGCGCATCATCGCGGCCAAGGAAGGCTACGTCGTGCAGGCGCGTCCCTCGGGCAAGCTGAAGTCGCTGTCGCAGGCCGCTGCCGCCAACCTGATCGTGGGGCTGCTGGTCGTCTCGCACTACGTGCCGGACCTGCGCTACCTGGTGTCGCCCGTGTCGCTGGGGCTGTCGATCCTGGTGGCCGTCGGCGCGCTGGCCTCGCTGGTGGACTACTACGTCGCCATCAACCGGCTGGCCAGCCGGAAGTAGATCCCGGCCCGCGCATTCCCCTGCCCCGCCCGAGCCGCTATGATGCCGCCGACCGATCGTCCCGGAGGGTGCGGATGTTCCCTGTGCTGGCGCTGATCGTCGTGGCCTCGACGCCCTGTCCGCAGGCCGGGGCGGGCTGCTTCCTGGCGACCGGGGCGGGGGAACGGTTCCGCGCGGCCCTGGAGGAGGTTCCACAGATCCGGGTCGAGGCCTTCCGCATCGGGTCTTCCGAGGCCGAGATGCGGCTGTGCGCGGAGGGGGAAGGCTGCCACGCGGTGACCCTCCGGTCCCCGGCGGACGGATGCACGGGCCTGCCTGCCGGGCCTGTCTGCCTGGGGGTTCCCGCGGGGATGCCGGCGGGCCTGGCGGAAAGGCTGGCAGCCTCGCTGGCCACCGTGCCCGCGGCCGCCGTCTGGGAGCGACCCGCCCCGCGCCCGTTCGAGGAGGCGCCGCCGGCGGCGCTGGTGCACGCGCAGGCGTCCGACCTGCCGCCGGGGCCCGCCTCCCCGGGAGTCCCCTCGTCCCCGATGGCCGTGCCGGGCCGTCGCGCCGACGGTGTCCCCGAGGCGTCCGTCACGGGGGTGGGGGCCTGGGGGTTGGCACTTGCCGAACTGGTCGTGCCGTTCCTGCTGGGGGCTGTGGTCGGGGCCGGGATGCGCCGCTGGCGCCGACGGCCCCTCCCGCGCTGGGCCGGCTGGGGCCTGCTGGTCGTTCCCGTGTTCCTCGCACGGGTCCTGTATCCGCAGAAGATGACATGGGTAGGCATGTGGGACGTGCTGCTGATGGCGGTGATGCTGGGGCTGGGGCTGGCGAGGGCGGCCGTGGCCGGCGATGCCGCCATGCGACGGCGCCTGATGGTTCGCAAGGTCCTGGTGGCGCTGGCCTGCCTCGCCGCCCTGGAGGCGGCCAGCCGGCTGTTCCTGCAGCCCCCTCCCGAGCGGCCGCCGGTGCAGGTATCCGATTTCCTGCAGTCGTTCGACGTGGATCGGCAGCCCGGCTACGTGCGCCGCTTCGTCCTGCTGGACCCCTCGCAGTGGCCGGCACGGGAGGGGCCGGACGGGCGTCCCGCCCGGGAGGTGCTGCACTCGGGCAACTCGGTGGTGCAGGGTCCGGGGGTTCCGCCGGACCGGGCGTTCGCGGGGCTGCTGGACGCCCGGGACCCGGTGCTGCGGCACCGGAACGTCGGCGTGGCAGGGGCCGGCCCGGACTTCGGGTACGTCCTGGTCCGGAACTGGGTCGATGCCGGGCGCGTGTCGGGAGTGGTGTTCTACCTGCACCCGAACAACCTGACGTACCTCGACGTCCCGTTCGAGGCGTGCGGACGGCAGCCGCTGATCGAGTACGCGCCGCAGGGGCCCGTTCCGCGCTGCCGGCTGCTGGACTCGGGCGCCCGGATCGTCTTCGATGCCTGGGCGTCCCCGCCCCCCTTCGCGGTGGCGGTCGCGATGTCGGTTTCGAGGTTCCTGGGCCACGTGAACCTGGCGATCGCCCGGCTCGCGCGCCGGGACATCGAGTACAACCCGCCCGAGGACCAGTCTCTGGAACACCTGCGGATCCTGCTGACCGACCTGGACCACCGGCTGAAGGCGGCCGGCATTCCGTGGATGGTCGCGGTGCTGCCGGGGCGGCCGGAACTGGAGGGGGACGCGGACGAGCGGGGCCTGCACCGAAGGGTGGGCACCGTCGCGCGGCAGGCGCTGGAACCCGCGGGCGTCCCGGTCGCGGACGCGTTCGACACCCTGCAGGAGGCCGTGCGGCGCGAGGGGGCCGACGCACTCTTCTCCGATCGATGCTGCCACCTGACGGAGCGCGGCCACGCCGTCGTCGCCGACTGGCTGGAGGGAACGCTGGCGCCATTGCGGGCCGCGTCCCTGGGCGGGCGCTGAGGGCAGGCAACGGGGCCCGGCAATACGATGGCGGGGGACGGGGCCCCCGCCCTACAGGGCCAGGGCCTCCTGCTGGGCGGCGAACAGGGTGGCGGCCCCGGACTGCGCCAGGCGCAACAGGGCGTCCAGGCTGGCCGGTGCGAACGGCTGGCCCTCGGCGGTCCCCTGCACCTCGACGATCCGCCCGTCGTCGCAGAACACGAAGTTCGCGTCGACGTCCGCGCGGTGGTCTTCCGAGTAGTCCGGGTCCAGGACCGGCCCGCCATCGACCAACGCGCACGACACCGCGCAGACCCGGCGGCGCAGCGGCGAGGCCGGCAGCACGCCCTCGCGGACCAGGCGCCGCACGGCCAGTTCGACCGCGACGCAGCCTCCCGTGATCGCCGCGCACCGGGTGCCGGCATCGGCCTGGATCACGTCGCAGTCCACCGTGATCAGCCGTTCGCCCAGCGCGCCCAGGTCGGCCATCGCCCGCAGCGAGCGGCCCACCAGGCGCTGGATCTCCTCGGACCGGCCCTTCTGGACCCGCCCCTGGCGGCCGGGCGTCGATCCCGGCAGCATCGCGTACTCCGCGGTGATCCAGCCGCGCCCCTTGCCCTTCAGCCACGGCGGCACCTGCTCGGCGACCGTGGCCGCGACCAGCACGATCGTGTCCCCGAACGACACCTGCACCGACCCCCACGGGTCCTTCTGGATCCCGGTGGCGATGCGGACCTCCCGCAACTGGTCGGATGCCCGTCCGCTGGCGCGCGCCATGGCTTCCCCCGTCGTTGGCCGGGTCGAAGGTAGCACACAACGACCTCCCGGCGACCCGATTTCCCTTATGATGTTCTCGGCAGCACGGAGGGGGACGATGGCGAGGAACGAAAGGACGTGCAGCCGCGCTTCGAGGCGCCCCCGGTGGCTGGACCGGCGGCGGATGTACACGGGCGGCGCGCTGATGCTGCTGGCCCCGATGGGGCTGACGAGCTGCCTGCTGGACGAGCACCTGGACCAGGGGGAACGGGACAAGGACCTGGTGGCCGACCGGCCCGAGGTTCCCGACGGCTGGGTGGACCCCGAGGTGATCGCCATCGCTCCGCCGTTCGATCCGGGCGTGGACGACGTGATGCCGGAGATGATCGCCATCGCGCCGTACGACCCGGGGCCTCAGGACGCGCCGCCGGACATCTACGTGATCGCGCCGTTCGACGAGGGCCCGTACGACGCCCCGCCCGAGATGATCGCGATCGCGCCTTACGACGTCGGGCCGCAGGACGCCCCGCCGGACGTGCTGTTCATCGCCCCGTACGACCCGGGGCCCGAGACGCAGCAGGGGCCGCAGCAGGGGTTCCTGGCGCCGTGCTTCGACGACACCGACTGCAGCCAGGAGTACTTCTGCGAGGTCGGGATGATCTGCATCGTCCCGGCGCCCGGCTGCGGCGAGACGCTGTGCCTCCCCCGCCGCTGCGGCACCGACGACCAGTGCCCGGCGGGCTCGGTCTGCATGCCTTACGACCGCAAGATGGACGGATCGACGTTGAAGTACTGCGTCCGGTACGGCGAGGGCGTCCCCGGGGACCTGTTCCAGCGGTGCGGCTCCGACGCGGACTGCGGATCGGCCCAGCACTTCTGCCGGGACACCTGCCCGCCGGACATGATGTGCATCGTGGCCACCGAGGCCTGCATCCCGATCGTGTGCGACCCGGACAAGCCGGGCTGCCCGGACGGCTCCACCTGCCAGGACGTGGGCATCACGACCGCCTGCGTGAAGAAGTAGCGATGTCCCGCTCCGACCCGCCGTGCTCCCCGTCGCCGTCCTTCGCCGCCGCGCTGCCCGGCCTGCAGGCCGCCCGCGTCCGCGACCCCGGCTTCCGGCGCAGCCTGGACGAATGGCACTCGAACTTCCGGCACCTGCTGCAGCACCCGACGCTGCGGTTCGTGATCTGGATGGCGACGCGGCGGTGCAACCTGCGCTGCCGGTACTGCGTGCTGCCCCACGAGGAGAGCCCGGGCGCGGACCTGCCGACCGCGGAGGTGAAGCGGGTCTTCGAGGAGATGGCCTCCGACTTCGACCCCTCGCAGATCATGGTGGGCATCACGGGCGGCGAGGCGACGCTGCGGCCGGACCTGGTCGAAATCGTCGCCCACCTGGTGCGGCTGGGCTTCCGCACCGTGGCGGTGGATTCCAACGGCATCGCGTACGGGCGCGACCCGGCGCTGATCGACCGGCTGGTCGAGGCCGGCATGCGGTGCCCCACGATCAGCGTCGACGGCGTCGGCGAGGCCCAGCGCCTGCTGCGCGGCGACGCGTCGGCCGGGTCGCTGCCGTGGAAGGCCATCGAGCACATCCAGCGCCGGTTTCCGGACCTGGGCCTGACCACCATCTGCGCCGCGTCGCCGCTGAACCTGCCCGAGGTACCCGCGGTGTTCCAGCGTTTCGAGGACCTGGGGATCCGGTTCGCCCGCCTGTCCGCGATCTTCCCGATCGGCCGGGCCGCGCAGGCCCCGGACGAGGTCCTGTCGCCCGCCGACCTGCGCCGCGTGCTGTCCTGGCTGGCCGAGCAGCGCGTCGCCTTCACGCAGGGGCGCCGGTCGCTGGAGATCGAGTTCGTGGACGACGGCTGGTGCGGCCTGGAGTGGGAGGGCGGCCTGCTGCGGGGGTCTTTCCTGTACTGCCGCGCGGGTCTGACCGTGCTGGGTATCGAGCACGACGGCCGCATCGTGGGCTGCCCGGTGATCCACGCCGGCTTCAACGTGCAGGGCGACGCCCGCACCCAGCGCGTGTCCGACGTGTGGCGCGACGGGTTCCGCCCGTTCCGGGAACGCGACCGGCTGCGCCGCGGGCCGTGCGCCGAATGCGCGCAATGGAAGGCCTGCCTGGGCGGCTCGATGCACAACCGCGACGACCAGGGCAACCTGGTCCGCTGCACCGCCCGGATCCTCCGGGAAACCTGACGTTCGACAGGTCGCCCCGGGGTTGTCGCATCGCGTTGTCCGCGTCCGTGGGCTACACTGGCGCATCCCCGGATGGAGTCCGTCGTGGCGGTGAAGGCGGTCGTGCGGTTCGACCTGGTGATCGAGGGCGCCCGCATCTACGACGGCTCGGGCCGGAAACCGTACGTCGCCGACGTGGGGGTCAAGGGCGACCGGATCACCGCGATCGGGGGGCTGCGCGAGGCCACGGCGGCGCGGCGCGTGCCGGCGTACGGGCTGGCGCTGTGCCCGGGCTTCATCGACGTCCACTCCCACGCCGACATGACGCTGGTGCGACCCGACCACCCGGCGCTGCTGGAGCCGCTGGTCCGGCAGGGCATCACCACCTTCGTCGGCGGCAACTGCGGCGTGTCGATGGCGCCGGTGTTCGAGGATCACCGCGACGACATCTTCACCTTCTTCGATTTCTTCCTGGGTGCGCCGCAGGACGACAAGGTCCGCTGGCAGACCTTCGACCAGATGCTGTCCACGTGCGAGTCCCAGGGGGTGCTGCTGAACGCGGGCGTGCTGGCCCCGCACGGCATCCTGCGCATGAACGTGATGGGCGACCGCAACCAGCCGGCCGACCCCGACGACCTGCGCGCGATGAAGCGCCTGCTGGCCGAGTGCCTGGAGGCCGGCGCGCTGGGCATGTCCACCGGCCTGATGTACTTCCCGGGCCTGGCCTCCGAATCGCACGAACTGACCGAACTGGCCCGCGTGGTGCACGACCACCACGGGGTCTTCACGTCGCACCTGCGGTCGTACAACTCGGACACGATGGGGCAGGCGCTGGACGAGGTGATGGGCGTCTGCCGGGCCGCCCAGGTGCCGCTGCAGGTCAGCCACCTCTTCTGCATCCCGAACCTGCCGCCCCCGTGGGGCTACCTGGCGCACCGGGCGGTGGTGGCCGGCAGCCGGCTGTACGCGAAGTGGCCCGTGCCGATCCCGATCGACGGCCTGCTGGCCAGCCGCATGGAGAAGGCGTTCCGGGCCGCCGACGCCGGCGAGCCGATCGGCTTCGACGGGATGCCCACGTCCGCCGGTTTCACGCACCTGCTGGCCTTCTACCCCCCGTGGGCGCTGGAGGGCGGCATCCGGGGCATGCTGGGCCGCCTGGCGGACCCGGTGCAGCGGCGCGCGATCCGCCGCAGCATCGAGGACGGCGACGTCGCGTGGCCGCACCGCGGGCGGGACTCGTGGGCCTTCAACGCCTTCAAGGTGATGGGCTGGGACGCGGCCTTCATCATGTCGGTGACGCTGCCGCACAACAAGCACCTGGAAGGGAAGAACCTCCAGCAGATCGGCGACGCGACCGGGCGCCACCCCTTCGACGTGGCGTGCGACCTGCTGGTCGAGGAGAAGGGCCGGGTGCTGGTGTTCGAGACGGCGACGTACCCGGGCGATCCCTTCGTCGAGCGGTCCGTGCTGGGCGCGCTGAGGAACCCGCACGTGTCGATCGTGACGGACACGATCCTGCTGGGGTTCGGGCTGCCGTCGCACCTGTTCCACGACGCCTACCCGCGGTGGCTGGGGTCTTACGCGCGCGACCGCGGCATCGTGTCGATGGCCGAGGGCATCCGGCGCGCCACGTCGCTGCCGGCCGACCAGCTGGGCATCCGGGACCGCGGGCGCGTGCAGGTGGGGAAGTACGCCGACCTGGTCCTGTTCGACGAGCGGCGCATCGCGTCGCGGTCCACGGCGCAGGACCCCTCCCACCACCCCGAGGGCATCCACGCGGTCTTCGTCAACGGCCGCGCCGTGGTGGACTCCGACGGATTCCACCCGGATCCCAGGCCCGGCCGCATCCTGCGGCACGGGGCGTAGAGCGTTCCGCCAGGGCCCGCCGCGTCGCCCCGGGTGGCGTCCCGAGGGGCGTTTGCTATACTCCGGCCAGGCAGGGAAGCAACGTGATCTACCTCGACAACGCCTCCACCACCCCGGTCGCCCGCGAAGTCGTCGAGACGATGCTGGCGGCGCTGCGGGACACGTACGGGAACCCGTCCTCGGGCCACCGGGCGGGCCTGGACGCCGCCCGGCTGCTGGAGCGCGCCCGGGCGATCGTCGCGGCGGCCCTGCAGGCGGACCCCGACGAGGTCGTCTTCACGTCGGGGGGGACCGAGGCCAACAACCTGGCGCTGCAGGGAGCGGTGCGGGCGGACGGCCGTCCTGGCGGCCACCTGGTCGTCTCCCCGATCGAGCATTCCAGCGTGCTGGAGACGGCGGCGTTCCTGGAAGGGCAGGGCGTCGCGGTCACGCGGCTGCCGGTGGACGGCGAGGGGCGCGTCGACCCGGACGACGTGCGGCGGGCGCTGCGGCCGGACACGCGGCTGGTTTCCATCGCGCCCGCGAACCACGAGGTCGGCACGGTCCAGCCCGTCGACGCGATCGCCGCGGCCTGCGCGGACGCCGGCATCCCGCTGCACCTGGACGCGTGCCAGGCGTTCACGCGGGTGGCCTTCCCGGCGGACCTGGCGACCCTGGTGTCGGTGAACGGACACAAGATCCACGGGCCCAAGGGCGTCGGGGTGCTGCGGGTGCGTCGCGGCTTCCCGCTGCCGCCGCTGCTGCACGGCGGCGGGCAGGAGGGCGGCCTGCGGTCGGGTACTCCGAACGTCCCGGCGATCGCGGGGTTCGGACGCGCCGTTCAACTGGCCTCGCCGGCCGAGAACGCGCGCCAGGCGGGCCTGCGGGACGCCTTCCTGGACCGCGCGCAGGAAGCGCTGCCGGGCGCCCGGGTCTTCGGTTCGCGGACGGATCGGCTGTGCAACAACGCCTGCGTCGGGTTCGACGGCGTGCCGGGCCGGGAACTGGTCGTCGCGCTGGACCGGCTGGGCATCCAGGTGTCCCGGGGATCCGCCTGCGCGTCCGGCAGCACCCGGCCCAGCGCCGTGCTGACCGCGATGGGCGTGCCCGCGACCGTCGCCCTGACCGCCATCCGCGTCAGCGTGGGCCGGACCACGACGATGGACGACATCGAGGCGGCAATCGCCGCGCTGAAACGGGTGGTGGCCTCGATGCGGGGGGGGCGATGAGCGCGGAGCGCCTGGACCTGCGGGGCGTGAAGTGCCCGGCCAACGCCGCTCGCGCGCTGCTGCGACTGGAGTGCATGGACGCGGGCCAGGAACTGGAACTGTGGCTGGACGACGGCGAGCCGATCGACTCGGTGCCGCCGTCGCTGGAACAGGAAGGCCACGAGATCGTCGACCGGGACCGGCAGGGCATGCACTGGTGCCTGCGGGTCCGGGCCAGGAGGTGACATGGACCTGGGACCCGAACGCCCGATCTGCACGCGGTGCGTGCTGCCGCACAGCCCGCCCGACATCACGCTGGACGCCGAGGGGGTGTGCAGCGTCTGCCGCGCCGAGGAGAGGCGCCATGCCGCGGGCGAGGACGCGCCCCTGCTGGAGACCGACTTCGTCCGGATGCTGCAGAAGCACCGGGGCAAGGGGACGCACGACTGCCTGGTCATGTGCAGCGGCGGCAAGGACTCCACCGCCGCCCTGTACTACATGAAGCGCCGCTACCGCATGAACCCGCTGGCGTTCATGTTCGACCACGGCTTCGAGCAGCAGGACGCGATCGACAACGTCCGCCGCGCGGCGGACCGGCTGGGCGTGGACCTGCTGTTCTACCGGACCGACGCCATCCGCGACCTGTTCCGGAAGATGGTCGAGACGCGATCGAAGGCCGTCATCTGCCACCCGTGCTCGATCTGGTACATGTCGCTGACGTACGAGATGGCCGCGCGGTTCGACATCCCGCTGATCATCGCGGGCTGGACCAAGGGCCAGTCGGCGCGCCCGGGCATGATGACGAAGTGCGCCTGCAACGTGGATGCGCCCGAGTACGCGTCGATGGGCAAGGCCACCAAGGAGTTCTTCGCGTCGCTGAAGGAGGACCCCCGGTTCAAGGACTTCCCGACGTCGATGGAGGAGGTCGTCGCCCGCGCCGGCCGGCGGCACCACGCGACCGTGCTGTCGCCCCACTGGTTCCTGGACGATGCGGCCGAGGACTACGTCGAGGTGATCCGGCGCGAGCTGGGCTGGCAGCCCCCGCGCGAGTCCTATCCCGGGGGCTCGACCAACTGCGACATGAACTTCTTCTCGGTCTACAACTCGATGCGCTGGTACGGATACACCCACTACCACGTCGAGATGAGCAAGCTGGTGCGCCAGGGGTTGATGACCCGCGACCAGGCGCTGGAACTGCTGCGGATCGACTTCGGGGACGCCAAGCTGCAGCAGATCGCCGACCGTCTGGGGACCCGCATCGACTGACCCGGCCGCGTCGTGCCCACCCGCGCGTTGAAGCGCGCGTTCCATCTGGTAGAATCCCAGGGTTTCCCGGCGCAGCCCCGGAGGCATCGGATGCGGGTTCTCGAGACCGTTCGGCGCGTCACCGCGAGGATCGTGTCGGTGGTGACCGCGGTCCTGCTGGCCGTCGGGCTGTTCCTGGCGTACTGGGTGGGCGTGGCGCTGACGCGGCTGGTCGCCGAGGGGTTCTCGCGGTCGATGCTGTCGCGCCGTCGCCGCCTGCAGGACTCGTACTGGCGGGACGCGGAGGGGTACGGCACCGGGCTGGCCGACTGCGCGGACCAGTCGTAGGGCGGCGGGTGCCGGCCCGGAAGGGGGTCGCATGAAGCTGTGGTTCCTGCTGCGCGAGACGTTCCGCTTCCTGCGGCGGCACCGGCGGTTCGTGCTGGCGCCGCTGCTGCTGCTGCTGGTGCTGGTCGCGCTGGTGGCGTTCTACGTCGGGCCGGGCGCGGTCGTGACCTTCATCTACGCGGGGATCTGACGGGCCCGCAGCCGGGGTGCCGATGAACGTCCTGGGGATCTCGTCCTTCTACCACGACTCTTCGGCGTGCGTGCTGGGCGACGACGGCCTGCTGTTCGCCGCGCAGGAGGAGCGCTTCGACCGCGTCAAGGGCAGCGCCTCCTTCCCGATCCAGGCCGTCAACGCGTGCCTGCAGGCCGCCAACCTGACGATCCTGGACATCGACGAGATCGCCTTCTACGAGAAGCCGTTCCTGAAGTTCGAGCGCGTGCTGATCGACCACCTGCGGTCCTTCCCGTTCTCGTACCCGGCGTTCCGGCGCACGATGCCGCCCTGGCTGGCCGAGCGCCTGGTGCTGCCGCTGCAGTTGAAGAAGGACCTGGCGTACGAGAAGCCGGTGCGCTTCGTGAAGCATCACCTGGCGCACGCCGCGTCGACGTTCCTGGTGTCGCCCTTCGAGGAGGCCGCCTTCCTGACGGTGGACGGCGTCGGCGAGTGGACGACCACGACGTGGGGCGTCGGGTGCGGCACGCGGGTCGAGGTGCGGCAGGAAATCCGCTACCCGGACTCGCTGGGGCTGCTGTACACCGCGGTCACGACGTACCTGGGGTTCGAGGCGAACCGCGGCGAGGGCAAGGTGATGGCGCTGGGCGGCTTCGGGCGGCCCGCGCACCTGGACCGGATGCGCGAGATCCTGGGGCTGCGGCCGGACGGCTCGTTCCGGCTGGACCCGGCGTACTTCCGGTTCAGCCGGGGCGGCACGATGTGGTCGCCCCGGTTCGAGCGCGAGTTCGGGCCGCCGCGCGTGCCGAAAACGCCGCTGACGGACCGCCACTACGACATCGCCGCCAGCCTCCAGGCCCTGCTGGAGGAGGCGATGCTGAACCTGGCGCGGCACGTGCACGCGCGCACCGGCATGAGGAACCTGTGCCTGGCGGGCGGCGTGTCGCTGAACTGCGCGGCCAACGGGCGGCTGCAGGACGATTCGCCGTTCGAACGGATCTTCGTGCAGCCTGCGGCGGGGGACGGCGGGGCGGCGCTGGGCGCGGCGGCCGTCGTGTACCACGCGGCGCACGGCCACCCGCGGCGCTTCGTGATGGAAGACGCGTGCATCGGTCCCGAATACCCGGTGGCGCGCATGCGGCGGGCGCTGATGGCGAAGGGGCTGCCGGTGGTCCAGCCGCCGACGGAGGAACTGCTGGCGCACGTGGCGCGGCGGATCGCGGACGGGAAGGTCGTCGGCTGGTACCAGGGGCGGATGGAGTTCGGGCCGCGCGCGCTGGGGCACCGCAGCATCCTGGCCGACCCGCGCAACCCGGCGATGAAGGACCTGCTGAACGCGAAGGTCAAGCACCGCGAGCCGTTCCGGCCGTACGGCGCGTCCGTGCTGGCCGAGGCGGCGGGCGAGTGGTTCCATCGCGATACCCCCAGTCCGTTCATGCTGTTCGCGGTGAAGATCCGGCCGGAGAAGCGCGCGCTGGTGCCGTCGGCCCAGCACGTGGACGGGACGTGCCGGCACCAGACGGTCCGTGCGGATCGGGATCCGCTGTACCACGGGCTGATCCGCGAGTTCGCGCAACTGACCGGCGTGCCGATGGTCATCAACACGTCGTTCAACGACAACAACGAGCCGGTCGTGTGCACGCCCGAGGACGCCGTCGCCTGCTACCTGAAGAACGAGATCGACGCGCTGGTGCTGGGGCCGTTCCTGGTCGAGAAGGACGGGACGGCCGATCTCGTCGCGACGGGCGCCCTGGCGAAGGGCGAAGCCGAGTCCTCCCTTGCCGCCGCCGGCCCCTCCGCCCCCGATACGGGTTCGCCGGCATGAAGGCGCTGGCGCGCAGCCTGCTGGCGTGGACGCTGGCCGCTCTGGTGCCGTTCGCCGCCGTCGAGGCCGGGCTGCGGGTCGCGGGCTGGCAGCCGCCTTCGCACTGGTACGACGTCGGGTTCGACCCCGACACCCCCATCCTGGTCGAGTCGGAGGGACAAGTGGCCGTCGCGCCCGGGCTGCGCGACGTGTTCCGCGCCGAACCGTTCCCCAGGGACCGCGCGTCGGGCCAGCGCCTCGTCTTCGCCATCGGCGATTCCGTCGTGTGGGGCCACCGGTCGAACGAGGCCGCGGGACCGCTGCGGGCCTGGCCCGACGTGCTGCACGAGCTGTTGCGAGGCCAGCCGGGGCATGCCGCGGACCGGGTGGTCAACCTGGGGGCGCGCACCTTCGCGTCGGGGCGCGTCGAGTGGGTGCTGCGCGAGGCGCTGGCGTGGCGGCCCGACGTGGTGGTCGCGTCGTTCGGGTCTTCGGAGTACCTGGAGGAGGCGACCCGGCGCGGATGGCAGGCGCGCGAGGCGCGGGCGCCTGCGGGATTCTGGCACCTGCGTGTCGTGCAGGGCATCGAGTCGATGCTGGCGCGCGCGAAGGGGACCGCCGGGGCAGGGCTGACCGCGCAGGGGCTGAAGGAGCGCGACGGGACGCTGAACGCACCGTTCCTGGCTGCGGGCGAGGCGCGGGTCGACGCGGCCGAACGGGATCGCATCGAGGAGCGGTACGTGCAGAGGCTGGACCGCGTGGCGGCGGCGTGCGAGGCGGCCGGGGTGCGGCTGGTGCTGCTGACGGTGCCGTCGAACCTGCGGTGGCCGCCGGTCGCCAGCCGGTTCGCGGATGACGCAGAGAAGGCGCAGGTGGACGACGCGGTGCGCCGGGCCGGCGAACTGCTGGACGCCGGGCGGGTGGACGAGGCGCGGGCGCTGGTGCAGCCGCTGGCGGCCGCGAAGCCGCACGTGGCGTCGCTGCGGTTCCGGTGGGCGCAGGTGCTGGACCGGTCCGGGGACGCCGCCGGGGCGAAGGCGGAATACGAGGCCGCGCGGGACGAATCCGCGTTCCCTCTGCGGGTGTCGTCTGTCATGAACCGGGCGATCCGGCAGGTGGCGGCGGACCATCGATCGGTGGTACTGGTGGACGCGGATCGCCTGTTCGAGTCGCTGGTGCCGGAAGCCATCCCGGACGAGCGGCTGTTCCTGGACCAGAACCACCCCACCGAGGACGCGCACCGGCGCATCGCCGAGGCGATCCTCGACGCGCTGCGGAGGGCCGCATGGCCGCCGTGAAACCGTTCGCGTTCCTGTGGCGCCACCGCAAGTGGTGGCTGCCCCCGCTGATCCTGACCGCCGTGCTGTTCGGGCTGCTGTGGTGGTCCGAGTCCGGCCGCTCGCTGCCGTCCTACATCTACAACCCGTTCTGACTGGAGGAAACCCATGAACCCGTCCGACTTCACGTTCCACGCCGTCAGCGGCGCCGACCTGCACGTGCACGGATGGGTGCCCGACGGCGACGTGCGCGCGATCGTGCAGGTCAGCCACGGCATGCAGGAGCATGGCGCCCGGTACCAGCCGGTGGCGCAGGTGCTGTGCGCGAAGGGGTTCGCGGTGTACGCGGGCGACCATCGCGGGCACGGGAAGACGGCGGTGGACGGGCGCCTGGGCCACCTGGGCCCCGGGGGGTACATGACGGTGCTGGCGGACCTGCACGAGGTGTCCGAACAGGTGCGCGCGCGGCACCCGGGCGCCCCGCTGTTCCTGGTCGGGCACTCGTGGGGGTCGTTCCTGGCGCAGGCCTACCTCCAGCGCTGGGGCGGCGAACTGGCCGGCTGCGTGCTCAGCGGCACCAACGGCGCGAACCCGCTGGCGGGCGTCGGCGAACTGCTGGCGCGCGCGGTCGTGGGCGTGCGGGGCGGCGACCGGACCGCGAAACTGCTGGAGACCCTGTCGGTCGGGTCGTTCAACAAGCCGTTCGAGCCCGGTGCCACGGGCAAGGAGTGGCTGTCGCGGGATGCGGCGGAGGTCCGCAAGTACGTGGACGACCCGCTGTGCGGCCAGCCGTTCCCGAACTCGTTCTTCCTGGAGATGCTGAAGTTGCTGAACGCGACGTGGAAGCCGTCGGCCGAGGCGCGGATCCCGCGGACGGTGCCGGTGGCGATGATCGCCGGCGCGCAGGACCCGGTCGGCATGCAGGGCAAGGGCGTGCGCGTGCTGGAGTCGCGGTACCGCGCGCTGGGCCTGAAGAACGTGACCTGCCGGCTGTACGAAGGCGCGCGCCACGAGGTCTTCAACGAGACCAACCGCGACGAGGTCCTGTCCGACCTGGCCGCGTGGCTGGAAGCGCATTTTAGGGCGGGGGCCCCGTCCCCCGCCTCCTGACGGATTGCGGCGGTGACGCCGCCCCCGCCCTACAGGACCTTCCAGGTCAGCGGCGTGTTCGGGGGCGCCCCGTACGGGCCCGCGCCGACCGCCACGCGTCCCAGGTACGGCACCTGGAACCACAACTTGCCGCCGATCGCGTAGGGGATGGTCAGTTCGCCGCCGCCCGTCTGCAGCACCTGCCGCAGCACGTCGTCGGCCGCCTCCTCGATCAGTTTCAGCATCGGGTCGATGCCGATCGCGAACGTGAACGTCAGGTCGATGACGTCCGATGCCGGGATCGTCCACGCCGACAGGTCGCCTACCGGCTGGCCCGTCGCCACCTGCCACGCCAGCGTGACCAGGCCTCGCAGCGCCGCCTGCAGGAACGACTCCAGGTCCCTCACGTCCTCCGGGTGGTCCACGCACTGCTCGCCCGCCGGGATCGGGCAGTCGGCGGCGCCGGGCGTGCACAGCGTCGTGCACACCGCGCCCAGGTCACCGAAGGTTTCCGCCGGCCACAACTGCAGTGCCACCAGCAGTTCGGTGGTCGGCACCGGGTATCGGTTCGGGTTGCGGATGTGGAAGACCGTCTGGAACCGGAACTCCAGTTCGGCCCGGGAAGGGGGCGCCCCGAACGCCAGGCAGGCGACCGGGCCCAGCAGGCGCTGGCAGGAATAGACGCCCAGCGAATTCAGGCTGGGGTACTGCACCAGAGTCGCCTTCTGGCTGGACAGGTCCACGACCGGGGCCAGGGCGGTCGGCACCAGCGTCTCGCCGCCCAGCAGGTCGCCGGCGATGTCGGTGACCAGGTCGCACGAGACCATCGACAGCGCGATCGCGGCGAAGGCGAGCGATGGCAGAAGGCGTCGTCGAGGCATCACGACTCCGCGCGACGAGACGGAAAGAAGGTACCACCCGCCGTACCGGAATGACAGGGCGGAGAAAATAGGGACAGCCTCCAATTTCGTGGCGCCGAGCCTATATGAATGCCAATGATATTCGCAGGTAAATGGTAAGCGATGACGGCTGGTACCGAGCGCTTGGCGGGAATTCAACCGTCCTGGAAAATGGAGGCTGGCCCTCTTTTCAGGCGGTGGCGGGCTTGACCCAGCCGCGGACGGTGCCGTCGGGCATGGTGGTGGTGCCCTCGGCGCGCTCGCGCATCACGACCTTGCGGAACAGGCGGGCCATCTTCGTCTGGCGGCCGTCGGTGCCGTAGAACTTGTCCCACGCGTAGTGGTACAGGTCCTGGAGCCGGTTCGGGGTCATGTGCTTGGGCTGGAAGACCACCTTGCCGGTCGTGTAGTCGATCCAGTTGTTGTGCAGGATGCGCCCCTCGGCCTCGACCTGCTCGCGGTAGGGGGTATGCAGGAAGGGAGTCATGACCGTGAACTCGGCCATGTCCAGGTCCATCTCCAGGCAGAAGTCCACCAGCCGCAGCACGTCGTCCTCGGTCTGGTCGTCGGCGCCCAGGATGATGGTGCCCTCGATGCCGATGCCGTGGTCCTTGTACATCCGGATGCGCTTGCGGATCCCTTCCGATGGCGCCGTGATGGCCTGGTACACGTACCAGGCGCCTGCGTCGTAGGCGGCCGACAGGACCTCGTCATCCCCCTCGATGGGGTGGCTGATCCACTTGCGCTTCAAGGGCTTCAGCGCGCGGAACAGTTCCAGTTCCCATTCCTTGCTTTGGGCCAGGCTGTTGTCGACGAAGAAGAGGCGGCCGTTGTCGATGCCGGCGACCTCCTGCACGACCGTCTCGACCGGGCGCGGGCGGAACCGGCGGCCGCCCAGGTACGCCACGCTGCACGGCGGGCAGTTGAACCGGCAGCCGCGCGACGCGTGGACCAGGTCCACCATCCGCACGCCCCGGTACGTATACAGGTCGTAATCCAGGATGTCGCGCCGCGCCGGGCCCACGCTCTCGATGGGCGGCAGCATCGCCATGCGGTCGTAGACCTTCTTCAGCGACTTCGCCTTCAGGTCGGCCATCACCTCGTCGAAGTGGCCCTCCACCTCGCCAAGGAAGACCGAGTCGCACGCGGCCGCCATCTCCTCCTTGTGGATCGCGATCGCGATGCCGCCGGCGATGACGGGGATGCCGCGCGCGCGATAGGCGGCGGCGATCTCCTTGGCACGGGGGGTGGCGCACGTCAGCATCACCGACAGCGCGACGATGTCCGGCTTGTCCTCCAGGTCCAGTTCGACGCGGTTCTCGTCGTGGAACGTCAGGTGCACGTCCTTCGGGACGTTGGCCGCGAAGTTGACAGGACCGTGCGGGGGCAGGTGGAACTCGGTCTGCTCGGGCAGCTTGGGCCACTTGGGATAGATCAGCTTCATCCACATGGGGCTACTCCCTGGCGGCGTCCGGGTGCCGCCGGGCCACGACGGCGGCGACGCCGATGCGGCAACGGGTGACGTGAACGAACAGGCCCGGGGCGGTGCCGTCGGCGAAGCGGCCGGCGATGCCCAGGGCGGCCGCGGTCGCGAAGGCGCCGCAGCGTGGGAGGTACGGCGCCAGAGTGGCGCCGGGAATCCGGGTGGCCAGCGCGGACTGGTCGCAGGGACCGATCCGCAGGCCGGGCAGGATCGTAACCGGTTCGCCGGGGAGGCGGTGCCGGGCGACCTCGGAGGCGATGCGATCCCAGGCGATACCGGCATCGTCCACGGGGGGGGCGTCCGGCGTCACGGCCGCGTTCGCGGGGGGATCGATCACGGCCCCCTCGCGGACCTGGAACGACGCCAGGACCTCGCCCAGCGCGCGTTCCCCGTCGCGGGCGACCAGCAGCCACGCCGACCCCTCGCCCAGCACGACGTCCGGGGGGAGGTCGATCCTCAGGTACACGCCTTCGCGGTCCGGCAGGCACTCGTCCACGCCGCCCACCAGCGCGAAGTCCACCTCGCCGGCGGCCAGGGCCAGGTCCGCCGCCATCAGGGCGCCCTCGAAGGACACCTCCTCCTGCGAGACGACCAGGTTCGGGCCGGTGGCGCCGGTGACGCGCGCCGCATAGAACGTCGCGGAATTGCTGACCGAGTTGGCGAAGTGCACGGGCGAGGGCGGGCCCTGCGAAACGCCCATCGCCGAGCACACGACCTGCCCGGCGACCAGTGCCTCCTCGGCCGCGTTGCCGACGCCGGAGCCCAGGTAGATGCCCGTGCGGGCCCCGGGGACCTCGATGCCGGACTCCTTCAGGCACGCGGCGGCGCCCACCAGCGTCAGCCGGGCGTGGCGTCCCACGCGGCGCGGCCGCTGGGCGACGTACTGCGCCTCCAGGGCGACCAGGTCGGGGGCGAAGCGGTCGCCGCCCGCGGTGGCAGGGGGATCGGGCCACAGCGTCCATGCCGCCAGGACCTTCATCGCGCCCCCTCCCGGCCGGGAACCCGGGCCAGCATCGACACGCTGTTGCCGCCGAAGCCGAAGGTGTTCAGCATCACCACGCCCCCCGCGAACGGGGCATGTTCCCGCAGCGGGGTCACCCCGACGTCGGGGTCGATCGTCTCGAACCCCGCGCAGGCCGGCACGAAGCCCGCCTGAAGGCATCCCAGGAAGGCCGTGACCTCGACCGCGCCGGCTGCGCCCATCGTGTGCCCCACGTACCGCTTGATCGACGCGAACGGCGGGATGGCGTCGCCGAACATCCGCAGCAGGGCGTGTCCCTCCGCCGCGTCGTTGTCGGGGGTGCCGGTGCCGTGCGCCTTGATCGCGACGATCTCCGACGGGTCCACGCCCGATTGCGCGCACGCGGCGCGCATCACGGCCTCGGCGCCGCTGCCGTCCGGGGACGAGGCCGTCATGTGGAACGGGTCGCACCGCGACGCGCCGCCCAGGAGAACGGGATGTGCCCCGTCGTCCTCGCCGGGCGCGACGGGTTCGAGGATCAGGGCGCCCGCCGCCTCGCCGACCTGGATGCCCTTGCGGCCCGCGTCGAAGGGCCGGCATCCCTGCGGGTCCAGCAGCATCAGCGACTCGAATCCGTGGATCAACGTGGTCGTCAGGATGTCGGTGCCCACGACGATCGCCCGCGGCACGCGACCCGTGCGCAGCAGGTGCAGCGCGGTCAGGATCGCGTTGGACGACGAGGTGCACGCCGAGCAGGACGTCAGGACGGGGCCCTGCACGCCCAGGCGGGCTGCCAGTTCCGTCGCGACCCGCCCGGCCGCCGGCTCGGTGGTGACGCAGTGGACGGCGCCCTGTTCCTTCACGATGCGCCGGAACCGCACCTCCGACCGGTCCGAGTGGCCCGTGATCGAGCCGACCAGCAGGGCCGCCTGGCGCAGCCGCGGGTCTCCCGGGGCCATCCCCGCCTCGTCCATCGCCTGCCGCAGCGCCTCGCCGGCCATCTGGTCGTTCCGCGGGACGTCCGGATCGAAGTCCAGTTCCGCCACCTGCGACACGGGGACGCGTCCCGCCAGCGGCGTCTGCACCGACGTGATCGGGTGCAGGCCGATGCGGCCCTCACGGATCCGGGAGGCGACGGTCGCGCGACCCTTGCCCAGCGCGCAGACAACGCCGGAGGCGACGATGCGAACGGGGGTCGGCGTCATTGGGCCGCCTTCTCCTGCCGGATGAAGTCCGCCAGGATCCGCAGCGACTGCAGCACCCGGATGCTGGTGTTCTGGTTGTCGATGCGCACGCCGTACTGCCGCTGGACCGCGGTCACGATCTCCAGCGCGTCCAGGCTGTCCAGCCCCAGCGGGGACTCCGGCCCGATCAGCGGGTCGTCGTCGGTCACGGTCGCCATCCGCGCGTCGTCCAGGTCGCACGCCTTCTGTACCAGCGCGCGCAGTTCCTTCTCCAGGCCCTCCACAAGCACCTCCGTCGGCGGCCCCCCGGGTGCCGCCGCTTCGCCACGATCACGCCCGCACGCGAGTTCCGTGCGGGGAATTCAACCCCGTCGCCGCTGGAAGGTCAACGCCACGACCATCCCGGCGGCCGCGAACGCCATCAACCGGGCGATCCACGGCAGGACCGACGCCAGGTCCCCGCCCCGCAGGAACAGCCCCAGGAACGCCTCCTGCGCCCAGCCCAGGGGCGACACGACCGCCAGGGCCCGCATCGCCTCCGGCATCGTGAAGCGCGGGATCATCACGCCCCCCAGGGCGCCCAGGATCACCACCGCCGACGCGCCGAACACCGAGGCCTGTTCCGGCGTGCCGGCCACCATGCCCACCGCCATCCCGAAGCCGACGGCCGCGGCGGCCGTGACCAGCCCGACGACGAACGCCTGTGCAAGGACCGGGCCGGGGTGGAAGGCCGGCGTGCCGAAGGCCGGCAGCACGAACGTCCCGATCGCCAGCATCAGGGCGAACTGCGCCAGGCACACCCCCAGGAACAGCAGCGACTTGCCCATCAGCGACGCCGCGGGCGCGCCCGGGATGACCCGCAGCCGCGTGGCCGTCCCCTCGCGACGCTCGCGGATCAGCCCGCCGGCCAGCGGGATCACGATCAGGAACATCGCGAAGATTGTCCAGGCCGGCACGTTCTGCTGGACCGAGTCCGGCACGTCGGCCCAGCCCCGGTCGGTGGCGGCGGCGGCGTCCAGCGCCAGCAGCGTCGCGGGCCCGTCGGCCATCGGCGCGGCGGCGAGTCCCTTCGACAGGAACTCCGGCAGCGCGGCGCCCGGGCGGCCCGCGGCCTTCGCCAGCATCCCCTTCGCGAACGCCTCGACCACCAGGCGCATCTCGACGCCGCGCACGACGCCCATCGACACGTTCCGGATCAGTTTGACGTAGGGCTCGGTCAGCACCGGGTCCAGCCACACCGACAGGCGCGACGCGGGGGCGGCCTCGGTCGCGGGCGGCACGCCGGAGGATGCGACCGCCAGCAGCCCTTCCGCCAGCCGGTTCGCCTTGTCCCGCGCGGCCGCGGACGCCCCCTCGGGCAGAACCAGCGCCGCCTGGAACATCCCCCGCGCCACCGCGGCCTTCGCCTCGGCCTCGGTCGGCACGCGGCCCTCGATCCCCGTTTCCACCGTGAAGACGCCTGCCGCCAGCAGGCCTTCCTTCAGCGCCGCGCCCAGTTCGCCGCCGTCCCGGTCGATCAGCAGCAGGCTGGCATTCGGTGCGGAAACGAACCGCATCGTGCGCTCCTGCACGACCGTCACGACCAGCACCAGCGCCGCCGGCATCGCGAACAGGACGATCAGCCCGCCGCGGTCCCGCAGCAGGGTGCGCCCCTCCTTGCGCAGGCTGGCCCCGACCTGGCGCGCGAACCTAGTCACGCAGTTCCCTCCCGGTCAGGTGCAGGAACACGTCCTCCAGGCTGCCGCATCCTTCCGTCCTCGCGATCAGGTCCGAGGGCGCACCCTCCGCCAGCACGCGGCCGTGGTCGATGATCGCGACCCGCCCGCACAGGCGCTGGGCCTCCTCGAGGTAGTGCGTCGTGTAGACCATCGTGACGCCGGTGCGCGCCAGGACCTCCAGGGTCGCCACGATCGTGGCCCGGCTTTGCGCGTCCACGCCCACGGTGGGCTCGTCCAGGAACAGCAGCGTGGGCCCGTGCACCAGTCCCGCGGCCAGGTTCGCGCGCCGCTTCATGCCGCCCGACAGCGTGTCCACGATGCGGTCCGCGGCGTCCGACAACGCGACGCGATCCAGCGTGTCCGCGATGCGCCGATCCAGGTCCGCCCCGCCCAGCCCGTACAGCCGCCCGAAGTACAGCAGGTTCTCGCGCACCGTCAGCGTCGGGAACAGGGCGATGTCCTGCGGCACCAGCCCGATCCGACGCCGCACGTCGGCCCCGGCCTTCGCCAGGTCCGCGCCGAACACCCGCACCGATCCTTCCGACGCCGCCCGCAGCCCCGTGAAGATCGAGATGGCCGTCGTCTTGCCCGCGCCGTTCGGCCCCAGCAGCCCGAAGAACTCCCCCTCCTGGATCGCCAGGTCCAGCCCGCGCAGGGCCGGATCCGCGGCGCCCGGATAGGTCTTCTTCAGCCCGTGGGATTCGAGGGCGGTCATGCGGCTCCCCGGCGCAGCAGCGCCTGGACGTCCCGGAAGATCGCCTGCTCGCGGTCCGCGCACTCGCGCAGCAGTTCCGCCAGCCGGTCGTACGGCCGTTCCACCACCTTGCGGCCCTTGCAGGTCCGGGACGCCAGCAGCGCGAACTCCCGCCACGTGTCGCCCACCGCGGTCAGCCGGCGCGACGCGTCGCTCAGCCCGTCGATGCCCAGGATGCCGGCCGCCTCGCCCAGGAAGGCGCCGTACATGAACCGGAATCCCGCGCCGCCGGTGCCGATCTCCTCCAGCAGCAGGACCAGGTGGCCGACGTTCAGCGCCGCCATCTCGGGGCCCAGCCTCCTTGGCCAGCCCTGGACCACCTTCGCCAGCCGCCGGATGCCGCGCACGCCGATCAGCGGGAACGGGATCTTCAGCATGTTGAAGCAGGCGTCCTTCAGGCCGGCGCGCACCGGCCCTCGCAGGTCCGTCTGGCGCGGCACGACCGCCGGGTAGTAGAGGCGTCCGTTCGGGGCCATGTCGCCGCGGGCGTACCGGGCGCGCTGCAGGTCGGCGCGGCTGCACCGCACCGGTTCCGCCAGCACGGGGTCGGACAGCAGGTACTCGTCGCCCTCGCGCCCGTACACGATCACGTTGTGCGCGTTGAAGTGGAACCGGAAGGCGCCCGGCAGGTAGGGCAGCCAGTACACGCCGGTCTGCACCGCGGTCGGGATGCCCGCGTCCAGCGACCGGTCCAGCGCGTCCATCGCCTTCGCGGGGTCCTTGAACGTGACGTCGTGCCACTTCACGCCCAGGCGGCGGCCCACGTTCTTCAGGATCGCCCCCGGCTGGGCCCTGAACGTCACCAGAGGGAACTTCTTGTCCGTCACCTTGATGAACGGCAGGTAGGCGAAGAAGTACCCGGAGCCGACGCCGAACACCTGCGGCTCGTTGACCTGAAGGCCCTGGTGCTGCAGCAGCGCGGCGATCGTCGCCGTCTCGCAGTGGGCGCCCTGGACGTGTCGGAAGGGGATCTGCATGGGTCCTCAGCCGCCGGTCCCGGGGGACGGCGGGTCAACGGGGGGCGGCTCCGGCGGGATCGAGGCCAGTTCCTGCACGGTCAGCCGCAGCGCCCCGGCATACTTCTGCAGCATCGCCGGCTTCAGCGCGGCGAACACCCCGGGCCGGAAGTGGCGGCGCACGCGCCAGGTCCACATCCCGACCTCCCGGGCCAGCATCTGCGGGTTCAGCAGGTTCGCGACCATGTGGTAGTAGAGCGGGCTCTTAAGTCCCTGGTGCACCTGCCGCCAGGCCTCGGCCGCGTCCCGGTGGATGACCTGCCAGGCCACCTCGTGCACCAGGCTGCTGTCCTCGAAGCCGTCGTCGCGGACCCCCTCGACCCGCCCGTCCGCGTTGGGCTTGTAGGTGACGATCCGGCTCCACCGCTCGGGCGTTCCGGCACGGGTGACGCGATCCTCGGACGCCATCGTTCCCCCCGGGGTCGTGAACCGGCCGCCTTCGAACCGGAAAACGGCCGGAATGCGACCGCAGACGGTACAGGAGAGCGGCCGATCCGTCAAGGTGGGCGCGGGGTTCTGGACCGTTGTCGGGCCGGTCCGCCCGCGGTACCTTTGGGACGGTCGCATCCGGAGGTTTGCCGTGAAGTCCCGCGCCATCCGGCTGGAGGAGATCGTCGAGGCCCCGGCCCGGGAAGTCTGGGCCGCCTGGACCACCGTGGAAGGCCTGAGGACCTTCCTGGCGCCCGACGCACGCATCGAGGTCCGGCCGGGCGGGCGGTGGGAGATCCTGTTCGAGGCGGCCCCCGAGGGTTCCCGGGGCAGCGAGGGCTGCAAGGTGCTGGAGGTCGCGAAAGGGCGCGTGCTGGTCTTCGAGTGGAACTTCCCGCCCTGGATGCCCGCGATCCGCGACCAGAGGACCCGCGTCACGGTGGAGGTCCACGCCCTGTCCGACGACCAGACCCTGGTGGCCCTGGAGCAGGCGGGATGGAGGGACGGCAAGGATTGGGACGCGGGATTCGACTACTTCGCCGGGGCATGGTCGATGGTGCTGGCCCGCCTGGAGCGGTCCTTCCGGGTCGGGCCCATCGACTGGTCGAACCCCTGGCGCCCGCCGTCCGACGCCTGCTGACGTCCCCCGGGTGCCCCCGGCGGCCGGGCAGGGACGATTTCGCGCGGCCGGGCGACGGTTGGTACAATCCCCCCGTTCCCCCAGGGAGAGGCTTCATGAACGTGTTGGCGCGGGGGCTGCTGTGCTGCGGGGTTGCGCTGGCGTTCGCATGCGGGGGCGACGACGGCGGAAAGGACGACGCGGGACGGGACGCGGTCGGAGAGGCCGGCCCGGACGACGGGGCGGACCTCGGCGAAGAGGTCGCGGACGACACGGCGCGCGACCCGGGCGGGGATCCGGCTTCGGATCCGTCGGGAGAGGCGACCGCGGACCCCGGCGAGGACCCGGGGATGGACCCGGGCGACGATGCGGGTGTCGACGTGCCGTCCGACGCGGTGCAGGACCCCGGTGCCGATCCCGCGCCGGATCCCGCGCAGGACCCGGGGCAGGACCTGGCCGCCGACTCCGGCAACGACGTCGCGTACCCGCCCGGCACGCCGATCCTCGATCGCGCCGTGGACCTGCGGTTCGACTGCAGCGTGTCGCGCACGTCCCAGAGCCTCCAGCCGAGGACGTGGACGGTCGGCGCGCACCCGCTGGTGACGACGTCCGGCGGGGACGTGTTCCTGGCCCGCGTGGAGTCCGCGCCGGCGCAGCCGTTCGACCCCGCGGACCCGCAATTCCTGGTCTCCACGTTCGACGCGAACCTGGCGTTCGGGTCGCCCGTCGAGGTCCCTTCCAGCCCGGAGTCGGTCTACGGGGTCGCCGCCGCGCCGCTCGGGGATGGCTTCCTGCTGGCGTGGTCCGAGGGCACGCTGAAGACCTCGGTGCGCGATTCCACGGGTGCGGCCGTCGGTGGGGCGAAGACGCTGGCCGGCCTGTCGGGCGACTACCAGTCGCGGCTGTCGATGGCGCCGCTGGGCCAGGGCTTCGGGCTGGCGTACGACGCGCCCGAAGGATACCGGCGCAAGGTCGTGTTCGCGCGCCTGGACGGCACCGGGGCCGTGGTCGGGAAGACCCTGGAACTGGCCGTCCCCGCGCAGGACTACGACGAGCCGGCCCCGCAGGTGGCCTCCGACGGCAGCCGCCATGCGATCCTGTGGCAGGAGGCCGCTGCCGACCGGGGGCACGTATACTTCGCGGCGGTGGACGCCGACGGGACGGTCGCGGTGCCGAGGCGCCGCGTCTCGAAGGTCGACGAGGCGAACGTATATTGTGGCCGCGCCGCCTTCAGCCGCACCCGGAACGCGATCCTGCCCGCCGGGGATGGCTGGCTGGCGGCCTGGACCGAGGTCCGGCGGGGCGAGTCCTGGGATTCGCCCGCGTCAGGCGTCGTCAAGATCGCCCGCCTGTCGGCCGACGGCGAGTCCCTGGAGGAGGCGCCGGTGCGGGCCGCACGGGACAACGTCGACGAGGTCGAACCGGTCCTGCTGCCGTTCCAGGGCGCGGCGGCGCTGCTGTGGTCGTCGGGCACGCACATCTCCATCTGCGCCGGGTGCCATCCGGACAACAGCCTGTTCCTGGTGCTGCTGGACCCTGCGACGCTGGTCCCGGTCGGCGACCTGCTGACGCTCCCCCCGACGACGACCGGCCTGCTGGACGCGTCCCTCGCCGCGAAGGGCGACGACCTGCTGGCGGCCTTCCAGTTGTTCTTCCATGTGTCCCATGAGGCCGGCGCCGGCGTGCTGCACTGCCCCGCGAGGTGAGGGCCCCCGCGGCCTTCCCGCGGCGGTTCAACCGGGAGGCGCCGGTTCCATCGCCGCGTCCAGCATCGCCCGGTGCGTGCCCGCCGGCAGGCCGGCCGCGTCCATCGCGTCCAGGAAATGCCGGGGCACCGGCGCCAGCACGGACAGCCGGGCTCCGGTGCCGGGGTGCGGGATTGCCAGGAACACCGCGTGCAGCAGCGCGCCCTGGACGCCGGGGAAGGGCGGCCCGCCATACCTCCGATCGCCCAGCAGCGGGTGCCCGATCGACGCCAGGTGCTGCCGGATCTGGTGCCGCCGGCCGGTCCGCGGATGCGCCAGCACCAGGGCCGTCCCGTTGCCCCGGGCCAGCACGGCATAGCCGGTGGACGAGGGGCGCCCGTCCACGGGCAGGCGGATCGTCCCGCGGTCCGGCGGCTGCCCGGCGACCAGCGCGACGTACCGCTTGTCGACCTCGCGCCCCTGGAACCGCCAGGCGAAGGCGTTCGCCCGGACCGCCCCCCAGGCCAGCAGCACCACGCCGGAGGTCCAGCGGTCCAGCCGGTTGATGACGTGGTACGCATCCCTGTGTCCCAGGGCGGGCGCCAGCGGTTCCGCCAGCGTCAGCAGGTCGTCGGCGTCCGCATCCTCGGTGGGATGCACGGCCAGGCCGGCCGCCTTGTTCAGGACCAGCACGTCCTCGTCGTCGTAGAGGATGTCCAGCGGGCAGGGGCCCGCGAACAGCAGTTCCATGACCCGCAGGCTCTCCCGCAGGCGGACCACGTCCCCGGTGTGCAGCCGGACTTCCAGGTCGGGCGCCTCGCCGCCCAGCGTGACGGCGCCGCCGCGGGGCAGCCGCCGCAGGAAGGACCGCGGTGCGGTCGGCATCGCGTTGCGCAGCAGGCTGTACAGCGTTCGGCCCTCGTCGGGCGGCGTGATGACGAACTCCCGCATCGACGTGATGGTCCCCCGATCCCGGCGCGGTGGCAAGGGGCGCCCGCGGCTCGTTGACCGGGGACGGGATCCTTGCTACGGTCCGCCGGCTTCCCGGTTCCATCCAGCGGAGACCGCCGATGATCACGACGTCCGATTTCAAGAAGGGGCTGCGGATCCTGATCGAGGGCGACCCCTACACCATCCTGGAGAGCATCGTCCAGACGCCCTCGGCGCGCGGCGCGTCCTCCCTGGCCAAGGTCAAGGTCCGCAACCTCAAGACCGGACAGGTCTTCGACAAGACCTTCCGGACGGGAGAGCGGTTCGACGAGCCCGACCTGGAGCGGCGTCCGCTGCAGTACCTCTACCAGGACGGCGAGCACCGGGTGTTCATGGACCAGGAGTCCTTCGAGCAGATCCTGGTGACCGACGAGGAACTGGGCGACGACGCGCGCTTCCTGTTCGACGGCCTCGAGTTGAAGGCCCTGTTCTTCGAGGGCGCGATCCTGGAACTGGAACTGCCCGCGACCCTGGAATACGAGATCGTCGACGTCGAGCCGGGCACGCGGGGTGACACGGCCCACGGCGGCGTGACCAAGCCCGCGGTGCTGGGCAACGGCCTCAAGGTGCAGGTCCCCCTCTTCGTCCAGCAGGGCGAGCGCATCCGCATCACCACCAAGGACGGCCGGTTCGCCGAGCGCGTGAAGTAGGCCGGCCCGGTTGGTGCTATCGTCGTCCCATCGGTACGATCGGGGGACGACCATGGGCATGCGGCTGGACCTGCGCCAGATCGTCTACGTGCTGTCGGACGCGCTGGATCTCGTCGGCGTGGACGACGTTCAGCACGGCAAGCGCGTCGCCTACATGGCCCGTGTCATCGCGGCGGAGATGGGCCTTCCCGCCGCCGACCTGGACGACCTGGTCCACGCCGGCCTGTTCCACGACTGCGGCGTGTCCTCCACGAAGGAGCACCGCAACCTGGCCGGCAGCCTGGACTGGGACGGCGAGGAGGCCCATTGCCGGCGCGGCGAGTCGCTGGTCGCCGCCTTCGCGCCGCTGGCACCCCTGGCCCCCGTGATCCGCTGGCACCACGCCCACGTGAAGGACCATCCCGGCCTCGAAGCGTCCCCCCGCGACCTGCTGCTGGCGAACCTGGTGTACCTGGCCGACCGGATCGACGTGCTGGTGGCGCAGGCCGGGGATCGGGACGTGCTGCTGGCGCGCGAGGGCATCCGGCAGGTCATCCGCGAGAACCGGGGCACGCGGTTCGACGCCCGCGCCGTCGATGCCTTCCTGGAGGTGTCGGGCCACGAGGCCTTCTGGCTGACGCTGGAGCCGCGCGCGCTGGGGCCGTTCCTGGGCCGGCTGGCACGGCAGCACGCCGACCGCGACTTGTCCGTCGAGGAACTGCACCAGTTGGCCGTCGTCTTCGCGACCATCGTCGATGCCAAGAGTCCCTTCACCGCGCAGCACTCCGTGCGCGTCGCCGCCGTCGCGCAGGCGCTGGCGGACGCGGCCGGGATCGACGGCGAGCGGCGCGGCCTGGTCGGCGTGGCCGGACTGCTGCACGACCTGGGCAAGCTGCGGGTGCCCGATGCCATCCTGGACAAGCCCGGCGCGCTGGACGGCGGCGAGCGCGTCCGCATCACCCGGCACGCCTTCGACACGTGGCAGATCCTGTCGCGCATCGACGGCTTCGAGGAGATCGCCTGCTGGGCCGCGTACCACCACGAGTGGGTGAAGGGCGGCGGCTATCCCTTCGGGATCGGCGGCGAAGGACTGTCGCCGGAGGCGCGCATCCTGGCGGTGGCCGACGTCTTCCAGGCCCTGCGGCAGGAGCGTCCCTACCGCGGGCGGATGCCGGTCGGGAGAGCGCTGGAGCACATCGATGCCATGGTCGCATCGCGCCACCTGGACGGCGATGTCGCGGGCCTGCTGCACCGCGACCTGGACGCCTGCGAGGCCGCCGCGACCGGCCTGTAGGACGGGGGCCCCGTCCCCCGCCGGTCCCCCGCCTACGGGATCATCCTTGCGATCGTCGCCTTCGTCGTCGTGAACTGCACGCAGATCTGCGGCCGGCTGGCCTCCCGGCAGGCATCGCCGGGCGAAGCCATAGCCGGAACTCACCCCCCAGGATTCGCCCAGGCCATCGCCTGGGTCGTTCCCCATCAGGACGCTTCCATCCCGACGATACAGGTCAGAAGCCTCATACAGCCTCCGTTCGATCCGGATGAATCAGGCGGCAGGAAAAGGGGGGGTAGGTATGCCTAAAGAGATTGGAATGGCGGCCGATAGACTGTAACTCGCAGCGGGGGGTACCGAGCCGGAATTGTCCGACGCTTGGCTTTCTCCCCCGGAGTGGCCTTCACGATGGGAACGGGCGGGTTCGATGGGCTACCGGACAGGGTTGGACTGCACCTTCCCGAGCCTGTTTCGTCGTCCGGTTCAACTTCGCATCCGTTCGCCGCCCCGGGTTCTGCCCCGATGCGTGAAGAAAGGGAATGGATGACTCCAAGGAGGATGCAGAGATGCGCAAGATTCAGTTCCTCGTGCTGATGGTGGCACTGCTCGGGATCCATTGGTCGGCGGCCGCGCAGTGCCCCTCGACCTTGGCCGAGAGCCAGATCTACCTGTTCTCGGACGGCTTCGTGTCCGGCATGGACATCGACGTCTCGTACGACAACAGCAAGTACCTCATCGTGAACAACCTGCAGGACGCGACCACGGAAGACCGGGCGCTGTACGGCTGGGAGTTCCAGGTGTCCAACAACTACTGGACCGGCTTCGCCATCATGGAAGACGAGAGCACCTGGGTGGAGTCGTACGACTCGGGGATCGCCCCGACCACCTCCTGCTACTCGGAGGCCCAGTGCGCGACGCTGAAGAGGGCGTGGGCCACCGGATGGGCAGCGCAGACCGCGGCCGGGTATCCGAATGACATCTCGGCGACGCTGGGTCGCCGGTACAACCTCGGCCTCAGCGAAATGGACAGCACCCCCCAGACGGTCATGGATGGAAACCCATACTTCTTCCATGTCAGTTCGGATGCAGACGGATACAACAACCATTCCCTGATGGGTTCCTACATGCAGGTCTGGTCCGCATCGTCGCAAGCATTCGACCGCTCGGTCTACTACTGCAGGAAATTGAAAGGCTTCGGATCCAGCATGTTCACCGGGGCCTCGCCGACGGTGGCCCTCGACTACGCGGAACCCATGATCGACCCGGCGCCCATCGCGGTCGCGACCTGGTCAACGTCCCTGGCGACCGATACCGCGTTCATCGTCTGGCAGGATCGGGACGCGCAGGGCGGGTTGGTCCTGAAGCGGGCGGTCGTGAATGGCAGTTGCTCGTTCCTGGTCGACCCGGAGGTCGTTTCCACGAACGTGCTGAACGGCCAGCGTGTGGCGGTGGCGGCGTTCTACTCGGGCTTCGTCGTGGCATGGACCGGCGAAGACAACGAGATCTACATGCGGACCTACTCGCCCAGCGGCACGCCGCTGACCAGCGCCTTCGCCGTCGGTTCGAAGGCCTCCGGCACCTGGAGGTTCTCCCCGCGGCTGGATGCCCACCGGAGCCGCAGCGAGAACTACTTCGTAGTGTCGTGGCAGGAACTGGACACCACGACCGGGTACTACAACTACCCCTACCGCCTCTACCGGGGCCTGAGCACCGTCACGGCCCGGTCGACCGTCCAGTACCTCGACGACTCCAGCCACAACATCGAGCCGTTCTTCTCCCCGGTCCCGACATTCTTCTCCGGATGCACCTCGGACATCCGGATCGGCTGGGCATACGCGCGGTACTACATCAGCGGCGGGTATCGTGAGGAAGCCCTCGTCCGCCAGATCGTGAGCCTTCCCCTGTAGCGCAACGTCCTTGCCTTCCTGAACCACCCGAGACCGGTCCGGAGATCTGCGAACCGTCCTTTCTGCCGGCCTGCCTCGCGACGGAGTGCGGCGCCGTGATGGACCTGGTGGACGAGGCCATGCTGCGGGGACGGCGAGGCCGCGTGCCCGACGGCACCGCATGCGTCGGCCATGTCGGCGACATGGTCTGGAACGGCAGCTGCGAATGCGGCGAGTGCAAGGCGCGGTAGGCCTCCCACCCGAACGTCGACGGCTCCCCTGCATCGCGAATCTTCCCCTGCACGACGCCCTTGAAAGACCGCCGGGTTGGAGGCAGAATCCGCCCGATCCATCAGCAGGTTCTTTCCGGCGGGAACCTTCCCGCCCGACGAGGTGCGGCATGGCGAAGCGGCAGGTTTCCTGGGCTCTGTGGCTGGCGGTGGCGGCGTTCGCGGGATGCGACGCGGTCGAGGTTCCGGGCGGGACGACGGCGGTCGAGGCGCCCCGGGCGACCCGGCGGATCGTCGCGGCGGCTCCGGGCGCGACGGCCCTGAAGGCGAACCGGTGGAAGGGCCAGGTGCGCGCCTTCCCGCGCGAGGAGGCCGCCCTGAACGCGGCGGCCCGGTTGCCCCGGCTGGCCGACGGCCTGTCCGCGCTGTTCGAGGCCGACGGCGCGCTGCGTTCCCCGGACGCGATCCGGCAGGTCGCCGCCGCCCGCCGGCTGCGGCTGGACGAGGGGCGCGTGCAGGTGGTCGCGCACGTCGCCTTCCCGGCGGAATTCCAGCGTGGCGACGTCGCGACGATGGGCGGCGTGGCGATGACCGTGGACGGCGCCGCCGACGGGCAGGTCCAGGGCTGGGTGCGGCTGGCCGACCTGCCGGCGCTGTCGAAGGCTCCGGGAGTTTTGTCGGTGACCGTGCCGGTCGCTCCGAGGACGACCGTGACCTCGGAAGGCGTGGCGAAGATGAACGTCCCGACGGTGCACAACCTGGACATCAAGGGCCAGGGACAGAAGATCGGCATCCTGGACGTCGGGTTCTCGGGATACACGTCGCTGCTGGGCACCGAACTGCCGGCCAGCGTGACGACGAAGTCCTTCTTCGGTTCGGGGGCAGGCGACATCACCGGCGGCGGCGAGGTGCACGGCGTGGCGGTGGCCGAGGTCGTGTACGACCTGGCTCCGCAGGCCCAGATGTACCTGGTCAACTGCGACTCGGAGGTGACCCTCCTGTCCGCGGTCGACTGGCTGATCGCGCAGGGCGTGGACGTCATCACGACCTCCACGGGCGCCTACAACTGGGAGAACACGGACGGCACCGGCCCCGTGGCGGCCAAGGCCAACGCCGCGCGCGACGCCGGCATCGTCTTCACGGCGGCGGCCGGCAACAGCGGCGACTCGCACTACCGAGCGACCTTCGCCCCGTCCAGCGTGGACGTGTATCACAAGTTCTACTCCACCGGCGGCAACATCATGCTGCTGGCGGACGACGGCACGAACATCTACTACATCCCGCAGGACACCCCCCTGATCATCGACCTGGTCTGGGACGACTGGGGCGCCAACAACGGCACGCCGACCTCGACGGTGGACTACGACCTGTACCTGGCCATGTTCGACGAGGTGACCGACCCCGCGAACCCGGGCTGGGTCCTGGTGGCGGGGTCCGAGGAGACGCAGGCCGGCGCGGCCTTCCCGCGCGAGACGATCGGCGTCTACGCGCCGCAGCAGGCGGTGTACGGCATCGTGGTGGCCCGCAAGACCAACACGACCGCGCTGAAGCCCTTCGACCTGTTCGTCACGAACGTCTTCTCGGACCTGAACCTGATCGGCCCGGACCTGCTGGTCCCGGCGCAGAGCGTGGTCTCGCCGTGCTGCGGCGCGAAGGTGCAGTGCATCGGTGCCGTGGACGTCAACGACGCGCTGCTGGAATACAGCAGCCGCGGGCCCAGCCACCCGAACGGCTCGGGGGTGACCTTGCCCAAGCCGGACTTCGTGGCGCCGTCCGAGGTCAGCACCGTCACGTACCCGAAGGACGCGTCCAACCCGGCGGGCTTCGGCGGCACGTCCGGATCCACGCCGCACGCGGCGGGCGTCGCGGCGCTGTTCCTGCAACTGGCCAGCGGGGACGCGGCGGTGGCCGAGACGCAGATGCGCGCGGCGGCGGTGGACCTGGGGACGGCGGGTCGCGACGACACGTACGGGTACGGGCGCGTCAAGGCGGTGCCGTGCTGGACGGCGCTGTGCGACGACGGGCTGGCCTGCACGACCGATACCTGCCACGCGACGCTGGGGTGCCAGCACGCGGCCAGCGGCACGGGGTGCCTGATCGGCGGCACCTGCATTGCCAACGGCGCTGCGAACCCGGAAAACGCCTGCCAGAAGTGCGACCAGGCGTCGCCGACCCAGTGGTCGAACGTGACCGATGGCACCGCCTGCGCCGCGGACGGCAACGACTGCACGGTGGACCAGTGCCAGGCGGGTGCCTGCGTACACCCGACGGCCCCGAACGGGACGTCCTGCGCGGACGACGGGTTCGCGTGCACGTCGGACCTGTGCCAGGGCGGCACGTGCGCCCACGCGGTGACGGCGGGCTGCCTGATCGCGGGGGCGTGCCGGGCGGCCGGCGCCGAGAACCCCGAGAACCCCTGCCAGCAGTGCGCCCCGGCGAACAAGACCCAGTGGACCCACAAGGCGGACACGACCCCGTGCGAGGACGGCCTGTTCTGCACGGTCGGGGACGCCTGCCAGTCCGGGACCTGCCAGTCGGGCCTGCCGCGCGACTGCAGCGCGTTCGCGGACGACTGCAACACGGCGGCCTGCAGCGAGGGCGGCGGGGCCTGCGTCCGGACGCCGAAGACAGACCTGACCCCCTGCACGGGCGACGGCAACAACTGCACGCTGGACCGGTGCGAGTCCGGCGTGTGCCTGCACCCGGCGCTGCCGAACGACTGCGGGCCCCGCGTCTGCGGCACGTCCCCGAACGGTTGCCACGACTGCGGCACGTGTCCGGACGGGTTCGGGTGCGGGACCGACGGCCAGTGCACGAACCTGTGCGCCGGCGTGAACTGCCCCGAGTGCCAGGCCTGCCAGGGCGGCGCGTGCGTGCCGGCGAACGAAGGGGCCGCGTGCACGGCCGACGCCAACGAGTGCACGCAGGACCAGTGCGTGGCGGGCACGTGCAGCCACCCGGCGGTTTCGAACGGGACGCTGTGCAACGACGGCACCGCGTGCACGCGTTCGGACACCTGCCAGGGCGGCGCCTGCACGGGGGCGGACCCCGTGGTCTGCACCGCGAAGGACGTGTGCCACGTCGCCGGTTCCTGCGACCCGGCGACCGGCACCTGCTCGGACCCGGCGAAGCCGGACGCCAGCCCCTGCACGGACGACGGCAACGCCTGCACCATCGACGCCTGCACCGCCGGCGTGTGCACGCACGGGAGCGTCGCGACCGGCATGGCCTGCGACGACGGCGACAAGTGCACGCAGACCGACGGTTGCGTGGCCGGGCAGTGTGTCGGCGGCAACCCCGTGGCCTGCCCGGCGCCAGTGGCGTGCCACAGCCAGGGGACGTGCGACCCGGGCACCGGCGCGTGCAGCGACCCGCTGGAGGCGGACGGCGTGGCGTGCGCGGACGACGGAAACGAGTGCACCTCGGACGCCTGCCTGGCGGGCGCCTGCGACCACAAGGCGCGCACGGACGGCACGGCGTGCACCGACGACGGCCTGGCGTGCACGGCCGATGCCTGCGGGGCGGGGGTCTGCACCCACGTCCGGCAGGCGGGCTGCCTGATCGGCGGCCAGTGCGTGGCCGCGGGCGTCCCGAACCCGGCCAATCCCTGCGAGTCCTGCCAGGAGGCCGCACCGACGCAGTGGTCGAAGGTGCAGGACGGGACGGCCTGCGAGGACGGGCTGTACTGCACCGCGGGCGACTCCTGCCAGGGGGGCGCGTGCGCGGGGGGCGAGGCCCGGGACTGCAGCGGGATGGACGGCATCTGCGCGTTCGGCGTGTGCGCCGAGGACCACGACGCGTGCGAGGCGGCGCCGAAAGAGAACGGGACGCCGTGTGGCGATGCCTACTCGTGCGGGAGCGGCCTGCTGGTCAAGGCCGACTCCTGCCAGGGTGGCGTCTGCACGGATGCCGGTACGGTGAATTGCGCGCCGTACGCGGGGTGCTCGGCGCCCGACACCTGCGCGACGACGTGCTCGACGGGGACCGACTGCGTGGCCGGCAACCGCTGCGTCTCGGGGGCCTGCGGGGCCAACCGCGCCCCGGAGGCGAAGGCCGGCGACGACGCGATGGTCGACGAGGGGACGGAGGTGCAGCTGGACGGGACGAAGTCGGAGGACCTGGACGGCGACCCGCTGGCCTACGAGTGGACCCAGGTGGGCGAGCCCGCCGTGGCGCTGGACGACGCCTCGATCGCCCAGCCGACGTTCACGGCGCCCGAGGTGGACGCCGAGACCGTGCTGGTCTTCCGGCTGGTGGTGAAGGACGGGCTGGCCAGCAGCGCCTACGACGAGGTGCAGGTCACGGTGCGCGACGTGCCGAAGCCGCCGGAGGGCGAGGACGCCACGGAGGTCCAGGGCGAGGACGTCGCGGTGGCCGAGGGTACCGACGTGGCCATGCCCGAGGGCGAGGATACGGCGGTGCCGCCGGACGGGGTGCCGACGGACACGTTGGAGCCGGACGGGGCCCTGACCGACGAGGGACGGGACGGCCTTGCCGAGGAGACCAAGCCGATGGACGTCCCGCTGGCGGAGGTGCCTTCCGACCTGGGTGGCACGGACACGGGCAAGAAGAACGGTGGCGGCGGCTGCAGCACCGGCGGTGCCTCCCCGACGGCCCTGGCCCCGCTGCTGCTGGCCCTGGCGGCCTTCGTCGCCCGCCGTCGCCGGGACTGAATCGATCCCCCCCGCCCCTGTCGCCTATTGTGAACTCGTCTTCCGTACGAAGTAGGATTCCGGGCAACGATCCAGGGAGGGGCAAGATGCAGCCGGACGAACGCCGCCAGCATCCGCGGCGGGTCCTCGACGAGGACGTACTGGCCTACCTGGACGGCGACCGCCTGGACGCGCACACGGGCAACATCAGCGAGGGCGGGTTGTACCTGCGGTGCAGCCGTCCCGAGGAGTTCCCGCTGGGTGCCAGCGTGGCGCTGGTGTTCCACGACCCGGTCCCCCCCGGCGGCGAGGTGTTCCTGGTGGCGCGGGTGGTGCGGCACCAGCCCGGCGTCGACGGGGGCGTGGGGATGCAGTGGGACCGCGCCGTCGTGGCCGGCAGCGCGGACCCGCTGCGGCGCGTGGTCCGGAGGCTGTTCGGGATCAACGACCCGGTGCTGGAGGTCCGGATGCTGCCCGATCGGGGGGGGCGCCAGCACACCTTCCGGTTCACGCGGCGGGACGAGTGGCCGGCCGGCAGGAAGGTCGTGGAGACACCCCGGGCGGCGCCGCCGCCGGATGTCGTGCGGCCGCAAAGGCCGGTCGCGCCGCCGCCGCAGGCACCGCGACCGCCCGCGAGACCGTTCGTCACGCCCCCGCCGCAACCGGCGGTCCCGGCCGGGCCTTGCGCTCCCGTCGCGATGCCCGCCGTGGCGATTCCGGCCGCGCCGGTACCCGCGGTCCGGTCCCCCGCCCCCCCGCCGGCCGTCGTGGCCACGAAGCCTTCCCCGCCTGCGGCCAGGGGCGAGCCGCCCGAGCCGCCCAGGGTCGAGGAGGCTCCCGTCGCGGCCGCGATGATCCTGGAGGTGGACACCTCTGCGAGGCCCCGGCGGGCCGAGCCGGCACGACCCACCCCCGCCGAGCACGCGAAGCCGCCATTACCGCCCGGGGAGCCATCGCCCGCACAGACGGAGTCGCCCGCCGAGCCTTCGTCCCGACCCCAGACCGCATCGAGGAAGCGTTCTTCCCGCCGAGGTCCGGGGCCCATTTCGACGCGGGTCCTGGCGCGGGACAGCCGGCAGGCCCTGGACCTGCCCGCCTCGCTGGAACTGGCCGGCGTGACCATCCCCGGACGCCTGAAATGGATGGGCCCGGGCCTGGCCGGGGTCGAGAGCCCCTGGGTCCCGGCCGAGCCGGGCGCCGAGATGATCCTGCGATTCCAGATTCCCGCCCGCGGCGATCCTGCGACCGTGCAGGGGACCGTGCGCGCGTGCGCCGTGAACCGCGGCGCGGACGGAAGCTTCGCCTGCATCGAACTGTCGCTGGGCACGATGGACGAGGGCCAGAACCGCGGCATCATGACGAGGTACCTGCGGTGGCTGGCCCAGAAGCAGGCGTCGGGGGAAGGGAACGGGAACTGAAGCAGGGATCCGGGTCAGGGCGTCCCCCCGTTGCCATTTGAGCCCTTCCGGACGACAATCCCGTCGGGCCGCCCGGTCACCCCGGGCAATGAGGCCGGCGCCGCGCGGGCACCGGCCGGGAATCGACGGACAACGGAGGTTTGTCATGGCGACGAAGAGCGTGGCCGACATCGACCTGTCGGGCAAGACCGTGTTCATGCGCGTGGATTTCAACGTCCCGATCAAGGGCGGGCAGATCACCAACGACCGCCGCATCGTGATGGCGCTGCCGACCATCCGGTACGCCATCGACAAGGGCGCGAAACTGGTCCTGGCGACGCACCTGGGCCGCCCGGCCGAGAAGGGCTTCGAGGCTGACTTCTCCACCGCTCCCGCCGCGCAGCGCCTGGCCGAGCTGCTGGGCCGGCCCGTCCGCCTGGGCCCGCCCGAGGTCGTCGGCCCCGCCGCCGAGGCCCTGGTGAAGGCGATGCAGCCCGGCGACGTGGTCCTGCTGGAGAACGTCCGTTTCGACCCGGGCGAAACGGTCGCCGACAAGGCCAAGAAGAACCCCGACAAGAAGCTGACGGAGGAACAGCAGGCGACCCTGGACCGGTTCGTGGCCGGCCTGGCCGCGCTGGGCGACGTCTACGTCAACGACGCGTTCGGCACCTGCCACCGCAAGCACGCGTCCATGTACGGCGCCGCGAAGGCCATCCAGAAGAAGGGCGGCCCCGCCGTCGCCGGCTTCCTGGTCGAGAAGGAGATCCGGTACCTGCACGAGGCCGTCGCGTCCCCGAAGCGCCCGTTCGTGGCCATCCTGGGCGGCGCCAAGGTGTCGGACAAGATCAAGCTGATCAGCAACCTGCTGGACAAGGTCGACCGCATCCTGATCGGCGGCGCCATGGCGTACACCCTGCTGAAGGCGAAGGGCGTCGCGATCGGCAAGAGCCGCTGCGAGGCCGACCAGGTCGAGGAGATGAAGGCCCTGCTGGCGCGCGCGGGCGACAAGATCCTGCTGCCGTGCGACCACGTCGCCACCGACGACTTCGAGAACGGCAGGCCCGTGGTCGTGGACGTCGTCGACATCGCCGACAGCCTGCTGGGCATGGACATCGGCGAGAAGACCATCGCGGCGTTCGCGGCCCAGATCGAGAAGGCCGGCACCGTCGTGTGGAACGGCCCGATGGGCGTGTTCGAGAAGCCCGACTACGCGAAGGGCACCCGGGCGGTCGCCGAGGCGGTCGGCAACGCCACCGCGAAGGGCGCCGTGTCCGTCATCGGCGGCGGCGACTCGGCCGCGGCCGTCGAGCAGATGGGCCTGGAAGACCGCATGACCCACATCAGCACCGGTGGCGGCGCCAGCCTCGAGTACCTCGAGGGCCGCGCGATGCCCCCGATCGAGGTGCTGGACTCGAAGTAGGGCATCCCCGCCCCATCCAGTGGAGGCCTGCCGTGGCGGATCGCTCGTCCGGGGCCGACCGGCCATTCGCGACGTTCGTGCTGTCCGCGGCGGCGCCGGCCCAGTTCCCGAAGCCCGACGTGAAGGAGGTGGCCTTCCTGGGCCGGTCCAACGTCGGCAAGTCCAGCCTGCTGAACGCCCTGGTCGGCGCCAAGGTCGCCTTCGTCAGCGGCACGCCGGGACGCACGCGCATGGTGTCGTTCTTCGACGTGCGCATCGGGTCCGGGAAGGGGCCCGTGGCGCTGCGGCTGGCGGACCTGCCGGGGTACGGCTTCGCGAAGGTGTCCCGGGAGGCGGCGCGCGACTGGCCGAAGTTCGTGGAACCGTACCTGGCCGATCGCGAGGGCCTGGCCCTGTGCGTGGTCCTGGTGGATGCGTCGATCCCCCCGCAGGAGAACGACCGGGTGATGGTCCAGCGCCTGCGCGAGGTGGGGCGCGCCGTCACCGTGGCCGCGACCAAGGCCGACCGGGTGCCGCGGTCGAAGCGGGTCTCGACCTTGAAGGCGATCGGGGACTTCCTGGGCGAGGCGCCGATGCCGGTGTCCTCGAAGGACGGCGAGGGGCTGCCGGAGTTGTGGCGGCGCATCGTGAACGCGTGCGGTGCGGGAAGGAGGCGGTGATCGTGGACCCGGACGCGACCGATCCGGCCCTCGTTGGCGCATGCGGGCTGTTTTGCGGGGCCTGCCGGTCGTACCGGAAGGGGCGATGCCCCGGCTGTCGCCAGAACGCGAAGGCGTCGTGGTGCAAGGTGCGCTCCTGCTGCCTGCGGCAAGGCTTCGCGACGTGCGCCGACTGCCCGGACCACCCCGACCCGAGAACCTGCGTCCTGTTCCACAACGCCGTCGCCCGCCTGTTCGGGTGGGTGTTCCGTTCCGACCGCGCGGCCTGCATCCGGCGGATCCGCCAGGTCGGGCGCGACGCGTTCGCCCGGGAGATGGCGGCCGCGGGCCGGCAGAGCCTGAGGCCCGGCACCTGACGGAGACTCCCATGAAGCATCGTCCTGCGACGCGAGCCCGCATGCTGCTGCCGGTCCTGCTGGCCCTGTTCGCGACCGGGTGCCCGACCAGCCGCTACATCGACTACCGGGTGTCGCCGAACTACCCGCGGGACGACCGCAGCGAGACGCTGGGACTGGCCGGGCTGACCGCGCCGGTCGTGGTGCGGCAGGACGAGGCGGGCATCCCGCACATCGAGGCCGGCGACGAAACGGACCTGGCGCGGGCGCTGGGCTACGTGCACGGGCGCGACCGCTTCTTCCAGATGGACGGGCTGCGCCGGTTCGCGCGCGGGCGGATCAGCGAGATGGTCGGCGATCGGGAGTTCGGCAGCACGACCTCCGTGCAGCAGGACCTGCGAATGCGGGCCTGGGGCATCGACGACGCGGTGGTGCGCGAGGCGGCGGCGCTGGACGACGGCGCGCGTGCCCGGATGCAGGCGTACGTGGACGGCGTGAACGCGGCGCTGGCGCGGCACCTGCCCCTGGAGTACCGGCTGCTGGACGTGGCACCGGCGCCGTGGACGATCGAGGACTCGCTGGCGGTAGGGCTGCTGAACGCCTGGAGCCTGACCACCAACTGGCCGCAGGAGGCAGCGCGGTTCCTGCTGGCGTACTGGGGGGGCATCGACCGCGCCATGCGCCTGTACCCGTTCGAGCCCGCGGCGGACGCGGTGACGCTGGCCGACAACGGCGCACGCCGCCCGCTGCCGCCCGCCGTCGTGCCGGGCATGGCGGAACGGTTTCCCGGTCGCCCGCCGCCGGACGGCCAGGGCGGCAAGGGGCCGGACCTGCTGGAGTTGTCGTACTCGCCGCTGCGGGGCGGGGCGTCCAACGCCTGGGCGGTGGCGGGGGGGCGGTCCGCGTCGGGGCAGTCGCTGCTGGCGGGCGACCCGCACCTGTCGCACATGCTGCCGGGCCTGATGTACCCGTCGTCGCTGCGGGCGCCCGGCCTGGAGGTCATCGGGTTCACGGTGCCGGGCCTGCCCGTCCTGCTGATCGGGCACAACCGGCACGTGGCGTTGAGCCTGACCGCCGCCGTGGCCGACGGGGCCGACACGTACGTCGAGTTGCCGTGCGACGGGCGGCCGGGCGAGGTGCAGGTGCCGGGCGGCTGCCAGCCGCTGCGCGCGGTGACGATGGAGATCGGCGTGCTGTCGAAGAAGGGCGCGATCGACAAGCGGTCCTTCACGATGCGTGCGTCCCGGCACGGCCTGCTGCTGAACGACATGTACCCGGACGTGATCCCGAGGGACGCGCCGCTGCTGGCGATCCGGTGGGTCGTGGACGGGTCGTGGGGGACGTTGCAGGCGCTGGAGGCCGCGGCGCGGTCCACGTCGGTCGAGAACCTGCACGACGGCATGGCGTCGTGGACGGTGCCGGGCCAGAACGTGATGGCCGCGGACGACGGCGGGCGCGTGGCGGCGTTCGTGGTGGGCCGGTTCCCGCTGCGGGCGGCGCACCGCGGCACGTTCCCGGTGCCGGGCTGGACGGACGACTTCGAGTGGAAGGACTGGGTGCCGTACGCGGACCTGCCGGGCGGAAGGCGCGAGGGCGACGTCTTCCTGGCGCATTCCAACAACTTCACGGTGGTGCCGGGCAGCACGCCGCGGTCGTTCGTGCAGGCCGAGGCGGCGCCCCCCTACCGGTACCGGCGCGTGGCCGCCATGCTGGCCGCGAAGGACAGGCACACGCCGGACACGATGGCCGAGATCCAGGCGGACGTGGCGCTGTTGCAGGCGCGGCGGGTGCTGCCGAGGATGCTGGAGGACCTGGTCGGCCAGCGGTTCGACGATCCGGTCGCGCAGGCGGCGGTGGACGTGCTGCGGGGATGGGACGGCGTGGCCGGCGCGTCCTCGCCGGGTGCGACGCTGTTCGTCACGACCTGGCGCGAGGCGGCCTTCCGGGCGCTGGAGGACGAGGCGGACCCGGCCGGCATCACGTTCGTGATGTCGAACGGGTACGGAAGCGCGGCGATCGATGCGTGGTACGAGGACGCGCGGCACCCGGCGTGGGACGATCGGCGCACGCCGGACCTGGAGTCTCGGGCCGACGTGGTGCGCGCGGCATTCCAGGCGGTCGTGGCGGACCTGGCCAAGCGGTTCGGTGGAGACCCCGAGGCGTGGCGCTGGGGGCGGGTGCACGCGCAGAAGTTCCACCACTCGTTCGGCGACATCGGGATGCTGGCCTCCTTCCTGAACCTGAAGGATCACGAGGCGGGCGGGGGGCAGGACTCGGTGTGGAAGTCCCAGGCGTGGATGGGCCGGCGCGACGGCGACTTCTCCGTGATCAGCGGGCCGGTGCTGCGCATGATCGTAGACTTCGCGGACATCGACCACGCCCGCTGGGTGGTCGACACGGGCGTGTCGGGGTGGCCGGGCTCGCCGCACTACGGCGACCAGAACGAGTTGTGGCGGCAGGGGAAGTACCTGCCGATGCGGTTCGACCCCGACGAGGTCCGCAAGGCGTCGAAGTCGACCCTGACGCTGATGCCCGAGGCGGCCCTGAAGGACTGCGGCTGCGGCCTGTAGGGCGGGGGCCCCGTCCCCCGCCAGGACGACCCGGCGCGAGGAGGCCTCGGACGTCTCGGGCGGGGCATGGGTTGAAATGTAGGGCGGGGCCCCCGC
>CALJUR010000070.1 GCA_937975765.1 uncultured Myxococcales bacterium
GCGCGCCAAGACGCCGACCGAGCAGCGGCGCCAGGCCGAGGTCGGGATGCGGTTCGCCCGGACCTGGGGGAGGCGCTGATGGCTGGTACGCCTTCCCTCCCCACCAGCCTGCTGCCCGCGCTCTGGCGCTACATCCCGTTCGAGGCCCGCGAGGTCGGGCGCGAGACGGGACGGCGCCTGGTCACCCACGAGTATCCGAACCGCGACGAGCCCCACAACGAGGACATGGGCCGCCGCGCCCGGCGCTGGAAGCTGCAGGGCTTCGTGCTGGGCGAGGGCGCCCCCGCGATCCGGGACCTGATGATCGCGGCCTGCGAGAAGAAAGGGCCCGGCCCGCTGCTGCACCCGACGCTCGGGCTGGTCCAGGCCCGCTGCGAGGCCCTGTCCGTCCGCGAATCCGTGGACGGTGGCGTCAACGTGGTGGAGTTCACGCTCGACTTCATCGAGGCGGGCTCGACCTACAGCATCGGCCTGATCATGTCCGCGGTGGCGCTCGCGAAGACCGCCGCCGTCAACGTCGCGACCGCCGCCCTGTACGCGCAGCACGGGTCGTCCGCGAGCGACCAGACCGCCCGAGCGGCCACGCTCGCCACGCTCTCGGGGAAGTTCATCGACCGCGAGAGCGCCGACGCGTTCAAGGACGCGGTGGACGGGATCGCCGCGAGGGCAGACGTGCTGGCGGGCGATCCCCCGGCCGCCGCCGACGCGTGGCAGGCCGCGTTTGCGACGGTCACCGACCCTGCCGACCTCCGCACGATCGCATCGACCCTGGAGCCGCAGTTCGTCGAATCGGGGGGAGGCTCCCTCGACACGCTCCTGTACCTGTCGGCCCTGTCCGCTGCGGCTGCGGCGGCGGCTGGCGCGACCTACTCCACCTGGGACGACGCCATCGCGATCCGGGACGACCTGGCCCGCCAGATGGACGGCGCGGCCCTCTATCTGACCGACGCGGACCTCCACGCCGCGCTGCTCGATCTGAAGGGCGCCACGGTGGCCGCGATCAGCGACGAGGCCATGCGCCTGCCGCGCCTGCGTCCCCTCTCGGTGATGCGCCCGGTGCCGGCGCTGGCGCTCGCCTTCGACCTGTATGGCGACGCCGACCGCGCCGTCGAGATCGTGACCCGGAACAACGTGTCCGACCCGTCCGCGGTGGCGGGCGACCTGAGGGTGCTGACGGCATGACGCGCGAGCGCGACAGGGCCTACCTCGAGGTGGGCGACATCCGGCACGAGGGCTGGCTGACGGTCTCCGTCCAGCGGTCCATCGAGCAGGCCGCCGCGCAGTTCCAGGTGGGGCTCACGGAGACGTGGCCCGGCCAGGCGAACCCCATCAAGGTCCACCCCGGCGATCCGTGCAAGGTGCTGATCGGGGACGACCTGATCGTCACCGGGTACGTCGACGCGGTGCAGTTGGCGCATTCGGGCGACGACCACTCGGTGTCGGTGTCCGGGCGGTCCAAGACCCAGGACGTGGTCGACTGCTCGTGCGATGCATCGAAGTCGAAGCCGGCGCAGTGGAAGAACCGCACCGTCCTCCAGATCGCGAAGGACGTGTGCGAGCCCTACGACGTCGAGGTCGCCTGCGACGTGCCCGGCCTCGCCCCCATCAAGAACTACGTTGCGAAGGTGGGCGACCGGGCCTTCGACGTGATCGAGCAGGTCTGCCGCGAGCAGCGGCTCCTGATCACGGACACGCGCGAAGGCACGCTCCTGCTGACGCGGGTCGGGGCGCAGAAGGGGCCGGCGTTCACCCACCCCGGCAACATCCTCTCGTCGTCCCTGCGCGCGGACGTCTCGCAGCGCTTCTCGAAGTATGTCGTGAAGGGCCAGGCCCGCGGCGACGACGACCATTGGGGCGAGGGCGTCGCAAACATCGAGGACGCGATCGAGGACCTCCAGGACCTGGCGCGCTTCCGGCTGCTCGTCCTGCGGGGCGAGAAGGCCATGGGGAAGGCCGAGGCTCGTGCCCGCGCGAACTGGGAGGCCGTCACCCGGGCGGGCCGGTCTGCAACGGTCGAGA
>CALJUR010000071.1 GCA_937975765.1 uncultured Myxococcales bacterium
CATCTCGTCGGTGCTGGCGTCGCAGTCGTTGTCCAGGCCGTCACAGGTCGTTTCCGTCGCCTGGTAGTTCGCCCCGTACCGCGCCGCCGTGCACGCCTGCCACCCGGCTGTCCCGCCGCACGCCTGCGTGCTGCCCGCGCACACGCCGTCCTGCTCCGCGCACAGCGGCGCCGGCGAGTCCGTGTCCGTCACGCCGTCGCAGTCGTTGTCCAGACCGTCGCACGACAGTTCGCTGGGCTCGTACGACGTGCTGTAGCCGGTGTACAGCGCGGTGCCGCAGGCCTGCCACCCCGACGCACCGCGACATACCTGCCGCGACCCGCTGCACACCCCGGCCTGGTTCGCGCACAGCGTCCCCGTCATCTCGTCCGTCGCGCCGTCGCAGTCGTTGTCCAGACCGTCGCACGTCGTCTCGGCCGCCTGGTAGTTCGCGCCGTACCGCGCCGCCGTGCATGCCTGCCACCCTGCCACACCGCCGCACGCCTGCGTGCTGCCCGCGCACACGCCGTCCTGTTCAACGCACGGCGGCGGCGGCGCGTCCGCGTCCGTCACGCCGTCGCAGTCGTTGTCCAGACCGTCGCACAGCGTCTCGACCTGCTCATACGACGTGCTGTACCCCGAGTACAGCGCCGGCCCGCACGCCTGCCAGCCGCCGGTTCCGCGACACACCTCCCGCGACCCCGCGCACACGCCGGCCTGGTTCCCGCACAGCGCGCCCGGGATCTCGTCCGTCTCCCCGTCGCAGTCGTTGTCCAGACCGTCGCAGACCTCGTCAACGCCCTGTGGCGGCTGCGCGTCGCACTCGACGTCCAGGCCGTCTTCCGTGCACTGCCAAACCCCGTTCGTCGCGCACTCGCCCAGGCCCAGCACGCACGGCTTGCCCCTCAGCAGGAACGTCTCGTCGATCTGCCCGTCGCAGTTGTCGTCCCGACCGTTGCACAACTCGTCCTCGGGACCCGGCGGGTCCGCGTCGCACTCCAGCGCCAGCCCGTCCGCCCGGCACACCCACACGCCCGCCGTCAGGCACTCGCCCTGCCCCTCGAAGCAAGGCTTCCCCTGGTCCGCGAACGCCGCCGCGTCATCCACCTTCCCGTTGCAGTCGTCGTCCAACCCGTTGCACGTCTCGCTGACCGGCTGCCCCTCCACCGCGCTGCACTCCACCCCCGTCCCGCTGCCGTCGCACCGGAACGTCCCCGTCGCGGCACACGCACCCGTCCCCACCGAGCACACCGCCCCCAGCGACGGCCACGTCTCGTCCGTCAGGCCGTTGCAGTCGTCGTCGATCGCGTTGCACGCCTCCGGCGCCGGCGTCAGCGCCGTGCACCCCTGCCACCCCTGCGACGGCTCGCACGTCTCCTCGCCCGTGCACCGGCCGTACAGGTTCTCGTTCACGCACAGCCGCGAATCGCCCGAGTTCCCCGCCAGGCAGTCGCACCACCCCGACACCGGCACGCACTTGAGGAACGGTGCCCCCGTCCCGTCCGTCTCCCGGCACTCGTACCCCTCGGGGCACGTCTTTCGCACCGGGTCCACCACCGGGTGCAGCGAGTCCCCCGAGCAGTCCCACAGGCACTGCTTCGCGCCGCCGGGATTCAGTCCCACGCACGCGTCCCCGGGCACCTGGCACGCGCGGTCCGACGTGCACTGCTGGCACAGCGTCGCAGGGAACTCCGAACACGACAGGTCCGACGACTTCCAGTACCCCGTCTCGCACGTGTCCACCACGCACGTCGGCGTCGCCGGCGTCGCGTCGCACTTCATCGTCGCGTGCAGCACCAGCCCCGCGCACGAAACCCCGCACGCCCCGCAGTTCTCCAGGTCCCCGTACTTGTTCGTGTCCCCGACCTTGAAGTCCTCGTCCACCTGCCCGTCGCAGTTGTCGTCCCGACCGTTGCACTCCTCCGCCTTCGGCTTCGGCGCGTTGCAAACCCACGTCACCCCGGTGCCCGACTCCTCGCAGGACCACGGCATCGAGCAGGTGTATTCCTTGCCCGTGTCGGGGTCGGTCCACGACACCGCGCACGGCGCCTCGGGAGGCGTGGGATCGTCGTCCACGAACCCGTTGCAGTCGTCGTCCAGCCCGTTGCACTCCTCCGCCTCGGGCGTCCGCGCCGTGCAGTTCACCCAGCCCGCCGCCGCATCGCACGTCTCGGTCCCCGTGCAAGTGCCCAGTTCGTTCGCCACCTGGCACGGCCGCCGCATCCCCTGGTTCGCCAGCGTGCACTCGCACGTCCCCGACGTCGGGATGCACTGCGCGACCCCCTCCCCGTAGTCCTGGCACTTGTATCCCTGCGGGCACTCCGTCCCGCTGATCGCCGTCGGGCTGCAGTCCCGCCCGCAGTACTTCATCTCGTTCATCTGCAGGCACAGGTCCGCACCGCCCGTCCCGCAGTTCGCGTCCTCCGTGCACGGCACGCAAAGGCTGGACACTTCCGGCGTGCAGACGTACTCCGACAGTTTCACGTAGCCCTTCTCGCAATCCACCACCACGCAGTCCGGATCCTCCTTGTCACGGTCGCACTTCACCGTCGTCGCGAACGGGATCCGGTCCTCGCACGAAACCCCGCAACGACCGCAGTGGTCGAACGTCGAGTACCGCCCGTTCTCGTCCTTGTACGGCTCGTCCGTCCCCCCGTCGCAGTTGTCGTCCAGGTAGTTGCACGTCTCCGCCTCCGGGATCGGCCCCACGCACGTCCACCCTGCCTCCCCCTGGCACGAGTACGCGCCCTCGCACGACCCCACACCCGCCACCGTGTTCAGGCACGTCTCCCCGGGCTTGGCCGGGTTGTCGTCCGCCACCCCGTTGCAGTCGTCATCAATCCCGTTGCACGCCTCCTCCGCGGGTTCGCGCGCCGTGCAGTTCACCCACCCCTGCTCCGGGACGCACGTCTCGAACCCCAGGCACCGTCCCGTGTCGTTCTCCTTCACGCACGCTCGCTCCTGACCCGAACTCGTCACACGGCACGTGCACGAACCGTTCTGCGGCACGCACTGGCGCGCCACGTTCCCCGTCCCCGTCGCCACGTCCACGCACTCGTACCCCGACGGGCAGGGACCCCCCGAGCAGTCCCGCCCGCAGAACTTCCCTTCCGTCCCCACTTCCATGCACAGCCCGTCCCCGCACTGCAGGTCCGTCCGGCACGCCTTGCAAAGGTTCGCACCCGCCGGCGAACACAACGCGATCGCGTCCCCCCCGAACGTGAACGTCCGGCAGTACCACCCCTCCGGGCAGTCCGTCACGCAAACCTGCGTGCACACGAACCCGTCCACACCTTCCGTGCAGAAACCGCTGATGCAGTCCTCGTTCCCCAGGCACGGCGCCCCGAACTCGCCCTTCTGCGGCTCGACCTCCGTCCCGTCCTCGGGCCCGGCCTCGGGTCGATCCCACGGCGCCAGGTCGCCGTCCCACTCGACGTCCCCCGGCGCATCCCCCTGCACGTCCCCCCCGGGATCGGTCGGAAGGTCGCCGAGGTTGCACAACACCTCCAGCGGCAGCGGGTTCTCGCCCCCCCGGCACGAAGCCATGCCTAGAACTGCAAGAAGGCACAAGGATACCGACAGCTTGCGGGCCATGACGAACCCTCCCTGCCGATGACAGTCGGCCAGTCTACCTATTGTTTGAAGGGTACCATCCGGAGGCACCGGACCCCCAAGATCGCCCGACTCAATCGGTTGGAACTACAGGTGGTTCAGCGTTCGCTGGGGAGGGGCCGGGCTGCCGCCCCCCGGGCGGCCGGGAATCGCTGGCGTCCCCGGGCGCCCCATGCTAGGCTGCGTTGGAAATCCAGGACGATGCGTGCCATTCGCCCAGACGGGGAGGAACCGGGACATGGAGACCCTCGACGACATCATCGTCGGCTCCGGGTTCGGTGGAGCCATTCCCGCGCTTCGCCTGGCGAGGACGGGGAGATCGATCCTGTGCCTGGAACAGGGTGAGCGCCTGACCGAGAAGGACTTCGTGCAGGACTGGGGGTTCAAGGCCCAGTCGCGCCTGTTCGTGACCTACACCTCGAAGGACTACCACGTCCTGCTGCGTTATGGCCGCGGGATCGGCGGGGGCTCGCTGACCTATGCCGCCGCGATGCTTCGATCCCCGTCCGAGGTCTTCACCTGGCGGGACCGGGACGGGTACCGGGTGTGGCCCGCGTCCGTGACCCGGCAGGCGATGGACCCCTACTACGCGATGGTCGAGCAGGAGATGGACGTCGTCCGGGCCTCCTGGGCCGACGTGCCGCGGGCCGGGGGCATCCTGGCGAAGATGCTGGACCGGATGGGGCTGACCGCCGACCGGTCGATGTACCCGATCCACGACTGCCTGCAATGCGGCTTCTGCATGTGCGGCTGCCCGTTCGGACGCAAGAAGCACCTGGGGATGAACTACATCCCGCGGGCCGAGGCGGCCGGTGCCGAGTTCCGGGCGCGGTGCCGGGTGCACCACCTGGAACCGGACGGCGGCGGCTGGAAGGTCGCGTACTTCGACCCGTGGAACGTGCAGCGGTACGCGCGCGCCCAGCGGGTCATCCTGGCCGCCGGGGCGCTGGAGACGCCGGGCATCCTGCTGCGATCGCGGCCCTGGATACCCGACCTGCACCCCCAGGTGGGCCGGAACCTGAACCAGAACGGCGACGTGGCGTTCCTGTGGCGCGTGCCCGACGACCTGGCGCCCACCTACCCGTTCATGGGGCGCAACAACGCGGGCGTCATCACCTACGCGTTCTGGGACGAACACCGGATCACGATCCACCCTGGGGCCGGCCCGCCGGCGCTGGTCGCCGCGATGGACGTCTTCAGCGAGAAGGGCGAACCGGCCCATCCGATGGGCCTGTCCTTCAAGCACTACGTCCGCGACCACTACGCCACGCACCTGTTCCCGTCGCTGGCCATCGGCCTGGTGGACGGGGAGGGGACGGTGACGGTGGACGGCAACGGCGTGGTGCAGTTCGACCTGCCGCTGACGGACCGGCTGAAGGCCTACATCGACCGGGTCGCCGGGGTGGGTCGGCAGATCGCCGAGGCGAACGGGGCCGAACTGCTGCGGACCGCCGGGGACAACTACGAGCACGGCGACGCGCACCCCCTGGCGACGTGCCGGATCGGGGACGACGCGGACCGGGCTCCCTGCACGCCGGACGGCGAACTGCGCGGCCAGTCCGGGGTCTTCGTCACGGACGGGGCCTCGATCCCGGGAGGGACCGGCGTGAACCCGGCGCACACGATCGCGGCGAACGCGGAACGGATCGCGGCCGTGCTGGCCGGGACGAATGTCGCATCGCGGCCCTCGGCCCGGGCGTGAGAGGAGGGACGATGGACCGTCGGGACTTCCTTCGGGCGGCCGGGAGCGGCGCGCTGGCGGCGATCCTGCAGGCCGTGGCAGGCGGGTGGGCGAAGGCCGCCGAGGCGGGGTTCGCGGGGCTGCCGTTCGCGCGGGACCCGCTGCCCGGCGCCTGCCTGCTGCCGCTGGGCGACGTCCAGGCGACGCTGGCCGCGATGCTGGACACGGTGGTGCCGGGACCGGCCACCGACCCCGAGGGGACCGCCGGGGCCCTGGAGGCCTGCTCGATGAACATCCTGCTGGACGGCTCCTTCCCGTTCCGGCAGTACGCCGACCTGTTCGCGATGGCCCTGGACGGGATCGCGGCCGAGGCGCACGGGGGGACGTTCGTCGAGCTGGCCTACCCGCAGCGACTGGACGTCCTGATGACGGCGCAGGAGCAGTTGCCGATGCTTCGGCTGGCCTTCAAGGCCGTTCGGTCGGCCTTCTTCGGGGGGGCATACAACGGCGTGGGGTTGCGGTACGTGGGGTATCCCGGGCCGAACCTCGGGTGGCGGCACGTGCCCGAGGCATCGTTCCGGGTGGCGGTGTGCCGGGAACGCACCGATACGGGGTGGATGCCATGACGGCGATGCGCGGGTTCCGTGGCGCCTGCCGGTGGGTTCCCCTCGCGGCGATCGTGCTGTGCGCATGGGGATGCGGGGACGCGGGAGAAGGCGACCGGGACGCGGCGGACGACGTGCCGGACGCGGACGAAATGCCGTCGCTGGTCCGGGAGTGCGCGGCGTGCCACGACCTCGCGGCGCTGGCCCAGGCGACGGCCGGCGCGGGGATGTCGCCGTGGGCCTTCGCCGGGCAGGCCGCCGAGGGGCTGGTGCGGGTGGACCCGCTGTTCCCCGAACCCGGCACCTGGTGGGGGGTCCCGTGGCCGCGGCGCGGCCGCCACGGGGGCGGGGGATCGTGCGACGCGTGCCACCCGGTGCAGGCGGACGGGACGGGCCACGGCCTGAGGGTCTACCCGGACACGGCAGCGGTCTTCGCGGGCGGGACGGACTGCGCGGCCGCCTGTCACGGGTGGGTCGGCGAGTCCGCCACGGGAGCCGGCTTCCCGGGCTCGGACGTGCCGGCGCCGACCGGGACCGCCTCGCCCGGCGCGCTGCTGGCCGCCGGCACCCACGGGCACTCGGCCCTCTGGCGGGAGGGCGCCCGGCCGGCGGACCCGGCGTCGTTCCGCATCGGCGCCTTCCGGCCGGGCTGCGGGGGATGCCACAACCTCATGTCGGAGGACCACGGGGCGATCCTGGGGTGCCTGGACTGCCACGACTTCGTCTCCGGCACGTCGGCACGCCACGCGGCGCACGTCGCGGCCGTCGTCGATGGCCAGGCGCGGTTCGACCCGCAGGGGGCGGCGGCCGGCCTGGCGGCATGCGACTACTGCCACGCCGGCGAGGCAACCGGGCCCACCGAACGCAGCCGCCGCGCGTGCCACAACTGCCACCTGTCGGGACATGCCCCCGTCGGGACGGACGGACGGCCCCAGTTCTGGCCGGTGGGAGGGTAGGAAACGCCGCGGCCCCCGGCAGACGAACCCGCCGGGGGCCGCGTATTCGAATCGGCCGCCGCAATCCGGGCGACGGCCGCGACGGGGCCCCTTGCGGGACCCCGGACCCCGGGATGTACCCTCTTCCGGGCCGCCGCGCAACAATTCCCGATACCCGCTTCCGGATTTCCCTCCCCGGGACGCGGTATCCTCGCGCGCGGAAGCATTCAATGTCGCCGGAGTTCGGGATGCGCGCGATTCCGAAAAGCCTGCTGCTGGCCTCGATCGTCGTCGGCCTTGCGGCCGGGCTGGGCGCCTTCACCTTCCTGTACGCCCGCGGCGCGTCCTACCTGACCGACGACCCGGCCGCCTGCGCGAACTGCCACGTGATGCGGGACCAGTTCGACGCCTGGCGGAAGTCCTCGCACCAGCGGGTGGCGGTCTGCAACAGCTGCCACACCCCGCCCGGCCTCGTGCGGAAGTACCTGGTGAAGGGGCTGAACGGCTGGCACCACTCGCAGGCGTTCACCACGGGACGCTTCCACGAGCCGATCGCGATCAAGGCCGGCAACCTCGCCGTGACCGAGGAGGCCTGCCGCGGATGCCATTTCGAGGTGGTGCAGGAGATCGAGTCCCACCCCGGTGGCGGCGAGATCTCGTGCGTGACGTGCCACCGGGACGTGGGGCACCTGCACTGAGACCGGGAGCGTGGCCCGGAAGGGAGGGGAAGATGGCGGAGGCAAGGGGCTCTTCCGGCGGCGGGCGGGGATTCCGCATGGCGCTGTTCGTGGTCGTGGCGGCCGCCCTGGTGGCCGCGGGGACGGCGGCCCTACTGGTGAACATCGCGGAGAGGAAGCAGGAGGCCCGAAACCCCTTCTTCCGGGTGGTGGAGGTCGACGACAACACCGAGGACCCCGCCGTCTGGGGCAAGAACTTCCCGTTCCAGTTCGACCGCTACGGGCGCACGGTGGACATGGTCCGCACCCGCTTCGGCGGCAGCGAGGCGATGCCGCGAACCCCCACGGCGGACGATCCCCGGGCGATGGTGTCGCAGTCGAGGATCGAGGAGGACCCCCGCCTGAAGACGATCTGGGCGGGATATGCCTTCGCGGAGGACTTCCGGGAGGAGCGCGGCCATGCCTTCATGCTGGACGACCAGACCTTCACCCGGAGGCAGAAGGTCACGAAGCAGCCCGGCACCTGCCTGAACTGCCACGCCTCGATGGTCATCCCGTACCGGACGGCCGGCGGCGGCGACACCATGAAGGGCTTCGACGCCATCAACGCCATGCCGTACGAGGAGGCCCGGAAGCTGGCGAAGCACCCCATCGCCTGCATCGACTGCCACGACCCGGCGACGATGGCGCTGCGCGTCACGCGGCCCGCCTTCATCGAGGGCATCCGGGCCTACAAGGCGCTGCGGGGCGTGAAGGACTACGACGTCAACCGGATGGCGACCCGGCAGGAGATGCGGGCGTTCGTGTGCGGGCAGTGCCACGACGAGTACTACTTCCAGGGGACCGCGAAGCGCCTGACCTACCCGTGGACGAAGGGCCTGACCGCCGATGCCATCGTGGACTATTACGAGGAGGCGGGGTTCGGGGACTGGGTGCATGCCGAGACGGGCACTCCCGTGCTGAAGGCCCAGCACCCCGAGTTCGAGATGTGGAACCAGGGGATCCACGCGCGGTCCGGCGTCGCGTGCGCCGACTGCCACATGCCCTACGTCCGGGAAGGCGCACTGAAGGTCAGCGACCACCACGTGCGCAGCCCGCTGCTGAACATCAACCACGCCTGCCAGACGTGCCACCGCTGGCCCGAGGAGGAGATGAAGGCCCGCGCCGAGCAGATCCAGGCCAGGACGAAGGAGTTGCGCAACCGGGCGATGGACGCCGTGGTGGCGCTGATCGGGGACCTGAAGGCGGCCCGAGACGCGGGGATGCCGGATGCCGCGCTGGAGCCCGCCAGGAAGCTGCAGCGGCGGGCCCAGTTCTACGTGGACTTCGTCGAGTCCGAGAACTCGTCGGGCTTCCACGCGCCGCAGGAGGCGGCCCGGGTGCTGGGGGCGTCGATCGACCTCGCCCGGCAGGGCCAGTTGCTGCTGCGTTCCGTGTCGCCCGCGACCCCCGCGCCGCCCGTCCCGGCCGGGACCTGACCCCGCCTCCCGACCGCCAAGGCCTTTTGCCGGCGCGACCCGGACGGTCCGTCGCTACCTTCCCCCCCGGACCCGGTGCTAGGCTGGTTTCTGCCAACCAACCGGGAGGGTGCCATGCCGACCTATGTCCTGATGACCAAGTTGACCCCCAGCGTCGTGGGCGACCCGGCACGCCGCCGCCAGTATGGCCGGGAGTGGAAGGAGGCGGTGGATCGGCTGTGCCCCGAGGTGAAGTGGCTGTCGCACTACGCGCTGCTGGGTCCGTACGACTTCCTGGACATCTACGAGGCGCCCGGCGAGGAGGTCGCAGCCAAGGTGTCGCTGATCACGCACGCCAGCGGCGCGCAGAAGGCCGAGTCCTGGCCCGCGATTCCCTATGCCCGGTTCGTGAAGATCGCCCAGGAGGTCGGCGAGCACCTGTAGGGCGGGGGCCCCGTCCCCCGCCATCGTACAGGTGGGGCCCCGTCCCCCGCCATCGTACAGGTGGGGCCCCGTCCCCCGCCTCCTCGAACCCTGTGCCCCTGACACGCGGCGGACGCCCAGGGCGGGGCACAAGGCCCCGCCCTACAGCAGGTCGCCGGCCTGGGAGGGCCGCCGGGACCCGCGCAGCATCTCGCGGGCGTGCCTCAACACCGCCTCGGTCCGCTCCTGCCCGCCGATGATGCGGGCGATTTCGTGCAGCCGCGCGTCGCCGTCCAGCCGCGACACCGAGGCCGACGTGCGGCCGTCCGCGGTCGCCTTGTCCACCAGGAAATGGGCCGCCGCCCGCGCCGCCACCTGCCCGTGGTGCGTCACCACCAGGATCTGCCGGTGGCCCGCCGCCTGCGCCAGGACTTCCGCCATCCGTTCCGCGACCGCGCCCGACACGCCGGCGTCGATCTCGTCGTACACCATCACCGGCGTGCCCACGGACGCCGACAGCACCGAGTACAGCGCCAGCGTGATGCGGGACAGTTCGCCGCCCGACGCCACGTCGGCCACCTCGCCCCACCCCTCGCCGGGGTTGGTCTCGACCCGGAAGTCCACCCGGTCCGCGCCCGTCTCGCCGGGCTCTCCGGCCTCGACGTGCACCTGCAGCGTGGCGCCTGCCATCGCCAGCCCCCGGACCGCCTGGGTCACCCGCGCCGACATCTCCCCGGCTGCTTGCGCGCGACGGGCCGACAGGGCCGCAGCCAGGACCTCCACCTCGGCCCGCAGTTCTGCAGCCTGTTCCTGCATCCGGCCGACCTGCTCGCCCGCGCCGTCCAGCCCGGCCAGTTCGTCCCTCGCGGATTGCAGCGTCTCCAGCGCCGACTCCAGCGACCCGCCGTGCTTCCGGGCCAGCCCCTTCAACCCCTCCAGCCTCTCCTCGACGCGGGCCAGCCGGGCGGGGTCCAGTTCCACCTCCTCGGCGTACGAGGCGACCTCGCGGCTGACGTCGCGGGCCTCGATCTGCAGCGACTCCAGCCGGGAGGCATAGGCGGCCGCGCGCGGGTCGATCCGGGCCATCTCGCGCGCCGACTGCACGGCCCGGGCCAGCATGTCGCACGCCGACGGGGTGCCCTCGTACAGGGCGTCCCCGGCGGCCGCGGCCATCTCGCGCAACCTCTCGGCCCCGCGCATCACCTGGGCCTCGGCCTGCAGGGCATCGATCTCGCCCGGCCCGGGGTCCAGCGCCTCGATCTGCCGGACCACGAACCGCAGGTAGTCGGCCCGCGCCTCGCGATCGGCCTGCCGCGCCTGCAGCGCCTCCAGCGCCTCCCGCGCCTCCCGGTACGCCGCCCAGCGCCCGGCATAGGCGTCCAGGTCGGCCCCCGTCCCGGCGAACGCGTCCAGCATCGCCAGGCGCTCGCGCGGCTGCGACAGCCCGATGAAGGCGTGCTGGCCGGCGACCGAGACCACCCGCCCGCCCAGGTCCCGCAACTCCCTCGCGGTGGCCATGCGCCCCTGGATCCAGGCCTTCCCGCGACCGTCCGCCCCGACCACCCGACGCAGCCGGACCTCGTCCTCCTCGACCGGGTACCCCGCCGCGTCGAAGGCCGCCCGGGCCTCCCGCGCGACGGACAGGTCCACGACCGCTTCCACCACGGCCTCGCGCGCCCCCTGGCGCACGCAGCCGGCGTCCGCCCGGGCGCCCAGCAGCAACTGGATCGCGTCCACCAGCAGGGACTTGCCGGCCCCGGTCTCGCCGGTCAGGCAGGACAGGCCGGCCGGGAAGTCGACTTCGACCTCCCCCAGCACCCCCAGGTTCGACACGTGCAGCGTCTTCAGCATGCCGTCCGTCCCCCGGGACCCATGCGGGTCCTCCCGGCGCGAATTGTAGACCAACCCGGCGACACGAAGGCATCGGGGATTTTCCGGGGATGTTTCATCGGGGGCGGGACAGGTCGGCCGGGACCAGGTTCGCCGGCACGTCACTCTTCCGCGAGGGCCTGCGCCGCGAAGTACGCCTGCAGGGCGGCGATCAACTCGTCCATCTCGCCTTCCAGGATCGCCTCCAGGCGGTACAGCGTCAGGCCGATCCGGTGGTCCGTCAGCCGGTTCTGCGGGAAGTTGTAGGTCCGGATGCGCTCGCTGCGATCGCCGGTGCCGACCATGGCACGCCTGGCGTCCTGCTCCTTCGAGCGGGCCTCCTCGCGGGCCGCCTCGGCCAGCCGGGCCTTCAGGACCTTCATCGCCTTCGCGCGGTTCTTCTGCTGGCTGCGCTCGTCCTGGCAGGCCACCACGATCCCGGTCGGCAGGTGCGTCAGGCGGACCGCCGAGTCGGTCTTGTTGATGTGCTGGCCGCCGGCGCCGCTGGCCCGGTACAGGTCGATCCGCAGGTCGGACTCCTCGATCTTGATGTCGACGTCGTCGACCTCGGGCAGCACGGCCACGGTGACCGCCGAGGTGTGGATGCGGCCCTGCGCCTCGGTCTCGGGCACGCGCTGCACCCGGTGCACGCCGCCCTCGAACTTCAACTGGCTGTAGACGCGCTGGCCGCGGATCTGGGCCACGACCTCCTTGACACCCTTCAGTTCGGTCTCGTTCAGGTTGACGATCTCGACTTCCCACTTCCGCCGTTCCGCGAACCGGCAGTACATCCGGAACAGGTCCGCGGCGAACAGCGCCGCCTCGTCGCCGCCCGTGCCGGCACGGATCTCGACGAACACGTCCTTCTTGTCCAGCGGGTCCTCGGGGACCAGCAGCTGGAACAGGCGTTCCTGCAGCGCCTCGCGGCGGGGGCGCAGGCGCGACAGTTCGTCCTCGGCCATCTCGCGCAGGTCCGCGTCCGTCCGGGACAGTTCCTCGTTCTCGGCGATCGACTGGTCGACCCTGCGGAACTCGCGATAGGCGTCGACCTTGTCCTCGAGGTCGGCACGCTCCTTGGACACCTCGCGCAGCCGGTCGGGGTCCAGGTACACCTCCTCGCGGCCCATCTCCTCTTCCAGCCGCTGGTAGTGCTCCTCGACCTCCTTCAGGCGGGCCAGCGCCGCGGCCAGGTCCATCATGGCGTTCCCCCCGGCCCGGCGGCTGCCGCCAGCACCCCCTCGAACTCGGCGACGTCCCGGAAGAAGCGCACCTGCTCGGGCGCGCCGGCGACGGCGCCCAGGGCCGCCGGGTCCAGCGCCGCCTTCAGCGCGACGATCGCCACCTCGCGCTGCGACGCGTCCGGCGGCTGGGTCGTGATCGCCTGCAGCCACACGCCGGGAGCCGACAGCAGGCGTCCCAGCAGGCTGTCCGCCTTCTTCCCGGCGAACCGGATCAGTTCGTACGAAAGGCCCGCGACCGGCAACACCAGGGGCAGCTTGATCGCCACGTAGATGGCCTGGTCCAGCACGCGGTAGGGCGTCATGTCCTTCGGCAGCAGCGGGAAGACCCCCGCGAACACGAAGATGCTGACGGCGATGACGGTGACCATGAAGGCCGTGCCGCAGCGCGCGTGGGCCGTCGGGAAGCCGGCCAGCGACTCGACGGTCAGGGGCAGCCGGTTCTCGAAGGCGTGCACCGCCTGGTGCTCGGCGCCGTGGTACTCGAAGACGCGGCGCATGTCCTTCATCTTCGAGATCAGCCAGACGAAGCCCAGGAAGATGCCGAACTTGACGAAGCCGTCCAGCAGGTGGAACGACACGGCCTGCCCGCCGGCGAGATCCTCGCTGCCGACGGCCACGCCGAAGGCCCAGGTCAGCAGGTGGGGCACGACCGCGAACAGGAAGAACCCGAAGGCCATCGAGAAGACCAGGGTCAGCGCCAGCGCGGCCGGGGTGGCGGCGCCGGACGGGCGCTCGTCCTCGGGCATCGCCTGTTCCGCCGCGAACGACAGCGCGGACATCCCGTCGTACATCGTCTCGACCAGGACGGCCACGCCGCGAAGCCCCGGGCGCGCCAGCACGGGGTACTGCGCCGCGATGCGGTGGGCCAGGCGGACGCGGACGGCCAGCGACCCGTCGGGGCGCCGGACGGCCACGCTGGTCGCAGCGGGAGCGCGCATCATCACGCCCTCGACGACCGCCTGGCCGCCGACGGCGACCGGCTGCTCGGCTGCCCCGGGTTTCACGAGGCTCAGTTCGTCTTGATGAGGGTGCGGCCCGCGTACTTGCGGTTGAAGCGGTCCACGCGCCCCTCGGTGTCGACGATCTTCTGCCGGCCCGTGAAGAACGGGTGGCAGGAGGCGCAGATTTCAACCGAGTAGTCGCCGCGCGTCGTGTGCGTCTCGATGACGGCGCCGCAGGCGCAGGTGATCTTCGTGGGCTTGTTGTCCGGGTGGATGCCCTTCTTCATGTTCGGCCTCCTATGCGTACTCGGTCGGTTGTTCGACCGGGGCGCGGTATAGTACGCACATTCGCGCATCCGGTCAACGACCTCGTGAACGCAACGCCCCGGATGGCATCGTTCCTCCCCTGGCGGACCGCGACCGTCGTGCAGTCCGTTTGACCGGGCCGCCGCGTCGCGCCTAGAATCTGTGCGGTATTTCGGGGTATCCCGTTCATGGTGGAGGAAGGCAACGGCGTCTGCCCGCACTGCGAGGCCTACACCGGCCCCGTCGGGACCCCGTGCATCCGCCCCGACTGCCAGAAGTTGCGCTACCTCTGCATCCCCATCCGCTGGTACGACGCGGCCAAGGCCTACTCCACCCGCAAGGGCCGGCCGATCGACCCGCTGGTCGGCCGGATGATCGACCGGTACCTGCTGGCCGCCAACATCGGCGAAGGCGGCATGGGGAACGTCTACGTCGCCATCCAGAAGCCCCTGTTCCGCGAGGTCGCGCTGAAGCTGATCAACGACCTCGACCTGAACCGGCATTCGGTCGGCCGGTTCGAGCGGGAGGCCCGTGCCATCTCGCTGCTGGACCATCCGAACATCGTCAAGATCCACGACTACGGCGTCGGGGAACTGGACCGGAAACTGCCCTACATGGCGCTGGAGTACCTGCGCCATGGCCGGACGCTGCGCAAGGCGTTCGCGGCCGCGCAGGATGGCGGGAAGGTCGACGGCGAACTGGTGCTGACGATCTTCCGGCAGGTGCTGAACGCGCTGGGGGCCGCCCACGCGGTCGGCATCGTGCACCGCGACGTCAAGCCCGAGAACGTGATGATCGTGCCGGTGCACGGCAACCCGAACCTGGTGAAGATCCTGGACTTCGGCCTGGCCCGGATGGATTCCGACGAAACCGGCTTCGAGGGGGATGCCGCCGCGTCCGGCCGGCTGGCCGGCACGCCCTACTACATGGCCCCCGAACAGATCCCGCGCAAGGAGGCCCCGAAGGAGATCGATGGCCGCGCCGACCTGTACGCCGTGACCATCATGCTGTTCGAGATCCTGACGGGCGTCCGGCCGTACGACGGCGATTCCCCGCTGGCGGTGCTGGCCCGGAAACTGGACCCGTCCTTCGACCCGATGTCGCTGCCCGCGGCCAAGCCCCTGGCGAAGGGGGTGCGCGCGTTCCTGGCGAAGGGCCTGGCGGCGGACCCGGCCCGCCGTTTCGCCTCCGCGTCCGAGATGCTGGAGTCGATGGAGAAGGCCCTGGAAACCCGCGCGGCGGCGGTGGGCCTGGTGGTGCTGGGCACCGAGGTCTCGTCCGACCGCATCGAACTGCCGGCGGAACCCATCCCGGACCTGGCGCCGGAACCGGAACCGGTGATCGAGCCCCCCCCCGAGCCGGAGCCGCAGCCCTTTCCCGACCTGGGTCCCCGGTCGCCCCTGGTCCCCGAGAGCCGCTTCCGGAAGCGACCCGGGTCCCTCGAGGTGGACCTGCCCGAGATCGGAAGAGCGTCGTGTAGGGAAAGAGTGTAAATCCGGGTGGTCGCCGGAGC
>CALJUR010000072.1 GCA_937975765.1 uncultured Myxococcales bacterium
TTGGCTCCGATTGAGTCCGCGAAGGCGAACAACGCTCTTTGCACGCTTCGGTCGACGCCTGGTCCGAATTTGGACGCGCGCCAATAATAAGGGCGAGCCCAAAAAGGAATTGCGCGCGCCCAATTAATCGGGCGGCTTCGTGTACCCGATCGCCGCCCTTTGACGTCGCTTCCTGTGTGGCACCCGGTGGGGGGCGACTGGGTCGCCGACTGGGTCGCCGACCCAGTCAGTCGAGGACGCCCGTTGGCAACGAACCCAGTTGAGCGCCTTCTGCGAACTTGTTCGGTGACTTGTTCGCGACTTGTACGGTCAAGTCGTGGTTTGTTGAAGAGAGCAGTCCATCACGGGCGTTCGAAGTTGGCCCGTTCGGCGAAGATGTCAAACGATGCCCAGCACGCGGTTGCCAGGTCGGCACCCGAGGGAGGAAAGCCTGCCTGGATGATCTTCCGGCCCTTGTCGACCAGGAACTGGACCGCTGGGACCAGGTCCGCATCGGAAGACACCAGGACGGCGATGTCGTAAGCGTTCTCCCACGCGAGACGGATCATGTCGGTGGCGATGGCAGTATCGACGCCCTTCTCGATAGTTCCGGAAAGAACCTGTGCGCAGTGAGGACAGTTCAGGATCGCCTGGTGGCAGTGGTTGCACTTCAATGCAGAACGAGGCCGGCGAGCCCGGCACTGAACCTGTATTCCCGGCTGACGGTCGAGCCAGGTCGTGACCCACTTATGGAACTTTATCCCCTCGGCGGACTTGGAGTCGTGGGACGCGTAGACGATCGCTCCGTCGAAAGAATGGGCGGTTTGGCCGGCTGCAGTAGCCGCCTTTGCAGCGGCCCATCGGACGAACCTGTTCCAATCGATCTTGAAACGAGCATCTGGCTTTCCAGAAGCCCGCGACTCCTTCTCGTTGATGGTCAGTTGCAAGTTCCAGAAATCAATAAAGATCCGTACCCGAGGCAAGGGTGCGGGACCGGCGGGACCACCTTCGGTCGCGGGCGTGCTCATGAATTCCCCCTTGTGGATAAAAAAACGGGGGACCGACCATCGCTGGCCAAGTCCCCCGGGGTCGGAATGACCGACGCCGTTGCTGCAACGAGTGCAGGCAGCACGTCGGTGGGCTTCAACATGGAAATATCTAGCAAGTCCCAACCAGTTTGTCAAGAACGGGAATCGCATCCGTAGAGACGTCGATAGCCACGACGACCCACAGGGCGTGATCGTAGCCCGGTCGGACCGGCTGTCAACGTCAACCCGGGTTCCCGAGAACCTACCTGCCTGCAGGGTCCGGTCCCCTACCGTACCTGGCGAGAGTGGCATGCCGGAACCCGTGAGAGTCCGATAGAAGATGACGGTTCGGTTCACGAATTTGGCGGAAACGATCGACGGCGTTGCCCGAATGAGCCCGTTGCTCGCTCCGCGCAACAAGGCCATTCCTGGCAACGGCGATTGCCGGGGACCTGGCGCTGGCAGGGCCGGACGTTCATCGCGCGAGGCGATTTCAGCGTCTGTTGAAAGCCTCCACCGCGGTGAAAGGACTTGGCCGGCGAAACGGGCGACTGCCACGCGGATCGCATTGCGGGACGAGGACGTAACGATTTTCGGAGCGGACAGGCGATTACGAACAGTTTTCGGAGCGCCGTAACGATTTTCGGAGCAATGGGCCCGTCCCCAGTCCGCCGATCACCAGCCTCTTGCGCGACGTCCAACGGCATCGCGAAGCCCGTAGATCCTTGGCGAGCGGAATGGGTGGTCAACGGAACTTGGTCCCGACATGGTCCCGATGGTCCCGAAGGGAGACGGGACGGGAACCCAGGTGGCGCGGCGCTATCCGTCCTTCTGGCCTGTGGGCGTTTCCACGTCCCCCGACCGCTTGGCAGCGAGGCGTTTGGCGAACTGCAGCCTCGCGGTGTCGATCTGCTTCGCCCTGGCCGCGTGCATGGCGGCCTGTCTCCCGAAGCCCCACTCGGCGACGAGCTCCCACGCCTCCTCCTCCTGGGCGTCGTAGGCCGTCTTGCCTCCGGGAATGAGCCTGTGCTTCAGGCAGAGGTGCGCCAACTCGTGCGCGACGCACGCGACGATGATGTTCCAACCGACGAGTTCGAGGCGCGGCGACAGGTACAGAACAACGGCAGAGGGCCGGGTGAAGCCGGCCCTCGGTATATGGATCCGGCCGTCCTGCACGGGCGCGGTGGGCTCGGCGGGTCTCAATTCGCCCTGGGTGGTCACCGGGAACGGGCGGACCATGGCCAGGGCTTCCCAGTGCGGGATGTACCACTCCCAGAGGTCCGTGGAGTCCGCCAGGATCTTGTAGTCCTTCGGGGGGATCCGCTGGAGCACGCGGAAGATGGCCATGTGACGGCGGGAGGCCTCGGGATCCGGGAAGATCCCCTCGGAAGGCCAGAGGGGGCCTTCCAGGATCGTCTGCCAGGATCGCCGGACCTTCCCTGCCTGCCTCGGTTTCATGGCGTTTCCTCCGCGGCCACGTCCTCAAGAACCGATTCTACACTCGCAACATTCGGGATCGGTGCGGTGATCTCGGTCGTCCTCGGCCGGAAGAACCCGGTCGTGGGCGTGGAACGCACCCGACACCGGGATCGCCATGAAGAATCGGACAGCGAAACGGCCCTGCTCCATTTGCGGGAGGTGGTTCGAGCCGCATCCCCGGACCCGCTGGTGCCAGAGAACTTGCGGGAACGCGGCATGCCGCGCTGCACAGCGGTCGCGCACGCAGCGCGACGAGCGGGCCCGGAACCGGGTCGATCGGGAGATATGGAGGTTCGGTGAGCAGTTGGACGACATCGAGCGAAGGATTCGGGAACGCGACCAGGACGGGGGTGACGACGGCCGGGCGAATCGGGAAGTCCTTCCGGATTTCCGGAAAGACTCGATAGGGGTCGAACGCGACGGACTCATTGAGCTATTGGCGCGACTTCACCTGAAGACCCGGAAAGACGCGATGCGCATGCAAGTCCCGGAACACGTACAGAAATCCAGCCGACTCCTCCGCGAAGCGCGGAAAGACTCGATGGACCCGCCCGCCCCCCCATGCCAACCTGCCCGGGACGCGTGGCCCGGGCGCACGGGGTGCGACCGTGACGACAACGAAGGCAGCGATCGGGGTGAACAGGCGCCATGAGCGACGAAAGCAGGCGAGGACCCACCCGGGACGGCGACGCACCGGCCGACGACCGCATCCCGGCGGCGATGTACGTGCGCATGAGCACCGAGCACCAGCAGTACTCGACCGAGAACCAGGCGGACGCGATCCGGCAGTACGCGGACCGGCATGGGTTCCGGATCGTCGAGACGTTCGCGGACGAGGGCAAGAGCGGCCTCTCCATCGAGGGCCGCGAGTCGCTGCGACGACTGATCGACACCGTGGCCGCGCGCAAGGCCGCGTTCCGGGCCATCCTGGTCTATGACATCTCGCGGTGGGGGCGGTTCCAGGACGTGGACGAGAGCGCGTCCTACGAGTACACGTGCCGCCGGGCCGGGATCGCGGTCCACTACTGTGCGGAGCAGTTCGCGAACGACGGGACGCCGACCTCGGCCATCATCAAGGCCGTCAAGCGCGCCATGGCCGGCGAGTACTCCCGCGAGTTGTCCACGAAGGTCTTCGCGGGCCAGTGCCGACTAGTGCAACTGGGCTACCGGCAGGGCGGCATGGCGGGTTTCGGGTTGCGGCGCATGCTGCTGGACATGACGGGCGCCCCGAAGGGGACCCTGCGCCACGGCGAGCAGAAGTCGCTCCAGACCGATCGCGTGGTCCTGGTGCCCGGCCCGGACGAGGAGGTCGCGACCGTCCGGTGGATCTATCAGGCTTTCGTGGACGAGGGGCGCCGGGAGCGGGACATCGCCGACACCCTGAACGCCCGCGGGCTGCCGACCGACCTGGGCCGTCCCTGGACGTGCGGCACGGTGCGCCAGGTCCTGTCGAACGAGAAGTACATCGGGAACAACGTCTTCAACCGGCATTCGTTCAAGCTCAAGCAGCGTCACCGCGCCAATCCCCCCGAGGAATGGGTCCGCAAGGTCGGGGCGTTCGAGGGGATCGTGGACCCGGAGACGTTCGCGCAGGCCCAGGCCATCCTCCAGGAGCGGGCGAAGCGTTTCACGGACGAGGAACTGCTGGACAGGCTGCGGGCTCTGCACCAGCGCCACGGCCGGGTGTCCGGGATCCTGATCGACGAGGACGACGGGCTGCCCGGTGCGTCGGCGTACCAGAGCCGGTTCGGGGGGCTCCTGCGGGCGTACCGCCTGATCGGGTACACACCGGACATCGACTACTCGTTCCTGGAGGTCAATCGCCGCCTGCGCGAACGACACCCCGCCATCGTGGCCGAGGTGGTCGGACAACTGCGCACCCAGGGCGGCAGCGTCGAGCAGGATGCCGACCACGGCCTCTTCCTGGTCAACCGCGAGGTCCTGGTGTCCCTGGTGCTGTCGCGCTGCACGACGACGCCCGGGGGCCGGCACCGCTGGATCATCCGGCTGGAGCACGGCCGGCGGCCCGACGTGACGATCGCGGTCCGGATGGACCCGGCCAACGAGGGCATCCACGACTACTACGTGCTTCCGACGATCGATATGACGTTCGAGGTGCTCGGGGAAAGCGGCCGGCTGCGACTGGCCGAGGACAACGGCGCCCGCCTGGACGTGTACCGGCAGGCGGACCTGGGGATGTTCTACCGGGTCGCGGAGCGGGTTGCGCTCCGGGTGGCCGCGTAGGGGAGGGCAGGGCGATGGCGACCGACGACGCGGACCGGGCCGAGGACGTCGTGATGATCCCGATCGAGCAGATCCGGGTCCCCTCGGCGCAGACTCTCTTTTCTGCACAGTGCCAGGGGATGCTCGTGGCCTGCGTGCCGTTCGGGTAACAGCACCTCAAATCAGCGACCACCGGGATGCAGAAATGGTGTCCGCCGCAGTCGCCGCAGCAGCATTCGACGACCTCGCCCCACGGGTCGGTATCGGTCGCTTCGATCGCATCCGTCGACGTGGGGAGGTCGCCATCGCTCGGAGGACAGCGGTTCAGGCACCCCTCCACACACTTGTCGATGGCCTCGTTGGACATCTCCCCCACGCACGGTTGCCGCGACCAGCCCGTATACTCGGCGCTTCCCGGACATTGGCACATGCAGTCGGCGGAAGCTCCCTCCTGCAGAGTGCAACCATCGGCTTTGGCCTCGTCAGAGAGGTCGGTTGCGGAGTCAGACACCTCGTTGCCGAGAGCGACATCCGGCCCGGGGTCGGACCCGGTGTCTTCCGACGGGCACCCCAGGAGCCCTGCAAACACGAAGAAGAGCCCCATCCTCAATCTCATGAGCGTCCTCCGTCAGCCATCGCACCGACTCGTGCTCCCTCGGTGCGCGCCGCGCCCGCGAGGGTCGCTCCACCAAGGCCTGCGTTGATTCTCCCCGGAACTTCTCCATTGTAAGGATTCATTCCCCCCCGCCGCCAGCCTGCACTGACCAAAGATCATGCCAGGTCGTTCTATAAGAGTGACTTGGCCGGTTAACAACCCCTGTTTGCACTACGCCGACCGGCGAAAGCGTAACCAACACCGCAACTTACACCTTTGGGTGGTCAAGATGGGGTCAACCGCTCTGCACTGCTCTGCGCCCCCCGAGAGCACCCCGCGCGCTCTCTGCGCCGCCAGCGGTTGACAGACCCGCGCCGTGGTCCTCGCGGCCGCCCCCGGAAAATCCCACAAGATTCGGCGCTTGTACGGCGCCTCGGCCCGCCCGCGCAGGACACACCAATCCGCCGCCTTCCAGAAGTTCGCTATTTGGGTTGGCTCC
>CALJUR010000073.1 GCA_937975765.1 uncultured Myxococcales bacterium
TCGGTCGTGCCGTCGAGGCCGGCGGTCGCCCGGATCTCGCGCAGCGGGGTCAGGTCGTCGGGCTCGGGCATGCCCTGTGCGAAGTCGCCGGTCAGCGTCAGCTTCACGACGCCCCGCCGCGTCTGCGACTGCGCGTCGCGCCCGGCCTCGGAGTTCCACGAGAGCAGGTGGTCCCAGGCACGGAACCACTCCTGATGCGCCATCAACGCCTGCCAGCACGCCGCCTCGGTCGCGTCCGCAGCGGCGGCGAGCGCCTCGTCGGTCTGGGCCTCGAACTCTCCGACGATGACCAGCGTCTGGTTGCGGACCCACCGGCCGCCGCCGAGCGACGCGGTTTCGACCCGCGCCGGGGTCGTCACGACCACCAGCGCCGGCAGCTCCTTCGCATCGAGGGGCGTGGTCCGGCTGTCGAACACGTGGAAGGCCGGGTCCGGGTGGGCCTCGGTCACGCCGATCGTCCGCAGGCGCTCGCAGGTGAGTTGGCGAAAGCGCGTCGCGGTCACGGCGTCACCTCCAGCAGCCAGCACGACACGCACCCCTGGGCCCCGTCCTCGACCGCCACCACCTCGAAGTCCCGTTCGGTCGCCACGTCGTGGACGCGGTCCCCATGCCGAGGTCGGCCGAGCGCCCCGAGGCGCGCGACCTTCACGTCGAGGCGCGGCTGCACGCCCTCGGTCGGGACGTCGGACGGGGCCACGGGCGCGATGCGAGCGTCCAGGTCCAGGATCCCCCGGAAGGCGACGGACTGCTCCCCGCGCGTCAGCGTCATCAGGCCGCCGAACGTCGCCTCGACGTCGTCCGTCAGCCGATCCGCGATGTCCGCCCAGGCGGCCATGCCGTCACCCCCTGCGGGATCAGGAGCCGAAGTTCGCGACGAGCACGGTGAAGCTCGACCCGGCGGTCGTCGCCGCCAGCGTCGTCACCGTCACGGAGCCGTCCGGGTTCACCACGACGTTCGCGAGGCCCACGTCTGCGCCGGCCGGCATCCAGGAGATGGCCGCCCAGCCCACGTGCGTCGGGTCCGCCGCGGACGAGCCGGTCGTCTCCCCCATCGCAACCGCCACCGCCACCGACGCGGGCTCCCCGCCGCCGCCCCCGCCCGACAGGCGCGGGTCGCTGTCGGTGACGTACTTGTTCGTGGACGACGGCGTGCCGTTCGTGCCGGCGAGCGCCCCCTTCTCGTCCGAGGAGGGCAGGTTCCCGTGCGCGTAGGTCGACTCGTGCGAGCCCACCGCGGCGGCCGCCGCGCCGGCGTTCTCCTTCCCCGCGATGGCGGACTGCATGCCCGAGAGGTCGCCCGGGAGGTTCGTGACCTCGGACTGCGCGTGCGTGTGCCCGCCCGTCTTCACGTGCAGGTGGTCCGCGACCAGGTCCACGGTCGTGCCGTCCGGCTCGTACCCGTCGCCGCTGTCGAAGGCGCCCGTCGCGGGGACCAGCACCAGGTCCACCGTGGCCGCCTCCTGCGCCGCGTCCGTCACCGCCACGGCCCCGGCGGGCGCGTCGCCCTGCGGGACGTTCGTGAAGACGTGAGCCGTGTCGTCGTGGAACAGCGGGTCGCCCGCGTCGATCGCGACCGCCGCCTTGAGCGCGTCCAGCACACGGCCGCGCCTCGCGAGCCCGACCGGGTCGCCCTCACTGGCCGCGTCCAGCGCGAAGCCCGAGAGCATGCCGATCCGCACGAACTGCCCCGCCGACACGCCCCCGGCCGGTGCCGGGATCGTGATCACGTCGTCGTCCTGGAAGCGATGGTTCATCTCGGTCCCTCCTCGTCAGGTCCGGGCCTGGATCACGCCTCGCCCTTGTTCCGGTAGACCCCGCGGTAGTCCACGGGGTACACGCCGAAGTCGTAGTTGATGACGACCTTCAGGCCCTCGGAGTCGAAGTCCCACTCGGTGCGGTAGCGCGGCTCCGGGGCCGAGCGCAGCGTCGCGAACACGAAGCAGGGGTACGCCTTGCAGGCCAGGTACCAGAGCTTCGCGGACGTCTGGTCCAGCCGCCCCTGGCTCACGAGGCCGAGGCCGCCGATGATCTGCGGGACGACCTCCCCGACCGCGACCGGGCTGATCTTCCCGGTGATCTGCGCGCCCTTGGCCCACAGGATCTTCGGGACGATGAGGATGTCGGGGGTGAGGTTCAGGACGCTGCCCGACAGGTCCGTCTGCGCGGCCATCAGCGTGACGCCCGCCGCGATCTGCTCGACGGACGGGACGCCCCCGGCCGAGGCCGTGACGTTCTTGTGGTCGCCGTGGAAGACGGTCTTGCCGTCCGCCAGCTTGCCCGCCTGGAACGTGGTCCAGAACTCGTCGAGCTCCGCGCGCCGGATGATCTTCCCGGCCTCGATCGGCAGCCGGCCGAACGCCCCCAGGTCGTCGTTGATCAGCGCGGTGCGGGTGACGCGCCAGCCCCGGCCCCACGGCCAGACCCGGTACGTCTCCTTCGCCTCGGTGAACGTCCCGATCTCGGGGTTGCCGCCCACGGGCATCTTCTCGAGCCCGCCGAGCGCGGCGAACTGGAGGTCCGCCACCGGCCGGAAGTCCCGCACCTGCTCGAACCGCACCAGGTCCCCGAAGTCGCGCGCCTCGGCCTGGTAGCCCCGGGCCAGGTTGCGCTGGCCGGACTCCACCAGGAGGTTCGGGAGGTCGGACGGCGCGGCGGCGCCGGGCAGCGCGCGGCCGCCGAAGGCCGCGTGGATCAGCGTCTCCTCGTCGAGGTCCTCGGACGGCACCGAGCACGCCTCGCGCAGGTAGATGCGGGCCGTGTCCAGCAGCGTCCGCGCCGCGAACCGGCGCGCGGGCTCCTTGGCCGGCGCGAACCCGCCCGCCCGGGCGGACACGCCCTCGATCACCGCCTCGCGCAGCGTGTCGCCCTCGTCGCGGGTCACGCGCACGCGCTGCGTCACGTCCGTGTGGGTCCGGTCGCCCTCCGCGGCCTTCGCCGTGATCAGCGCGGCCCGCACCGCGTGGATGTCCGCGCCCGAGCGCACGTGCTGGTCCGCCACCTCGTCGGGCAGGCGAAGGGCCCGGCACGCGGCCCGGATCTGGTCGATCCGGTCGCGCTCGGCCTTCGCACCCTCCAGGCGCAGCGAGGTGGCGTCCATGGCGCGCGCACCGTCCGGCACGCCCGTCGACGTGGTCGCGCCCTGTGCGGGCAGGCCGGTCGAGGTCGTCGCGGCCGGGGTCTCCGTGGCCGGGGCCGTCCGGGTGGGATCGGTCGTCGGGGCGGCTGCGGTGCTCATCGAAACCTCCAGGTTGCGGGTGGCCGCTCCGGCGTCTTCCTGGATCGGGGCGGCGGAAAGCTCCGTGACGGTCCAGCGGTCCACGTGCAGGATCGGAAGCCCGTCCTTCGGGACCTCGATTCGCACAACGTCTCGCGTGTACCCGGGGGAGATGCCGCGCACGAAGCCGTGCGCGACCTTGAACGCGGCCTGCTGGTCGTCCGGGGTGTCTGCGACCGGACGGTCCGGGAACGGGATGAGGCGGATGCGCGCCGCGCCCGGCGCCGACGGCGTCAGCGTCACCGACCCGGGCACCGCGTTCCCGATGATGTCCTCGGGCTCGATCGCGAGCGTCCCGAGCGCCCGGGCCATCCACGGGTGGTTCCAGCAGAACGGCCCCCCCGCGTTGATGCGCGAGAGGTCGCAGCCCTCGGGGTGGAGGCGCTCGATGAACGCCTGGCCGAGGTCATCGCGCAGGACCGCGTCCGGATCCGTGAACCAGACCACGTCGATTTCGCCCGACGACGCGTCGAAGGTGACGGGGGTGACGGAGGCGGCACGGACACCCGCGTTGGGGAACTTCAGCGTGATGGGATCGCGGGTTGCGGCCATGCGCACGGCCTCCTGCTGGGGTCAGGATGGCCGGGGCAAAGTGCATGTTCAATGCGTCTACATTTCAGGACGAACCCGTCGTTTCTGGGCCGTCTTTTTCGCCCGCGCTGGCGTTGACGCTGCCGCCCCGGCGACTAGACTTCAACGATGGCGTCTTGGATGTTCATAGCGAAGCCCGCTTTTGAGTCTCCAGGCGCGCTCACCACCCGAGGGGGCCACCATGGGATGGATCAGGATCCAGGGAGGCGATTTCCACGAACGGCAGTTCACGCTCCCTTCCCAGGTCGTCGGCGAAACCGGTAGGGTCTTTGCGCTCCAGCAGGTTGCCTGGAGCGGCGGCAACGGGATCGTACTTCGGGCCAACCGGCTGACTCAGGCGGGTAGCATTGACAGGGTCTGCGCCATCAAGTTCCTGCGACGTCTTGATGGGACTCGAATGGATCGCTTCAAGAATGAAATTCGCGTGATGCGTGAGTTGGACTGCCAGTACGTTGCACCCTTCTACGACTGTGGAACCGTTGCGCTTGCCAGTGGTCCAGAGGTTCCCTGGCTCGCGACTGAACTGGGTGGCGAGAACCTGCGGATGCACGTCCACAAGGTTGGGGTGTTACCAAGGAAGAGGCTGGTTGAAGTGGCGCGACAGCTCTGTCAGGCTGCGGCACACGTCCACGCAAAGGGCTTCATCCACCGCGATATCAAACCGGCCAATTTCGTTTGGCAATACGGAAGCCAGGACGAAATCCAGATGATTGACTTTGGCATCGCCAAGAAGGTTGGCGAGGACGTGTCCGCGCGACCGCTCGACCAGCTCACTCAAACGCTGGAATTCGTGGGGCCAGTCTTTTTCTCCTCACCGGAACTCATCGCCTACGCAGACGACAAGACGCACCCAGTGGATCATCGTTCGGACCTCTTTCAGTTGGGAAAGGTCATTTGGTACCTCGCTTGCGGTAAGGTGATCGCTGGAATTCCGAGCCGTGCCTGTTGTCCTTGCGGCGGAAAACTCTGGGAGATCGTGATGAGATTGCTCCCCGACGAACCTGGCGAAAGGTTCCAGACAGCTGAGGAGACGCTCAAGGCGATTGAGGCGCTGTAGCGGTTTGGGTCGATTGCCCGGTCAGACCCGCCCTGCCTTCCTGCAAGCTTCCGGAGTACGTCGTCCTGCGCGGGTCGCTGTCGACCACGATCCCCCGATCGTCCAGCCCCACGTTGCTGTCCTTGATGCGGTCGAGGAGTTCCCCGGGCACCTGGCCGCGAGCGGCCTGGCGGTCGGAGAGCGCGGCAAGCCCGAAGCGGACCTCCAACGCGTCGGCACGGGCCGCCGCCTCGCGGTCGTGCTCCTCGACGGCGGGCAGGGTCCAGCGGACCACGTAGTCCTTCGCAGGCAGCGCGCCGGACGCGATGGCCGCCTCGGTGAACCACTGCGCGATCGGCTCCAGCAGCATCGGGATCAGCACCTGTTCCTGCCACGGGCGCACCCAGGCGCGGGCGTCCACGTCCCCGATGCGCGCGGACGAGTAGTTCGCCTCCCGAAGGTCGCCGCTGATCGTGTAGTAGGGCAGCGAAAGCCCGGACGCGACCCGGTGCAGCAGCGTCTGGACGTACTCGCGATACCCCTGCGTGGGCGTCGGCGTGTGGAACTTGATGTCGCGGCCGGGCGGCGTGTAGAGGAACTGCCCCGGCTGCATGCGTTCGACCACGCGGCCCCGCGCGTCCTTCAACGCGGGGGTGATCCGGTTGTCCGCGTCGTCCTCGCCGGGCTCGTCGTCCAGGCCGCCGGTCACCACGCCGACCGTGCAGGACTCGGCGCGCTTGCGCGTCAGTTCGTTGTCCTCGTAGCGGTTCATGTCGCGCAGGGAGCGCCCGACCGGCGTGAGCCACGGGACGCCCCGCGCCATGCCCGGCCGGTCCTCGTCGTACAGGTGGGCGATGTCCCCGTACCCGATCGGGTCCGAGACCCACGCCTCCTGCGCTGCGTACCAGGCGTCGCCCGGGTGGCTTCGCAGGAGGTGGACGGCGCGGGGGCGGCCGACGGGGTCGAACTCCATCCCCTGCACGATCCTACCGCCGTCGTCGGTGCGGCCGTCCTTGAAGCGGTCGACCTGGTCCGCCTCGATCACCTGCAACTGCAGCGGGATCGGGAGGGGCTTGCCGTCCCACCCGCGATCGGCGGGACGCCGCCAGCGCCGCCGCGTGAACGACTCGCCCCCGTCGAACATCGCGGCGACCGCGATCGTCTGGACGCGGGCGAAGTTGGCGCGGTTGTTCGTGTAGCAGACACGCGACCACGCCGCGAAGAGCCGGTTCCATGCCTCGTCATCGCAGACGGGCGCGAGGCCTCGGCCGACGATGCGCGAGACGACCGCCATCCGTGCGCGGCGCGCGGTCGCGTCGTTGCGGACGAGGTCGTAGCTGCGGTCGCGCAGCATCGTGCCGGCCGCGCGCAGTTCCTCGGCGGACGAGGTCGTGCGGGCGTCCCAGTCGCCGGTGCGCGGGGACTGCCGGGCGAGGTCGTAGGCCCGCCCGCCGAGACGATCGGCCAGGGCGACCAGGGAGCGCGCGGCGGCGCCCTTCAAGATCGACGCGGCCTCCTCGACGCTGGTCGGGAACGTCAGCATTCCGGCTCGTACCCCACGACGGTGGCCGAGGACCGCTTGCGCCGCTCGATCTGGCGGGCGAGGCGCGCGGCCCGCTGCTCGAGGGCATCCATGGACTGGTAGGCGACGGTCTTGCCCTTGTGCGTCGCGCTCGCGACGCCGCTGTTGATCAGGCGGACGAGGCGCTCGTACTCGGCCTCGAGGGTCGCGAGGTCTTCACCAGCCATCGCTCCCGCCTCCCCAGTGGTCGTCCGGCGCGAACACCCGCGCGTCTCGCGGTGCCGCCTCGAATCCAGCGTCGCCCGCTGCCTCGGGATGTTCAATGCGTCTACCGTCGAGGGCGTCCTCGACCGCGTGTCCGGGCTGGGCGGGCGGCGCCTGCCGGCCGAGGCGGCGCCCGACCATCTGCGTCAGCCCGAGGATCGCGGCGTAGGCCAGCACACGGCAGTCGAGCGGTTCGTTGCGCTCGTCCTTGCCCTTCACCCAGCGGATCTTGGTGTGCCCGTCCTTACCCTGGACGCGCTCCTTCCGCTCGCAGGTGAGGCCCGCGAAGTAGTCCGCGTCGCGACCCGCGGGGAAGTGGCTGTAACCGGGCCCGGGGGTATCGATCCCCAGGCGGGCGTAGACGTCCTGCTTCGCCTTGTCGACGCCGACCACGTGGTACGGCGCGCGGTGCTTGTCGGAACGTCCGGCCTTCGGGGTCCAGATGGCGCGGTCGCCGCCCCGTCCGAACGTCGCCCAGACGTGCCGCTTGCGCCGGGCGCGTGTGAACGCGAACACCTCCGCGCTCATGTGGCCGCCCGCGTCGATGCACGCAGCCTCGACCCGCAAGGTCCGACCGTCCGCGGTCGTAAAACGCTTCCTCAGCAGTGCGTCGAGGTCCGCCCAGGCTTCCGGGTCGTACGGCGGGATCTCGATGCGGTGGTAGCCGAGGGACCACGATTCGTGCGAGGCGCCCCAGCCGACGATCTCGGCCTCGAGCCGGTCGTCCTGGGTGTCGCCGCCCAGCGTGATGCGCAGGACGCCGGACGGGATCGCGTCGTCGGACCAGTGCTCCGTGGCCCGCGCGATCAGGTCGGCAGGGTCGTGCGCGCCGGATCGGTCCTCCCACGTCTCGCCCAGGCGCGTGTTGATCCACACCTGGAGGCGCGTCGGGTCGCTCCCGGCCTCGACGAACTCCGAAGCGATGTCCCCCCACGAATCCCATCCGTGCGGCGCGAGGAGCGACGGCAGGTGGTAGCCCGCGGTCTTGCCGTCCCCTGGCGCGGTCGGCCGCCACTCGCCGCCCGCGAGCATCGCCGTCTTCTCATGGTTGCCGGCCTCGGACCCGCACGATGGACACCGCCACTTCGCCCTGCGGGGCTCCCCCTCGGGCCAGCGGACGTCCTCCCATCGGACGACGTGGAACGCGCCGCACCGCAGGCACGGGACGTGGTAGCGGCGCTGGTCGGAGTCGTTGAAGGCGCGCTCGATGCGCGATTGACCCTTGATGGTCGGGGTGGAGATCATCAGGATCTTCCGCCGCGACGCGAACGTGCTGGTGCGCTTGATGGCCAGGTCGACGGGATCGCCCTCGTCGTCCGCGTCGCCCGGGTAGCCGTCCACCTCGTCGAGGATCAGGCGTTGCACGGGCATGGACCGCAGGCCCACCGCGCTGTTCGCGCCGGTGATCACCAGCACGCCGCCCGGGAACTCTTTCACGGACAGCGTGTTGCCCGAGTCCCGCTCACGGGCCGGCGCAACGAGCTGCGACAGCGCGGGGGTCGATGCGATCATGGGCGCGAGGCGTCCCTTCGACCACCGCTTCCCCATCTCGACGGTCGGCTGGACGGCCAGGATCGGCCCGGGCGAGCACGCGATGCAGTAGCCCACCCAGTTCAGCGACACCTCCGTGCCGCCCACCTGCGCGCCCTTCATCACGACCACGCGCTCGGTCGGATCGGACGCGGCCAGCTTGTCGAGGATCTCGCGGAGGTACGGCGTGCGGTCGGTGCGCCAGCGCCCGGGTTCGCCCGACTCGACGCTCGACAGGACCCGGTGCCCGTCCGCCCATTCCGAGGGACGAAGGAACGGGTCGGGCCGGAACGCGGCGTCGAAGTCGGCGGCGAGGCCCGGGCCGCTACGCGCGGGGCGGTTCATCGGTCAGTTCCTCCAGCACCTGCCGGATCTCCTTCTCCAGGTAGGCCCGGATCTCGGCTACGTCGCCCATGCCGGCGAGGGGGGCTGCGAGGCGGGCGGGCAGGTCCAGGAAGCGGTCGCGCACGGCGCGCACCTTCCGGAACCAGATCAGCCGCGTTTCCTGGAGGTCGATCTTCTGGCCCGACCGCACCTCGAGTTCAAGCTGGGTCAAGCGAGCCTTCAACGCCTCGTGCGCCGTGCGGATCCGACCGTAGTGGCCGTCCGCAGCCTTGGGCCCGCGCTCCGGGGGCCCGAGCACGCTCGCCGGGTCGATGGACCCGTCCGAGAGCTTCGCGTACTTGCCGCGCTGCACCCCGCGCTCGATCGCGCGACGGGTCACGCCGCGCCGCTGCGCGGCCTCGTCCAGGGTGATGCCCTTCACGTCGTCCTCCCCCGCCGGTCAGGCCGGTTCGTCGATGGGGTTGCCGCAGGGGTCCACGAACCTGACGGGCAGTCCGATGGCCCTCGCGGCGGCGATCTCGGCCTGGACGCCCCGGCTCTCGCGCCAGCCCGCGACGCAGGCGACCGTCAACGAGTCGCAGGCCGCGAGCATCCGGCGGTCCAGGCGGCCCCAGCACTCCCAGGACACAGGCAGCCGGCCGGACAGGGCGATCCCATGCCCGTGGGCGACCGGGGAGTAGACGAGGTCGCCCCGCGCCGTCAGCACCGCAGCGACCGCGCACGCCGCCCGGTAGCGGTTCTCGCGGACGCTCGGGTCCGGGTCCGAGTAGGGCGTGGCCAGGTACATCAGGTGGCCGTCACTCGCCATGGCGCTCCCCCTCGACCGCGGCCCACGGCTGGCCCGTGGACTCCAGCACCGCCTCGCGCCCGGTGAAGTCCTGCCACCGTTTCACGATCACGTCCGCGTACAGGGGGTCGAGCTCCATGAGGAAGGCGCGTCGGCCGGTTTCCTCGGCGCCGATCAGCGTCGAGCCCGACCCGCCGAACAGATCCAGGACGTTCTCGCCGGCCCGCGACGAGTACTCCATCGCGCGGCGGGCGAGCTCGACCGGCTTCTCGGTCAGGTGGATCATCGACTGCGGGTTCACCTTCTTGACGTGCCAGAGGTCGGTCGCGTTGTTCGGGCCCAGGAAGACGTGGGCCGCGCCCTCCTTCCAGCCGTAGAAGCACCACTCGTGCGCCCCCATGAAGTCCTTGCGCGTCAGGACCGGGTGCTCCTTGTCCCAGATGATGGCCTGCGAGAAGTAGAAGCCCGCCTCCTTCAAGGCCGGGGGGTAGTTCGAGCAGTTCGCATACCCGCCCCAGATGTAGAAGCCGCGCCCCGGCTCCAGCACGCGCGAGGCGTTCCCGAACCACTCGCGCAGCATCCGGTCGAAGTCGCCCTCGGACACGAAGTCGTTCTTCAACGGCCGGTCCTTCGCCCGCAGCCGCTTGTGGGTGGCGGTCTTCTTCTCGGGATGCCGGGCGAGGTCCAGCGCCTGGTGGTGGGTCTGCTGGGCGGGTGCGAACGACGAGAGGCCCGCCGCGATGGCGTTGTTGCTGCGCGGCTCGACCTTGACGTTGTAGGGGGGATCCATGTTTACGAGGTGGATCACGGCCCCGCCCAGCAGGATGTCCACGTCCGTCGCGCTGGACGAGTCGCCGCACAGGAGCCGGTGGTCCCCCAGGATCCAGAGGTCGCCCGGCCGCGTGGTGGCGTCCTCGGGCGGCTCGGGCACCGCGTCCTCGTCCGTCAGCCCGACCGTGCCCGTCGAATCGGTCCCGGACAGGATCGCGTCGATCTCCTCGTCGCTGAACCCGGTGAGCGAAGTGTCGAAGTCCGCGGCCCGCAGCGCCTCGACCTCCATGCGCAGGATCTCCTCGTCCCACGAGGCGTCGAGCGCGAGCTGGTTGTCCGCGATCACGTAGGCCCGCACCTGCGCGGGCGTCAGGTGCTCCAGCGCGATCGTGGGGACCTCGGCCAGGCCGAGGGACTTCGCGGCCTCGAGGCGGGCGTGGCCCGCGACGATGACGCCGTTGCCGTCGATCAGGATCGGGTTGGTCCAGCCGAACTCGGTGATCGACCGCGCCACCTTCGCGATCTGGTCGGGCGTGTGCTTCCTCGGGTTGCTGCCGTAGGGCTCCAGGTCCCCGACGCGGCGCATCACGATCTTCGGATCGGGCATCTCATCCTCCCGCGGGCGCCGTCTGCCGGTGCCCGTGCGAACATCCCCTGCGACATGTCGCGCCGCTGTCCACGCGGATCACGGCGCCGTTGCTTGGGCTGCGCCCCCTCCATGCGAACAGTGCGAACGTCGTTTTTCCCCTGTCGCTAGCGGAAAGCCGGGGCCGTCGTCACCCGCGTCCCCCGCCGGTCCCGTCCCAGGTCCCATCCGGGGGGGAGGGGGCAGCGGGAACCGATGCGCGCAGGAAGTCCCGCAGACCTCGCGCCGCTTCCCGTCGGCGGGATGTACCCGAACTCAGGCAGGCCGGTGACGCGCTCCCACTCGGGCAGCAGGCCCGCGGCGGTCGTGGTCGCGGGATCGGCCTCCTCCATCATGGAGCCGGCGCGGTTCTGGACGCGCACGTACTCGTCGGCCAGGCCGGCGAGCAGGCGCGTGAGGCGACGGGCGGGGTCGCGGGTCCAGACGAGGCCGCGGGGCAGGAGCCCCTGGAGGATCCGGAGAAAATCGTCGGTCGTGGCGATCCAGAGCGTTCCCATGGTCAGGTCCCGTTGATGGTGACGTTCGCGTCGATGACGGTCGGGTACTCATAGGCGGCGAGGTCGACGTCGGCCGTGGGGCCGCCGCCATCGATGTCCACGACCTCGAACCAGTCGATCCCGCCCGCATCCCCGATCGCCTCAAGCAGCCGGGAGTTGCGGACGGTCCAGGGGGACGCGGCGTAGTCGGCCTCGGCCCGCTCCCGGAAGGAGGCCTGGAGCGCGCGGCGCACGTTCGTTTTCACCTGGACGGGCGTGTAGCCGGGCAGCAGGCTGGCATCGAGCGACAGCGTGACCACGTGCTCCAGCGGGGTGAACGCGATGGCGCCCGCCGTGACCGGCACCTTCGGGGCGATGTGGTCGGTGACGTCCACGATCTGCTGCCAGGTGGGCAGCACGCCGCCGTCGTCGTCGAGGTCCTCCACCGTGAACATCACCCACACCTGCCCGAGGGACGGGCCATCCGGCCAGGCGAGCGGGAACACGAGGTCCACGGGAACGGTCGGCGTGGACTGCGCCCACAGGACGTAGTCGGAGCGGGCGCCGCCCTGGGGCGGGTCCGCGAGGCGCGTCAGCAGGCGGTCGAGGAGGGAGGCGTCCGACTCGGCGTCCTGGCCGCCGGCAATCCCGGGCGACCGAAGCGGGCAGGTGCCGACGATCCCGGCGGGGGGCGACACCAGATCGAGCGTGGCGTCGACCGACCAGTCGAAGTTCCCGGCGGTGCCGGGCTGGACCGCCTCGATGTCGACGGCCTTCGTTTCGTTGACGGTCCAGTGCCAGTCCCCGACGACCGCGTACTCGACCGCGTCCGGGCGCTGCAGCAGGGAGCCGCCCAGGAGATCCGAGCCCGTGGCGCCGGTCACGTCCACCTTGCCCGCGGCCTTCACGGGCGGGTTGCGGGTGATCCCGAAGAGCCGGGCCCACCGCTCGAGCTGCGTGCCCTCCGCGGTGTCCGGGATGACCTGGCGGGCGATCCACTGCTGGTACAGGTACAGGCCCCAGGTCGCCCCGGCCAGCACGTGGGCCAGCACGAAGGCGAGCGACCGGGGGAGCAGCGCGTTCGTGTTCCCCATGCGGGCGTTCAGGTCGCCCTTGATCCGATCGATCAAGGCGGGAAGCGTCGGGATTGCGAAGGCCATCGAACCACCTCACGCGGCAGCCGCGAACGCCGACCAGAGATCGGGATACGCGACGGCCTCCTTCGTGCCGTCCGTCTTGGAAAGGACCACCTTCAGGGCGACGCGCCCGAGGTCCTGGCGCTCGGCGGTGACGTCGACGCGGGCGGCGATCCCGGCGTCGACCATCCAGGCGAGCGCCTCCTCGGCGTATTGGCGCACCTTCAGCAGCGTGGTCGCGTTGACCGTGGAGCGGGCGAGGAGCCAGAGCCTCGAGCCGAACGCATCGCCCGTGTACGTGTCGGCCCACCAGCCTCCCCGGTAGACCGGGTCGCCGCCCCGGTCGGGCAGCTCGTCGTCGGTGCCGGCACGTCGATCGGAGAACAGGCTGATCCAGACGAGCTGGTCCAGGGCCACGGGCGGCACGGTCGGGCCCCAGGGGACGAGTTCGAACCATCCCGCGCCCACGTCCAGAAGGTCCCCGTCCGCGGTCGCGGCCCAGGCGGTCGCGCTCTCGGGCTCGCCCTTCCGGGGGACCACGAAGTCCGCGGTGCGGCCCGCGGAATCGATCAGGTGTCCGTCCCCGTCGCGGATCGTGGAGGGGGCCGTGACCCGGTACGATTCGACCGT
>CALJUR010000074.1 GCA_937975765.1 uncultured Myxococcales bacterium
TTCCGACGACCAGGAACCGTTGGGGATGCGTTTCATGATCCCCTCCCTCCTTGTGCCCGGTCACCCCCTGTGGGCGCCGGTTTCGGGGGGACAGACGGGGGGCGAAAGAATAGGAACAACGGTGGTGTAAAATATCTTTCATGCAGCGATAACAAAGGGATGCAAGGGCACGATGCGCCGACGGACCCCCCGCGGATTCCGCGAGGTCGGCCAGAAAACGTCCGGACGATGGGGATCCGTGCGATCCACCCCCGTCCGAACGATCGGGCGATGCCGGTCCGCGCGATCCGACACCGTCCGGACATCCGGGCGCCACCGATCTGCGCGATTCGCCATCGTTCGCCCATCCGGACGGTGCCGAAACGCCCGGATCACCAGGACGGCGGGGAGCGGGACCCCCGCCCTACCGGGCCCGGGCAGCAACGACAATGGTCTCGATTTCCGGAGGGGCATCCCCGGAACCGGCCTTCCCCCAACCGATCGTGCCTGCCACCAGGAGGCGGGGGCCGGGCAGCACCGACGTTCATCGCGATCCCCAGGAGGCGGGGATCAGGAAAGGTGCGGCACCTTGATCCCGGTGCGCTTCGCGGCGGCGACGGCCTCGTCGTAGCCGGCGTCCACGTGCCTGATCACGCCCGTCATGGGATCGCCCCGCAGCACGCGCTGCAGCCGCGCCGCCTGCGCATCCGTGCCGTCCGCGACGATGACGACGCCCGCGTGGATCGAGTACCCGATGCCCACGCCGCCGCCGTGGTGGATCGACACCCACGTCGCGCCGTTCGACGCGTTCAGCAGCGCGTTCAGCAGGGGCCAGTCCGCCACCGCGTCGGACCCGTCCTTCATCGCCTCGGTCTCTCGGTACGGCGACGCCACCGACCCCGCGTCCAGGTGGTCGCGCCCGATGACGATCGGCGCCTTCACCTTGCCGGTCCGCACCAGGTCGTTGAACGCCAGGCCCGCGCGGTCCCGGTCGCCGTAGCCCAGCCAGCAGATGCGCGCCGGCAACCCCTGGAACGCCACCTTCTCGCGCGCCATCCGCACCCAGCGCTGCAGCCCGTCGTCGTCCGGGAACAGCGACAGCACCGCCTCGTCCGTGGCCGCGATGTCCGCCGGGTCGCCCGACAGCGCCGCCCACCTAAACGGCCCCTTGCCCTCGCAGAACAGCGGCCGGATGTACGCCGGCACGAATCCCGGGAACGCGTACGCTTCGGCCACGCCGGCCTGGAACGCCTGCGTCCGGATGTTGTTGCCGTAGTCGAACGTCGGCACGCCCGCCTTCAGGAACCCCAGCATCGCCGTCACGTGCCGCGCCACCGCGTCCCTCGCCAGCGCCAGGTACCGGTCCGGGCCCGCCGCCCGCAGCCGCAGCGCCTCGTCGTACGGCACCTGGTCCGGCACGTAGCCGTTCAGCAGGTCGTGCGCAGACGTCTGGTCCGTCACCAGGTCCGGCAGGTCGCCCCGCCGCAGGATCTCCGCGAACACCGTCGCCGCGTTGCCCAGGATGCCGATCGACAGCGCCCGCCGTTCGCGGCGCGCCTCGGCCGCCATCCGAAGCGCCTCGTCCAGGCTCTCCGTCCAGGTGTCCAGGTACCGCGTCTCGATGCGGCGCCGGATCCGTGACGCGTCGACCTCGACGCCCAGGAACACGCCGCCGTTCATCGTGACGGCCAGCGGCTGGGCGCCGCCCATCCCGCCCAGGCCCGCGGACAGCACCACCTTCCCGGCCAGGTCCGTGCCGAAGTGCGTGCGACCCGCCGCCGCGAACGTCTCGTAGGTGCCCTGCAGGATGCCCTGGGTGCCGATGTAGATCCACGAACCGGCCGTCATCTGGCCGTACATCATCAGGCCCTTGCGATCCAGTTCCCGGAACTTCTCCCAGGTCGCGAACGCCGGCACCAGGTTGCTGTTGGCGATCAGCACTCGCGGCGCGTCCGGGTGCGTCTTCGCGATGCCGACGGCCTTGCCCGACTGCACCAGCAGCGTCTCGTCGCCCTCCAGGTCCAGCAGCGACCTTTCGATGCGGTCGAAGCACTCCCAGTTGCGCGCCGCCTTGCCCGACCCGCCGTACACGACCAGGTCCTGCGGCCGTTCCGCCACGTCCGGGTGCAGGTTGTTGTGCAGCATCCGCAGGGCGGCCTCCTGCAGCCAGCCCTTGCAGCGAAGCGTCGTGCCGACGATCGGTTCCACGGTGCGCATGGTGCCTCCCAGGCGGTCCCCGGGGCGGATTCTCGCCGGTCGAAGGCGCGGGGGCAAGGGGAACGGCGGGGGAGGCGGGGGACGGGCCCCCCGGCCGGCAGGTCAGTCGCGCTGGAAAGCCCGGACGGTCTGGTGGACGCGATCCTCGGTGATCAGCACGCCCGCGTACCCGACGACGCTGCTGTCATCCCCGTTCGCGTCCCCGCTGCACGCGTACGACGCCAGTTCAGCCGACCGCGCGCCCATCGCCCGGGCCGCCACCAGCATCGCCACCGCCGGCACCAGCCCGCACATGCTCACGTGGTGCTCCACCGCCGCCGCGTACAGCCCCTTCGGGTCCAGCGCCGTCAGCCGCTCCAGCACCATCCGGTCCTTCCGCGCCGCCACGCGCCGCGGCTCGTGGTGGTTCAGGTCGGACGACGCCACCACCAGCACCGGCTGCCCGCACGCCTTCGCCGCCGACGCGATGGCCGCCCCCACCGATTCCGCCAGGCTGCACGACATCGTCCGCAGGCACACCGCCACCACCCGCACCTTCGGGTTGCGCGCCAGCAGGAACGGCAGGTGTACCTCGATCCCGTGCTCCTCCGCGTGCGCCAGGTCGTCCCGGGTCGCCTCCGGGCACTCCGCCAGGAGGCGCCGCGCCAGGTCCTCGTCGATCTCCACGTTGCCCATCGGGGTCACGAACGGCCCGTCGGACGCGATCGCCACGCGCGCGCCCAGCCCCGTGTGGTTCGGCGCCAGCACGACCACCCGGTCCGGCACGATCGCCCGCGCATATGTCGCCGCCGCCACCGGCCCCGAGAAGGCATAGGCGGCGTGCGGCGCCAGGATCCCGACCGCCTCCCGGGGCTTCACCGCCCCGGCGCCAGCCAGCAGTTGCGCCACCTGGCGCTGCAGTTCGCCCGACTCCGATGGGTAGAAACGCCCCGCGACGGCCGACAGTCTCGCCATGGTTCCCTCCCCGGGGCTCGAACATACCGAACCCCGGGAGGCATTGCCAGAAATGTTGCGGGGCGAAAGCCCCGGGCGGGACGGGAAGGAACGATGTCTTCAGGCGAACCGGCGGAGAGAGAGGGATTCGAACCCCCGGTGAGCGATGCCCACGGCTGATTTCGAGTCAGCTGCCTTCGACCTCTCGGCCATCTCTCCAAGTCAAGGCGAACACGTTCGACGGAACGGCGGAGAGAGGGGGATTCGAACCCCCGGTAACGTTGCCGCTACACACGATTTCCAGTCGTGCACCTTCGACCACTCGGTCATCTCTCCGTGCCGACGCCACCGCCCCGGTCAGCCGGGACGGTTCCGTCGTTCTTCAAAGAACCGCGTCAGGAGGCCGGCGCAGGCCTGGGCCTGCACCCCGCCGGTCACCCGGCAGCGATGGTTCAGGCGCGAGTCCGACAGCACCGTGTAAAGGCTGCGCACCGCCCCCGCCTTGGGGTCGTCGCAGCCGAACACGACGCGCGGGATCCGCGCCAGGACGATGGCCCCCGCGCACATCGGGCACGGTTCCATCGTGACGTACAGCGTGGCGTCGCGCAGGGACACGCCCGCCGCGACCGCCTCGCGGATCGCCACCATCTCGGCGTGGGCCGTCGGGTCGCCCGTCGCCTCGACGCGGTTGCGCCCCAGGGCCAGCACGCGCCCCTTCGAGACCAGCGCGGCCCCGACCGGGACCTCGCCTTCCCCGAAGGCCGCCTGCGCCTGTTCCAGGGCCACCGCCATCGCCGCGACGTCGTCCATCGCCCACCGGCATTCCAACGAGCCGCGCGGATTGTAATCGGCCCGGACGATCCGGTCAACTGCGTTCGTTTTCCTGTAGGATACCCGGCGGAACCGGGACGGGAAACGGGAGCCATGGAACCGATCGCCGTGCAGGGTTCGTTCGAGAACCAATGGAACCTCCAGGACTTGCGGGTCCCTGTCCCGGAGTCCCTCGATTCGCCCGACCGGCTGGACGGCGCCTCGTTCCTGTCGCTCGTCGCCTGGCTGGGGGCCCGCAAGGCGACCGGCGCGGCCCGCGTCCACCTGGCGCAGGGCCGCCGCTTCACGCTGGGGGTGGCGCAGGGCAGCCTGCTGTCCATCGAGGAGGAAGGCCGACCCTTCGCGGACGAGACCGTCGCATGGCTGGTCCAGCAGCGCCTGGTCACGCCCACGCAACTGGAGGCGGCCCGTGCCAACCCGTCCGGCAAGCCCCTGATGCAGGCGCTTTTCGAGATGCGGTTCTGCACGCCGCAGAACCTGGTCGAGGCGCTGAAGGCGACGAAGGAGCGCCTGCTGAAGGTGCTGTGCGAGCCCGGCCAGGGGACGTTCGCCTGGCAGGACGGCGCCACGCCCCGTCGCAGCGATCCCGTGGTCGTCGACCTGCCCACCTTCGTCGTCGAGACCCTCCGCCTGCTGACCCGGGGCGCCTATGCCAGCGACATGGACCCGCTGCTGCAGGACGTCCAGGGGCGGTACGTGTACCGGACCGACGCGCTGAGCCCGGCCGCCTGCGGGCTGCTGTTCCAGGACAAGGAGCAGAAGGTCCTGGACCTGGTCGCGGACGGCACCGTCACGCTGAAGGAGGGCATCGCGATGAGCCTCCTCAGCCGCACCCAGACGGATCGGCTGTTCCTGATCGCCGCCTTCCTGGGCCTGGTCGAATTCCGGCTGCAGGGCCTGCCGAAGGGTGGCATCGAGGCCCTGGAGACCCGGTTGAAGTCCGACCTCGAACGGCTGAAGACCGACGACTACTTCCAGCGACTGGGCCTCCACTGGACGACGCACCCGAAGCACTACGACGATGCGTACCGGAAGATGCTGGACCGCTGGGGGCCTGCCGCCTCGGTGCGCCGGCACTCTCCCCGGTGCGCCGAGATCGCCGACCAGGCCCAGGAACTGATGGACCAGGCCTACAACGCCATCCGGATCCCGCTGCTGCGCAACCGCTACCGGATGGAGCGCTTCGGCAAGGAGACGCTGAAGTTCGGGACGGACTTCCTGTACAAGCAGGCCCACCTGGCCCTGTTCCGGGAGGACTGGGAACTGGCCCAGGAGATCATCGAGAGCGCCCTGGACGTGGTGCCCCGGACCGAGTTCCAGGCGCTGCGCGCGCGGGTCCTGCGCCGCGAGAAGTCGAAGGACTGACCGGGAACCGGCCCGTCAGGCGGTCCTCGGCACGCAGACGGGCCTCGGCGCGTCCTGGTCGCACCGCGAGTCCCCCACGCAGTCGTTGTCGGAGGTGCACCGGACCAGGCACTGGTCGATGCCGTTCCAGGAGTGGCACGCGGTCGGGAACGGGCAGACCTGGCCGGCCACCTGGCCGCAGGGGACCGTGCAGTAGCCCGAGGTGCTGCCGGTGCCCAGCAGGCACTGTCCCACGACGCAGTCGTCGTTCTTCCTGCAGGCCGTCCCGATCTCCCCCAACCCCAGTTGCACGCAGGCATACCGGCTGTCGACGCCCAGCGCGTCCCCGTACCGGCACTGCATCCCCGCCTCGACGCGACAGCCCTCCGACGTGGTGCACCCCGGCATGCACAGCCCCGCGCCCGTCAACCCGCCGCGGTCCAGCGTGTACACGCACAGGGCGGCCCCCTCGCAGGGCTTCGAACTGGAGCAGTTGGCCGTGCAGTAGCCGAAGGTCTTCGCGGAATCCTGCACGCAGATCTCGGCGGAGTCGCAATCGATGTCCAGCCGGCATCCCAGCGCACTCTGGCTGCACGTGCCCGTGAATGCGACCTCGCACTGGTTCGAGGCGCACTCCGTCTCGTTCAGGCACTGCGTCCCGATCGCCCCGGAGTTGTTGGAGGAACCGCACACCCGGACCAGTTCGCCGGAAACGTAGTCGCGGCGCTGGATGCAGCCGCGAGGCAGGCCCTCCACCGCGCAGTCCTCGTTCACGGCGCAGGACTTCATGCAGACGCCCTTGCCGCCCAGGATCGCGCACCGGGTCCCCTCGGGGCACGGCGACGCCTCGTCGCACGACAGGACCGCGCAGTATCCGCCCGTGAAGATCTCCAGGCAGCCGGCCGTGCCGGCGCAATCGCCGTGGGTCGAGCAGCCGTCACCCGGCCCGCCCTGCGTCTTCACCTCGTGACAGACGCGGACCAGGTTGCCCGCCAGGTCCGGGATCCTCTTGCACGCGTATCCCTGGGAAGATCGGCAGTCGGAGTCCGACGAGCACTCCTGGAAGCAGGCCGGCATGTTCATCACCAGGCCCATGCATGCCGAGCCTTCCGGGCACTCCACGGCGTCCGCGGCCGTTCCGCATCCCTTCATCGCGCAGTATCCCTGGTTCCACATGACGCAGGACCAGGCGGTCTTGTCCTCGTTGCAGTCCGAGGGCTTCTTGCACGCCATGCCGATGGCCCCGCCGGGATAGGCGTCCGATCCGGGCGTGTCGGAGGGCTTCACGTCCTGCGGCGCGTCGTCCACGGTCTCCGCGACCTCGCCGGCCGGCACCTCGCCGACCTCGGCCGGGACGTCCGGCTGGGCCTCGTCGGGCCTCTCGACCTCGGGAAGGAGGACGTCGTTCCCGCCGCTGTCCTGGACGGCCTTGCAGGTGTCGCCGTACCGGACGGTGCCTTCCGGGCAGACCAGGCCCTTGTCGCAGCCTGCCGCCAGGACGCCCGCGGCGATCGCGACCGCCATCGCGACCGGGATCCCCCCCCGTGCCGCTCCCCGGAACCCTTGCCCGAACATCCCGATCACCATGGGTCGCCCTTGTCCTCGTTGGGGTGCCGACTACCGCAAGGATGCTAGCGGCCGGACGCCGGGAATGTCAAACCGCCGCTCGCGCGCGCATTCCTTGTCGGTCCCGCCACGGTCTGGTACGATGCGCGCACCGTCGCGCAGGTCGATGCCGCGAGGACGAAACCGCAGACAGGGCGAGGGGGCATGGTCTTCAGTTGCGCCGGGTGCCAGGCCCGATACCGCATCGACGAGAAACTCTTCGCAGGCAAGGTCCTGCGCTTCTCCTGCCGCAAGTGCGGCCAGGTGCACCTTCTGCGCGACCCGGCCCTGGGCGGCGAGGTGGTGACCCCGGTGCGTGCCGAGGACCTGGGCGCTCCCGCCTCCGCGCCCGCCCCCGAGCCGCAGGTCGGCCGTCCCACGATGGCGATGCCCACGGTGCCGACGGTGCGCGCGCCTGCGCCCCGTCCGACGACCGCGACCCGCAGCCTTCCGCCCGTTCCCGCTCCCGTTGCCCCCGGCGAGGCCACGACCACGCGGCACGACGACGCGTGGTTCGCGATCAAGCAGGGCCAGCGCATGGGCCCGTTCACCCGGGACGCCCTGCGCGAACAGATGTTGCTGGGCGTGCTGCACGAAAGGACCTTCGTGTGGCGCCCGACGATGGCCTCGTGGATCCGCATGAACCAGGTGGCCGAACTGGGCGAGATGCTGGCCGTCTTCCGGGCCGAGGCGCGCGACCGGATGCTGGCCGGCCAGCCCCTGCCGGGGCGCGGCGAATCGTCGGCCTCGGCCGAGCTCCCGCCGGCGCTGCCCGAGGCCGGCCCGCCCGACCTGCCGCCCCCGCTGCCGGCACAGGCCCCCTCGCGCCCGCACGCGGCCCCCGCGGCGCGTCCGCAGCCGACCGCGCCGGCGGCTTCCGCCCCCGCTCCCAGGCCGCACACCCCGGTCCCCCAGCCGCCGTCGCGGCGGGCGGAAGGGTCTCCCCTGTCGTCCCCGCGCCGGGTCGAAACCCCGGCGCCGACGCCCGCGCCGGGTTCCCGGGCCGACGAACTGTTCCTGGACCTGTCGCGACCGACCCTGGACCTTCGGATGGCCCAGGAGGTCCAGCCCGAGGAGCCCCCCCTGGTCGCCCGGCAGCGCCGCGGTGCCGCCCCGGTGCCCCCGCCATCCCCGGCCCGGCCGTCGATGCACTCCGGGGAATCGCCCCTGTTCCCGGACGCCTACGTTGCCTCCGAGGCCGACTGGCCCAGCTTCACCGCGGAGGGCGGGATCGCCCAGGTCCACGCCGCATCGGCCGCGCCCGCCGTCGGCGAGGTCGCGCACGACCCGCACGTGGGCGTCCGCGAATTCAGCGTGATGGTCCGGCGCCTGGGCAAGCAGATGCGCACGCGGAACCTGGTGAAGGCCGTGGTGCTGTCGTCCGCCGCCGTGCTGCTGGTCGCCGGCACCGTGATCTGGCTGGTCCTGGCCGGCGGCGACCGCGACGTCCAGCCGATCGCCGGCGCTTCCGGGGCCGCCCCGTCCGCCCGGTTCGAGACCCCCGCGGCCCACCCGAAGGGGGCGGTGGTCCCGCGCGAGATGCCCAAGGCGTCGATCCTCGAGAACCTGGACGGCCCGGCCCGCGCGCAGGCGCCGCGTCCCCGCCCGGCCGTCGAGGAGTCCGGCACGATCTCGGCCGACGGAGGCGCGGCCGCGCCCTACAACCCGCCCGTCCCGTCCCCGCCGCCCGCGCCGCGCCTGGCGCAGATCGACCCGTCGGCCCGCGAGGACGCCCAGCGGTACTCCGGCCTGCTGGGCACCGAGGCCCTGCAACGCGAGGAGGCCCCCGCCGACATCCGGCCGCGGACGCTGACCCAGATGCCGAAGAGCGAGTTGAACGCGAAGGTGATGAACGAGTTCCTGGAGAAGAAGCACAAGAAGTTCGTCGAGTGCAAGGCGTCCATGAAGCCGGTTCCGGAGGTGCCCGTGAAGGTCGGCCTGTCGTTCGACGTCGGCCAGGACGGCCGCGTCGGCAACGTGCAGGTGGTCCCGAAGGACGGGATCCGCGACGGCAGGCTGGCGACCTGCATCCGGAACGTGGTCCTGGAATGGGCCTTCCCGGCCCAGGACGAGGCGACCCGGTACCAGACGGTGCTGTCCCTGTGAAGCCCGCGGGGCGGCGCCGAAAGGAGGCACGATGCGACGCTTCTTGTGGATGCTGCCACTGCTGGCCTGCCTGGCGATCCCCTCGACGTCACGGGCCGACGTGCGACGCACCCTGGATTTCCTGGGGTTTTCGGACGATGGCGCGCGCTACCTGCTGAAGGTCTCCGACGCCAACACGGGGGACGCGCTTTCGGTGCGCTCGTTCGCCACCGGCAAGGCCGAGAAGACCCTCCCGCTGGCCGGGCCCGCCCGGGAGAAGCAGGACGTCGACGCGGCCAGGAGGAAGTACCGGATCACCGATCCGGGCACCGACGCGGTGCAGTCTCCCGACGGCCGGTACACGCTGCTGGTACTTCCGAAGGGGATGAAGACCGAGATCCGCGTGATGCGCGGGGAGAAGCGCGCGGTCCTGAAGGTCCTGGACGCCACGCCGGGCCCCGAGGGCCCGCCGAAGGTCACGCTGAAATCGGTGTTCTGGTCGCGGGACGGGCGCCGCATCGTCGTGGTTCTGCACCGCACCCTGCGAGGGGACCATTACATCGACACCGACGAGGCGCACCCGATCGACTTCCTGCCAGGCGAGATGAAGTTCGAGGGAGGCGGGTCATGATCGAGAGGCGCCGGACGGGACAGCAGCCCCCTTCCCCGCGGTCCATGATCCTGCGGGCCCTGCTGCTGGCGGGCCTGCTGGTGGCGGTGATCCTCTACGCGCAGCGTTCCGGCCGGGGTGCCGCCAACTGCCTGGCGTTCTTCGGCCTGGACTGAACGTTTTCCACATCCCGACGGTTGGAACCGCGCGATCGTTCGGGTATCATTCCTGCGGCCTTGGCTGGGCGAGGGAACCCCGTGAAGACGACTGCCATGCGATGGATGTGCCCCGCGTTCGCGTTGGTCCTGCTGGCCGCCTGCAGCGGCGGATCGGCCGGGAAGTACCCGCGCCTCGAGTTGACGCCCCAGGCCCTGGTGGCCGACATCGAGACGACGTACGCGGTCTCGATCACCAACTCCGGCGATGCCCCGCTGACCCTGCTTTCCAAGCCCGTGCTGGCCTCGGCCGGTTGCCCCGACGACCCGGTCGGCACGGAGCCCTTCGCGCTGGTGCTGCCCGAGGGCATCGCGTTCCCGGCCAGGATCGCCCCGGCCGGCCAGGTGGGCGCCTTCTCGGACATGTCGGCCGAGGTCCAGTTGACGGTGGTCTACACGCCCGTCGTCTCCACCTGCGAGCGCAAGGCCACGCTGACGATCGCCAGCGACGACCGGGACCGCCCGACCGTCGTGCTCGAACTGGTTGTCCGCAAGGGCGAGCCGAACATCGACACGTCCCCCTCCCAGATCATGGACCTGGGCTTCGTCGTCGAGGGCACGTCCATCCAGGACACCTTCATGATCACGAACACCGGCCTGGACGACCTGCACGTGACGTCGATCACCTTCCTGGGCGCGTCCGGCTTCAGCCTGCAGTGGCCCTGCGTCCGCAAGGACGGCTCGGCCACCGACGTGTGGCTGCCCGTCACGGCGCAGGGCACGACCATCGGCGCGAACGACTGCGAGACGATCACCATCCCGAAGAACTCGGTGTGGCCGCTGAACGGGAAGGGAATCCCGGTGAAGTACCAGGCGGCCGACGCGAACAAGGCGGTCGCGACGGTCATCCTGATGTCGGATGACCCGGACTACGACGTCGGCAAGGGCGAGGGCCTGAACCTGGAACTGCGCGCCAACTACGGTGGCCCGTGCGTGCGCGTGGTCCCGACCCCGCTGGAGTTCGGCACGGTCGTCGTGGGCGGCCAGGCCCCGTCCAAGACCATCGCGGCCTACCTGGAGTCGTGCGGCGACCAGGACGTCGCGATCACCTCCATCTCGATGTCCGAGGACTCCAGCCCGGACTTCAAGCAGCCCGACCTGTCGGCGATGGGCGCCTTCAACGAGGCCAACCCGCTGGTGCTGGTCCCCGGCCAGAACACCAAGGGCCACGAGTTCCTGCTGACGTACTTCCCGCTGGCCGTCGACACGGACGCGGAAGGGAACCTGGTCCCCGACACGGGCACCCTGATCGTGAAGAACTCGTCGCCGGCCCAGCAGTTGAAGGTCCCGATGAAGGGGCTGGGCATCAAGGCCGAATGCGCGGTGTGCGATTTCAAGGTGCACGAGGGCACCCGGAACGGCCCGCTGGTCGAGGACGGCGGCACGATCGAGCCGATGTACAAGCTGTCGTTCCTGTTCCTGGACGACGAGTCGTACGACAAGGCCACGGTCAACAATGGCATCAAGCGTCGCCAGTGGTCGGTGGACCCGCCGGCGCTGACCTTCGATCCCAACCCGCTGAACGATACCGTGAAGGTCCAGCCGAACACCGTCGGCACGTACACCTTCACCCTGGAGGTCGAGAACAACCAGGGCTGCATCGACACCTGCTCGAAGACCATCTCGGTCGTACCGCCCCAGGGATGCCACATCGAGCTGACGTGGAGCACCCCGACCGACCCCGACGAGACCGACCAGTGCGGGACCGGCCCGGACGCCATCCCGTGCGGCAGCGACATGGACCTGCACGTGGTGCACCCGAAGGCCAGCAGCCCGGGCCAGCTGGATCCCACCGGCGAGCCCTACGGGTATTTCGACTCGGACTACGACTGCTACTGGAGCAACGCCAACCCGCCCACCGGCTGGTGGTCGACCACCCAGCACGACGGGGACCCGCTGTACCTGCCCCACCTGGACCGGGACGACACGGATGGCGCGGGTCCCGAGAACTTCACCCAGACGTTCGTGGAAACGGGCCTGTGCTACCGGGTCGGCGTGCACTACTACGACGACCACGGCTTCGGGAAGTCGTACCCGACCCTCCGCGTGTTCATCAACAGCAGCACGCCCGTGTACGAGAAGACCGTGTCGAAGGGCCTGTCCATGCTGGACATGTGGGATGTCGGCCGGGTGTGCTGCACGGACCCGGACCAGCCCTTCGTCGAGTTCAAGGGGGCCAACCTGGACCCGGTGATCGTCAAGAAGTACATTTCCCCGAACTAGCCCCCCGGCACGGGAGCCATCCATGATTCGCGCCCTCCCGCAACGCCTCGACTCCCTGGCGCCGGTGCTGCTGTGCGCGACCCTCCTCGCGTGCAGTGGCGGGGACGGCGGGGCGGCCGACAGCGGGCCGGACGTGCCGGTGGTGATCGTGCCGGACTTCGGGGGGAAGGACCCCGGCAACGAGGCCGTCACCCCGGCGGACGCGGCGGACGAGACGGGAGATCCTGGCAGCCTGGACACGGCCGTTCCGGACCCGGGCCCACGGGACCCCGGCAACCCGGATCCCGGTGTCGAGGACCCGGGTGTCGAGGACCCGGGCGCCGAGGACCCGGGCGCGACGGCCGATGCCTGCACGGGGACCTGCGGAGGCAAGGAGTGCGGGAAGATCTGCGGGGTGCTGTGCGGGTTGTGCACGGAACTGCACGGCGCGGGCTGGCAGTGCAGTTACGCTCCGGACTACACCTGCATCTGCACGCCGCAGTGCTCCGGCAGGACCTGCGGGGACGACGGCTGCGGCGGCTCGTGCGGCACGTGCACGGGCGGCGCGGAGTGCGACACCACCTCCGGCACCTGCATGACCAGGGGGCCTTGCCAGGACGTGAAGGGGATCACGTGCCAGGACCTCAGCAAGACGGTCAACACCAACAACGGCGGCATCTCCCTGGACCTGTGGCCCGCGGCCTGCGGCGGCATGAAGACCCTGTATCCCGAGCGGGTCTTCCGGTTCGTTGCCGACCAGTCCGGCGAGGTCACCATCGCTTTCTCCGACCCGCCGGACGGCCTGGACCTCTACCTCCTGGAAGGCACGGCCTGCAACACGGACGCGTGCACCCAGCGGTCGCACGACTCCATCACCTTCCAGGCGGTTTCCGGCAGCACCTACCACTTCGTGATCGACGGCACCAGGACCACCCTGGCCAGCACCCTCTCCATCGACTGCTCCTGGTACGTGCCGCCGGCCTCCGACCCGTGATCCTTTCCGCGCCCCCGTTCCGGTATACAATCCCGATCGTTCCGGCACGCGTCGCGCGGGACGTCTCGCGGGGGGAGAAGGTGAAGATGGGATTCCTCTTTTCCGGTATCTTCTGGGGCATCGTGCTGTGCCTCCTGGGCGTCTCGATGATCCTGAAGGTGGTGTTCCACCTGGACATCCCCGTGTTCCGGCTGGTGCTGGCCAGCGTGCTGATCGTCCTGGGGATCCGCCTGCTGCTGGGCGTCACGTGGAAGAACGGGCCGGTCCGCAACTCGATCCTGTTCAGCGACGGGGAACTGCAGGCCGGCCAGGACGACCGGGACTTCGTCGTCGTGTTCGGACGCGGCCGGATGGACCTGGCCGGCGCCAGGCCCGAGGGCCGGACGGGCCCGATCGAGTTCACGACGGTGTTCGGGTCCGGGCGGATCCGCGTCGACCCGACCATCCCCACCAAGGTCACGCTGTCGTCGGCCTTCGCGGGCGCCCGGGTTCCGGACGGCACGCAGATCGCCTTCGGGACCTATGTCTACCGGACGCCGGGCCAGTCCGACGACGCGCCGTTCCTGGACGTGCGCGCCACCGTGGTCTTCGGCGAGATCGTCGTGGAAGCGCCATGAACGGCGGGATGGTCCAGGATTTCCTGACGACCCCGGACGACGTCCGGCTGGCCGTGTACGCGGCCGGGCCCGGCGACGGCCCGCTGCTGCTGCTGGCTGGCGGCCTGCTGGGCGGGGTCGCCGCGTGGCGCCCCCTGGTGGAACGGTTCGCGCAGCGCTACCGGGTCGTTTCGTGGGACTACCGGGGCCTGTACCGATCGTTCCCTCCCGCGGGGGGTGACTACTCCCTGGCGCGGCATTGCGACGACCTCGAGGCGGTCCTGGCCTGGACGGGCCGCAAGAGCGCGATCCTCGCCGGCTGGTCCGTCGGCGCCCAGGTGGCGATCGAGGTGTGCCGTCGCCGGCCGGACCTCGTCCGCGCGCTGGTCCTGGTGAACGGCTGCACGGGCCGGATGCTGTCGGGAGACTTCGCACCCTCGTGGCTGAGGTTCGCGGCCCCCTGGGTGCTGCGGGCCCTGCGCCGCGCCGGCCCCGGCCTGGCCCTGGCGGCGCCCGTGGTGCTGGGCAGCGAGGCCGCCCTCGCGTTCGCCCGCTCGGCGCACCTGGTCAGCCCGACGCTGGACGCCGACATCACCCGGGAGATCCTGGACGACATGGTCCGGCTGGACCCGAACGCGCTGGCCTCCACGATCGCCGAAATGGACGCGGCGGATGTTCGGGACTCGCTGGCCGGCCTGGGGGTGCCGACGCTGGTGCTGGCCGGCGACCACGACCGGGTCACGCCGCCGGAGATCGCGCACCGGATGGCCCGGGACATCCCGGGCGCCGAGTTGCTGGTGATCAAGGGCGGTTCCCACCTGGTGCCCCTGGAGTACCCGGCGGTGATCGGCCTTCGGCTGGAGAAGTTCCTGCGGGAGCGTGTGCCGGGGATCGGTCCGTCGCCGCTCAGCCGGCGGTCGGCCGGGACGTCCACCAGGAGACCAGCCGGCGCGCGATCCCGGCAGGCGTGAACCCGAACTCCTCGTTCAGCACGCCGGCCGGACCGCACGCGCCGAATCGATCCAGCCCCAGCACGGTCCCGCCGGAGCCGGCCAGCCGCCACCAGCCCACCGTCGCGCCGGCCTCGACCACCGCCACCGGCACGCCGGGGGGCAGCACCGAACGGCGGAACGCGGGGTCCTGGGCATCGAACCGCTCCAGCGACGGCATCGACACGACGCGAACGCGCAGGCCGGTCGCGGCCTCGACCTCCGGTGCCGCGTGCAGGCAGGAGGGGACCTCGCTGCCGGTCGCCACCACCACCAGGCCGGGCGCGCCGCCTTCCGGATCGCGCACGACGGACGCGCCGCACAGGGCCTCCGCGACGCCGCAGCCCGCGGGGCGGTCGAACGCGGGCAGCGCCTGCCGCGAGGTCACGATGCAGGTCGGACCGTGGTCGCGTCGAAGCGCGAAGTCCCAGGCGGCGGCGACCTCGACGGGATCGGCCGGCCGGAATACGGTCATGCCGGGAATGGACCGCAGCATCCACAACTGCTCGATCGGCTGGTGCGTGGGGCCGTCCTCGCCCACGTGGAACGAGTCGTGGCTGAACACGAAGATCGACGGGATCCGCATCAGCGCGGCCATCCGCAGGGCCGGCTTGAGGTAGTCCGAGAAGACCAGGAACGTGGAGCCGTACGGGCGGAACGAACCCTGCAGCGCCATGCCGTTGACGACGCCGCCCATGGCGTGCTCGCGGATCCCGTAGTGCAGCGTGCGCCCGGCGTACTGTCCGCGACCCACGCTGCCACCGTCCTCGATCCAGGTCAGGTTCGACGGTCCCAGGTCCGCCGATCCGCCGACCAGCCCGGGGATGCGGGCGGCCGCGACCTGCAACGCCCGGGCCGACTGGTTTCGCGTGGCCTTGCCGCGGTCCCTCTCGGCCGCGACCCGCATCGCCTCCGCGAGGTCGTCCGGCGTCCCCCGGGCGTGCAGCGCGTCCCAGGCCGCCGCCAGGTCGGGATTCGCCTGCCGCCAGGCCTCGAAGGCCGCCTCCCATGCCTCGCGCCGCGCGATGCAGCGCCGGCGGGCCTCGTCGAACCACGCCCGCACGTCGTCCGGCACCAGGAATGCCGGTTCCAGCGGCCAGCCCAGGCGCTCCTTCGTGCGCCGCACCTCGTCCGCCCCCAGGGGCGCGCCGTGGCTGGACTCGGACCCTTCCTTGGTCACCGCGCCGTGCGCGATCACGGTGCGCGCGATCACCAGCGACGGGCGCCCGGTCTCGGCAACGGCCGCGTCCAGGGCCGCCTCGACCGCGACCGGGTCGTACCCGTCCACGTGCTGCACGTGCCAGTTCATCGCGGCGAACCGGGCCGCCACGTCCTCGTGCAGGGCCAGGTCGGTGCCGCCCTCGATGGTGATGCGGTTCGAGTCGTAGACCACGACGAGGTTCCCCAGGCCCAGGCTGCCGGCCAGCGAGGCTGCCTCGTACGTGATCCCCTCCATCATGTCGCCGTCGCCGGACAGGGCGAAGACGCGGTACCCGATCGGCATGCCGGTCCCGTCGCGGTCGAACCGGGCCGCCAGCATCTTCCCGGACAGCGCCATGCCTACCGCGTTCGCGAACCCCGCGCCCAGCGGGCCCGTGGTGGTCTCGACGCCGGGGCACAGCCCGAACTCGGGATGCCCCGCCGCCCGGCTGCCCCGCTGCCGGAAGCGCCGGATGTCGTCCAGGGACAGGTCGTACCCGGACAGGTGCAGCAGCGCGTACTGCAGCATCGATGCGTGGCCGACCGACAGCACGAAGCGGTCCCGGTCGGGCCAGTCGGGGCGGGTCGGGTCGAACCGCAACGCCCGCGTCCACAGGACCAGCGCCAGGTCCGCGGCACCCATGGGCGTGCCGGGATGGCCGGACTTCGCGGCCTCGATCGCGTCGACGGCCAGCATCTGGAGGGTGCGAACGATACGCTGCCGCAGCGCGGCATCGGGAACCGGAGCCAGGTCGGCCATTTTTCCATTGCCTCCGGAAAGGGCGTTCATCGCGCCGGGGATGCGGCGGCCGGGACGGGCCCAGGGACCGCGACGAGGTTGTCGATCAGCCGCGTCCCGCCCAGTCGGGCGGCTACGGCCAGCAGGACGGGGCCCTCGATCCGGGCCGCGTCCTCCAGGGTCTCGGGGTCGCAGGCGGCCAGGTACTCGACCTCGAACCCGGCAGTCGCGAGGCGTGCGGTCCCGCCGGCCACCAGCGCCGCCGCGTCCGGCGGGCCCGCCGCCACAGACTCGGCCATCGCCTGCAGCGTCGCGTACAGTTGCGGCGCCTTCGCACGGTCCTGTGCCGACAGGTAGCGGTTGCGCGAGGACATCGCCAGTCCGTCAGCCTCGCGGATCGTGGGGTGCCGCAGGATCCGCACGCCCAGGTCCAGGTCGGCCACCAGCTGCTCGATCACGCGCACCTGCTGGTAGTCCTTCAGCCCGAACACGGCGACGTCCGGCCGCACGATGCCGAACAGCTTGGCCACGACGACCGCGACGCCGCCGAAGTGGTTCGTCCGGGTCAGCCCGCAAAGGTGGTGCGGAAGGCGGGCCAGGTCGACCGACGTCTGGAATCCCGGGCCATACATCCCGGCCGCGGAGGGGGCGAAGACCGCATCGACCTTCAGGCCGGCCAGCCGGCCCAGGTCCCCCTGCAGGTCGCGCGGGTACTTCTGGAAGTCCTCGTTCGGGCCGAACTGCGTCGGGTTCACGAAGATGCTGACCACCACGCGGGTGGCCTCGCGCGCGGCCTGACGCACCAGCGCCAGGTGCCCCTCGTGCAGGGCGCCCATCGTCGGCACCATCGCGATCGTCTCGCCGGCCTGCAGCCAGCGCCGCGACAGGTCGCGCATCTCCGTCTTCTCCAGCACCACGTTCACGGGCACCTCCGGATCGAATCAGAACGAGTGGGCGTCGTCGGGAAACGCCCCTTCGCGGACCTCGCGGGCATAGGTGGACAGGGCCTCGCGCACCCGTACCGACAGGTGTTCGTATTTCTTGAGGAACCTCGGTTCGAAGCCGTCGTCCAGCCCCAGCAGGTCGTGCAGCACCAGGACCTGCCCGTCGCAGGCCGCCGACGCGCCGATGCCGATGGTCGGCACCGGCGCGGCGTCGGTGATGCGCCTGGCCAGCCCGGCCGGGATCGACTCCAGCACCAGGGAGTACACGCCCGCCTCCACGACCGCCTGCGCGTCCGCCAGCAGGCGCTCGGCCGCGGCTTCCCCCCTCCCCTGCACCTTGAACCCGCCGAACTGGTGCACCGACTGGGGTGTCAGGCCCAGGTGCCCCATGACCGGGATCCCGGCGTCCACGATGCGGCGGATGGCCGACGCGCTGCGCTGGCCACCTTCCAACTTGACCGCGTGCGCACCGCCCTCGACGACCAGCCGGCCGGCGTTCCGCAGGGCGTCCTCGTCGCTGACCTGGTAGGAGAGGAACGGCATGTCCGCCACGAGGTGCGTGCGGGCCAGCCCGCGGGAGACGCAGCGGGTGTGGTAGACGACGTGGTCGACGGTGACGGCCAGCGTGCTGTCCAGCCCCTGGATCACCATGCCCAGCGAGTCGCCCACCAGGACGATGTCCACGCCGGCGGACTCCACCAGCCGCGCGAAGGTGGCGTCGTAGCAGGTCATCATGACCAGTTTCTCGGCGCCCTTGCGGGCCAGGACCTCGGGTGCGGTCAGAGCCTTCGTTCCCATGCGGCCCCCCGGGGAATGAGCGGAGCGTAGGGTAGCGCAACGACCCGCGTCCGGCAATCGAGGGCACGGGTTCCCGGGCCGCGCGGGCAGCGCCTAGAGACTGAAATGCCGGCGGTACACGGGCAGGTGGCGCAGCGCGTCGCCCATCGGCAGGTCGTCCAGGCTGCCCTTCAGCGGCGGGATCTTCTGGGACGACGACATCGCGCCCAGGCATGCCAGCACGCCGTCGCGCAGCCCCTGCACGCTGTAGCCGCCTTCCAGCACGAAGACGATCCGCCCGCCGCACAGCCGGTCCGCCGCACCGCGCAGGTGCGACGCGATCCGGGCGAACCCCTGCGCGGTCACCTCCATCCGGCCCAGCACGTCGCCCGCGAAGATGTCGAACCCCGCGGACACGAGGATCAGTTGCGGCTTGAACTTGTCCAGGATCCGCACGACCAGCCCGCCGTAGATGGCGTCGAACTCAGGGTCCCCGTGGCCCGGCGCCAGCGGGATGTTGATGTTGAATCCCGTCCCGGGCCCCTCCCCCGTCTCGTCCGCCTGGCCCGTCCCGGGGTACACCGACGCCTGGTGGGTGGAGATCACCAGCACCGACGGATCGCGGTAGAAGATCGACTGGGTCCCGTTGCCGTGGTGCAGGTCGAAGTCCACGATCGCGACGCGGTCCATCTTCAGCGCGTCGCGGGCGAACCGCGCGGCAATCGCGGCGTTGTTGAACAGGCAGAACCCCATGGCCCTGTGGGCCTCGGCGTGGTGCCCCGGCGGCCTCACCAGCGCGAACCCGTTGGCGACCTCCCCGACCGCCACCGATTCCACGACCGCCAGCGCGGCCCCGGCCGCGTGCATGGCGGCATCGAACGAGCGCGGCCCCGCCGTGGTGTCCAGGTCCAGGGCCACCGTGCGCCCCTGCGTCGACATCACCCTGCGGTAGTGCTCCGGCGTGTGGACCGCCGTGATCTCGGCCGGCAGCGCCCGCCGGCCGTCCAGCATCCGGACCCCCAGGTCGCGGATGTCGCCGGTCATCATCATCTCCAGCAGCACCTGCAGCCTCTTCGGGGTCTCGGGATGGTGCCGCCCCATGTCGTGGGCGAGGCACGCCGGGTCCACGACCACGCCGGTTCGCGTCGCCATCGGTCCCTCCGGAATTTCGGCCAGCAGTTCTCGTCGATTGTCCGCCGCCGGATCCGGGAATTCAAGGGCCGGCAGGAATGACCACGCCCCCGGTGGGTTGCAGCGCGGGTGACCTGTCGTTCAGACGGGATGCGGCAATTGACTTGGGGGCGGGTTTCGTCCAGAATCAACCGCCCTCGTGGGAACCGGAGGAGACATGAGAATCGCTTCGATGATCGGATGCCTGGCGGCCGTGGCGATGCTGGCGGCGGTGCCCGCGAAGGCCCAGACCGTGAAGATCGGATACGTGGACCTGCAGCAGGCCCTCTCCGAGACGAACGACGGCAAGGCCATCAAGTCCAAGCTCGAGCGCCTGCTCAAGGACAAGCAGCGCGAGTTCGACAAGATGCAGGACGACGTCAAGCGCATCAAGGACGAGATCGAGACGCAGGGCGCCATGATGAAGGAGGACCTGCGCCGGAACAAGATGCAGGACTACCAGAAGAAGATGGTGGAACTGCAGGAGTTCTACATGGGCAACCAGAAGGAACTGGCCGACAAGGAGGCCGAACTGACGAAGCCCCTCCTGGACCGCTTCGACAAGGTGCTGAAGCAGATTGGCCGGGACGAGGGGTTCACCCTGATCCTGCCGTCGGCTGCGGTCGTGTACGGGCAGCCCTCGCTGGACCTCACCGCGCGCCTGATCCAGATGATCAACTCCGGCGCCGGCAAGTAGTTCCCCCCTTTCCGGGAGGGCCTCCTCTCCATGGGCGGGCTGACGGATTCCATCCGCCGGTGGTACCGGGACCTGCCTCCCGTCACCGGCGTCCTGATGCTGGCGCTGGCCGCCTCGTTCATCGCATTCTTCGTCCTTCGGCTGGCCTCGCGCGACCTCTCGGACACGCTGTGGTCCTGGCTGGCGCTGGACCCCGTCGCCGCCTGGCGCCGTCCCTGGACCCTGCTGACGATGCAGGTCCTGCACGGTGACGCCTTCCACGTCCTGTTCAACGTGCTGGCGCTGACGTCGCTGGGACGCTGGGTCGAGCGCTCGCTGGGCCGGCCGCGTTTCCTGTGGCTGCTGCTGGCGTGCGCGCTGTCCGGCGGGCTGCTGTTCGTCGCGATCGGGTGGCCGGCCGGCATGGCGCCGACGTTCGGCGCCTCGGGCACCGTGCTGGGGGTGCTGACCGCCTTCGCCCTGCTGCATCCCGAGGCCCAGTTGCGGTTCTGGTTCGCCGCGCCGCTGAAGGCGAAGAACCTGGTGTGGCTGATCCTGGGCATCGACGCGATCCTGGTGGCCTCGACACGGGGTGCGGACATGGTGCCCCTGCACCTGGGCGGGATGCTGGCCGCGTGGGTGTACCTGCGCCGGCCCTGGACCCGCGCCTACCGGCTGCGGGTCGCGTCGTGGTACCGGCGGCTGCGGGGTCGCCGGTGAGCCGCCCTGCACGGTTCGGGATCGTCGCGATCCTGCTGGCCATCCTCGCGGTCCACGCACAGGTCGTCCTGAACCCCTTCACGTGGGACGACGGCTACCTGGTCCTCGACAACCCCGAAATCCGGGACCTGTCCGGCATCCCCGGCATGTTCGTGACGACGTGGGGCTCGGGCACCGGGGACGAGGCGGCCCGCGACATGAACCGGTCCTACTACCGGCCGGTCGCGCTGGTGTCCGTCGCGCTGCAGTTCGCGGCCCAGGGGGCGGATGCGGCGGGCTTCCACGCGGTCAACGTGGCGATCCACGCGCTGGCGGCGCTGGCGCTGCTGGCATGGCTGCGGCGCATGCTGGCCCGTGCGACCCCCGGGGATGCCGGGCCCGGGCAGGCGCCGACCCGGTGGGCGGAATGGGCGGCACTGGTCCTGGCCCTGCTGTGGGCGGTGCACCCGATCCACTCCGAGTCGATCAGCGTCGTCGCGTACCGATCGAACACGCTGGGCGGGCTGTTCACGTTCGCCACCCTGGCGCTGCTGGCCCCTCCGGTCGACCGCGCGCGCCCCGCCGGGACCGGCGATCCCGCGACGCCGTGGGGAACGGCGATCGCGGCGGCGGCCTGCGCGGCTCTGGCCCTGTGGTCCAAGGAGACCTCGGTCGTGCTGCCGGCGATGATCGTCGTGCAGGACCTGCTGGCGCGGCGCACCGGGTTCCGCCGCGTGCTGGCGGCGTGGGTGCCGGCGGGCCTGCTGGCCTGCGCGTACCTGTGGATGCGCCACCAGACGACCGCCGCGTCGGACCTGCGCTTCTTCGACGGGGTCCAGCCGCTGCAGGCCCTGGCCCTGGTGCCGCGGGTGTTCCACTTCTACCTGCGCCTGTGCCTGGCCCCCTGGCCGCTGAACGCCTTCTACGACTGGTCGATCGTCGGCCCGCCCGACCTTTCCCCGGACGCCTCGCTGGTCGTCGGATCGCTGCTGCTGGCGGGCCTCGTCGCGGGCATCCCCCTGCTGCGGCGCCGGCGTCCCGTGGCCGCGCTGGGCCTCGCGGTCTTCGTCCTGGGGCTGCTGCCGGCCTCGCACCTCGTACCCTTCGTGGTCGGCGTGGCGGACCGCTTCCTGTACGTGCCGCTGGCGGGGCTGCTGCTGGCGGCCGGGGATGCCTTCCTGGCCGTTTCGGGATCGCGGGCGGTCCGGCGCGTGCTGGCGGCGACCGGCCTGTTGCTGCTGCTGGCCTTCTCCGGCCTGTCGGCGGTCCGGGACCGGGACTGGACCTCGGACGAGGCGATCCTGCAGGCGGCCATCCGCGACTGGCCCGGCTCGGTCAACGGCCACCTGGGCCTGGCCCGGTACTACCTGGCGAACGGCCGCGCCCCCGAGGCCGTCCTCCCGCTGCGCGAGGTCGTCCGGCTGTCCCCAGGACTGGCCGTGGGCCACGGCCTGCTGGCCGCGGCGCTGGGTCGCACCGGCGACTACCCGGAGGGCCGCAAGATCCTGCGCCAGGCCCCCCTGCCGCAGCCCGGCCTTCCCTCGGCCGTCGAGATCGCCCGCGGCGAACTGGCGCGATCCGGCGACCTCGAAGCCATCCGGCGCCTGGGCCTGTAGGGCGGCCTCTTCCGGGCCGGCACGGCCGCCGTGCTACACTACGCCGTCACGGGCGGAGGCGACGATGAAGGTCCTGGGGCTCAACTTCAGCAACGACGCAGCGGCGTCCCTCGTCGTGGACGGCAGGGTCGTGATGGCCGTCCAGGAGGAGCGCTTCCAGCGCGTCAAGCACTACGCGGGCTTCCCCGAGGCGTCCATCAATGCCTGCCTCAAGGCCGGCAAGCTCCGGATGGAGGACCTGGACGCCGTCGCCTTCTTCTGGAACCCGGGCATCCACGCGGCGACGCCGAACTGGCGCATGAACAGCACCGCGCGTCACCACATGGAGTTCTTCCACGACGTGCCGAACCACCTGCTGCCCCGGCTGGGCCCGCCGCCCGAGGTCAGCGAGCAGGTCTTCCACCTGGCGTCCGGCAGGCGGCTGCGCATCGTCTACGTGACGCACCACCTGGCGCACGCGGCGGCGGCGCTGCTGTCGTCGCCGCACGACGAGGCGGCGATCCTGACCGTGGACGGCTACGGCGAGCGCGACTCGACCGTGATCTGGAAGGCGAAGGGCTCCACGTTCCAGCGCCTGTGGACGCAGGAGTTCCCGCACTCGCTGGGGGCCTACTACGCGGCGATCAGCCAGTTCCTGGGCTTCAAGCCGAACAGCGGCGAGGGCAAGGCGATGGGGCTGGCGTCGTACGGGACGCCGGTCTACGCCGACGAGTTCCGGAAGATGCTGCGGCTGACGCCGGACGGCTTCGAACTGAACCTGTCCTACTTCGACTTCTACGTCGAGCGGCCGACCCGTTACTCGCGGAAGATGGTGGACCTGCTGGGCCAGCCGCGCGCGCCCGAGTCCGAGATCACGAAGCGCCACGAGGACCTGGCCGCGTCGATGCAGGAGGTCTTCGAGGAGGCGATCCTGCACCTGGCACGGCTGGCGAAGGAGAAGACCGGCGCGAAGGTGCTGTGCATGTCGGGCGGCGCCACGCTGAACTGCAGCGCCAACGGCAAGCTGCTGAAGACCGGGCTGTTCGATCAGTACTTCTTCCAGCCGGCGTGCAGCGACGCGGGCGCCGGGCTGGGCGCGGCGCAGTACGTGACGCACGTGATGGAGGGAGTGCCCCGCGGACGGCCGCAACTGCTGCTGGACTACCTGGGCCCGCGCCACTCGATGGACGAGGTGCGCGACACCCTGGACAAGGGCGGCATCCGGTACCTGGCCCCCGGCGACGCGTGGGAGACGGCGGGCCGGCTGCTGGCCAGGGGGTACCTCGGCAGCGTGTTCCAGGGGCAGGCCGAGTTCGGGCCGCGCGCGCTGGGCAACCGGTCCACGGTCGCCGATCCCCGGCCCGCCGAGATGAAGGACCGGCTGAACGCGACGGTGAAGTTCCGGGAGGGGTTCCGGCCGTTCGCGCCGTCCATCCACGCGGAACGCTCCGCCGAGTACTTCGAGGGCTGCGACTTCAGCCCGTTCATGCTGCGGGTGCACCCGACCCGGCCCGAGAGGCTGCACGAGGCGCGATCGGTCACGCACGTGGACGGCGGCGCCCGGGTGCAGACGGTGCAGCGCGAGGACAACCCGCGATACTGGCACCTGATCGACTCGTTCCGCAAGGAGACGGGGACGCCGCTGGTGCTGAACACGTCGTTCAACATCCGCGGCGAGCCGATCGTCAACTCGCCCTCCGACGCGGTGAAGTGCTACCTGACGACCGGCATGGACTTCCTGGTCCTGGAGGACGTGCTGCTGGTCAAGGACGAATCGATCCTGTAGGCCGCCGCTTCCGGCGGTTCCCTTCGCGCGCGCGATGCGCTAGGATTCCCGCGCCATGCCGGGCGACGCCACCCCTTCCATGCAGCAGTACCTGGCCGCGAAGGCCGAGCACCCGGACTGCGTCGTGCTGTTCCGGATGGGCGACTTCTACGAGACGTTCTTCGAGGACGCCGTCGAGGTCAGTCGGCTGCTGGACCTGGCGCTGACGTCGCGCAACAAGGACGACCCGAACCCGATCCCCATGGCCGGCGTTCCGCACCACGCGGTATCCGGCTACGTGTCGCGCCTGATCGAGGCCGGCCGCCGCGTCGCCATCTGCGAACAGATGGAGGACCCGAAGCAGGCCAAGGGCATCGTGCGGCGCGAGGTCGTGCGCGTCATCACGCCGGGCGTGCTGCTGGACACCGAACTGGAGGACGCCCGCCGGGCGAACCACCTGGTCGCGGTGCTGCGCGACGACCGCGGGTTCGCCGTCGCTGCGCTGGACGCGTCCACCGGCGCCTTCACCGGCGCTTTCACCACGTCGCTGGACGACCTGCGGACGGCCATCGGTCGGCTGGTGGCGCGCGAGGTGCTGGTGCCGCCGGAGGGTCTGGACCCGGACGCGGAACGCCTGCTGGCCCCCGCGAACGCGCTGCAGACCCCGCTGCGCCCCGACGACCTGGACCCGGACCGCCTGCCTGCGGAGGTGGCCGCCGCGCTGCCGGACGGGGCCTCCCCCCTGCCTCTCCGTCGGGCCGCGACCGCCCTGCTGGCCTACCTGGGGCGCACGCATGCCGCGCTGCGGGCCACGGTGCGCCGGTTCGCGCCGCTGGTGCTGTCCCGGACGATGACGCTGCCCGCGACCACCGTCCGCAACCTGGAACTCCTGTCCACCGTGTCGGGCGACCGTTCGTCCGGGTCCCTGCTGTCCTACCTGGACCGGACGCGCACCTCGATGGGCGGCCGGCTGCTGCGCGGCTGGATGCTGGCCCCGCTGGCGGACCCGGACGCGATCCGGGAACGGCTGGACCGCGTCGAGGCCCTGGTGGCGGAACCGGTGACCCGCGCCGCGGTGCGCGAGGCGCTGTCGGGCGTGCCGGACGTGGAACGCGTGCTGACCCGGCTGGCGGGCGGCGGCGCGTCGGCGCGGGACTTGAACGCGATGGCGCGTGGCGTGCGAGCCCTGCAGGCGGCCGGCGAGGCGCTGTCGGCCTGCGACCGCCCTGCCCTCGCCGGGGTCGCCGACCTGCCTGCCGGGGTCGCCGACCTGGCCATCGGCATCGAGTCCACCTTCGTGCCCGACCCGCCCCCGACCGTGAAGGACGGCGGCATGGTGCGCCGCGGCATCTCGCCCGAACTGGACGAGGCGCTGGACATGGCCGAGAACGGCCGGCAGTACATCGCGAACTACGAGGGTTCGGAACGCGAGCGTTCCGGCATCCCGTCGCTGCGGATCCGGTTCAACCGGGTCTTCGGGTACACGATCGAGGTCACCCGATCGCAGTCCGACCGCGTGCCGGCCGACTACCAGCGCCGCCAGACGCTGGCCGGGGCCGAGCGATACACGACGGTCGAACTGCGGCGCCTGGAGGACCAGGTCGCCACGGCGGACGAGCGGTCGAAGGAACTGCAGTTGCAGCGGTTCGAGACGTGGCGCGGCTTCGTGCTGGATGCCCGCGAGGCCTTCCAGGCGATGGCCGACGCGCTGGCCCGGGTGGACGTGCTGGCCTGCCTGGCCGAGATCGCCGCCGCCTCGGACTGGTGCCGGCCCGCGGTGGATGACGGGCGCGAACTGGTCCTGCGCGACGCCCGGCACCCGATCGTCGAGGCGTCGCTTCCGGCCGGCACCTTCGTCCCGAACGACTTCGAGATGGACGGGGTCACCACCACGCTGACGTTGCTGACCGGTCCCAACATGGCCGGCAAGTCCACCGTGATGCGCCAGGTGGCGATCTGCTTGCTGCTGGCCCAGATGGGCTCCTTCGTGCCGGCGCGGGAGGCCCGGATCGGCGTCGCCGACGCGATCTGGACCCGCGTGGGCGCGATGGACGACCTGGCCGCGGGCCGCAGCACCTTCATGGTCGAGATGAGCGAGGCGGCCGAGATGCTGGCCCGCGCCACGGACCGCAGCCTGGTGGTGCTGGACGAGATCGGCCGCGGCACCTCGACCTTCGACGGCGTCGCGATCGCCTGGGCGGTCGCCGAGCACGTGCAGAACCGCATCGGCTGCCGCACGCTGTTCGCGACCCACTACCACGAACTGACCGACCTGGTCCGGGCGGTGCCCCGCGCGCGCAACCAGTCCATCGCCGTCAAGGAATGGGGGGGCGAGGTGCTGTTCCTGCGCAAGCTGGTGGACGGCCCGGCCAGCAAGTCCTACGGGATCCAGGTGGCACGGCTGGCCGGCCTGCCGCCCGAGGTGATCGGCCGGGCCAAGGAGGTCCTGTCGAACCTGGAAGCCGTGGAACTGGACGCGACCGGGCAGCCCGTCATCGGCAGGGCCCGCCGCGCCGCGGCCCGGCTGGCGCGCAACGCCCAGCTGGACCTGTTCGGCAGCGCGGCCGACCAGCCGCCCCCCCCGGATCCGATCGTCCTGCGGCTGGCGGCCCTCCAGCCCGACCGCCTGACACCGATCGAGGCGCTGCAGGTCCTGGCGGACCTTTCCACCGAGGCAAGAAACCGGGGGCCGCGCCCCCCGAAGGAGAACTGACGATGCTGGCGACGATCGAGGAGGCCCTGGACCGCCTGCGGCAGGGACGGATGGTCATCCTCGTGGACGACGAGGACCGGGAGAACGAGGGCGACCTGGTGGCGGCGAACGTGTCCATCACGGCCGACCAGATCGCCTTCATGGCGCGCAAGGCCCGCGGGCTGATCTGCGCCGCGCTGGCGCCCGAACTGTGCGATTCGCTGGGCTTCGAGCCGATGACCCGGCACAACACCGCCCCTTACGGGACCGCCTTCACGATCAGCGTGGACGCCCGCGAAGGCGTCCGCACCGGCATCTCGGCCGCGGACCGCGCGACGACGATCCGCCGCATGATCGAGCCCGGCGCCGGCCCGAAGGACTTCGTGACCCCCGGGTCGGTCTTCCCGCTGCGCGCCGTCCCCGGCGGCGTCCTGGCCCGCACCGGCCAGACCGAGGGTTCCGTGGACCTGGCCCGCCTGGCCGGCCTGCGCCCGGCCGGGGTCATCTGCGAGATCCTGCGCGAGGACGGATCGATGATGCGCCTGCCCGAACTGCTGGAGTTCGGCGCCGAGCACGACATCCCCGTCTGCAGCGTGGCGGACATCATCGCGTTCCGGCTGCGCACCGAGACGCTGGTCCAGGAGGTAGCCAACGCCGACCTGCCGACCGACTTCGGCGACTTCCGGGTCCGCGCCTTCCAGTCCGCGTTCGACGACCGGGCCCACCTGGCCCTGGTCCTGGGCGACATCCAGCCCGACCAGCCCGTGCTGGTGCGTGTCCACCGCGCCAACTTCCCCGGCGACACGTTCGAGTTCCCGGCCGGCCGCGGGCGCGTCGACGTCGAGCACGCGCTGCGCCGGATCTCCCTGGAGGGTCGGGGCATCTTCCTGTACCTGAACCGCGAGGAGACGGGGGGGGACCTGCTGGCGACGCTGGCCCACCTGGACGCCGGCGTCGATCCGGGCCAGTCGCTTCCCGAGGCGGTCCGGCTGGAGTCGCGCATGACGTTCCGGGACTTCGGCCTGGGCGCCCAGATCCTGCGCACGCTGGGCGCGCACCGGCTGCGGATCCTGACGAACCACCCGAAGCGCTTCTCCGGCCTGGCCGGGTTCGGGCTCGTGGCGGAGGAGTTCCTTCCCCTCCCGTGATAGACTCCCGGCGCGTCGGGTTGCCCGGGAGCTTGCGAATGAACCGTCACCTGATGGCCCTGCTGGAACGCTGGACCCGCTTCTCGCTGCGCCGTCCCCGAACCATCCTGGCCGTGACCGCGCTGTTCCTCGCGGCATGCCTTTTCGCGGCGATGCACCTGAAACTGAAATCCGACTTCATCGAGTTGCTGCCGACCGACTCCCCCTCCGTCGTCAACCTCGAACGGCTGAAGAACCGCGTCGCGTCGTACGCCACCCTGACGATCGCCGTGGAATGCCCCGACCTGGAGGCCTCCAAGAAGTTCGCCGAGGATCTGGTGTCGCGACTGCGCGCCTTCCCGCCCGATCGCATCCAGGCCATCGACTACAACATCCAGGCGCTGAAGGACTTCTTCTCGAGGAACAAGTACTTGTACGCGGACCTGCCCGATCTCGTCGACTTCCGGGACCGGCTGGACCGGCGCATCCGGGAGGAGACCGAGGAGGGCGCGTTCGAGTCGCTGGACGACACCCCGAAGCCCAAGACGGACCTGCGCATCGCCGAGTTGAAGGAGAAGTACGAGTCCAAGTCCAAGGAGCAGGACAAGTACCCGGGCGGCTACTACGTCAACCCCGACCGGACCATCCTGGCAATCTTCGTGCGGCCGCCGGCCAACAGCAGCAGCTTCGAGACCAACGAGGTGCTGGTCCGGGACGTGCAGGCCCAGATCGACGCGACCGACCCGTCGAAGTACCACCGAGAGATGAAGGTCGGCCTGACCGGCGACATCAAGACCGGGTTGGAGGAACGCGATGCTCTGGCCTCGGACGCGGAGTTCATCGGCGTCCTGTGCCTGCTGCTGATCTGCGGCGTCATCGTCCTGTACTACCGCAACCTCCGCTCGCTGATCCTGATCGGCACGCCCATGATGATCGGCCTGGCGGCCGCGCTGGCGGTCGCGCAGGTCTTCATCGGCTACCTGAACACCGCGACGGCGTTCCTGTCGTCGATCATCGCGGGCAACGGCATCAACTTCATGATCATGCTGGCCGCCCGCTTCTTCGAGGAGATCCGCCACCGGGGTCCGGACCGCCTGGACGAGTCGCTGCAGGTCGCCGTCCGCGGCACGGTCCAGGGGACCGCGGTGGCTTCGGCCGCCGCCGCAATCGCTTACGGCTCGCTGGTGCTGGCGGGCTTCCGGGGCTTCCGGCAGTTCGGCATCATCGGCGGCTCCGGCATGCTGCTTTGCTGGCTGGCGACGTTCCTGGTCGGCCCGGCGCTGATCACCGTGCTGCACCGGCGACGCCCGCTGGCCGGCCACAAGGAGTCGGCGACCCACCCCGTCGCGACCCGCGTGGGCCGGCTGATCACGCGGCATCCCCGCTGGATCCTGGCCGTCTCCCTGGTCCTGACGGCCGGGTCGATCCTGGTCACGATCCCGTACGCCTTCGACCCGTTCGAGTACGACTTCCACAACCTGCGCAACCGCGAGGGCGCCAAGCGCGGATCGGCCAAGCTGTCCAACAAGGTGGACCGGATCTTCAGCCTGCCGCAGTCGCCGACCCCGGTGCTGATCGACGACGTCGAGGATGCCCCGAGGGTCAAGCGGGCCATCCTGGACGCGCCCGGCGCCCGCGCCACCATCGGCGACGTGAAGACGCTGCAGGATTTCCTGCCGAAGGAGCAGGAGGAGAAACTGAAGGTCCTTGCGGACATCCGCCGCCTGATCGACCGGAAGATCGACTTCCTGCCGGCGGACCAGCAGAAGGATCTGGAGACCTACCGCCCGCCGGAGAACCTGCGAGTGGTGGGCCTGTCGGACATCCCCGACACCGTGGCGCGCATGTTCACCGAGGCGGACGGGACGCGCGGGCGCATCCTGTTCGTATACTCGCACAAGAAGGAGAGCCTGCTGGACGGGAAGTACCTGTTGAAGTTCGCGTCCTTCCTGCGCAAGGTGAACCTCGACGGCGTCGAGATGATCGCGTCGGGCCAGGCGATGGTGTTCGCCGACATGATCGACGCCATCCTGCGGGACGGCGTGCGCGTGACGATCGCGGCGGTGGTGTCGGTGTTCCTGCTGCTGATCGTGGTGTACCGGTCGGCCTTCGGCATTGGCATCATCCTGTCGGCCGCCGTGCTGGGCACCGTCTGGATGATCGGGTTCGCCGCGCTGTTCAACCTGAAACTGAACTTCCTGAACTTCGTCGTCATCCCGATCACGCTGGGCATCAGCGTGGACTACGGCGCGAACATCTTCAGCCGCTACCGGATGGAGGGGCGCGGCAGCATCGCGCACGTCCTGAGATCGACGGGCGGCGCGGTCGTGCTGTCGTCGGCCACGACCATCCTCGGGTACGCGTCCCTGATCACCTCCACCAACATGGCGCTGCAGTCCTTCGGCATCATCGCGGACATCGGCGAGTTCACGACCCTGGCGACGGCCGAGATCGTGATGTGCGCCCTGATCGTCTGGGTGGAGAACTCCCGGAAGCACAAGGCGCCCTGAGGCCGGCGGGGAGGCCCCGTTCCTCCCCCCGACCGTTGCCCTCTTGGCGCGTTTCCATTAGAGTATTTGCCAAGTGCGGCCGGGTGATCCGGGCATCGGGACACCGTCCGCCAGGCGGAAGACCATGACGGACGATCGGCCGACGCGGGTCACCACCATCCGGCAGATGCTGGCGGGGACACTCCCCGGCCTGGAATGCCTGGTCGAGATCTACGGGGCGCACATCGGACGCAAGACCGACCTGTTCGAGGACGTCATCACGATCGGCCGGGACCCCGACAGCACCATCGTGCTGGACTCGGATTCGGTGTCGCGCCGGCACGCCCGCATCGATCGCGTGGACGACAAGCGCATAATCGTGGACTTGAACAGCACCAACGGCACCTACGTCAACGACGTGCCGATCAACCCGCGCGCCGAACTGGCCAGCGGCGCCTTCGTGAAGATCGGAGACACGATCTTCAAGTACCTGACCGGCGACAACATCGAGGCCTCCTACTACGAGGAGATCTACCGGGTGGCCGTCACCGACGGCCTGACGCAGATCGCGAACAAGCGCGCGCTGGACGAGTTCCTGGACAAGGAGATGTCGCGCGCGCGTCGCTATGGCCGGAACCTGTCGGTCCTGATGATGGACCTGGACCACTTCAAGAACGTCAACGACACCTTCGGTCACCTGACGGGCGACCTGGTGCTGCGCGAGATGGCGGCCGTGGTGCGGCCGCGGGTCCGGCGCGAGGAGATGTTCGCGCGATACGGCGGCGAGGAGTTCGTCATCGCCCTGCCCGAGACCGACGCGAAGGGGGCGCGGGAACTGGCCGAGACGCTGCGGCGGATGATCGCCGACCACCCGATCCTCTTCGAGGGCCGGTCCATCCGCGTCACCGTCAGCATCGGCGTGGCCGAGTTCAACCGGGAAGGACACCGCACGCCGGCCGAACTCCTGGATGCGGCCGACCGGAACCTGTATGCCGCGAAGAACGGCGGGAGGAACTGCGTTCATGGCTGATACCGGCATCCCCACTCCGTCCGAGTCGACTGCACGTCCCGAGGTCCACGTCGGCGGGTTCTTCGACTGCCTGCGGGCGCTGAAGAAGGCCGAGGAGGAGGCAGCCAGCCCGTACGGCAAGGGCGACCCCGTGGTGAACGCCCGCCTGAAGGAACTGCGCGGGTACAAGGAGGTCTTCCTGAAGGCCGAGGCACCGCGCCGCCCGAAGTTCACCGTCATCGAAAGGAAGGCGGACCCGGGCTCGCCGGTCCCGGTCGAGATCGGGTTCTCCACCGGCGTGCAGTTCTACGAAGGCCTGGAACTCAGCCTTTCACGCGGCGGCCTGTTCGTGAAGACCGAGGGCCTGCTGCCGATCGACTCGGTGCTGGACGTCAAGTGCACCATCGAGGACGAGAACGTCTCGTTCCGGATGTCGGCGAAGGTGATCTGGCTGAACCCCCGCGAGACCCAGGGACGGCCCGCCGGCATGGGCTTGAAACTGTTCCGGCTGTCCACCCTTCAGCGCCAGTTGATCACGGACTTCCTGAACGGGGAGATGCCCACCGCGGCCCTGGCGAACCTCAGCGAGGAGTAGCGCGGCTTCAGGCGTCCTCGTCCCATGTGCGCCCGGCATGGATCCCCAGTTCCGCCAGGCGACTGCGGAAGACCAGGTCCAGCAGTTGTTCCCGCACGTCCGTCCGCAAGGACTCGAAGTGCCCCGCGACCTCGTACGTCCCCCCGACCATCCCGGCGCGCACCACGGTGGCCTGGACGTCGGTGCGCCCCCCCCCGCCCCCGGCCAGCCGCATGCACAGCCACACCGGGTCGCCGGGGGCCACCTGGAGGGGGCCGAACCACCGGAAGCCCGACGCGCTCAGTTCGACCCGGGCCGGTTCCAGGCGCAGGGAGGGCCCGGGCGGATCCTTTCCGGCCGCCAGCGCCGAGACCAGGGGCACGACGGCCCGGATGTATTCGCGCTTCTCCATCATCACCGGGTGCGAGTTCGGCAGGATGTAGAACCGCGTGTTCGTCAGGATCTCCCCGACGTGGCCGCGCATCGCGTACAGCGCCTCGCCGGCCGCGAACGCGATCATCACCCGATCGCCCCGCCGCAACTTCATCGGCGGGACATTGACCGTCTCGACGACCAGGCCCCGGCCGCGGTCGAACTTCAGCGTCGCCGAGACGATCTCGACGTCGGGGTCCCGCAGGACGACCAGGTGCAGCGGCTCGCCGACGACGGGACGCGCGACGGAACCCTTGTCCATTTCCATCCTCCCGGACTCACAGGCGCTTGCGGGCGCTGACCGCCTCGGACTTCAGTTCCCTGGCGACCCGGCCCAGGTCGTCCAGCGCGGTCGTGATCTGTTCGCGGGTGTCGTCGCCCTCCGCCACCGGCACCTTGTCCAGCACCTCGGGCAGCAGCCCGCCCAGCACGTCCAGGCCGGTCCGGAACTCGGAGATGGCGTCGTTCAGGCGCTCCAGCAGCCCCCGCAAGACATCCGCCCCCGGCGCCTCGCCTCCTGCCTGCGAGGGTGCCTGCGCCTCGACCGGCGTCGCGGGCGCGGCGGATTCCAGGGTGGCCAGGCGCTGCTCCAGGCGCTCGACCCGCCCCGTGGCCTCGTCCCGCTCCTTCTTCAGGGACTCCAGCGCAGCGCGCATCCCGTCGGCCTCGGCGCTCAACTGCCCGTACCGGGCGCGGAGGGTCTCCACCTCGGCCCGCGCCTCGTCCAGCCCGGCGCCGGCCGCCGCCGCAGGCGCGCCCTGGGCGGCCTTCAGCGCCTCGTTCTCCTCCAGCAGCCTCGACATCTTCTTCAGGTAGGAACGGTTCGCGACCTTCAGTTCGGCCAGTTCGTTCGCCAGCGACCGGGCCTGGGCCTCGACGTCCCCCGCCTTGCCCGCCGCCCCCTTCGCCTCCTCCAGGCGGGCCGTCAGCCCGGTCACCTGCCCGCGAAGCGCCTCCAGTTCGGACTGGAACGCCTGGCGCTCGGACTCGAAGTGCTGCTTCAGGGAGTCCCAGCGCTGGTTCTCCTCCTGCAGGGCGTCCCTCTCGGACACCAGGCGCGACTGGGCGACCACCAGGTCCGCCACCTTCGCACGCAGCGTCTCGACCTCGGCCTGGGCCTCCCTGCCGGCGTCGGTCTCCGCGACCCTGGCACGCAGAGACTCCGCCTCCACGGCCGCCGCCCGCCTCGCTTCCTCGGCCTGCCGCGCCTGCGACTCGGCTTCCGACGCCCGGTTCTCCGCCTTCTGGGCACGCGCGACCGCCTGCGCCGCCGACTCCTCGGCCGCCTGCCGCGCCGCGTCCGCCTGCGCCGCCGAGGCCTTCAGAGCCTCCCGCTCGGCGGCCGTACCGGCATCGCGCCGCAGGTCCGCCAGTTCCAGTTGCAGCCCGGCGATCCGGCCATCGGCCTCCGCCAGCCTCGCCTGCACCTCGTCGCGCGCCGCCCGGACCGTCTCGGCCTCGGCCGTCGCCTCGCGGATCCGTGCCGCGCAGTCGGCGGCCTCCTGGGCTGTCCGATCCTGGAGGCTCCGCGCCGACTCGACGGCCTCCTCCAGCGACTGCTTCTCGGCCCGGATCGCCTCCAGCGCCCGCTCCAGGTCGACCAGCCGCGCCTCCATGTCGCCCTGTCCCGCGGCCGCCTCCTCGTGCCGGGCCAGGACCCGCGTCAGGTCCTCGACCTGTGATCCCAGCATCCGGATCCGGTCGTCCCGCTCGGCGACCTCCGCTTCCAGCGCGGCGATCCTTGCTTCCAGCGTCTCCTCGCGCGCCTGACGCTGCCGCTGCTCGTCCAGAACCCGTTTCGCGCCCGTCCCGGCCTCCGGCGACTTCCGGGCATCGGGCCCGCCGGCCGGCGCCTCCGCCGGCCCTCCGTCGCCGAAGGAAACCAGGTCCTCCTCGGGCTGGGCCGGAGCCGCCATCCCGGGCTCCAGGGCCCCCTCGTAGGCGGCCGTCATCACGATCGGCTGGGCCGGGGCTCCCTGAGCGGACGAGGTGTCGTACCCCGCGGTCGGACGACGCGACTCCACGACGCCATCGTCTTCCGCCGGGGGCGTCGCCGGTGCGGCCGGCATGGCCGGCAGGTCCTGGGTCGGGCGCGACGGCGGCGGCATGGGGGTCGGCTCGTTGACGGTCTCGCCCAGGTACCTGCGATCGGCGTCGTCCAGGCGGAACTCGACCGGCAGGCTCCCCACGAACACCGATTCGCCGTCCTCCAGTTCCGATTCCTTCACCCGGCGCTTCCGGACGTATGTCCCGTTGGCGCTGTCCAGGTCGATCACGCTGTACCGTCCGCCGACCCAGCAGAACTTGGCATGCAGGCGCGAGACCGTGTTGTTCCTGGTCTTCAGGTCGCATTCCTTGTTCCGGCCGACCAGGATCTCGGGATGGTCCGGCCCGAAGTGCAGGGTCTCGTCCTCGCCCTGTTCGTTCACGTACTTCAGCGTGGCCACGTCGTCCTCCGGCAGCCGTCTAGTCCCGGGTACGGAACGCCCGGAACCGGCCGATCGTCCTCCCGCCCGCGTCCAGCACCGTCCCGGCCAACACGCCGTGGCCGAACGTCCCCTGGAACGTCATCGGCCGTTTCAGGCCCTGGCAGTCCACGGCCGGCGTCTCCGGGTCCATCCTGAACTCCACGACGCCGTTCTCGCCCTTCGCCAGGCCGCACACGGCCAGCCGCACCTCGGCGCCCTGCTGGCCGATCCACGCCGCCGACGACGCCCCGCCCTGCAGGTCCAGCGCGAACTGGAAGTAGCGGGCCTCGAACGTCTCCCCCGACCCCTGCCACTTCGCCTCCAGGCCCGGCGCGCAGCCGATCGCCATCATCGCCACCCCGATTCCCGCCAGCACGACCTGCGCGCTGCGCCGCGATCGCGTCCCCATCCGGACCTCCTGCTCCCGTGCCGCCGCGAGAATAGCGTCGTTGTGCGTCCTGACGCAAGGTCCAACCCCCCGCGGGGCCCTTGCCATGCCGCTTGAATCGTTGGCGGTGCATCCCATAGAATATCGCCGGTTTCACAGGGGAACGGCGATGCTGCGGACCGGGTTCACGGTACTGGCATTCCTGGCGACGGCCCTCGTGGCGGCGGCGGCCCCTTCCGCCCTCGCCCAGTGTCCCGGCGGCGAGACGCAGGTGGGCACCTCCTGCGGCACCCTGACCGAACACGGCTGCTGCACCGGCACGTGGGGCGACTACGTCCGGTACTGCTACAACGGCATCGTCTGCGAGCGGTACTGCAACGACTACTGCCGCTGGCCTTCCGGCACCGACCGGTATACCTGCGGCGCGAACTCGGCCCCCCAGTCCGACCCCACCGGGACCTACCCGCGCACCTGTCCCTGCATCCCGAACTGCAAGAACAAGGAGTGCGGCAGCGACGGCTGCGGCGGTTCCTGCGGGACCTGCGACGCGAACGAGACGTGCAACTCCAGCAGCAAGTGCGAGTGCGAGCCCCAGTGCGACGGCAAGGACTGCGGCGACGACGGCTGCGGCGGCACCTGCGGTTCGTGCATCGCGACCTACCAGTGGGAGTGCCGGTCGGGCATCTGCGTGTGCACGCCCGATTGCACGGGGCGCGAATGCGGCACGGACGGGTGCAGCGGCCAGTGCGGCACGTGCCCGACCGGGAAGATCTGCTCGGGCGCGCTGGTCTGCATCGACAAGCCCTGCACCCCCTCCTGCTTCGCACGCGAGTGCGGCGACGACAAGTGCGGCGGATCGTGCGGGACGTGCCCGGCGGGGTACTCCTGCAACAGTTTCTCGGGCCAGTGCGCCCAGGACGCCTGCACGCCCGCCTGCACCGGCAAGGAGTGCGGCGACGACGGCTGCGGCGGCACCTGCGGCACCTGCGCCGGCGACACCCACTGCGACGCGTCCGGCAAGTGCATCGGCGGCACCTGCACGCCGGCCTGCACCGGCAGGGAATGCGGCGACGACGGCTGCGGCGGCACCTGCGGCACCTGCGCCGGCGGCACGGCCTGCGATGCGTCCGGGAAGTGCGTCGGCGCCTGCCAGCCCCAGTGCGAGGGTCGCGAGTGCGGGGACGACGGTTGCCAGGGCTCGTGCGGGACGTGCACCCCGCCCGAGACGTGCGACGCCTCGTTCCATTGCGTCGCCCCGTGCATGCCCTCGTGCGTCGGGAAGAACTGCGGCAGCGACGGCTGCGGAGGGTCGTGCGGCGAGTGCGGCACGGGCCTGTACTGCGACGACACCTTCCGGTGCCGTGCCGGGACGCCGCCCGACCCCGGCACCACCGACGATGCCTCGGAAACCGATCGCCAGGCGTCCGGGGACCCGGCCGCCACCGACGCGCCCGGCGCGGACGCCTCGACGTGCCCGGCCGGAACGAAGCTGTACTACGGGCAGTGCGTCCCGATCCAGCAGAAGGAGGGCGGCGGCGGTTGCGCGGGCGGCACCCTCCCCCTGCCCTCGTCGATCGCCCCCGTGATGGCCCTGCTGGCCGGGCTGGCGCTGGCGCGCCGCCGCCGCAATCCCTAGCCCGGCCCCCTGCCAGCCGTCAGCACGCGTCCCAGCGCCCCGCCCGCAGCACCGGCCACGGCGCCCCCCAGCCCCCCCAACCCCAGCATCCCCAGGTGCTGGTTTCCCAGGGCCAGCCCCGCGGCGACCCCGATGATGGCCGCCAGCATCCCGGCCACGGTCCCGCACGCCACGGCCGTCACGAGACGCCCGCCCGCCCGGCCGAAGGACACCCCGCACGCCAGGGATACCAGCGCGAAGAGGGTTCCCGACCCCGCCTCCAGTTCCGGCACGAACCGGACCGCGATCGACACCAGGATGCCGGAGAGCCCGCCGAGGGCGACGGTTCGCATCACCCGGCCGACCTCCATCCCTCCCTCCTCCCGGAATGCCGCGGAAAATCGCGGGTGCGGTCCTAGAACATCGACAACTGGATCTCGTCGTGCAGGGCCAGCGCCTCCAGCCCGCGGCGGCGGGCGCGCTCGGCCACCGCCTCGGCGCCGTGCCCCACCGTGACGACACGGGTCGCACCGGACCTCTCGACCAGGGACTCGATGCCGCAGGGGTCCAGGTGCCCCGTCAGAGGAATCCCTTCGTCCACCTGCATCCGGGCCAGCACTTCCGGCATCAGCGCGCGCCCCGACAGCCAGACCAGGTGCCTGCGCGGCACCTCCTGCACGGTCCGCCGGAATCGCAGCGTCTCGGGCAGAACCAGCGCGCAGCCCGGCGCGGAGCCCCCCCGGAACTGGCGGGCGGCCCCCGGGTCGAACCCCAGCGCGCGGTATGCGCCATCGACCGCCGCGACGGTCCGGTGGACCTTCACCGGGACGCCCGCGTCCACCAGCGCCCGCACGACCTCCTGGGACTTGCCCATCAGCGAACCCAGGAACACCGGCGTCCTCCCGGCCTGCAGCGCCTGCCTCGCCACGTCCACGACCCGGGCCAGAGCCTCGTTGCGCGGCGGCAACCGCACCGCAAGGTGGCCGTAGTCGGCCCGGACCACCAGGACGTCGCACTTCGGCACCTGCGGAACCTCGGCCAGGGCGTGGGGCTGCATCGCCACGTGCGACGCGTACGCCAGCACTCCCCCTTCCGTCGCCAGGCGCAGGATGGCCGCGCCCGGCATGTGCCCCGAGGGGAACAGGGTCAGTTCCATCGGGCCCAGGCGGATCGCCTGGCCGAACGGGGCCACCAGCGGGGAGAAATCCTTGCGCAGCGCCCGCACGATCGTGCGGGTCCGGTCGCTGCAAAGGGCACGCACCTGCCGGCCCGCCTCGCGCACGCGGGCCGACGACAGGAACGTCAGCACGTCCGGGCGGCGGGCATCCAGCCAGAGGACCGAGCCCAGCACGTGGACCCCGCGATCCCAGGTGACGTCCGGTCGCCCCACGCCCCGCTCCCCCGTTCAGGCCGGCAGGCGCACCTCGAACTCGGTGCGCACGTATGGCACGCTGGACACGTTCACCCGGCCGCCCATCTCCTCCACGACCTGCAGCACGGTGGCCAGGCCCAGGCCGGTCCCGCGAGGTTTCGTGGTGTAGAAGGCATCGAAGATCCGCTGCAGGTCATCCGCGGGGATCCCGCAGCCGTTGTCGATGACGCGGACCACGGCCCATCGGCGGCCATCCTCCGTCTCCGAACGCGCCCGGACCAGCAGTTGCCCCCCGTCTCCCATCGCCTCGATCGAGTTCTTGGCCAGGTTCAGGAAGACCTGGTGCAGCCGCTGCGGATCGGCCTCGATCCCCAGCCCGGGCTCGATGTCCGATCCCACCTCCAGGCGCGCCGCGGCCGGGTCGCCCCGCACCACCTGGACCACCTGTTCCAGCAGTTCGGACAGGTCCATCCGCAGCAGTTCGCCCTTCTTCGGCCGGGCGTAGTCCAGCAGTTCCGTGATCCAGTCGTTCAGCCGATCGGCCTCGCGCACGACGATGTCCAGCGCGCGCCGGTCGTCCTCGCCCAGCTCCGACGTCATCGACAGCATCTGCGCCGAGGCCGTGATCGCGGCCAGCGGGTTGCGGATCTCGTGCGCCACCACCGCCGACAACTTGCCGATCGTCGCCAGCCGCTCGTCCGCCTTCATCTGCGCTTCCAGCAGCTTGACGGTGGTCACGTCAGACACGTCCAGGATGCGCCCGATCATCTCGCCCGTCCGGGAGACCAGCGACGCCACCGACACCTTCAGCCACCGGGCCTCGCGCCCCCGCCCCCGGTGCTGGATCTCGAACGGGCCCCGGCAGGTCGACATCGGCGCCTTCAGGACCGGCAGCAGGTCGAACAGGTCCCGCCCCTTCGAACGGTTCATGTCGATGCCCAGCAGATCCTCGGCGGCACGGTTCACGTGCAGGATCCGGTCGTCCAGCCGGCACGTCACGATCCCCGAGTCCACCGACGCCAGGATCGACTCGTGCAACTGCTTCAGGTCCTCCAGGTTGGCCCGGTAGCGTTCCCGCTGAAGGTCGGACCGCCGCAACTGCTCCGACAGGTAGGACGACAGGATGCCGATGCTGATGAACGCGACGGTGTTCAGGCCCACCGCGTACAACACCGCGTTCGGCACCCCCATCGTCAGCACGCCCGCCAGGAACCAGGGCAGGCCGACCTTCCCCAGTTCCATCAGGCCGACCAGCGACATCAGGCCGCTGGACGCGAGGATCATCAATGCCGTTCCCGGCCGGCCCAGCACGATCCCGCCGAACACGATGTTCAGCGAGAAGAAGAAGGTGAACGCCGACTCGGTCCCGCCCGTCGCGGTGACCAGCATCGCCGACAGCAGCACGTCCTGGACCATCTGCACGACCGCGATGGCCACCAGGGGGAAGCGCCTCTTCACCGTCAGCAGGACCGGGAAGTACAGCGCCGCGGGCACCAGCCACAGCATCCCGACCCACATGAGGGTGTCGCGGACCATCTCGACCAGCGTCAGGCCGGTCGATCCGGAGAAGACGGCGGTCGCGGTGACGAGGACCAGCAGGCTGACGATGCGCAGCCAGGACAGCCACAGCAGCTTGCGGCGAAGGGAGGCGGCCGCCCAGGACTCGGTCCGATCCTCGGTCGGCTGGCCCAGGCCATCCCGCAGCGGCCATCGTGCGGGCGTCATGTCCCGGACCGGCGCCGCCGCACCCGAATCCGTGGCATTCGAATCCATCGGGTGAACCCCGGGCCTACTGCTTGCCGGACAGGTTGTCGGCCATGCTGAAGATCGGCATGTACATGGCGATCAGCACGAAGCCGACCATGCCGCCGATCACGATCATCATCATCGGCTCGATCAGGGAGGTCAGCGCGTCGACCGAGGCATCGACCTCGTCGTCGTAGAAGTCCGCGATCTTGGTCAGCATGACGTCCATCGCGCCGGTCGACTCGCCGACCGCGATCATCTGCACGACCATCTTCGGGAAGATCTTCGTCTCGTCCAGCGGGCCGGCGATGTTCTTGCCTTCCGCGACCTTGGCCCGCGTGTACAGGATGCCGTCCTCGATGACCTTGTTGCCGGCCGAGCGGGCCGTGACGTCCAGGCCGTCCAAGATGGGCACGCCCGACGAAACCAGCGTGCCCAGGGTGCGCGTGAACCGCGCGATGGCGGACTTCTGGACCAGCGTCCCGATGACCGGCGTCTTCAGCAGGATCAGGTCCAGCATGCGGTGGCCGTATGGGCTGCGCTTGAACATCACGAAGGCGATCACCAGGCCGACGACGATCAGCGACACCAGCGGCAGGTAGTGGATGAAGTTCTCGGACAGCATGACGACGAATCGCGTCAGCGCGGGCAGCTCGCGGCTGCCGACGCCCTTGAAGATGCCGGCCATGGCCGGGATGACCTTGCCCAGCAGCAGGGCCATGATCGCGCCGGCCGCGATGAGGACGAAGGCCGGGTACTTCAACGCGCCCTTCACCTTCTGGGCCAGCTTCATCGACTTTTCGGTGTACTGCGCCAGGCGGTTCAGGATGGTGTCCAGGATGCCGCCGACCTCGCCGGCCTGGACCAGCGACACGAACAGCGTGTCGAACACCTTCGGGTACTTCTTCAGCGCGTCCGCCAGCGTGGAGCCCTGCTCGACCTGCGCCTTGATGCCCAGGACGACCTTCTGGAACTCGCGGTCCGGCTCCTGCGCGCCCAGGATGTCCAGGCACTGCACCAGCGGCAGGCCGGCGTCGATCATCGTGGCCAACTGGCGGGTGAAAACGACGAGGGTCTTCGTCTTGACGCCGCCCAGGCGGGGCAGGTTGATCTCGATGGCGCCGAAGGACTTCTTGACCTTGGTGTACTGGATCTGCATCGCCCGCAGGCGGGCCTCGGCCTCGGCCTGGCTCGGGGCCTCGACGACGCCCTTCCTGAACTGGCCTTCCTTGGTCGTCCCTTCCCACGCGAACTTCGCCACGGCCCGACCTCCCGCCCGTCTACAGGCCCGCCTGGGTCATCATGTTCTGCAGTTCCTCGATGTCGCCCGCGTGCGCCATCGCTTCCTCGCGGCTGATCAAGCGGTCCCGGAACAGTTTCAGCAGGTTCTGGTTCAGCGTCTGCATCCCGAACTTGGCCTGTCCCATCTGCATCTGCGAGTAGATCTGGTGCGCCTTGCCCTCGCGGATCAGGTTCCGGATGGCCGGGTTCGGCATCAGCAACTCGACCGCGATCACCCGGCCCTTGGCGTCCGCCCGCGGCAGCAACTGCTGGCACAGGATGCCTTCGCACACGAACGAGAACTGGGTGCGCACGCGCTCCTGCTGGTCCACCGGGAACAGGTCCATCACCCGGTGGATCGTCTGCACGGCGCTGTTGGTGTGCAGCGTGGACAGGACCAGGTGGCCCGTCTCCGACAGGCGCAGCGCGGTCTCCATCGACTCGGTGTCGCGGATCTCGCCCACCAGCACGACGTCCGGGTCCTGGCGCATCACGTATCGCAGCGCGTCGGCGAAGTTGGCCGTGTCCGTACCGACCTCGCGCTGGTTCACGATGCAGTTCTTGTGACGGTGCATGAACTCGATCGGGTCCTCGATCGTCAGGATGTGCCCGCGCCGGCGCTGGTTGATCGCGTCGACCATCGACGCCAGCGTGGTGGACTTGCCCGACCCCGTAGGCCCGGTCACCAGGATCAGCCCGCGCGGGCGTTCGACCAGTTGGCTGACCGCGGGGGGCAGGCCCAGTTCGTCGAACGTCATGATGCGCGACGGGATCTGCCGGATGGCCCCGGCGACGCTGCCCCGCTGCCGGAAGAAGTTCGCGCGGAACCGGCTGACGTTCCTCCACTGGAACGACATGTCGATCTCGTTCTTCTCCTCGAAGCGCTTCTTCTGGGACTCGGTCAGGACCGAGTAGCACAGGCGTTGCGTGTCCGCGGGGGACAGCGGCTGGACCTTGACCGGGTACAGCGAGCCGTCGACCCGCAACTGGGGCGGCGTGCCGACCGTCAGGTGCAGGTCCGACGCGCCCTTCTCGACCATCACCTGCAGCAGGGCGTGGATGTCCAGGTTCGGGTTGCCCGGGTTCGGGGCCGCGGAGATGCCGGGCTCCCTCGGTTCCAGCTGGTGCGTGCCCATTCTCCCCCGCCTAGTCCGCCCGGGTCACGCGCAGGACTTCGTCCAGCGTCGTCTGGCCGGACTTGACCTTCAGCAGCCCGGCCCCGCGCAGCGTCACCATCCCCAGGCGCATCGCCTCGCGCTTCAGCTCGATCGCGCTGTAGCCCTGCAGGATGGCCTCCTTGAGTTCGTCGCCGCACGGCATGACCTCGTACAGGCCCGTGCGCCCGCGGTACCCCGTCTCGTTGCAGTTGCGGCAGCCCTTGCCCTTCATCGGGACGACCGTCTTCGCGTCCTCCTCCGAGAACCCGCACTGCATCAGGACCTCGGGGGCCACCGGGTTCGGCTCCTTGCACTCCTTGCAGACGCGGCGCACCAGGCGCTGGGCCAGGATCAGGATCAGCGACGCCGTCAGCAGGAAGGGCTCGATGCCCATGTTCAGCAGGCGGTTGATCGTCGACGGCGCGTCGTTGGTGTGCAGCGTCGACAGGACCAGGTGGCCGGTCAGTGCGGCCTTGACCGCGGTCTCGGCCGTCTCGAAGTCGCGGATCTCGCCGACCATGATGATGTCCGGGTCCTGCCGCAGGAAGCTGCGCAAGGCCGCGGCGAAGGTCAGGCCGATCTCCTCCTTGACGTGGACCTGGTTGATGCCCGGGATGTTCATCTCGACCGGGTCCTCGGCGGTCGAGATGTTGTCGGTCGTGGTGTTCAGTTCCGTCAGCGCGGAATACAGCGTCGTGGACTTGCCCGACCCGGTGGGTCCGGTGACCAGCACCATGCCCCACGGCTGGTGGATCGCCTCTCGGAAGTGCCGCAGCGGCGTCTCCTCGAATCCGATCGCGCCCAGGTCCAGTTTCAGGGCCGACTTGTCCAGGACGCGCATGACGACCTTCTCGCCGAACAGGCAGGGAAGGACGCTGACGCGGAAGTCGACCTCCTTGTCGCGGCCCATGACCAGCCGGATGCGGCCGTCCTGCGGCAGGCGCCGTTCCGCGATGTCCAGCTGGGACATGATCTTGATGCGGGACGTGATGGCGTTCCGCAGGCGCATCGGCGGGCGCATGATCTCGTACAGGACGCCGTCCATGCGGTACCGGACGCGGAAGTCCTTCTCGTACGCCTCGATGTGGATATCGGACGCGGACCGCTTGACGGCGTCCACCAGGATCATGTTGACCAGGCGGACGACGGGGGCGTCCTCGGTGGCCTTGGCCAGTTCGGCCATGTCCACCTTCTCGTCCTCGACGGCGTGGATGTCCGCGCCATCCTCGCCCTCGATCTCGTCGAACAGCGACTTCAGGGTCTCGTCGTGGCCGGTCGCGCCGTAGTAGCGCTCGATGGCCTTCTGGATGGCCGTCTCGGACGCGACGACGGCCTCGACGTTCAGGCCGGTCAGGAACTTGATGTCGTCCATCGCGTAGATGTTGCCGGGGTCGCTCATCGCCACGATGAGCGTGGACCCCTGGCGCGCGATGGGCATCAGGACGTGCCGTTCCGCGACCTCGCGCGGGATCAGCCGCACGACGTCGTCGGCGACCTCGCACTCCTCGACATTGATGGACGGAACGCCGTACTGCCGGGACAGGAACGAGATGAGGTGGCTCTCCTCGAGGTACCCCAGCTTGGCCAGGGTGTACCCGAGGTTCTCGCCCTCCTTCTGGACCTGCTGGGCCTCGTGCAACTGGTCCAGGTTGACCAGTTTCTCGCGCAGCAGGATGTCCCCCATCGCGCCGCCCCGGTCGGCCTTGACCGGGGTGAAGTCCTTCGAACCCGGGCCGGCCTTCACCGGCATCCAGTCCTTCGCGTTCCCGGCAGGGGGGGGATTCTGCGTTCCGTTGTCGCCGCTTTTCTTCGGATCCCGAGAGTCCGTTGGCATCGTTCTCCCTTGGTTCTGGCGCCAGGCGCGCCGCGGCGTCATTCTATCGGCGAACCCGGCGGGGTGTCAAGGAAACCCCAGCCCCGTCGCGCCGTTGTGCAATGCGGTCGGGAAGGTCCCGGACGGCGGGATTCGAGGGGTCCCTTCTAGGCGCGCCAGGAGTTCAGCACGCGCATGTAGTTGGCGCGTTCGAACGCCCCGGGATCGGGGCTCTTCCGCAGGCTCATGCTGCCGCGGGCCTGCGCCAGCGACTCGTACTCGTGATCGGCCAGCCACTGCGCCAGCCCGACGCGCAGGTCCTTCGCGTATCCCGGCCCCTTCTGCAGCAGCGCCGACACGACCTGCACCGCGTCGGCGCCGGCCATCACCGACTTCACCACGTCCTCGACCTGGTGCACGCCGCCCGACGCCGCCAGCGACGCCTTCACCTGTCCCGACAGCAGGGCCAGCCACCTCAGCCGCAGCAGCAGTTCGGATCGATCCGACAACTGCAGTGTGGGGGTCACGTCCAGGCGCTCGATGTCGATGTCGGGCTGGTAGAACCGGTTGAACAGCACCAGCCCGTCCACCCCGGCCGCGTCCAGCCGCGTCGCGAAGTGCCGCAGGGAGGTGAAGAAGGGCGACAGCTTGACCGCGACCGGGATCGACACCGCGTCCTTGACCGACCGCGCGATCTCCAGCGTCCGGGACTCGATGGCCTCGCCGGTCTCGCCCGCGCCGGCCGCCACGAAGTAGACGTTCAGTTCCAGCGCGTCGGCGCCCGCCTGCTGGATCTGGCGTGCGTACTCGACCCATCCCGCGCCGGTCACCCCGTTCAGGCTGCCCACGACCGGGCAGGACACGGCGGCCTTCACCTTCGCGACCTGCTCCAGGTACTCCTCCGGACCCAGCCGGTACTCCGACAGTTCCGGGAAGTACGACAGGGCCTCCGCGGACGACTCGGCGTGCAGTTCGCGGTCCAGGTGCTCCTTCAACTGGTCGCGGGCGATCTGCTCCTCGAACAGCGAGTGCAGCACGATGGCGCCCACGCCGGCCTCCTCCAGCCGGCGCACCTTGTCCATCTCGCCGGCCAGCGGCGACGCGCCGGCCACGATCGGGTTCTCCAGGTCCAGGCCCAGGTACCGGGTGTGCAGGTCCATGGTCTCCTCCTCCGGCTGTCATCGAAAGGCCCGCGAGGCCAGCATCGTATTCGGATGTATTGGGTCGTATATCGACCCCGTCAAGGATCCGGGAGCGAGACAGGACGGCGGTTCAGGGACGGGAAGGGGGACGGGTCGGGCGGGGACGGCGCGTCACTCGGCCTTGGGCTCGGCCTCGGTGCACTTCGGCATCGCCATGTGCGCGATCTGCTCGTAGACCGCGAACCGGTTCGCCTGCTCGTGCTGGGCGCAATCCATCAGCTTCCGGAAGTGCTCGGGGTTCTGGCGCTCGACCATGCGGAACCGGGTCTCGTTCTTCGTGAACTCGGTCAGGGCGATCTTCGGCGCCGCCGAGTCCATCTGCAGCGGGGAGAGGCCCTGCGCGATGCGGCGCGGGTCGAACCGCAGCAGCGGCCAGTGGCCCGACTCGACCGCCAGGCGCTGCTGCTCGGGCCCGTTGATCAGGTCGTAGCCGTGCGCGATGCAGTGGCTGTAGGCGATGATGATCGAGGTGCCCGGGTACGAGTCGGCCTCCTCGAACGCCTTGACCGTCTGGGCGTCCTTCGCGCCCAGGGAGACCTTGGCGACGTACACGTTGCCGTACGCCATGGCCATCATCGCCAGGTCCTTCTTGCCCGTGGCCTTGCCCGCCATCGCGAACTTGGCGGACGCGCCCATCGGGGTGGACTTCGACGCCTGGCCGCCCGTGTTCGAGTAGACCTCGGTGTCCAGCACCAGGATGTTCACGTCGCGCCCCTGCGCCAGCACGTGGTCCAGGCCGCCGTAGCCGATGTCGTACGCCCATCCGTCGCCGCCCAGCACCCACACCGACTTCTTCACGAAGTAGTCGGCCAGGGCGTCCAGGCGCCGCGCCTCGGGGCCCTCGATGCCGGCCAGCGCCTTGCGCAGGGCCACCACGCGGTCGCGCTGGGCCTGGATGTCCGCCTCGGTCACCTGCGGGGACTCCAGCAGGCCCTTCGCCAGGTCGTCGCCGATCCGGCCGGCCAGGCCCTTCAGCAGGTGGGTGGCCAGTTCCTTGTTGGCGTCGATCGCCAGCCGGTACCCGAAGCCGAACTCGGCGTTGTCCTCGAACAGGCTGTTGGACCACGCGGGGCCACGTCCGTTGGCATCGACGGCGTAGGGCGTCGTCGGCAGGTTGCCGCCGTAGATCGAACTGCAGCCGGTGGCGTTGCCGATCAGGGCGCGGTCGCCGAACATCTGCGACAGCAGCTTGACGTAGGGCGTCTCGCCGCAGCCCGCGCAGGCGCCGCTGTACTCGAACAGCGGGCGGTAGAACTGCGTGCCCTTCACGGTGTTCTTGATCTGGGTGCGGTCCGGGTCGGGCAGCGACAGGAAGAACTTGTAGTTCGCGGCCTCGGCCTCGCGCAGCGGCATCTGCGGCGCCATGTCCAGCGCCTTGTGCTTCGGGTTCGCCTTGTCCTTCACCGGGCAGGTGACGACGCACAACTGGCAGCCGGTGCAGTCCTCGGGCGCGATCTGCAGCATGTACTTCCAGCCCTTGTACTCGGCGCCCTTGTAGTCCACCGACTTGAACGTCGCGGGGGCGTCCTTCAGGGCCTCCGGCGGGGCGACCTTCGGGCGGATCGCGGCGTGCGGGCAGATGACCGCGCACTTGTTGCACTGGATGCACAGCGCGGGGTCCCACACGGGGATGTCCAGCGCGATGTTCCGCTTCTCCCACTGGGTGGTCGCGGTCGGCCAGGTGCCGTCCACCGGGAAGGCCGACACGGGCAGGGTGTCGCCCTGGTTGGCCATCATCACGGCGGTGACGTTCTTGACGAAGTCCGGGGCCTCGGCGGCCACGGTCGGCGAACGGCCGACCGTCGCGGTCACGGCGCCGGGCACCTTCACCTCGTACAGGTGCGCCAGGGTGTGATCCACGGCCTCGAAGTTCTTCTGGACGATGACGTCGCCCTTCTTCCCGTAGGTCTTCTTGATCGCCTTCTTGATCTGGGCGATGGCCTCGTCGCGCGGCAGGACGCCGGAGATCGCGAAGAAGCAGGTCTGCATGATGGTGTTGATGCGCACGCCCATGCCGGTGTCGCGTGCGACCTGGTACGCGTCGATGGTGTACACCTTCAGGTGCTTGGCCAGGATGTCCTGCTGGACCTCGCGCGGCAGGTGGTCCCACAGTTCGTCCGGCGAGAACGGCGCGTTGAACAGGAACGTGCCGCCGTTCGCGACCATGGACATCATGTCGTACTTGTCCACGAACGACCACTGGTGGCAGGCCACGAAGTTGGCCTTGCGGACCAGGTACGCCGACCGGATGCGCCGCGGGCCGAAGCGCAGGTGGCTGATGGTGATGGCGCCGGCCTTCTTCGAGTCGTACACGAAGTAGCCCTGGCCGAAGTTGTCCGTCTCCTCGGAGATGATCTTGATGCTGTTCTTGTTGGCGCCGACGGTGCCGTCGCTGCCCAGCCCGAAGAAGACGGCACGCACCACGTCGTTCGGCTCGATGTCGAAGTCGTGGTCGTACGCCAGCGACAGGCGGGTGACGTCGTCCTCGATGCCCACGGTGAAGTGGTGCTTGGGCTGCGGCTTCGCCAGTTCGTCGAAGACCGCCTTGACCATCGCGGGCGTGAACTCCTTGGACGACAGGCCGTAGCGGCCGCCGATGACGCGAGGATCGACCGCGAACGGCGACGTGCCCTCGGCGCGAGCCTCGGCCAGCGCCGCGACGATGTCCAGGTACATGGGCTCGCCCAGCGCGCCGGGCTCCTTGGTGCGGTCCAGGATCGCGATGGACTTCGCGGTCTTCGGCAGGGCCGCCAGGAAGTCCTTCGTGGACCACGGCCGGTACAGCCGGACGCGCACGATGCCGACCTTCTCGCCGCGGGCGTTGGCCCACTCGACGTACTCCTGCGCGGTGTCGCCGCCGGAGCCCATCAGCACCACGACGCGTTCGGCGTCCGGGGCGCCCACGTAGTCGAACAGGTGGTACACGCGGCCGGTCAGCGCGGCGAAGCGGTCCATCTCGGCCTGGACCAGGGCCGGGCACCGGTCGTACCAGGGATTGCAGGCCTCGCGGGCCTGGAAGAACGCGTCGGGGTTCTGGGCGGTGCCGCGCAGCACGGGGCGATCGGGGGAGAGCGCGCGGGCGCGGTGCTCGGCGATCAGCTGCTCGTCCAGCATCGCCAGCAGGTCCTCGTCTGCCAGTTCCTCGATCTTCGCGACCTCGTGGGAGGTGCGGAAGCCGTCGAAGAAGTGCAGGAACGGGACGCGCGACCGCAGCGTGGCGGCCTGGGAGATCAGCGCGAAGTCGTGGGCCTCCTGGACGCTGCCCGAGGACAGCATCGCGAACCCGGTGTTGCGGCAGCCCATCACGTCGGAGTGGTCGCCGAAGATCGACAGGGCGTGGGCGGCCAGGGTGCGGGCCGAGACGTGCATCACGAACGAGGTCAACTCGCCCGCGATCTTGTGCATGTTCGGGATCATCAGCAGCAGGCCCTGGGAGGCCGTGAAGGTCGTCGTCAGGGCGCCGGCCTGCAGGGCGCCGTGCACCGCGCCGGACGCGCCGCCCTCGGACTGCATCTCGCTGACGCTGGGAACCACGCCCCACACGTTCTTGCGGCCCTGCGCCGACCACTCGTCGGACCACTCGCCCATGTTCGACGAGGGGGTGATCGGGTAGATCGCGATGACCTCGTTCGTCCTGTGCGCCACCGAGGCGGTCGCCTCGTTTCCGTCCACGGTCACCATGCGCCGGTTCGACATCGTCTTCTCCTGAGAGAACCGCAATCCAAGGGGATCGGGCCGTTCGGATTTCCACAAGCGGATCGGGCACTTGGCCCGTCCCGCAACCCGCGGCGGAGTCTAGGCGGAAGGCCCTGTTTTGTCAAGGCGAAACCGGGGCCCGGGACCCGCTTTCCGGGGGAGAAGGACGGCCCCGGGACGGTCGCCCATCAGGTGAGGGGGTCGATGTAGCGGCCGGGCCTGTAGGGCGGGGGCCCCGTCCCCCGCCTCCTGTCCCTGATTCCCGGCAAGCCCGTGACTCCCCGTCAGATTCTGGCACATCCAGGAGAAACTCTGCAAATCGTCGGGTAGGGGAAGTGGGTAGATCTCGGTAGTCGCCCA
>CALJUR010000075.1 GCA_937975765.1 uncultured Myxococcales bacterium
CACCGAGATCTACACTCTTTCCCTACACGACGCTCTTCCGATCTCAGGCCCGTGAACGTGTCGACCGCGTAGCCGTCCCACTGCGTCGCAGGGTCGAAGGCGTCGGACCCGTCGGGATCGCCGGACCCGACCCCGCACTTGCGTCGCAGCGTGCGATCCGCCGTGTACTGCAGCGATCCGGACACGCCCCATCCGGTCCCCGGCGGGTCCTCGCCCACCCGGCCGATGACGTCCGCCACCTGCGTTCCGCAGACCAGTTCGATCGCGTCGTCGCCGTTGAACTGCAGCCCGCTCCACTGCCGCTGGCTCAGATCCTTCAGGGCCTGGACCGAACTGCTGTGGCAGATCACCCAGGTCGAACCGTTCTCCAGGTCCCCGGTGGTGTTCAGGGCGCTGACCTGGCTGGCCGTGGTGGCGCCGTTGAAGTAGATCCTCACCTGGCAGAAGTTCAGCGGCACCGGCATCGTGTCGCGGCTGTACACCTCCAGCGCCTTGTTGTTGCTGCTGCCCTCGACATACTCGCTGAAGAAGACGGCGGGCACCGTCACGATCAGTTCGCCGGCGGCGGACGACTGGTACCCGTCCTGGGACCCGTCCCTGCCCGTGCCCGCATTCAGGTCGCACACCGTCCAGTGCGCCCCGCCATCCCCCGAGAAGCGGAAGGCGAAATCCCGCACGGCCCCGTTCGGCAACGGCGCCGGCCATTGTTCCACCCAGTACTCGTCGTTGTTCGGTTCGCCCCAGGCGTCGCCGTCGTACCCGTCGTTCGCCTTCGCGTCGACCCACGTCCACCCGTCCCCCGTCGGGTCCGACTCGTCCGGCCCATACCCCATCTGGGCCTTCAGCGCCGGGTACAGGTCGTTCTTCGCCGTCTTCGTGGTGATCCCGGGGACGTAGACGCGGCCGAACACGTCCCACTTCGTGCTCTCGAAGGTCCGGATGGTGCTGGGGGACTGCAGCCGGCACCACGCGATCGGGACCGCGCACACCGCGTCCGTCGCGCAGTCCGGGTCCATGCAGTCCAGCAGGTCGTCGTGGTCGTTGTCCACGCCGTCCCCGCAGCACTTCTCGGTCAGGCCGATGCAGCCGCCCGTCGCGTTGCAGGTGTCCGAACCGGTGCATCCGTCGCCGTCGCTGCACCCCGCGCCGGCCTCCACGTTCGTGAACTCGCAATCTCCCGACGGGTCCACGCACCGGTCGGAGGTGCAGTCGTTGCGGTCGTCGCAGACGATCGCGGCGCCGTCCTCGCATCCCAGGAACGCCGTGCAGGTCTCGAGCCCGTTGCACGCCAGCGCGTCGTCGCACACCAGCGGCGTCCCCGCCACGCACCCCGTCGCGTCGTCGCACGTCTCGACGCCGTTGCACGGGTCCGTGTCGTCGCACACCAGCGACGTCCCCGGCACGCAGCCGACGAACGCCGTGCAGGTTTCCACGCCGTTGCACGCCTTCGAGTCGTCGCACACCGGCGGTGTCCCGGCCTCGCATCCCGTCGCCGGCACGCACGTCTCCAGGCCGTTGCAGGGGTCGGTGTCGTCGCAGACCAGCGACGTCCCCGGCAGGCACCCGGTCGCGGGGTCGCACGTCTCGAGGCCGTTGCACGCGTCGTTGTCGTCGCAGACCAGGTCCGGCATCTTCACGCAGACGTCGTTGTCCTCGTCGCAGGCCTCCAGCCCGTTGCAGGCGTCGCGGTCGTCGCAGAAATCGGGCAGCGGGTTCGGGGGGGTGCAGCCCACGAACGGCAGGCAGGACTCCGGACCGTTGCAGAACGCCGCGTCGTCGCACACCGGCGGGGTGCCGGCGACGCACCGGTTCATCGCCTCGTCGCAAGTCTCGACGCCGTTGCACGGGTCGTAGTCGTCGCACGGCTGCACGCCCTGCACGCAGCCGCTCAGCGGATCGCACGACTCGACGCCCGTGCAGAACTGCCCGTCGTCGCACTCCAGCGGCGGGCCCGCCACGCAACCCGTCGCCGGGTCGCACGTCTCCAGGCCGTCGCAGGCGTCGCCGTCGTCGCACACCAGTGGCGTCCCCGCCACGCACCCCGTCGCCGCGTCGCACGTCTCCACGCCGTTGCACGCGTCGCCGTCGTCGCATACCAGGGGCGCCGCCGGCCGGCACCCCCACTTGGGATCGCACGTTTCCAGCCCGTTGCAGGCGTTCTCGTCGCTGCACACCAGCGGCCGCCCCGCCACGCACAGTTGCAGCCCCTCGAAGCACAACTCGTCGCCGTTGCACACGTCCCCGTCCTTGCACGGCGCCCGCACCTCGACGCACCCCTGCGCCGGGTCGCACACGTACTCGCCGTTGCACCACTCGGTGTCGTCGCACACCAGGTCGATGCCCCGGATGCAGGTGCCCGAGTCGGGATCGCAGAACTCCACGCCGTTGCACGCGTTGCCGTCGTCGCAAACCTTCGGCGCGCCGGGCTGGCAGCCCAGGACGGCGTCGCACGTCTCGAAACCGTTGCAGGCGTTGCCGTCGTCGCAGAACAGCGACGTGCCCGGCAGGCAGGCCCCGGTGACCGGGTCGCACGTCTCCACGCCGTTGCACACGTTGCCGTCGCCGCAGGCCAGGGGCGTCCCGGCCACGCATCCCGTCGCGTCGTCGCACGTCTCGACGCCGTTGCACGCGTCCCCGTCGTCGCACACCGGCGGGGTCCCCTGCAGGCAGTCGCCCGTCGCGGGGTCGCACGTCTCGACGCCGTTGCAAGCCCGGCCGTCGCCGCAGGTCACCGGCACGCCTCCCTGGCAGCCCGTGACCGGGTCGCAGGTCTCCACGCCGTTGCACGCATCGAGGTCGTCGCACGCCAGGTCCGTCCCCGCCACGCAGCCCGTCGCCGGGTCGCACGTCTCCATTCCGTTGCACACGTCGCCATCGTCGCAGGTCGTCGGCGTCCCCGGCTGGCACCCGTTCACCGGATCGCACGTCTCGACGCCGTTGCAGGCGTCCAGGTCGTCGCAGACCAGCGGGGTCCCCGCCACGCACCCCGTGGCCGTGTCACAGGTTTCCGGGCCGTTGCACACGTCGCCGTCGTCGCAGTCGATCGTGTCGTGGTGGTCCAGGCCGGTCGCGGCGTCGCACCAGTCGGACGTGCACGCGTTCCCGTCGTCAAGGACCACCGGGTAGTAGACGCACTGGCCGGTCGCCAGTTCGCAGGTATCGATCGTGCACAGGTCGCCGTCCGGCGGGCACGCCGGGACGTGCGTGATCGTCCCCGTCGCCGGGTCGCACAGGTCCTCCGTGCACAGGATCCCGTCGTCGATTGCCTCCGGGGCGTTCACGCACTCGCCGGTCGTCGGGTGGCACGAGTCCGCGGTGCACGCGTTGTCGTCGTCGCAGTCCTTCGGGCCGCCGGTCTGGCAGGCGCCCCCCGAGCATCGGTCGCCCACCGTGCAGGGGTTCCCGTCCTCGCATTCCTCCTGGTTCGCCACGTGCCGGACGCCCAGGACCATGTCGCAGTAGTCGTCGGTGCAGACGTTTCCGTCGTCCAGCGTGGCCGGGGTCCCGGACGTGCAGGTCGAACCGGCGCACTTGTCACCGATGGTGCAGGCGTTGTCGTCCGAGCACGGTGCGCCGTCGCGCGGTTCGTGGCTGCAACCGGCGCCGGAGACGCACGAGTCCTGCGTGCACGCATTGCCGTCGTCGCACGGGTCGACGGCGCCGGGCTTGCAGTGCCCCTCGAAGCACGCGTCCTCGACGGTGCAGGGGTCGCCGTCGCTGCACTCCCCTTCCTTCGGGCGATAGACGCACCCCTGGCCGGTCTCGCAGGAATCCGCGGTGCACGGCTCGCTGTCGTCGCAGGTCATCGTCCCGGACGGCTTGCAGTTGCCGCTGACGCACTTGTCGTCGGTGGTGCACGGGTCCAGGTCGTCGCAGGGAAGCCCCTCGTCCACCGCCACCGGCTCGCACTCGCCGGTCGCCGGGTTGCACTGGCTCTCGCGGCACTGCACGGGAACCTCGTCCGTGCAGACCTTCACCGTCTCCGGATCGACCTCGCACTTGTACGGCTGCTTCGACAGGTCGCAGAACAGCGTCCCGTTGCAGGGGTTGCCGTCCTCCCGGGCCTTGCAGTCCTCGTCGTCCTCGCACTCGCACCCGTTGGCACCGGGCGTGCAGGCGCCCCCGACGCACTTGTCCCCGATGGTGCACGGGTTGCCGTCCTCGCAGCCCTCGTCGTCGGGTGCATCCTGGCGCTCGCACTGGCACGTCTCGGGGTTGCACACGGCCCGCTCGCACGGGCCCAGGCCCCGGAACACCCCGGCGCAGTCCTTGTTCTCGGCGCACTGGCACGGGACCTCGGCGTCCGCCTCCGCATCCTGCAGCGCGTCCTGCGCCTCGGCCGACTCGTCGGTCACCGGCACGTCCCGTCCTTCCTCGCCCGCCGTGTCCGCCGGGTTGTCCGGCCCGTTGTCGGCCGGAATCTCCGTCGCGACATCGGCACCCGCATCGACGGGATTCGATCCGCCGCCGCAAGCCATCGCGAAGCCGGCCGCCAGCGCGGCCAGCAGGAACGTCCACGTGCCGGTCCTCATGTGCTGCCTCCTGGGCGCGGGTCGCGGAAAGGATGCGCGACGCCGGCCCGAACAAACGGGATGATCCTAATGGATCGACGCGTCCCGGTCCATGCCGGGAGGTTCCGGGCGGGCCTCAGTCCATCGCCTGCAGAGGGAGGGGGGCGGACTCGCCGGACAGCCGGAAGCGCAGCCCGATCGTCGCCAGGAAGGCGGCGACGACCTTCGGGTCGAAATGGAGGCCGCAGCCACGCTCGATCTCGCGGATCGCTTCCTGCGGGTCCATCGCCCTCCGGTAGGGCCGGTCGGAGGTCATCGCGTCGTAGGAGTCGGCGACCGCGATGATGCGCGCGACCAGGGGGATCTCCTCGCCCTTCAGCCCGGAAGGATACCCGGTGCCGTCGAAGTGCTCGTGGTGGTGCAGCACCGACTCCAGCGCCTCCCGAAGGAAGCCGACCGGGTGCAGGATGCTGTCGCCGATGACCGGGTGGCGCTCGATGGCCGCCCTCTCCTCGACGTCCAGCGTGGTGGTCTTCAGCAGCACCGAGTCCCGCACGCCGATCTTGCCGATGTCGTGCAGCAGCGCGGCCTGCTCGAGGATCTCGATGTCGTGGGGCGACAGTTCCAGCAGCCGGGCGATCTCGATCGAGTACTTCCGCACCCGCTCCGAGTGGCCGTGCGTGTACGAGTCGCGCATTTCCAGGGCCTGCGCCAGCGCGCGGATCGTCTGGTAGAAGGTGTTCCGGTTGGTTTCGTGCAGCCGGGCGTTCTCCAGCGCGGAGGCCACCTGGTGGGCGAAGGTCGCGAACAGTTCCAGGCTGGTCTCGTTGAACGAGTGGACCTTGGGGCTCTCCGCCACCAGCACGCCGACCACCCCGAACGGGCCGTGGATCGGCGCCGCCATCTCGCAGCACGCGTCGGAGAAACCGGGCTGGTGCCCGGGGTCGGCCGCCACGTCCGGCACCAGCAGGGGCTCGCCCCGGTCGGCGCACCGCCACGCGATGCCATGGCTGCGGGGGATCTTCAGCCCGCTCCCGACCCCTTCGCCGAAACCGTAGTGGCCCCGCAGGACCAGTTCGTCCCCTTCCTTCAGCAGCAGCGCGCACGACCGGAAGAACAGCGACTGGCACGCCAGCTTCATCGCGCCCTCGATCAGGCTGTCGAGGTCCGTGAAGGTGGCGATGTGCATCCCGATCTCGTTCAGGGCCGCCAGGTCCCGGGCCCGCATCTGCAGCCGGGCCGCGTCGGCGCTGGCGCGCTCGGCCAGCCGGGCGTTGTGCAGGGACGCGGACACGTTCGCGGCGAACAGGCCCAGCAGGTCCAGTTCATCGGCGGTCAGGGGTTCGTTCCTCTGCAGGTCGGCGGCCAGGACGCCCATGGTCCCCTCGGCGGTCACCAGGGGCACGCTGACCCGCACGCCCTCGATCATCGCGCTCTGCAGGGGGCAACGCTCCAGGAAGGCGCGGCCCTCCAGGCCCTCCCCGGGTCGCAGGTTCAGGCGGACCGCGTCGGACGGGCGGTACCCGCGGCTCTTGAACATCCGCAGGACGCCGGCCTCCTCGTCCAGCAGCAGCACGGCGCAGGAACGCAGGCCGAAGATCCGCTCGGCCCACCACAGCCCCTTTTCCAGGACCCCGTCGACGGTGTGGTCCGCCTCGAACTCGCTGCCCGCATTGCGGATCAGGCGCAGGTGTGCCATCCCGGAAACGCTCGTCGACAAGGCCCGGAGGCCACGATAGCACCGGGCGAATCGGGGTGCCAAGACGACGACCGGCGCGGTCCGGACCGGTTCCGCGCTTCCTTTTTGGCGCCTTCCCCCTCCCCCACGTTGACGCCCGCCAACCCGCTCGCGTATCCTCGCCTGCCGCGCCCGGATTCGCCGGACGCCTTGCCGAACCCGGAACAGGACCGGATTGATGACGACGCCCGCGACCCCCATCCCCGTGCGGTACCCGGACCCGTTGCGCTCCCTGATCGACGCCTTCGAGTCGTCGGGTTGCCCGGCCTACCTGATCGGGCCTCGTGCCCGCGAACTGGCGACGGGTCACGCGATCGACGACGCGACCTCGTTCGACCTGACCGTGGACGCGTCGCTGTCCGCCATCGAGTCCACGCTGCACGACCTGTTCGGCGCTACCGCGAACGACCCCAAGGAGGACCGTCCGCGCCTGCTGACCTTCAAGGTTCCGCGCGGCGAAGGCCACCTGACGTTCAACGTCGGCCCGTTCCGCAACTACCTGCCGCCGCTGCGTTCGCTGCGCGGCCAGAACCTGTCGGGGATCATCCTGGACCTGGCCACCCGCGAGGTCACGCTGCAGGCATTCGGGTACGACTCCGCAGGGAACCTGGTCGACCCGTTCGGGGGCACGCTGGACCTGTCCGAGCGGGTCGTGCGCCCGGTGTTCCCGGTGGATTCGCTGTTCCGCGAGAGCGCGTCGTGGCTGCTGAAGGTGGCCCGGTACGTCGCACGGTACGGCTTCGACGCCGCGCGCGAGGTGCGGATCGCGGCCGAGCGCGACGCCTCGGGCATCCTGGACGTGCCGCGCGAGATCTGGCGCAAGGAGATCGAGAAGGTACTGTGCGGAGCCAACCCCGCCAAGGGCCTGCAGTACCTGTCGGACACCCGGGTGCTGCCGTTCGTGCTGCCCGAGGTGGCGGCACTGGTGTGGTTCGGCGAGGGCGGCGGGGGCCAGCACAAGGACATCTGGGCCCACACGAAGCAGGTCGTGGCGAACGCCGAGGCGACTCCCGTGGTGCGCTGGGCGGCGCTGTGCCACGACATCGGCAAGGTGTGGACCAAGCAGGTCTTCCGGGACGACAAGGTCCACTTCTTCCGGCACGAGGACATGAGCGCGCTGCTGTGGGAGGCCATCGCGGCGCGCTTCGAGGTCGCGCCGGCCGACGCGGCGCGCATCCGCTACATCATCCAGAGCCACAGCCGCGTGAACCTGTACCGCGAGGAGTGGACGGACAGCGCGGTGCGCCGGCTGATGCGCGAGGTGGGCGAGCACCTGGACGACCTGATCGCCTTCTCGCGGGCGGACCTGACGTCGAAACGGACCGAGCGCGTGGAGATGGTGCGGTCCCTGCTGACCGAACTGCAGATCCGCGTGCTGGAGATCCGCGAGGCCGACGCCCAGCAGAGCCCGCTGCCCAAGGGGATCGGCAACGCGATCATGGAACGGTTCGCGATCGCGCCGGGGCCGGAGATCGGGCGGCTTCGGGACGTCCTGCTGTCCGCGGTCGAGTCGGGCACCCTGCCCGCGGGCGCGGACACCGCCGTCTACCTGGACTACCTCCAGCCCATCCTGTCGGACTCCGGCACCGACGGCGTCGACGCCTGACCCAATTCAGGTTAATTCAGGGGTTAATTCAGGGACAGTCACCATTATTCACAAGGCAACCCATTGAATTTCCTCACAACCCGTCGAACAGCGCACCATGTTGTAGTAATTCCTACGCGTTAGACCATCAATAATGGTGACTGTCCCTGAATTATGAACGTTGACGCCGCCTGGGCGGGGGCCCCGTCCCCCGCCTCCTCGCCTTACAGCGACATCACGACGACGTCGTACAGGAAGTGCGTCCACGACGCCACGGCGAAGCCGCGCGACAGGAACAGCGCGCTGAAGAAGACGCCCGACAGGGTCCGGTACCAGAACGAGTAGGCGCCCGGGACCTCCTGACCCCCGGCGTAGTGCAGCAGCGAAAAGACCGCGGACGACGCCGCGATCGACAGCAGGCCCACCACCCCCACCCGCAGCCCGCGGGCCAGCCGGTCCTTCGACCCCAGGCGCAGCGCCGCGAACACCGGCAGGCCCACCAGGAACAGCCGGAAGACCAGTTCCTCCCAGTACCCCGCCCCCGCGGACAGCACGATCGCCTGGAACAGCGGCACCCGCGTCGCCGGCTGCACGGCCTCGGCGGCAGCGTCGGCCGCCGGCGCGACGGCCGCTGCCGCACCCTGCGCGGCCTGTGACCCCGCCTGCACTGCGGCCTGCGCCACCTCCAGCAGGTGGGCCTGCCCCAGGATCCACCGCACCCCCACGGCCATCACCACGCCGTAGACGACGCCCTCCAGCACCATCAGCAGCCACCAGGACCCGCGGAACAGCCCCTTCCGGAACACCACGATCAGCAGGACCAGCGAGGTCAGCGCCAGCACGGCGTTGGCGATCAGCACCGCCTTCAGACCGCCGAACTGCGGCGCGATCCGGGTCAGCAGGTCCGCGGCGTTCATCTGGTCGTTGCCCGGGACCAGCAGCCCGACGTTGTAGACGAGGAGGAGGGGCAGCGTCACGGCCACGCCCACCAGCGGCGAGCGCGTCGCGGCCCAGTACCCCTTCAGCCCGGAAGCGGCTCGAACCGATCGCCCGGATCCGCGACCTGCCATCGCTGCACCGTCACCCGCCCGTCGGCGATGTCGTAGATGTGGAACCGGCCCCTCCGCCCCTTCCCGGGCGCGAAGATCGACGAGGAACCGCACCCGATCACCGGCACGGGCAGCCCGTCGGCGCCCGCGATCTCCATCTCGTGCGGGTGGTGGTCGTGCCCGTGCAGCACCATCCCGACCCCCGACGTCTCGACCAGCCGTCGCAGGCGCCGCTTGTCGAACAGGAACCCCGTGATCTCGCGGGAGTTGTGCTGGACGTGCAGGTAGTGGTGCACCGCCAGCACCGGGAACAGGCCCGCCGCCCGCGCCTCCCGGACCTTCGCCTCGATGCGCCGGGCCTGCGCCCGCCCCAGGTACCCGTGCGCGCACATCGGCGGCGGCTGCGTGGCGGTGCGGGCCAGGATCAGCCGCACGCCCGGCAGGTCCTTCACGGCAGGATACTCGCCCTGCCCTTCCGGCCACACCCACGGGCCGAACCACTTCTCGAACCGTCCCGCCCGGATGGATTCGGGCGTGTAGTAGTCGTGGTTGCCCGGGATCAGCGACAGCCGGTCCGGCCCCCCCAGCGGCTCCAGGATCCCGGCCGCCAGCTGGAACTCCGGGTCCAGCGCCAGGTTCGTCAGGTCGCCGGTGACGATCACGTGGTCCACGCCGGCCCTTTCCACCGCCTCCACTGCGGCCCGAACGACCCCGGGCAGGTGCGTGGACTTGCGCATCAGGAACAGGTTCAGCGCGCCGACGATCCGCCGGCCCAGCAGGTCCTTCGCCCGCAGGGCTCCCGGCGCGTACAGGTGCAGGTCGGACAGGTGGGCCAGCCGCATCGCGGTCCCCAGGCAGGTCCCGCCGAGGATAGCACGCTGGCCCCGCGGACCGGAAAGGGAGCACACTACACGCGCGGGGGTCGAGTGCTGTGCGTCCCGTGCGGCGCATCGTCCTGCGACGAGCACACTGCGCGCGAGGGGTCGAGTCCCCCGCGTTCCCGAGGCCCGTGTAGGGCGAGGGCCCCGTCCCCCGCCTCCTGGATTGGCAATGCGAACGAGGCGATCGACATGAAGCGCATCGGCATCCTGACCGCCGGCGGCGACTGCCCCGGCCTGAACGCGGTCATCCGGGTCGTGGCGAAGGCGGCCCACCAGGGCGGCATGGAGGTGGTCGGCATCGAGGACGGCTACCTGGGCCTGGTGGAGGGCCGCATGCGGCCGCTGACCCCCGACGACGTCAGCGGCATCCTGACCCACGGCGGCACGATCCTGGGCGCCTGCAACAAGACGAACCCCGCGGCCCACAAGGTGCAGGTGGACGGGAAATGGGTCGTGAAGGACATGCGGGACGACATCGTCGCGCGATGCCGCGAGGCCGGCATCGAGGCCATGGTCGTGATCGGCGGCGACGGCACGATGGCGGGCGCGAACCTGCTGATCCAGCGCGGCCTGAACGTCGTCGGCGTGCCCAAGACGATCGACAACGACCTGTGGTCCACCGACGTGACCTTCGGCTACGACACGGCCATGACGACCGCGGCCGAGGCCCTGGACAAGGTCCACACGACCGCCTCCTCGCACCACCGCATCATGGTCGTCGAACTGATGGGCCGGTACGCCGGCTGGCTGGCACTGGGCGCGGGCGTGGCCAGCGGCGCCGACGTCATCCTGATCCCCGAGATCCCCTTCCGGTTGGAGGCGGTCGCCGAGAAGTGCGTGTACCGCAGCCGCCACGGTCGCCGCTTCACCGTCATCGCCGTCGGCGAGGGTGCGGCCCCCGCCGGCGGCCACGCGATCGTGGACCACGTGGACGAGTCGTCCGCCGAGCCGATCCGCCTGGGAGGCGTCGGCCGCTTCGTCGCCGACGCCGTCGAGAAGGCGACCGGCATCGAGAGCCGCTCGATCCTGCTGGGCCACGTCCAGCGCGGCGGCATCCCGACTCCGCACGACCGCCTGCTGGCGACGTCCTTCGGGCACCACGCCTTCGAACTGCTGTCCGCCGGCCGCCTGAACCGCGTCGTGGTGCAGCGCGACGGCCGCATCGACTCGGTCCCGGTCGCGGACGTCGCGGGCAAGGTCCGCACCGTCCCGCTGGACCACCCCCTGATCCGGGCCGCCCGCGGGATCGGCACCACGTTCGGGGAGTGACCCGGGCCGTTTCCCCTTGCGATCCCGTTGACTTTCCGACCCCTCCGGAGTACAAGGCCCCTCCGTGGCTGCGGACGACAACAACGGGCAGGCTGCCCACCTGGACTGGCGAGACGGGCGCCCCGCCACGCTGCACCTGTCCAAGGTGAAACTGGTGGTCGAGGACGCGGCCGGCCTCCGTGAGTACATCTTCGACCAGGACGTGATCACGCTGGGCAGCGCGCCGGGCAACGACCTGGTCGTCGAGGACGCCCGCGTCAGCCGCGAGCACTGCCGCATCGTGCACGAGCCGTCCGGCTACCTGGTCGAGGACCTGGGCAGCACCAACGGCACCGCCGTCAACCGCGTCCGCGTCCGCGAGGCGTTCGTCCGTTCGGGCGCCGTCCTGGGCCTGGGCGGCGTCGAGGTCCGCTTCCAGACCTTCGACGAGCGCGTGGAACTGGCGCCTTCCTCCCGCGACTCGTTCGGCCCCGTCGTCGGCCGCAGCCGCAAGATGCGCGAGGTCTTCGCCGTCCTGGAACGCATCGCCCCCACCAACGCCACCGTCGTGCTGGAGGGCGAGACCGGCACCGGCAAGGAGGTCGTCGCGCGCGCCCTGCATTCGCGCAGCCTGCGCGCTCGCGAACCCTTCGTCGTGTTCGATTGCGGCGCCGTCCCCCGCGAACTGATCGAGAGCGAACTGTTCGGCCACGAGAAGGGGTCGTTCACCGGCGCGGCGCAGACCCGGCAGGGCCTGTTCGAGATCGCGCACGGCGGCACCCTCTTCCTGGACGAGATCGGGGAACTGTCCCTGGACCTTCAGCCCAAGCTGCTGCGCGCGCTGGAGCACCGCGAGATCCGCCGCGTCGGCAGCAACCGCCCCATCAAGGTGGACGTGCGCCTGATCGCCGCCACCAACCGCAACCTCGAGGAGGAGGTGCGGGCGGGCCGCTTCCGTGACGACCTCTTCTACCGGCTGTCGGTGGTCCGCATCACGCTGCCGGGCCTGCGCGAGCGCAAGGAGGACATCCCCCTGCTGGCACGCCACTTCCTGCGGCAGGCGCCCTTCAACCGCGGGGCCGGCGGGGAACCGCGCGTCAAGGGCCTGTCCGAGGAGGCGTCCATCGTCCTGATGGAATACCACTGGCCCGGCAACGTTCGCGAACTGCTGAACGTGGTCGAGCGTGCCACGTCGTTCGCTGACGGCGACCTGATCGAGGCGGAGGATCTGCCCCCGCACGTGCTGGCCGCGACTCGCCGGGCGCCCCGGGCCCGTGCCGATCGCACCCAGCCGACGGCCGCGGCGCACCCCCTGCGCACGTTCAAGGAGGCCAAGGAGGCCTGGATCGAGCGGTTCGAGCGGGAGTACCTGGAGGCCCTGCTGGCCCGCAACAAGGGCAGCCTGTCCGCGTCGGCGCGGGAGGCGGACCTGGACAGGAAATACCTGAGGAAACTGGTCCGCAAGCACGGGTTGGCGGCGGGCCCGGAAGGTCGCGACGAGGACTGACTTCGGGAGGAAGGAAACGGCATGTCGAAGGTGAAGCGCAACGTGAGCCGCGAGGCCCGGCCTGCGGCGACGACGGAGAAGGAGAACCTGCGCTGGCGCGAGTTCCTGCACGACTGGGGCCGACTGATCATCCCGGTCGCCGCGCTGATCATCCCCTACGGCCTGAAGTGGCTGGGCGTCCTTTCGGACAACGCCACGGGCCTGGTCATCGGGCTGGAGGCTCTGGCCGGCTTCGCGGTCGCCTTCGGGCTGCTGCTGTACCACATGGAGATGCCCGCCAAGGTGCGTAAGGCGTCGCTGGCGATCGGCCTGCTGTACCTGGCCGGCGCCATCGTCCCGTTCGTCACGACGGTGTATCCCGGCGATCCCGCCGAGTCCGTGCTGGTCTCGAAGGAGGGCGGCGAGGTGACGCTGTCGAAGGTCCAGCCGGGCTGGCACCGCGTCGACGTGTACGCGCAGTCCTTCGCCGACGCGGCGGGCACCCGGGGCGGGTCCGGCCAGTACCGGTTGCAGGTGGGCGGCAAGGAGTTGTCCGGTGCGTTCAGCGACGTGATGCAGACGGTCCGGGGTCGTCGCAACATGTCCAGCCAGGTCGAGAACAAGCACTTCCTGGAGTACTCGACCACGAACCTCGACCAGAGCCCGGTGACCCTGAAGGCCAGCCGCATCGACGCCGCCATCGGCCCCGAACTGCGCGTGACGATCTTCCCGATGCTGATGCCGCCGTGGCTGCTGTACGGGCTGCTGGGGATCGTCCTGCTGTTCGCCGTGGCCATCGACGGCCTGTACCAGGACCAGACGTGGCAGTGGCGCTTCTCGCCGTGGGCGGGGGCGTCCGTGATGTTCCTGATCGTCTTCAGCCAGTCGTACGAACCGGCGAAGATGCCCGGCGCGGCGATCCTGTCCGTCATCTTCGGCGGCCTGGGCGGCTTCCTGGTCGGCTGGCTGCTGTCCCTGATCAGCCGCAAGGCCCTGGGGAAGATCCGCACCCGAATCTGACGCCCGCCCCGCCCGCCGCCGTCGCCGCCAGCGAGCGTCTGTGGCCGGGGTCCGCAGAACGCGAGCCCCGCCGGAACGCGCAAAGCGTCGGACCTGCGGCCTTGTAGGGCGGGGGCCCCGTCCCCCGCCTCCTCGATCGGTCGTTTCACCTTGCGCACTCACGCCCCGCGAGGCATATTCACCTGCATCCGGGCGCCGGGGGGCTTGCGCCCGACCCGGCAGGAGATTCGCGTGCGATTCCAACTCCCCCGTTGCTGGCTCCCCTTCGCCACGGCACTGCTGCTGGCCGGCTGCTCGAAGGCCACCGGCGACGCCACCGTTGCCCGCAAGCCCTCCCGGGTATCCGTCACGGCCGCGGTCGCGCAGACCCGCGACGTCCCGATCCGCCTGTCCGGGATCGGCACCGTCGAACCGGTCGCCTCCGTCTCCATTCGCCCGCAGGTCAGCGGCGTGCTGGCTGAGGCGGCGTTCACGGAAGGCCAGGAGGTCCGCAAGGGCGACCTGCTGTTCCGCATCGACGACCGCCCCCAGCAGGCCGCGCTGCACCAGGCGGAAGCCGCACTGGCCCGCGACCAGGCGCTGTACGACGCCGCCGCCCGCGACGCCGTTCGCAACCAGGAACTGGCATCGAAGGGCTTCGTCTCCGCCGGGGACCGCGACAAGGCCATCGCCGACGCCGGTTCGCTGAAGGCGTCCCTGGCCATCGACCGCGCCGCCGTGGAGGCCGCCCGCCTGCAGTTGTCCTACTGCACGATCCGGTCGCCGATCGACGGCCGCACCGGCCCGATCCTGGTCCAGCCCGGCAACGTCGTCACCGCGAACCAGTCCATCCTGGTCACCGTGCTGCAGCAGCGCCCGATCCGCGTCGCATTCCCCGTGCCCGAGGCACGCCTGCCCGAGGTTCGCGCGGGCATGGCCGACACCCCGCTGGCCGTGGAGGTCCGCCCCCAGGGCGACGACGGCCCGCCGATCCGCGGCCGCCTGGCGTTCCTGGGCAACGAGGTCGACCGCGCCACCGGCACCGTGCTGCTGAAGGCCCTCTTCGACAACGACCACGGCCGCCTGTGGCCGGGGCAGTTCGTTCGCGTCCAGTTGCACCTGGGCATCCAGGCCGGCGCGACGGTCGTCCCCTCCGACGCGCTGCAGGACGGACAGCAGGGCACGTACGCCTTCGTCGTCAAGCCCGACGGCACCGCGGACCTGCGCAACGTGATCGCGGGCATCTCCGACGACGGCGACACGGTCGTCGTGGACGGCATCGCCGCGGGCGAGACGGTCGTGACCGACGGCCAGTTGCGGCTGACCCCGGGCGCGGCCGTGGAGGTCCGCCGGTGACCGGGCTCTTCATCCGCAGGCCGGTCGCGACCACCCTGGTGATGGCCGCGATCCTGCTGTTCGGCGCGATCGGGTACGACCAGTTGCCGGTGTCCGACCTGCCCAACGTGGACTTCCCGACGATCCACGTGTCGGCCCACCTGCCCGGCGCCAGCCCCGACACGATGGCTTCCGCGGTGGCCACGCCGCTGGAGAAGCAGTTCTCGACGATCGCGGGCATCGACTCGATGAGCTCGGTGTCCTCGCTGGGCTCGACCCGCATCACCGTGCAGTTCGACCTGTCGCGCGACATCGACGCCGCCGCGCAGGACATCCAGGCCGCCATCTCCAAGACGATGTCCCGCCTGCCCCCCGAGATGCCGGCGCCACCGTCCTACCAGAAGGTCAACCCGGCCGACTCGCCGATCTTCTACATGGCCCTGACCTCCCCCACCCTTCCGCTGTCGCAGGTGGACGAGTTCGCCCAGACCTTCATCGCCCAGCGCATCTCGACGGTGCCGGGCGTCGCGCAGGTGTCGGTGCACGGTTCACAAAAGTACGCGGTGCGCGTGCAGGTGGACCCGGACCTGCTGGCCGCGCGCGGCATCGGCATCGACGAGGTGGCGTCGGCGGTGTCCTCCGGCAACGTCAACCTGCCGACCGGCGTGCTGCAGGGCGCCCGGCGCGGCTTCACGATCGAGGCCTCGGGCCAGTTGCAGGACGCCGCCGCCTTCCGCCCGCTGGTCGTGGCCTGGCGCGACGGCCGCCCGGTCCGGCTGGAGGAACTGGGACGCGTCGTCGATTCCGTCGAGAACGACCGCGTCGCGGCCTGGTTCAACGACACCCGCAGCATCATGCTGGCCGTCCAGCGCCAGCCCGGCACCAACACCGTCCAGGTCGTGGACGCGATCCGCCGGCTGCTGCCGACCTTCGACAACGACATGCCCGCCGGCATGACCCTGAACGTCTTCTACGACCGGTCGCAGTCCATCCGCGCCTCGGTCGAGGACGTGAAGTTCACGCTGGTCCTCTCGGTGGCGCTGGTCATCCTGGTGATCTTCCTGTTCCTGCGCAACCTGTCCGCGACGCTCATCCCCAGCCTGGCCGTGCCGCTGTCGCTGGTGGGCACCTTCGGCTTCCTGTGGGTGATGGGCTACAACCTGGACAACTTCAGCCTGATGGCGATGACGCTGTCGGTCGGCTTCGTCGTGGACGACGCGATCGTCATGCTGGAGAACATCGTCCGCCACATGGAGATGGGCAAGACCCGGCTGCAGGCGGCCCTGGACGGCGCGAAGGAGATCGGTTTCACCATCGTCTCGATGACGGTGTCGCTGGCGGCGGTGTTCCTGCCGGTGTTCTTCATGGGCGGGCTGGTCGGTCGGCTGCTGCACGAGTTCGCGGTGGCGATCATCGCGGCGATCCTGGTCTCCGGCCTGGTGTCGCTGACCCTGACGCCCATGCTGTCGGGACGGCTGCTGCGGCCGTCGGCACAGGCGCACCACGGGCGCGTGTACGCGTGGTCCGAGAAGGTCTTCGACGGGATGCTGTCCGCGTATCGGCGGTCGCTGCAGGCCGTGCTGCGGCATCGCCTGGCGACGCTGCTGGCGTCGTTCGCGGTGCTGGCTGCGACGGTCTGGCTGTTCCTGACGGTGCCGAAGGGCTTCCTGCCGGACGAGGATACCGGCCAGTTGATGATGTCCACCGAGGCCGCGCAGGGCATCTCGTTCGAAGGGATGAAGGAGCAGCAGGCCCGGGTGGCGCGCATCGTCTGGGACGACCCCAGCGTGCGGGGCGCGAACTCGACGGTCGGCATCGGCGGCCCGAACAGCGCGATGAACGGCGGCCGGATGTTCATCAGCCTGAAGCCGCGCGACCAGCGCCCGGGCGCGGCGGAGGTGGTGCAGCGGCTGCGGGCGAAACTGGCCGGGATCCCCGGCATCAAGGCCTTCCTGCAGGTCCCGCCGATCCTGCGCATCGGCGGCCAGATGACGAAGAGCGCGTACCAGTTGACGATCCAGAGCCCGGACGACGACGCCCTGTACCGCGAGGCGCCGAAGCTGGAGGCGGCGATCCGGGACATCGCGCTGGTGCAGGACGTGACGACGGACCTGCAACTGGCGGATCCCCACGTGACGGTGGACATCGACCGGGACCGGGCATCGTCGCTGGGCGTGACCGCGGCCCAGGTGGAATCCGCGCTGTACTCGGCGTACGGCACGCGCGAGGTGTCGTCGATCTACACGGCGAACAACGAGTACTCGGTCATCCTGGAACTGGTGCCGCAGCACCGGGACGCTCCGCCGGACCTGTCGCGGCTGTACGTGCGGTCGGCGACGGGCGCGCTGGTGCCGCTGGATACGGTGGCGCGGATCGGTCGGACGGTCGGGCCGGTGCAGGTGACGCACCTGGGCCAGTTGCCCTCGGTGACGATCTCGTTCAACCTGCGGCCGGGCACGGCGCTGGGGCCGGCGCTGGACGCGGTGCAGGACGTGGCGGACCGGACGCTGCCGGACGGGTTCACGACGTCGTTCCAGGGGACGGCGCAGGCGTTCCAGTCGTCGCTGCAGGGCCTGGGCGTGCTGCTGGGCCTGGCGATCCTGGTGATCTACCTGGTGCTGGGCATCCTGTACGAGTCGTTCCTGCACCCGATCACGATCCTGTCGGGGCTGCCGGCGGCGGGCTTCGGGGCGCTGGTGGCGCTGATGGCCTTCGGGATCGACCTGAACCTGTACGCGTTCGTGGGCGTGATCCTGCTGGTCGGCATCGTGAAGAAGAACGCCATCATGCAGATCGACTTCGCCCTGGAGGCGCAGCGGCGCGACGGACTGCCGCCGGCCGAGGCGATCGTGGCGGGCTGCCTGATCCGGTTCCGGCCGATCATGATGACGACGATGGCGGCACTGGTGGGCACCTTGCCGATCGCCATCGGCATCGGGGCGGGCGCCGAGGCCCGCCGCGGCATGGGCGTCGCCGTCGTCGGCGGCCTGCTCGTCAGCCAGTTGCTGACCCTCTACGTCACGCCGGTGATCTACACCTACCTCGACGCCCTGGGCCGCCGCGTCCGGGGCGCGAAGGACACCCCGTCCCGCTAATTCAGGGACAGTCACCATTATTGCCGGGACAACTCGTTGATTTCACTATGGCAGGTTGCCCTGCAGATCGGTGGCTCCGTCCCCTGCCTCCGGTTCTCCGTGGCGATCCGGCTGCTACGGGCACTCCCCGTGCCGGAAGCACGTCACGAGGTGGTCGTTGACCATCCCGACGGCCTGCATGTGGGCATAGACGACGGTGGACCCGACGAACCGGAAGCCGCGCCGCTTCAGGTCCTTCGAAAACACGTCCGACACCGGGGTGGTCGCCGGGATCTCGCTCAGGTCCCGCCAATGGTTGACGATCGGGGCGCCATCCACGAACCGCCAACTGTAGGCCGCGAACGACCCGAACGCACCCTGCACTTCCAGGAAGGCCCGGGCGTTCCCGATGGCGGCGCGGATCTTCGCCTGGTTCCGGATGATCCCCGCGTCCTGCACCAGGCGCCGCACGTCCGCCTCGCCCAGCCGCGCGACCTCCTCCGGCACGAAGTCGCAAAACGCCTTCCGGTACCCCTCGCGCCGCTTCAGGATCGTCAGCCAGGACAGCCCCGCCTGCGCCCCCTCCAGCATCAGGAACTCGAACAGCCGCCGGTCGTCATGCACCGGCACCCCCCACTCCTCGTCGTGGTACCGGACGTACAGCGGCTCCCGCGTGCACCAGCCGCACCGCACCTTGTCGTCCGGGTCGTTCGTCGCCACGGTCCACCTCCCTCGATCCCGCGCCGGTCGCCCGTGCAGTCTACCGCGCTTTCGATCCGCGCCCCCCGATCGCCCGCGACCGTCTTCTCCCGCCCGGGTCCGAAAAATACCCGCGCCGTCTCCGCCGTCCACCGGGCCAGGCCGGGATGGACCGGCTGCTGGCATGGAGGTGGATCATGCGCGACACGACGAATGGAATCCTGGTGGCGGTGGTTCTGGTGGCGGGATCGTGGGCGACGCCCGCGGTCGCGAAGCACGGGCGGCCGGCGGACCGGGTCGATCCCCCGGCGCGCGTCGAGCAGGAGCGGTTCGCGGCGACGCGGTTCGGCGATCGGATGACGAGGGGCGAGTTCAACGCCTGCGAGCGGGCCACGGTCGGCAACGCGGCGATGCAGCAGTGCCTGCACGCTGCCCAGGTCTTCCGCGGCGAGGCGGTGCCGGTCATCCAGGCGTGCGGCCAGGCGATGGTCGGCAACGACGCGACCGTCCGCTGCATCGAGTACGCGTCCCGGGCCCGGTTCCAGCCGGTGGCGACGGTCCGCGCCTGCGAGCGCGCCATGGTCGGCAACGAGGCCACCCTGCAGTGCATCGCCGTGGCCGCGCGGTCCTTCCGCGACCCCGCGCCGATCGTCCGGCTGTGCGAGCGCGCCAGCATCGGCAACGCCCGCACGCTGGGTTGCATCGACCGCGCCCTCTCCACGACCGCCCGGCGCTGAACTTCCCGTGGAACCCGCTTACCGCACCGGCTGCGGCTTGCACTCTCCGTCGGTCGGGTCGCAAACCAGCGTGTACGCCGGGTCGGGGGATTCGGGGCAGATCTTCGCCTCGTGCCCGCACCGAGGGCGGGAGTCTTCCGGCAGGCACTGGTCGACCGTGCAGGCTTCGCCGTCGTCGCAATCGCCGTTCCGGTAGCACTCGACGGCATCGACGTACAGGATGAACGGCGACCCGCGCAGGCCTTCCAGCGTGCCTGCCATGTCCGGGACCCCGTCGTAAGCCCGCAACTCCCATGCCCCCGCCACGGCCTTCCCCCGGAAATCGGCCAGCGTTCCCGGCCCGTCCACCGGGTCGATGCCGAACACGAACGTGCGGGTCTGCGGCGGGTCGGGAAGGCTGTCCCCGTATCCCTCCAGCCCCACGCACAGCCCTTCCCTGCACAGTTCCAGCCGCAGATCGCCCGGCGCCGGGTGGCGAATCGAGACCTCGGCGAAGACCTGCCAGGCATACCCCGGGGCAGAGGGCTGGACCGCGATCGTCACGCCGGCGGGGTCGTTGTCGGGGATCGGCACGCTTCCGGAAACGGCGGGCCAGGCGTGCCCCGGGATCGGGGTGCAGGCCCGGTCCAGCACGGTCAAGCCGGTGCACGCCATGCCGGGGTCGCAGTCCAGGTGGGACCGGCACGGCCCGGGGTTCGTGGCGTCGTCGTCGGTGGCATCGTCGTCGGTCGCGTCGCCGGCATCCCTGGCATCGTCGGCATCCGCGGAGGCTGCGTCGCCGGCGTCCATCGCCGCAGTGTCGCCCACCGTGGCGTCCGCGTTGTCGCCCGAGGAGTCGACGTAGATGGCGTCCGCGGTGTCGCCGGCATCGTCGGCGGCATCGTCACCCTCGCCGTCCGGGCCCGGGTCCACGACGTCCTGGGTCATCGGGTCGGAGTGCTCGCAGGCGTCGTTCGCCAGGTCGCAGACCTTCGCGCCATCGTCCCCCCCGCACCCCAGCGCAACGTCGAGCGTCGTGGCGAGGCACAGGCACGCCGCGAAGCGGAGGGCGCGGACCAGGAACCGAGGCGGTCGCGATCGTGGCGTCATGGCCGGTCCTCCGTGATGACGCACCAAGGATACCGACTTCCCCCCCGCGGATCCAGCACGCCTTCCAAACCGGCAACGGGACCGGGACGGCGCCGAACCCACCCCGCGCCACCGCGACTTCAACCTTGCGTTCCGACAGGCGGTTTCGATAGCATTCCTTCCGGCAGCGAGGCACCCATGAAGCCGCACGTCGACCGGTTCCTGGCGGCCGTGGCGACGACTCTCTTCCGCATCGCGGCGGCCATCGCACTGGTCGTCGCGTCCGGGTGCGGTGGCAGCGAAGGCCCGATCGACGCGATGAACGATTCGCCTGCCGAGGTATCCGACACCCCGGAGGATCTGCCGCAGGATCCGTCCCCCGACGACTCGACCTTCGACGCTCCGTCGGACCTCCCGGGCGACCTCGCGGACCTCCCGGTCGACACCCCGTCCGATGCCTCGGGCGACCTCCCCCCGGACCTCCCCTTCCTGACCGCCGGCCGCATCCAGGTCGTCGAGGAACGCCTCGCGTACGGCGCCACCGCATCGCGCCTGGAGGCGATCTTCCGGTCCGTCCCGTACCCGACCGGCCAGGACCTCGTCGGCTGGAACGACGAGTGCGTGGTGCTGAAGGGCGAGTCGCTGATGGACCCGACGCCCTGCACCCCGCCGTGCCTGGCGGGCAGCACCTGCATCCGTGGCCAGTGCCAGCCGATCCCGGACGTCCTCTCGGCCGGGAGGATCACCTTCACCGGCTTGAACGCCGAGGTCCGGGCCACCCCCGGCACCGACGGCTACTACCCCGTCCAGACCGACCTGCCGGTGGACCTGTTCGACACGGGAGCCGAGGTCCAGGCCACCGCGGAGGGCGCCGACCTGCCGGCGTTCACGCTGCACGCGTGGGGAGTGGAGGACCTGGAGGCGCAGGCGGACGCGATCCACTTCCAGGCCGGCACCTCCCTGCAGGTCGCCTGGACGCCCGCCGTGATTCCCGTCCCCGGGACGCGGATCCAGTTGCGGATCGAGACGGGCTGGCACGGCTCCACGCACCTCACCACCCTGTGGTGCGAAACCGACGACGACGGCACCCTGGAAGTGCCCGCGTCCCTGACCGCCCTGGTCCCGCAGGTCACGTGCGGCAAGTGCGAACAGTCCTGGCTGGGGCGCCTGACCCGGGAGATCCTGCCGACGGACGCGGGCCCGATCGAACTGCAGGTGATCTCGCGCGTGGCCTTCGTGCCCTGGTATTGAGCCTGCGGTTCGTTGCAGTCCGTTGGCTGGGGAATCGCGGGCGGGCGTTCACGCGGCGACCGTCATCGTCGGCTTCGCGGGTTCCTTCGGGGCCTCCTCATTCCCCGGCGTCCCCGCCTTGCCGTTGCCCTGCCCCGGAGCCAGGTCCGGGAAGAAGGCGTCGACCTCGGCCGTCACCTGCAGGCGCCCCAGGAAGGTCCCGCGCACCACCCGGTAGGCCTGGACCAGCGCCTCGCGGGCCGCGTTCTTCGCCGCCGCTGCCTGTTCCGCGCGCCCCTTCGCGACCTGCCACTCGGCCCGGGCCGCCTTCGCGGCCTCCAGCGCCTGGACTGCATGGTGGTGGAACGGTAGGCGGTCCGATCCGCCAGTGACTGGCGGATGGGCCGCACCTCCGAATCGACGCCCTGCCGCTATCCGGGCCCGGGCTTGCCCCGCGGCCTCCTTCGCGCCGGGAGGAAGGCGGCGACAGCCTCGGTACGCGCCCTCACCTTGTTGCCGACCCGCTCGACCAGCTCCAGTTCCTGCAACCGGTTGAGATCGCGCGTGATGGTCTTGTCCGTCTTGCGCCGGTACAGGGCCGCGAGCGCGGGGGTCAGCCCGGCCACCTCGGCACGGCCGATCGCCGCCGGATGCTTCGACAACTCCAGGACCAGCAACTGCTGTCGGTCACGCACGGTGGAGGCAGGAATCCCCTGGAACAACTCGTGCACGTGGTCGCGCCACGTGGTTTCCATGTGCTGGGCCCGGATCCAGCTCACCTGCTCCCGCAGGGCATCCACGAACCCGGCCATCGCGTACCGAAGGAACGGGACCATGTCGCCACGGTTCATGCTGGCCTGGTCGAGCTGCCGGTAGTACTCCGACCGGGTCTGGTTGTAGTGGTTCGACAGCAGGTGCGCCGCGGGCGTCGGGACCCCTCCCTCCAGCAGGATGCGGAACTCCAGGAGGCGAGCGGTGCGCCCGTTCCCGTCGGAGTATGGGTGGATCCACACGAAGTAGAGGTGCGCGACGATCGCCTCGATCATGGCCGTCGGCAACTGCTGGCCTCGGGCCGGCACGAAGGCCTGGTTCAGCCAGGAACAGAGGTGGTCCAGCAAGGTGGGGCATTGCTGGAAGGCGGGCCCGATGTATGTCCCCACCCGGATGGCGTGGTCGCGGACGATTCCCGGCGCCTGGCCGGAAGGCAGCGGCAGGTCCTTCAGGACCATGCGGTTGTATCGGCCGAGGTCGTCGGGACGGAGGTCGCCGCCGGCACCCGCCAGCGCGCCCTTCCCGATCGTGTTGCAGGCGGCAACGACGTTGTCGACCTCCAGGCCCAGGTATTCCTTCGACTGCGGCAGCGACAGCCTGCCTTCGAGCCGGTCCAGGACCTCGTGCTCGGTCAGCGTGTTTCCCTCGATGGCCGTCGTGGCCTGGACGCCCTTCGCCAGGTAGACCCGGTGCAGCCTGGCGGCAATGTCGGGCCTCAGGGGTACGCCCGCGATGTGCTCGCACTTCGACTGCGCCTCGCCCAGCAGGAACCACACGTCGCCGGGAAGGCGGTCCATCGAGAAGTCGAAGGACAACCACGGATGCGTCTTCTGCCATGGCCCCGTGAATGTCCCGTTTCTGACCATGCCTAACTCTCCGTTTCTGGGGATGTTTCTACGGCGTGATGGTATCAACTGTCTTCGTAGGTGTCCAGTGTGGGTCCCCCTGCTCTGGCGAGAAGAGGATCTTCGGGCGTCCGGGTGTAAGGCGAATCAGCGCTTGCGCCTTTACCTGCAGCAGCGGATGCCGAGGGTTTCGCCGTACCAGTAGTAGTAGGGTCCACCGCCATTGTCTTCGGCGGATTCGCGGGATGCGCAACGCAGATCGACCGGGCTCATACCGCCACGATACATCCGGTAGTAGGTGTTGGAGCCGCCTCCCCAGGCGCTGCCGTCCGTCGGCGCCCCGGTGTAGTCCGAGTGTTCCGTGTCTGCCACCCACTCCGCGATGTTCCCGCTCATGTCCAGCGCGCCATACGGACTGGCACCCGCGGGCTTGGATCCGACAGGCCAGGTGGAGTCCGTTCCACAACCGGTATGCCCGTTCTCGAACATCACCGCCAGGTCGCACGAAGGCGTCTCGTTGCCCCATGAATAGGTCCGCCCGTCGATGCCCCGGGCCGCCATTTCCCACTCCGACTCGCTGCAGAGTCGCTTCCCAGCCCAGCTGCAATACCTGTCTGCCTGTATCCAACTGACGCAGTTCATGGGGTGTTCCGCCCTTCCAGGGACGTCCGAGTTGCAGGCACCTTCGACCTGCTGATCCGGAATGATCCGCTCGGAGCAGACCTTCGCGCTGATGCACGCACGGTACTGGTCGACCGTGACCTCGAACTTGTCGATCTCGAATGCCGGGACGTGCACCTCGTGGTAGGGTTTCTCGTTGTCTGCGCATGACGAGTCGATCGATTCGTTGCATCCCTGCCAGAAGGATTGCCCAGGCACCGCCACCATCACGCCGAAGCAGTCCTCCGAGTCGCAGATACATTCGCCCGATTCGCAAGACCATCCGGCCGAACACGTCCCGCACGACTCACCGTACACGGCGTCGGGACCGCACTGTCGTTCCGAGCAATCCAGCGCGCACTTGCCGTCCTTGCAGAGCCGCGAAAGACAGAAGACCTCCGATGCGCAGGCGGAATCGAACCCGCCGCAGTAGAGTTTCTGGCAGGAGGGCGGTTCGAGGGCATCGTTGCACCGGTGACCATTGGGGCAATCGTCGTTGGTGACGCAAGGAATGTCGGGCAGGCACTCGGGATCCGCCTGCGCGATGCAGTGTCCTTCGACGCACTTCTTCACGCCGACGCAGGCATCGCCGCAAGCCGAGCAGTCGCTGTCCGTGCCCAGGAACCTGCACGTGCCCGCGCAATCTTCCTGGGTGATGGGGCAGCGGCACTCGCCGTCGACGCAAACCTTCCCGCCGGAGCAGGTCCCGCAGTTCGCCGTTCCATCGGGCGTCGCATCGGTTCCATTGTCCGTGTCCTGGTCCTGGTCCTGGTCCTGGTCCTGGTCCTGGAGACCGGGATCCGCGGTTTCCGCAGCCGGGTCCTCCGCCACCGCCGGATCCTGGTTCGCGGGAGTGTCGGTTCCGCCGGAGAGGTCGTCGGGTGCCAACGCCTCGTCCACGTCGGCGACATCCTGGACGCTGGCATCCGATCCGATATCGGCTTCATTCCCGCCAGAGTCGCCGCCGGAACAGCCGATCGCGGCGAACACGACGACGAAAAGCAGACTCCAGTATCGCACCATGGTCCATCGCCTCCGGATGAGTCGTTCGCAGTCTAGCAACACCCCCCCATTCCGGGTCCATGAAGAACCGACGATTCCTGAAGCAGGGATAGCATTTGATCTGCTCCTTGCGTTTCCCTGTCGAAACCAGGCCCGCTCCGCCGACGGGCCCCGGCCGAGAGTGTCGGGCCTGGTGGCCCCACCTACCCCACCGCCGCCTGCACGAGCACGCGCGACAGGGCGATGGCGCCGAGGCAGCCGAGCAGGTTGGCGGCGATGTTGGCGAAGGCGATCGTGCGGTCGCCGGAGGCGAGGAGGTTCACGGTTTCCAGGCTGAAGGTGGAGAAGGTGGTGAAGGCGCCGATGACGCCGACGAAGACGAGGTTGCGGAAGGCGGGGGTCAGGATGTCCCGGGCCTCGCCCAACACGAACAGCAGGCCCAGGAGGAACGATCCGACGATGTTGACGACCAGGGTGCCGAAGGGGAAGCCGTCGCGGCCGGTGAAGTCGTGGGTGAGGTTGCTGACCGCGTATCGGGCCACGGCGCCCAGGAAGCCGCCGACACCGACCAGGACCATCTCGCGCATGGGTCGCCTCGCGTGACACGAAACCCGACCGCCGGGCGGCGGAAGGATGCACGGAAACGTGCGCGATGTCCAGTGCATGTCCAGGGGAAGACAGGGAATCCAGGGAATCAGAAACGGCCGGAGAACGACAGCACGCCCCCCTGGCCGATGCGGCCGGGCGAATCCCCGCCGGAGACGACGCCCTTCGCGTTCGCCACGGGAAGGCTGCGGCTGGGCACCAGCACGGGTTCCAGGGTGATGCCGTATTCGCGCTTCATCCTGCGCAGGACTCGCTGTCGGTGACCCAGCACGCCGGCGCCGACGATCCCGATCAGGAATCCGGTGCCGCCGCCGGCCCCCATCAGGATGATGCCGGCGACCGTGGTGTCCTCCCCCGCCATCATGCTCCCGCCCGCGATCAGGAAGGTTCCCATCAGGACGAAGCCGGCGATCGTGGCGCCTCGGGCCTGCGCCACCTTCGACCGGTATCTCAGGTACTTGTCCGGCAGGGCGTCGGATGGGTAGGAATACGGGACGTAGTAGACCGACGGGGCCGCGGCCCTCGCGGGGGGCGCGACCGGCACGCAACTGAGGCCGCCCGAGTCGGTGCCGTACCCGTTGTCGCACGCGCACGTGGGCTGGGTGCCTCTCATGACGCAGCGGCCATGCCCCGAGCAGGTGACCTTCGCGCAGGGGTTGGAGTGGGGAAAGGCCTGCGCCGAAGCAGCCGTGACGGCTTCGGAGACGCAGGCCAAGCCGTCCGGAGACGGCAGGAAGCCTTCCTGGCAAAGGCACGTGGCCTCGCCGCGAAAGACGACGCACCGGCCGTACCCGGAGCAACGGACATCGGCGCAGGGCGACGCGGGAGTCCCTTCCGTCCGGGGAGGTTCCTCCTGGGCAGGTGCGACGGCCGCGAACGGATTGGGGGGCAGGCAGGACAGGCCGTCCTTCGAAGGGCTGAATCCGGGCTCGCACAGGCACTTGGGGAAGTCGCTCTCGACGATGCAGAGACCGTGATCCGAACAACGGATCGTGTCGCAGGGACCGGAGGCCAGCGACGTCGCAGGCCAGCACGCGATGGCCAGGGCCGCCAGTCCCAGGCGGACGAGGCGGTTACAGGGGGCCGGGCCGACGTGCTTCATGCGAGACTCCCTGCTGAGACGTTGCAGCGATAACCCACCGTCGTTCCGCCTGTCAAGGCTGGATCGACAGATGGATCTACGGAAATGGGGGGTACAGGGGGGCCGCGCCTCCTGGTTCGCACGCCCGGTCGGCACACCTGGTTTCCGGCGAGGGGCGCTAGAATCGACGCGACGTGACGTGGGCCCTACCCGGACCGTGAGGACGACGTGAACCTGCTGGTGATCCTTCCCGAGGACCTCGTGGCGCCGGACCGGGCGGTGCTGGCCGGGCGGCGGCTGCGGCACGTGCGCGAGGTGCACCGGGCGGCGGTGGGCGACGACCTGGCGGTGGGGCTGCTGGGCGGGCGCATGGGGCGCGGGCGGGTGCTGCGCCTGGACGACGAGGCGCTGGAGCTGGAGATGCGCCTGGACCGCGACCCGCCGGCCAAGCTGCCGCTGACGCTGGTGGTCGCGCTGCCGCGGCCCAAGGTGGTCAACCGGCTGGTCGCGGCGGCCACCAGCCTGGGAGCGGCGCGCATCGTGCTGGTCAACGCGTGGAAGGTGGAAAAGGCCTACTGGGGCAGCCCGCGGCTGGCGCCGGCGAACCTGCTGAAGCAGCAGGTGCTGGGGCTGGAGCAGGCGGGGGACACCGTGCTGCCGGACGTGCGCCTGGCACGGCTGTTCCGGCCGTTCGTGGAGGACGAACTGCCGGGGTTGCTGGGGGGCGGCACGGCGCTGGTGGCGCACCCGGGGTGCGGGGAAGGCGTTCCCGGCACGATCACCGCCCCGGTCACGCTGGCGATCGGCCCCGAGGGGGGCTGGATCGACGCGGAGTTCGAAAGCCTGCTCCGCGCGGGGCTGAGGCCGCTGGACCTGGGGCCGCGGATCCTGCGGACGGAGACGGCGCTGGCGGTGCTGGTGGGGAAGATGTTCTGACGTGTCGGTGAACACCTGGCCGGGACGCCTGGCGAAGGACGGAGCCCCCGACCAACAGGACCGGCGGGCAGCGGTCGCTAGCTCAACACCTCTAGGATCTCGCCGCTGCCGATGCCGCCGCCGACGCAGCGGGTGGTCAGGCCGAAGCGCTTCCCGCGGCGGGCCAGCTGGTGGATCATGTCCACCATCTGCCGCGCCCCGGTGCAACCGACGGGGTGGCCCAGCGAGATGCCGCTGCCCCACTGGTTGACGCGATCGACGGGCAGGCCGGGGATGTCGTGGAAAGCCGAGGCGACGACCGCCGCGAAGGCTTCGTTCAGTTCGAAGAAGTCGATCTGGCCCATCTCCATCCCGGCCCTCTTCAGCAAGGGCAGGACCACCTTGAAAGCGCCCTCCCCCATCAGTTCGCGCGGGACGCCGACGTTGTGCCATGCCACCATGCGGGCCAGGGCCTTCTTCCCATGCCGGGCGGCCCACTCCTCACTGCACAGCACCAGCGCGGCCGCAGCGTCGTTGATCGAGGACGAGTTCATCGCGGTGATGGTGCCTCCGTCGGGCTTGAAGAAGGGCTTCTGCGCCTGGAAGGTCTCCATCGCGATGGCCTTGGGGCCCTCGTCCTTCACGAACATCACCGGAGGACCCTTGCGCTGGGGGATCGGCACCGGCACGACATACCCGGCAAACGCGCCCGACTCCCAGGCGGCGACGGCGTTCGCGTGGCTGCGGAAGGCGACCTCGTCCTGCTCCTGGCGTGTCAGGCCATACTTCTCCACCAGCCGCTCGGTCGCCAGGCCCATCAGTTCGCCCTTCGGGGGGATGTTGCGATCCACCAGCGAACCCTGCACCCCGTCCTCGAGGACCATGTCGCCGTAGACCTGTCCCTTCAACCGCCCCGAGAACAGGAATCGCGGCACGTTGGACATGCTCTCGACGCCGCCGGCGACGCCGACCTCGACTTCGCCCAGCAGGATGCGACGGCACAGCGAGTGGACCGCAGCCGCACCCGAGGCGCAGTTCTCGTGGAAGGTGGTGCCGGGGACGGAGTTCGGCACACCCGCGAACTCGGCCGCCTGCTTGGCAATATTCGCGAACCGCAGGTCCTGCATGACCCAGCCGAGGCAGGTGTACTGGATGTCCTCGGGCGTGATGCCCGCGGCCTCGATGGCCTTGCCGATCGCGAAGGTGGCGAGTTCCCGGGCCAGCAGGGAGGACAGCCCGCCCCCCATCGCCCCGATCGGGGTGCGGATGGCACCCAGCACGACGACCTTGCCCATGTGTACCTCCTTGGGGGCCCACCGGCCCGAACGATTGCGCGATGGGGAGATGATAGCACGGGGGAGGGGGTCAGTCGCCGGCAGGGGCGTCGATCGCGGTGACGGTCGAGGGGATGCCGGGGCGGACCTTGACCTGGTCGTAGCGCTCCAGCATCACCTGGCCGGCGGGGGCGCCGCGCTCCTTGCGGACGTCCCTGCGGCGGCACCAGTGCACGGCGACGCGGCCGGCGGTGCGGCACTTCGAGTACCAGGCGGCAAGCTGGGCGGCCTCGTCCAGCGTGGTGCGCGGCAGGCGGGCCAGGTGGTCGGGGTTGCGAACCACGACGTGGGACCCGGGCGTGGGTGCGACGTGCAGCCAGATGTCGTCCTGCGCCGCGACCTTGAACGTCAGTTCGTCGTTCTCGGACGCGGTGCGGCCCACCAGGATCTCGAAGCCGTCCGAGGACCGGTAGGTGAAGTAGCCCTTGCGATCGCCCGGCATGGCTGCCCCGTGTCGCGGTCGGCGGTGCGTCCCGGGTACCGTCCTACAGCCGGAACGTCTTGCCCAGTTGCAGTTCCTTGGACCCGTAGAACGCCAGGTAGGAGGCCAGGGGCTTCCCGGCCTTCGACTTCAGCAGCGCGGCGTCGGCCTTCAACACGGCGGGCAGCGCCTTCGCGGCCAGTTGCCCGATCGTGCCGGGGCGCGACGCGGACAGCCAGCCGACCAGCGGCGCCAGCACGTGGTACCGCTCGACCTTCTCGATCTTGAAAACTTCCCCGGCCTCCTGGACCAGCGCGTCCGCGTCCGGCAGCGCCAGGAAGGAAGCGACGCCGGGCACGCGTGCCAGCAGTTCGGACGCCTTCGGCAGCACCTTGTCGGCCTTCGGAATGCGGTTCAGCAGTTGCGTCACCGCGGCGGTCGACGGGCGCACCCGGATCCGCACGAAGACCCGCCCCCCCGCACGCAGTTCGCGGGCCGCCTTCTTCAGGAGGACCACCGGCTCGTTGTACTGCCCCATGGCCGAAAAGAAGATCGCCAGGTCGAAGCCTCCCGATGCGAACTCGCGCTTCATGTAGTCGGAGGCGTACCCGTTCAGCCGGATGCCGCACTTCGCGTCGTCGGCCAGGGCCTGCAGCGCCTTCAGCCGCGCCTCGTCCGGTTCCACGACCGTCACGAAGACGTCGGCCTTCAGCAGTTCCAGCGCGATGCGGCCGCGGTCCTCCAGGCCCACCACCAGCGCGCGCCGGGCGCCGTCCTTGGCCCACGCCAGCACCTGGGCCAGCGTCTCGCCTTCCAGGGCTTCCCGCGCGGCCTCGTCGGCCAGGAACGCGTCCAGCCCCGGGCCCGACACGCGGTGGACCCGGGCCTCCTCCTCGATCGAACGCAGGGTGCGAACCATGATGCCGCTCCGTGTTATCGCAGGAAATCAGGGAGTTGAATCACCAAAAATGGTGACTGTCCCTGAATTAAATCACGCGCCGCGCGCACTCGTCCTTCAGCCGGGCGACCAGGTCGGCCAGCGGGATCGCGCCCAGGTCCTCGCCCGACCGCGTCCGGACCGCCACCGTGCCGTTCTCGGCCTCGCGCCCGCCGCACACCAGCTGGTAGTTCACGTGCTGGACCTGCGCGTCGCGCACCTTCTTGCCCAGCTTCTCGTTGCGCAGGTCGACCTCGGACCGCAGCCCGGCGGCCAGCAGCGTCTCTTGCACCTTCTTCGCGTAGTCGGCGAACTTGTCGCCGACCGGCAGCACCTTGACCTGCGTCGGGTTCAGCCACAGGGGGAACTTGCCGGCGCAATTCTCGATCAGGATGCCGATGAAGCGTTCCAGCGACCCCAGGATGGCCCGGTGGATCATCACCGGCACCTTGCGGGTGCCGTCCTCGGCCTCGTAGGTGGCCCCGAAGCGCATCGGCATGCTGAAGTCGACCTGGATGGTGCCGCACTGCCACGACCGGCCCATGCAGTCCTTCACGTGGAAGTCGATCTTCGGGCCGTAGAACGCGCCGTCGCCGGGGTTCAACTGGTAGTCGATGCCCCGGTGGACCAGCGCCGCCGCCAGGCCGTCCTCGGCGATCTTCCAGACCTCGTCGGACCCGATGCTGCCCTCCAGGGGCCGCGTCGACAGTTCGACGTGGACCTCGTCGAAGCCGAACGTCTTGTAGATCTCGAAGACCAGCCCGATCGTCTCGACGACGGCGGCCTCGACCTGTTCCGGCGTGCAGAAGATGTGCGCGTCGTCCTGCGTGAACGAGCGCACCCGGAACAGGCCGTGCAGCACGCCCGACAGTTCGTGCCGGTGCACCGCGCCCAGTTCGGCCACGCGCAGCGGGAACTCGCGGTAGGAGTGCAGCCGCGACTTGTACACCAGCAGGCCGCCGGGGCAGTTCATCGGCTTGATCGCGTGCGGCGTGTCGTCGATCTGCGTGACGTACATGTTCTTGCGGTAGTGGTCGTAGTGGCCCGACGTCTGCCACAGCGACATGTTCAGGATCGCCGGGGTCAGGATCTCGTTGTACTGGTACTTGCGATGCACCTCGCGCCAGTACTCGACGACCGCGTTCCGCAGCAGCATGCCCTTCGCATGCCAGAACGGGAAGCCGGTGCCCTCGTCGTGGAACGAGAACAGGTCCATCTCCTGGCCGATCTTGCGGTGGTCGCGCTCCTTGGCCTCCTCGATGGCCTTCAGGTGCGCCTCCAGCCGGGCCGCGTCCGGGAAGGACACGCCGTAGATGCGCTGCAACTGCTCGTTGCGCTGGTCGGCGCGCCAGTAGGCGCCGGCGACCTTGGTCAGCTTGACCGCGGCCAGCACGCCGGTGCGCGGCACGTGGGGCCCGCGGCACAGGTCGATGAAGTCGCCCTGCCGGTAGGCGCTGATCGAGCCTTCGGGCAGGTCGCGGATCATCTCGACCTTGAACTTGTTGTCCGCGAAGGCGGCCAGCGCCTCGTCGCGGGTCATTTCCACGCGGGACACCGGGAGGTTCTCGGCCGCGATCTTCCGCATCTCGACCTCGATCTTCTCGAGGTCCTCGGGCGTGAAGGGCGTCGAGGCGAAGTCGTAGTAGAAGCCCTCCTCGACGACCGGGCCGATGGTCGGCCGGGCCGCCGGGAACAGGCGCTGCACCGCGTGAGCCATCAGGTGGGCCGTGGAGTGCCGGAAGACCTCCAGGCCGGCCTCGTCCTCGAAGGCCAGGAAGGCGACCGTGCACGGACCCGCCACCGTCGCGGACAGGTCGCGCGCGACGCCGTCCACCGACACCGCCAGCACCGTCGCGTCGCCGCCGCGGCCCGCCGCCGCCAGCACCGCCGCGAAATCCGCGCCCTGCGGGACCTGCACGTCCCCGACGCCCTGCACCTTCACCGGGACCATCCCGTCCGACATCGTCATCCTCGCGTTCATCCAGGAGGCCGGCCGCACCGCGACCGGCGGGGCGGTATTCTTGCACGTTCGCGGCCTTGTGGCAAGGCGCGCCCGGATTCCCGCAAATCGGGGACAGCCACCGTCATCCCGGGCCGGCAATCCCGGAAATCGTTTAACGACAACAGGTTATCGCACCAATAATGGTGACTGTCCCCGATTTACCAATTTTCCATTGCAACTGCGGCGACGAGGGACGGCGCCTACGGCTGGGCAGGCGGCGGAACGCCGAACACGGCCGGGGGGGCGGCGCCCGGGCTGCGGGTCACCCGCGCCAGGAAGCGCGCCAGTTCCTTGCGCAGCATCGTCTCGACCTCGGGCATCTGGCCCAGCACGTTCTCGGCCTCGAACTCGTCGGTGCGGTAGCGGTAGGCCTGGAAGGTGTTGTTGGTCAGGTCGTGGATCAGGTACACGGACGACGATCGCACCCCGACCTGCTGGACCGTCCGCCTCTTGTGGTAGACGTTCTCGGGCAGGTAGAACATGTGGAACACGAGGTGCCGCGGATCGGGCGGCTGGCCCAGCAGCACGGGCACCAGGCTGTTCCCCTCGAAGTCGAATTCGCCCGGGATCCCCAGCACGTTGACGATCGTGGGCAGCAGGTCCATCGAGGTCATGGGCATGTCCACCACGTGCGGCTGGACGAACGGCGCGCGGATCATCAGCGGCATGTGCAACACCTGGGAGTGCAGGTCGAATCCGTGGCGCCGGCCCTTGTGCTGCGTATCGAACGATTCGCCGTGGTCGCCGGTCACGATGAGGAGAGTGTCCTCGGGCGGCAGGACCTGGTCCAACTGGCCGACGAAGCGCTGGAGTTCGCGGTCGGTATACAGCAGTTCGGCCTGGTAGATCTGGGCCTCGGAGTCCCCGAAATCCGTCCCGTCCGGAGGCTTGGTGTACGGGCCGTGCGGGTCGTAGTAGTGCACCCACAGGAAGATCGGCTGGCTGCCCCGGTTGCGCAGTTCGGCCAGGGCCGCCTGCGTCACCTTGTCGGCATTGTGGTTCAGGGGCGCCTTGTAGAAATCGGCCGGTTCCATGTTGACCGAGTCGAATCCCTGGTCGATCCCCTTCCAGTTCCTGAAAAACGGCACGGGGAAGACAGCCGCCGTGCGGTATCCGGCCTTCTTCAGGATCTCCGCGAACATCAGGTTGCCTTCCTGCAGTTTCAGCGGGATGCGGGCGGCCACCTCGCGCTGGATCTGCGAATCGTAGCGGGACGTCATCATCGCCGGGATGGCGAGGCGGGTACTGGGCCCCTGGCTGTAGGCCCACGGGAAGAACACGGACTGTCGCGCCAGGCTGCGCAGGAAGGGCGTGGTGTCGGGCTGGCCCTCCGCTTCCAGCGTCATCAGGGCGGGAGACACCGCGTCGACGGTCACCAGGATCACGTTGTACGGCTTCCGGCTGCCCTCGGGCATCGGGTAGTCCCATCGCCTCGGCTGGATCTCGCCCTCGCGCGGCAGTTCCAGGTCCTGGCCGTCGCAATCCTCGTCGATGCCGTTGTTGGGGGTTTCGGGCGCACCGGAATGGCGGCCGGGGTCGAAGAAGTCGCAGTCGCCCTCGCCCATCCAGGGCAACTGTCCATCCCGGTCCACATCGGCCACGGCCTTGAAGGCGTTGTAGGCCGTGCCGGACCACTGCCCCCGGGTGGTCAGCAGCAGCCGCACGTCGTTGTCCTCGCCGGTCCATGCCAGGGTGACGACGAAGGCCGCCAGCGGCAGCGCGACGCCGATGCCCAGGATCGAACGCCGGAGGGCCGGCCGCCACCGGGCCACGGGCCCGGCGAAACCGGCGCCCACCGCCGCCAGCAGCCCCGCCAGCGCGATCCCGTAAGGCCACAGGTTGGTCGCCGCGACGATGTCGGACACGGCGGAGGACTGCCACGCCAGAACCGCGACGACGCACAGCACGCCCAGCCCCAACGTCGCCATCGCGGAGGCCCAGCGCCAGGGCACCCGGGCGGCGCGACCGGCGTCCAGCAACGCGGCCAGCCGGGCGATCCCCACGCGCCGCACGCCGTCCACCAGCAGCGCGCTGGCCAGCGCCAGCAGCGCGACCGCGCCAGCCGCGAAGGTGGTGGTGCGGATCGATTCGATGACCTTCAGCGACAGGACCAGCACCAGGCCGGTGAACGCCCCGGCGGACGCCAGGCCCGCCATCGACGCGACACCGTCCAGAACCCGGGTGTGCGGATCGGCGGCCCACAGGACGCGGAAGACACGCCGGGGCCAGCCACGCGGATCGTCCAGGAAGGCCGGGAAGGCGAGCATCGCGAAGGGGACCAGGAGCAGGCCCGTGACCAGCACCATCAGGCCGTCCAGGCCGACGATTCCCATCCCGGTCGCAAGGGCCGGCCCCCACTCCTCGGGCTGTTCCGAAACGAGGGTGACGATGACGTCCAGGGCTCCGACAACCAGCGAGGCCACCACGGCCAGGAACAGGCCCTGGTGGAATCTCCCGCTGCTTCTGCCCATGCGCCCTCCGAGGGGGTAGCCTGCCGGCGGTATCTTACTCGTTTTGCGGCCGCGACCGGCAGTGGACGTCGCGCCGGGGGGGGCTGCGGCATTTCAGGGCCGGTTCGGATTCCGCGCCCGAAGGAAGTCGGACACCTGCCGGATCACGTAGTCCGTGTGCGGGACGTCGTTGTGGGACAGGCCGGTGTAGCCGACGTTGACGGGGGAGGTGCAGTCCCCCCGGTACTCCTGGTCCAGGCAGGACGAGTCCCACGGGACGATGACCAGGTCGCTTTTCGAGTAGATGGCGTGCCAGGAGATCGCGCCGCCCTCCTCGATGCCGAACGGGGTCTCGTCCACGTCCTCGACGGCCGGGTCGCCGTTCAGTTCGCCCTGCACGGGCTCGTCGGCGCCACCGTAGGCCGGGCACATGTCCCGTGCGCCGGCCCACCACGGGGACAGGCAGCCCTCCGAGGTGCCGTGGTGCGCGCCGCAGGTCGAGACGTAGTCCCGGACCTTCGTACCGCCGCCGTAGAGCCGGATGAACAGGCGCGAGGACAGCCCTCCCATGCTGTGGGCGACCAGGTCGACCCGTTCGGCGCCCGTGACGGCCAGGACGTTGTCGACGAAGGGGGCCAGTTCGTCCCGGGCCTGGGCATGGTTTTCCCCCTTGTTGTCCCGGTAGTCGATCGCCCACAGGTGGTCGGCCGGGTATCCCTGGGCCAGGAACCAGTCGCGCATGTCGCCGAAGTCTCCCTGGCCGGACCCCATGAAGCCGTGCACGAAGACGATCGGGTCCTCGTCGAACTCGTAGGTGAAGGCCGCCGGAAGGGTGACGGACTGCGCGCCCAGCCGCACCGTGACGTCGCGCGGGCCGACCTGGTGCAGGTCCACGGGAGGGAAGGTGGCGAGGGCCTGGTGCGGACCGAGGACGGCGACGGTCACGGGAAGGGAGCCCAGGATCACCTCCAGGCCGGGCGCGAAGCCGGTCCCGGCAAGCGTCACCTGCGCGCCCACGGACGCCCCGCCGCGGGAGGGTGCCAGGGAGGCGACGGCGAGGTCCTCGGCGGCGACATCCGACCAGGGATCGACCACGAGGTCGGCCGGGGGGACGTCGTCGGCGTCGGGCGGGCCGGCCGGGTCGGACGCCGCGTCCCGAGGTGCGTCGGTTCGGGCGTCCGATGCGTCCGGGTCGGGGAGGTCGCCGGGGACGTCGGCGGCATCCGCGGGCGCGTCCGGGGCATCCGGGGGCAGGTCGCCGGGAGCGTCCGGGGCATCCGGGAGGGCATCCGGGACCCGTTCATCCCCGGGCGAATCGCCCCCGGCCGCGTCGTCCGCCACCTCGCCCGCAACCAGGTCCGCTGGATTCGGCCGGCGCCCGTCCGTCCCCCCCGCGCAGGAGATCGCCAGCGCCGCACCCGCCAGCCCCAGGATCCAGAGATGATCACGAGCACTTCTCATGGCGCCAATCTACCTGGAGGTCCCGCCCTGTCAATCCGCCTTCGCTTCCGGGATCCGCGAAAACCCCCCGATTCCACCGTTGCCTTGCACCGTGCCTTCGGGCCATCCTATGGGCCGGGAATCCCGGAGGCCGCGATGAACCTGGATGCCGTGCTGGCCCTGCCGCCCTTCCTGACGCTTTCCCCCGGCCGGGTGGCCCCGCTGGCGGAGGCGATGGACGAGTGCCCCGTGGAGAAGGACGACGAGGTGGCCCGCCAGGACGCCGTCGCCGACGTGGTCGTGTTCGTGCTGGAAGGCCGCGTGCAGGTGGGCTGGCGGGACGTTGGGGACGGCCTGGAGTACCTGGGCGAGCACCTGGGCCCCGGGGACGTGATCGGGCTGGCGGAGGTGCTGCTGAACGTGCCGCACGCCCGGTCGGCCTGGGCGACGGAACCTTCGAAGGTGGCGCTGCTGTCGCGCGACACGCTGCTGGACGCGACGGCGCAGGACCCCGTGCTGTCGGCCGCGCTGCTGCGGGTGGTGGCGGAACGGATGCACGCCCGCACGGCGCCGACCGGGTCGCGCGTCGTGGAACTGGCGCGGGTGCGGCTGGACGAATCGCTGTGGAGCCTGCTGCCGCAGGGCCAGATCCGGAAGTACCGGGCGCTGCCGCTGGCCCGCAACGGCCGCGTGCTGGTCGTGGGGTTCGCGGACCCGGGGGACCTGAACGGCGTGGACGACGTATCGCGGCTGCTGCCCGGCTACAGCGTGCGCCCGGTGGCGCTGGACCCCGGCGAGTTCGAACGGTTCTTCCGCAACCGGGTGCTGCCGGCGATGGAGCGGCTGCGACCGGACGAGAACCCGCGCGACCGCTGGTTCCAGGTCATCAGCCAGAAGCCGACCGAGGTGCGGCTGGTGGACCAGGTCGCGTCGGTGGCGGTGGAGGAGCGAGGCAAGCAGGTGTCCGGCGACATGGTGGTCGCGCTGGTGAACCGGCTGATCGGCGAGGCCCTGGAACTGGCGGCGTCCGACATCCACGTCGAGCCGTCCGAGGACGAGCTGGTGGTGCGGTACCGCGTGGACGGCCGGCTGAAGAAGCGGCCGGAGACGATGGACATGCGCTTCCACGCGCCGCTGGTGTCGCGCCTGAAGGCGCTGGGCCGCATGGACATCGCCGAGAAGCGCCGCGCGCAGGACGGGCGCCTGTCGGTCGAGCACGGGCGCCGGCAGATCGACTTCCGCCTGTCCACGGTGCCGACGCGCTTCGGCGAGAAGCTGGTGCTGCGCATCCTGGACCCGCAGACGATCCTGATCGACCTGGAGCGGCTGATCCTGCACGAGCCGACCTACCAGTCGATCCGCTGGATGATCGAGCAGCCGCAGGGGCTGGTCATCATCGCGGGCCCGACCGGCAGCGGCAAGACGACCACGATCTACAGCGCGCTGATGCGGCTGCGCGAGGACGAGGTCAACATCGTCACGATCGAGGACCCCATCGAGTACACCATTGAGGGGTGCAGCCAGGTGCAGGTGAACGACGCGGCGGGCGTGACCTTCGCCACCAGCGTGCGCCACTTCCTGCGGCAGGACCCGGACATCATCGTGGTCGGCGAGACGCGCGACCCGCAGACGGCGGCGACGACGGTCGAGGCCGCGCTGACCGGCCACCTGGTCTTCACGTCGCTGCATGCGAACGACGCGATGGGCAGCGTGGTGCGCATGCGGGAGATGGGCGTCGAGTCCTTCCTGCTGGCCCACACCCTGGTCGGCGTGGTCAGCCAGCGCCTGCTGCGACGGGTGTGCCCGCAATGCCGTCAGCCGACCACGTACCACCCCGACCTGGTGAAGCCCCTGGGGCTGTTCGGCGAGGAGGAGGGGCGCAACGGGTTCACGTTCCTGAAGGGGACCGGGTGCCTGAACTGCAACTTCCAGGGGTACCGCGGGCGCGTCGGCGTGTTCGAGACGCTGCGCGTGGACGACCGGCTGCGGCCGATGATCGCGGCGGGCGAGGCGATGCCGGTCATCGAGAAGACCGCGCGGGAAGCCGGGCTGTTCCAGCCCCTGCGCGAGCACTGCCGGCACCTGCTGCAGAACGGCATCACCACGCCGGAGGAGATCGCGCGCGTCCTGTTCGTGACCGACTGAGGCGGACGACGCAACCCGGTCGGGGGCGGTTTCCCGATTCGGGTCCGCGGGTTTCCGGGAATCCGGCCGCCATGGCGGGGTTCATGTCTCATACTTGCCTGGGAGACTTGGACTTTTCATGTCCGCGTTCAACAACAACGACCTGTCCACGGAACTGCCGGACACGTTCTTCCGGGACGCCCTGGACGGCCTGACCGAGGCGATCTACTTCGTCGATCGCGATCGGAGGATCGTGTTCTGGAACCGGTCGGCGGAGCGGCTGACCGGCATCCCGGCGTCCGAGATCGTGGGCCGGCGATGCTGCGAGTCGCCGCTGCACCACGCCCCCGGGACGGGAACCGCCCTGTGCGATGGCGAATGCCCGCTGACCGCCGCGATGGGGGAAGGGAAGCCGCGCGAGGAAGACCTGGAACTCCAGCACCGGGACGGCCGTCGCATCCCGGTCCGCACGTGGGTCTCGCCCATCCGGGACCGGTCGGGCACGATCCGGGGCGCCATCGAGGTCTTCCGGGACATCAGTGAAGTCCTGGCCCAGCAGGAGCGGACCGCCCGCCTCGAGAGGGCCGCCATGCTGGACGTCCTGACGGGCATCCCGAACCGGCGACACCTGGAGTCCGCCCTTCACGGGCGCCTGGAGGAAATGGAGCGATACGGGTGGCCGTTCGGCGTGCTCTTCGTGGACATCGACCGGTTCAAGGAGGTCAACGACACCCTCGGCCACGAGGTCGGCGACCGGGTGCTGCGGATGGTGGCGCGAACGCTGTCGGCCGACCAGCGGTCGTTCGACCTGCTGGGCCGGTGGGGCGGCGAGGAGTTCCTGGTGATCCTGACCAACGTCACGGACGAGGGGCTGTGGTCCATCGCCGAGCGGTCGCGCATCCGGGTGCAGGAGTCCTCGGCGGGCCTGGAGGACGGGCAGAGCGTTTCCGTCACGGTGTCCATCGGCGGGACGATGGCGGAGAAGGGCGACACCCTGGAATCGCTGGTGCGACGCGCCGACCGCCGCATGTACCTCAGCAAGTCCGCGGGCCGCAACCGGGTCACCGTCCTGGCCGCCCCCGACGACTCGCCCTGACCCTCGGAAAGAGGGACAGCCTCCCATTTCGGTTTCCGAACCTGCCGGAATCACAAGCACCATCGCAATCGCCCGAACCTCCCGGATTCGCCGAACGCCGCCCCCGGCATCCATGGTTCCTGCATCAGATCCTTGCGTTGCGCGACACGTCATCGCAGGGGTCCAGGGGTCCTGCCTTCGCTCACCAGAAAAGGGAGGCTGGCCCTGTTTTCGGGGACGGTCAGGTGCGGCGGAGGCGCAGGATCCACTGGTCGCAGGTGTCGCGGGCGACGGGGCGTTCCTCGAGGACGGCGAAGGGACGGGAAGACAGCAGGGCCACGACCTGCGCGGAGTCCCAGTTGCGCAGGTGCTCGTAGCGGCCGGCGGCCTCGTCGTGGCAGCGGGCCGCGTGCCGGCGCGACCGCACCAGCGGCAGCGGCAGCGACTCGACCAGGAGGGCCTCGCCGCCGGGGCGCAGGCACGCGGCGATCACGTCCAGCGCAAGCCCCACGTCGGCGAAGTGGTTCAGGCTGCGCAGCGCGACGACCGCGTCGAACGGCCCGCCGTCGCCGCCGTACTCCTCGATGGTGCCGGCGTGCAGGCGCAGGGGCAGGTACGACGCGCCGGCCGCCGCGATGACGCCCGGATCGGGGTCCAGCCCGTGGTACTCGACCCGGCCGTCCCGCACGGACGCCTCCATCGCGTCCAGGTACGGCACCCAGCCCATGCCGACGTCCAGCACACGCCCGCGCCGCGCCGCCAGCCAGCCGTGCACGCGGGCCTCGTCCTGGTGGAAGAAGGAGGCGGGCGCGGGCACGTAGCAGGCGCAGCAGGACGCCAGATCCGGGCAGGAGAGGCAGGCGGGCGCGATCACGACCTGCCGGACATCGCGCCCGAAGTCGTCGATGGCGGGCTTGCCGGACACGTCCAGGTACAGTTGGCCTCGCGCGTGCACGACGTGGCGGATCTCCCCGTCGTCGAAGTCGCCGGTGTCGGTCCGGCACAGCACGAACCGGGCGTCGGCCGCCACGACGACAGCGCGGCTGGTGCCGGCACGGGCCAGGCCCAGGTCGCGCGCGGTGCAGCAGGCCGGGTCCGGCACGAACCCTTTCAGTTCCCGCACGGGCACGTAGTCGAACGAGTTGCTGCCGGGCCGGGGCGCGCCGTCATCCATGGGCGCCCTCGTACGGGACGACCTCGTCGTCGCCGAAGCGTTCCAGGTAGTCGCGCCGGATGCCGGGGCACTCCCGGTGGGCGTACCGGCACGGCGCGCACTTCGGGCTGTAGGTGTTCGGGGAAATCGCGGACTCCCACAGGAAGAAGCGCGACCCGGGGGTGACGACCAGCACGCGATCCTCGCGCAGGTCCCTGCAGCACGATTCGTATCCCCGCAGCATGCAGCGCGGGATGTGGCGCGAGTACACGTTCACGCCGAGTTCCCGGCCGCGGTCGAAGGCCTGGAACAGGGACTCGCGCATCTCGGACACGCGCGGCAGCGAGGCCAGATTCTCCCGGTTGCGGTCGGACAGCGAGACCAGCCACAGCGGGAAGGTGCGGGCCCCCAGGGCGGCCCAGTAGGCGACGATGTCGGGCAGGTGCCGGAACGTGTCGTCCTTGACGATCAGGTCCAGCATCGGCGCCTGCCCCAGCGAGACGAGGTTCCTCACGCCGCGGGTGACCAGGTCCAGCCCGTTGGCCAGGCCCAGGATCTTCGCGTACAGGTCCGGCGTGTGGGCCATCGCCGAGACGTGGAAGTCCGTGATGCCGGCCTCCACCGCGCGACGCGCGTACTCCTCGTACGAATACATCAGCCCGTTCGACGAAACCTTCACCGACGTGAAGCCGCGGTCCCGCGCGTAGCGCACCAGCGGGAACAGGTCGCGCCGGATCGTGGGCTCGCCCCCGCCGAAGGACACGCGGGTCATGCCCAGCGCGCGGGCGCGGGCCAGTTCCTCGACCACCTCGGCCGTCGCCAGGTTGTGGTGGCGCATCTCGGGCGTGATCGAGCAGTAGTCGCACTGGACGTTGCACTCGTAGCCCAGGATGACGTCGACCAGCACGTCGGACAGGTCGGCGACGGCTCCGAAGGCGCCGGGTTCAGGCATCGGAGGCCTCCTCCTCGAACTCGTAGAAGCCGTCGCAGACGGGGGCGTAGGCACAGGTGGCGCAGGGCGGACGGCGGACGCGCCGGGCGGCAAGGTACTCGAACAGGTTCACCTTCTCCTCGGTGACGAAGATCATCGTGCGGCCCGCCTTGCCGACGTCGCCGGCCAGGAACGACTCGTGACCCGGGAACATGCAGAACTGGGCGTTGACGACGTGCAGCCGCATTTCGCCGCCAAAGCGGTCCAGCACGCGGGTCACGGCGGCGGCGGCCTTCCGGACCGGGGGCACGACGTCCCGGCGCGCGGCGCCGAAGGGCGTGACCAGTTGCAGGTTGACCTTGTCCACACCCTCGCGCCGGACCCGGTCCACCAGGGACTCGAGGCAGTCCACGTTGCGTCGGCAGACCGTAAGGTTGACGCCGAGGTCCAGGCCGGGTCGCCGCAGGGCGACCAGGTTCCGCAGGCCGGCCAGCGTCTCGTCGAACGCGCCGGGAACGCCCACGATCGCGTCGTGCGTGGCGGCGTCGGGACCGTGGATCGACACCAGGACCGAGGTGGCACCCGCATCCAGCAGGGCCTGCGCGGCGACACGATCGGCCAGCCGTCGCCCGTTGGTGGTGACGTTGATCTCGCGGTAGCCCAGGTCGCGGGCCAGGCGCAGCGCGTCGTGCAGGTTCGGGTGCAGCGTGGGCTCGCCGCCGTCCAGGTCAATGCGGTCGATGCCGTCCGCCCGGTTCTGGCGGATGAACTCCTGCAGGCGGGGCCACGGGATCCCGCGCCGCACCCGGTTGGACACGGCACAGAACTCGCACGAGTTGATGCACTCGTAGGTGATGTTGATGATGACCTTCCGGGAGGACGCCGACCGGACCTTGCGGTCGAACGAAGCGTGGGCCGTTTCCAGGAAGCCCTCCGGGATCGCGGGGGGGCGGAACGCCGGCCGGTGCTGGAACAGCGTGCCGTCGGCGGAGGTGCCGGCATCGGGGGGGACCAGGCCGGCCTGGACGCAGGCATCGAACAGCGAGGTGCCGCGCAGCGGGGTTGCGAACTGGACGGCCGGGATGGCGCCGTGCTCGTCGTGCAGGCGCCAGGCGAGGTCCAGCGTGGCCAGCACGGACTGCGGCGTCTCCCACGGGAAGCCGATGACGAAGTGGACCAGCGTTTGCAGGCCGACGCGGGCGGCCTCGGCGACGACGCGGCGGACCTCGGCGGGGTCCTGGCGCTTGCCGATCGGACCGGCCAGGTCGGCGGCGGACGCCGACTCGGCGGACACCGACAGCAGCGAGCAGCGATCCTTCATGCGGGCGATCGCGGAAGCGGCCAGCCGGTCGGCGCGCAGCCCGTTCGGGAAGTCGTAGCGCAGGTCCAGGCGTTCGAAGACCTTCAGCACGTCCTCGAAGTCGGGCCGCAGGTTGGCCATCTCGTCCAGCACGAACAGGCGGCGGGCGCCGTGCACGCGGGAGGCCAGGAAGGCCCAGTCCTCGACCACGGGCAGCGGGACGACACGCTGGACCTTGCGGCCCTGCGTGCGCCAGCCGGCGTTGCTGCTGCAGAAGACGCAGCGGTGCGGGCAGCCGGACGAGGTCAGGAAGGGGCGGGTCGTGGCGTCGATGCCGAACGGGTTCGCCCACCGGCCGTCCGCGAAGCAGCGCCACAGGAAGGCACCGTAGTTCCTGCGGTCCAGCCCGTCCAGCAGCGGGAACGGCGGCGGGGCGTCCCAGGGTCCGGGGGGCTCGTCCACGACGCGACGGGTGCCCTTCAGGGCAAGCAGGCGGTCTGGCGCGACGAACGTCGCCTCGCCCGCGTACCGCAGCACGGCGTCCAGGCCCGGCAGGGCCGCCAGGGTCGCGACGCCATCGTAGTCCACGGCGTGCATGCCCCCGACGTCGCAGTCGGCCAGCACCAACGACGCATCGGGGAACCGGTCGCGCAGGGCGGCCACCAGCGCGACGGTGCGGGGGTCGGGCGCCCAGGGACGCAGGAAGGGCGTGGAGCCTACGATCACCGCGTCGAAGGGGCCGTCCGGCAGCGAGGCCCGCAGGTCGTCCTCGGCCGCGCCGATCCGCCAGCCGTCGCCGTCGGGCACCCGGTCGGAGGCCGGCTGCGCAAACGCGTCGTGCAACGCGACCTTCCAGCCGGCCCGCGCCACCCGGGCGGCCGCGAACAGCAGGCCGTGGTGCCCGAACCAGGGATAGTCCACGAAGTCGGCCGGCACGTGCAGCGGCGGGTTCAGGAACAGCGCGTGGCGGGCGGGCGAACTCACGGGCGTATCCTACCGGGCCACGCCGGCCGCGGCAACCGCGGCGGGGCGCCGCCTTGACCGGCGGGGACGCGGGCCGGACAATCCGGGTTCGATGGAGGCGAAATGATCGCGGCGTTCCTGCATGACATCGAGTTGTACGGGCTGTGGCGCGGTTTCCGGGACCTGGCCAAGAAGGAGGGCCCGGACGCGGACCGGCTGGCCCGGGAAGCGGACGCGATCCGCGAGGCCGGCTTCGAGGTGCTGCGGAACGCCCGCAGCGGCTCGCTGTACGTGGCCCGGAACGCCGAGGTGGCGCGGGAGGCGCTGTCGCTGGAGGACCGGGAACTGGCCGGGGGGGATCCCGAGGCCCGGCGCCGGGCCATCCATCGAATCGGGCACCTGCTGGGATACCCCGACTGCTGCGCGGAAGCGTTCGCCGCCCTGCCCCGCCAGGACGACGCGTTCGTGATGGACCGCCTGCTGGCGCCCGAACCGCCGGCCTCGCTGCCGTGGCTGCTGGACTTCCTGCCGCCCCTGGTCGGTCCGGTCATCCACTACCCCTGCCGCCTGGACTGCCCGGAGTGCCTGCAGCGGGCCACCCGACTGGTGGATGCCTGGGAGACCGACGTGCCCGGGACCCGGGAGCGCCTGCGGAAGGACCTGTCCGGGCCGGTGCTGGCCGCCGGCCGGCTGGACTTCCTGGTGCTGGTCGGGGCGATGGACGGGCCCGAACGCGCGACCTACCGGGGTTTCCGGACGGCGTCCGACTACCTTCCGGGGATGCACCCGACGGACGCGTTCGCGGCGTTCCTGGCGAAACTGCCCCCGGAGGGGACGATCGAGGTGCGGGGCATGGGCGCGCTGGCCCGGGACGCGTCGGGCGCGGTCCGGGCCGTGATGCACGGGTACGGCCCGCGCCCGAGGCTGCTGGACTACCGCTGACCGCGCCGCCCGGGACCGCCTCCCTTCCCGATGGCCTCCAGCACCGACAGCGCCACGTCGCGGGGCAGGCCCAGTTCGCGCGCGCGGCGGGCCCATGCCCGGCGCAGGGCGGCGCCGGCGGCGGGTCGCGACAGGTGTCCCGGCACCCGGGTCCCCTTCGCGGTCCCCATCTGGGCCGTCACGTGCACCCGGTGCGCCAGGGCGGCCAGCAGCGCGTCGTCGCAGCGGTCGATCTCCAGGCGCAACTCGTCGGGCGTGGGCGGGACCTTCGCGATCGAGGCTTGCCGCAGCATCGCGTCCGCCAGAACGCACGCCACCATCGCCTCGGCCACCGGCACGATGCGGAGGCACAGGCAGGGGTCGTGGCGGCCGCGGACCTCGATGCTGGCGGGCCGTCCCTGGAGGTCGACGGTCGCCTGGCGCCTGGAGATCGAGGCCGTCGGCCGCACGGCCAGGCGCAGCACGAGGACCTGTCCCGTGGAGATCCCAGCCAGCAGGCCGCCCGCGTGGTTCGACGAGAATCCTCCTCCGGGCATGGGCGAATCGTTGAACGTCGATCCTCGCATGCGGGCCGCCGCGAACCCGTCGCCGATCTCGACGCCCCGGACGCCCCCGATCGACATCAGGGCCGACGCCAGGTCGGCGTCCAGGCGCCGGAACACCGGGTCGCCCAGGCCCGGCGGCACCCCGTCCACCCGGACCTCCACGATGCCGCCGACCGAGTCCCCCTGATCGCGCACCTGCCGCACGCGATCGGCCATGGCCGCGGCAACCGCCGGGTCGGCGCAGCGCAGCGGGTCGGACTCGGCGAAGGCGGCGTCGAACGCCCCGGCCCGGATCCCGTCGATCTCGACGACCGCCCCGAGGATCGCGATCGAGCGCTCGGCCAGCAGCCGCCGGGCGACGGCCCCGGCCGCGACGCGCCCCACGGTCTCGCGGCCCGACAGCCGGCCCCCGCCGCGCCAGTCCCGCACGCCGTACTTGGCCAGCCAGCCGGCGTCCCCGTGCCCGGGGCGGACCAGGTCCCGGAACCGCTCGTAGTCCCCGGGACGCGCGTCCACGTTGCGGACCAGGATGCACACGGGCGCACCCGTGGTGCGGCCCTCGAAGACCCCCGAAAGGATCTCGGCGCGGTCCGGCTCGGCGCGGGGGCTGTCCAGCCCGGTGCGGCCCGGCCGCCTCCGGTCCAGTTGCGCCTGCACCATCGATTCCTCCAGCGCCAGGCCCGGCGCCACGCCGTCGATCACGACGCCCACGGCCGGCCCGTGGGACTCACCGAACGTCGTGATCCGGAAGGCGTCGCCACGCGTGTTCGATCGCATCGCACACCTCGTCGGGGGACAGGAGGGACGTGTCCACGACCATCCGGGCGCAGGTCGCGTAGAAGCCGGCACGCATGGCCAGCACGGAACGGAGCTCCTCGACCAGGGGCAGTTTCGTCAGCGGCGGCCGGCCGCTGCCCTGCACCCGTGCGGCCAGGGTCTCGGGGGGGCAGGCCAGCCACGCCGCGAAGGCCCGCGACAGCGCCTCGCGCGTGGCCGGATCCTCCACCGCCCCCCCGCCGGTGGCCACGACGACGGGCGGCGACTCCAGGGCCGTGCGAACCTCGTCGGCCTCGAGGGCACGGAACTCCGCCAGCCGGCCCAGCGCGAACAGGTCCGCGATCGGCAGGCCCAGGGCCGCCTCGGCACGGGCGTCCGTGTCCTCGAACGGGACCCCAAGCCGTCTTGCCAGCCGCAGCCCCACGGTCGTCTTGCCCGAGCCCCGCATCCCGATCAGCGCGATCGCCGGTCTCATCGAAGCGCCTCCAGGTCGTCCCAGAACGATGGATAGGACTTCGCCACGCAGCCCGGGTCCAGGATCCTCAGCCCGGGCAGCACCCGGGAAAGCATGCCGAACACCATCGCCATGCGGTGGTCTCCCGAGGGGTCCAGCGTCGCATCGCCGTGCAGGGGGGCTGGCCGGATCGCCAGCCCGTCGGGCGCCTCGTCGATGGACGCCCCCACCTTGCGAAGCTGGGACGCCAGCACCGACGGGCGATCGGACTCCTTCGTGCGGGCGTGGGCCACTCCGCCGATGCGGACCGTGCGCCCGGCGAACAGGGCGGCGAGGACCAGCGGGGGCAGCAGGTCGGGCGTCGATTGCAGGTCCAGCACCGGCGGGCCGCCGGCGTCCAGGGCGGCCAGCAGCGAGGGGAACACCGCGTCGCCCTGCCCGTCCGACGGGTCCAGGCCGACCAGTTCCACCCGCCGGCCGGTCACACGCTGGGCGGCCATCCAGAACGCGGCCAGGCTGAAGTCGCCTCCGACTTCCACGCGGCGGCCTTCGTACGCGCAGGGCGGCACCCGGAACGCCCCGTCCCGCTCCGCCACCTCCACGCCGAAACGCCGCAGCCAGCCGATGGTCAGGTCCAGGTACGACCGCGATGCGACCGCCCCGGAGGGCCGGACCGCCAGGCCGGACGGCAGGCCGGGGGCCACCAGCAACAGGCCGGTCGCGGGCTGGGAGGAACCCGACAGGTCCGCCTCCACCTCGGGCGGCACCGTGGCGACGCGGCGGACGGACAGGCGCCCCGACGCCGCGTCGAACACCACCGAGGCGCCCGCCGCATGGAGGGATCGGGCCAGCGCGCCGAGGGGGCGCTGGCGAAGGCGGGCGCCCAGGTCCAGCGACACGGTCCCGTCCACCCGCAGCGCCAGGCAGGCCGCGAACCGGGCCGTCGTCGCCCCCTCTCCGCAGGCGACCGGTCCCGTCGGTGCGCGCAACGGCCCGGGCGTCACCCGCCACCCGTCCGGGACCGGCTGGATCCGGCACCCGAACGCGGCCAGCACGCCCGCGAGGTCCCGGGAGTCGTCCGACGGGGACGGGTGGACGATCTCGGACGGGGAAACGGCCAGGGCGGCCAGCACCAGCGCCCTCTGGGTGGCGCTCTTCGAGCCCGGCACCCGGATCCGCGCGGGTGCGGCGAGGGAGGCCGTCGCGGCCGGGCGCCCGTCCCCGCGGCCCAGACGCCGGGCCACCTCCAGCAGGTCTCGCGGCGAGGCGCGCACCCCGGCCAGCCGCGCGACCTGCGCCGCCCCCTGCCGGCACCAGAAGGCCAGGCCGTCCGCCACCCGGGCGCCGGCCTCGCCGGCCCGCCGCACCAGGGGGGAGGGGCCCTGCACCGGCCGCACCACGTCCAGCACCCGCGGGGGCAGCGGCGCCTGCGGGTCCCACGGGCATCCGGCCCCGTCGGCCCCGACCGGCGTGGCATTCGCCAGCACGTCGATGGTCCCCTCGGCCCGCGCCGCCCACGGAAGGACCTCCCACGCGACCGCGCGGGCGGCCAGTCCAGGCGGCAACTCCCCCAGGTCGGCCCGCGCCTTCCCGGGGTCGCGGGCGGCCAGCGACACGCGCAATCCCAGTTCGTCCGCGGCCGCCGCCACCGTCACGGCGGTGGCCCCGGCCCCCAGGACCCGCGCCCGGTGGCCCGGCCGGGCGCCCAGGCCCGCCAGCAGCCACCGCGCGGCCACGGCATCCGTGTTCCAGGCCTCCCACGTGCCGTCCGGCGCGCGGGCCAGCGTGTTCGCCGCGCCCAGCGCCGCGGCCGCCTCCTCGTGTCCCCGGGCCGCCTGGAACGCGTCGCGCTTGAACGGCATCGTCACCGACAGGCCGGCGACGCCGAACGTCCGCGCCGCGGCCTCGACCTCCTCCCACGTTCCTGCGGGCAGCGGCAGGTACTGGCAGTCCGCCCCGAGTTCCGCGAACAGGCGGTTGTACACATCCGTCCCCAGGGAGTGCACGACCTGGTCCCCCCCGGCAACCGCCAGCACCCGCAGCCGGTGGGACTCCAGCACCCGCAGCGCGACCGCCTGGTCCCGCGTCGTCTGCCCCGGGGCCGTCGCCAGCGAAGGCGACGCGGCCACGTAGGTCCAGGCCGACCCCACGTCGCGCGGCCGCACCCGCGTCCACAGCCCGGCGTCGCCCATGCCGACGGCCACCGCCGGCCGTTCCCCCAGGGCGTCCCGCAGCCGCTTCAGTTCCAGCAGGTCGGCCGCCCGCCGGATCCCCGCCGCGATCTTCACCATCCCGGCCGGGCATCCGGCCAGCCGCGCGACTCCGGGCCCCAGTGACGCCACGTCCGTAGCATGCAACGACGCCACCGTGCGCAGGGGCGGGATCCCCGCATCCCAGGCGGCAGCCAAGGCGTCCTCCTCGACGTCGACCCAGGCGGCCCCGGCCTGCGCCGCCCGCGCCAGCAGGGCGATCCGGGCCCCTTCGTCGCGGCCGATCCCCCCTCCCTCGGCGACCCGCCGGCAGGTCGCCACCACGCGGTCGCCGTGGCGCCGGATGCAGTCGCAGGCGAGATCGTCCAGGTCGCGGAGGTGATCCAGGCGGACCTCGTGCAGGTCCGCGGGAGATCGGAAGAGCGTCGTGTAGGGAAAGAGTGTAGATCTCGGTGGT
>CALJUR010000076.1 GCA_937975765.1 uncultured Myxococcales bacterium
GATCGTATTCGGTGACTGGAGTTCAGACGTGTGCTCTTCCGATCTGCACGGCTCCCACGGGTCGCACGGGTCCCACGGGTCCTGGTAGACGATCGGACCGCGTCCCGCCGTCCGGCATAGCGGGCGTCCGGCGGTGAAGAGACGCGGCGGATCGATCCTCCGGGTTCCGCGGCCGAAGGCTCCCCTCCCGTCCACGTCACCGGGCATCGTCCCGGGGAAGCGAAATCCGTAACACGATTGCCAAGGCGGAAGCCGTTGCGCGGGCTTGCGGGCGCGCGCCTTTACACCGGTGTTCCGCCTTGGTAGGTTTTCCGGGCTGCCGATTCCGGGGGGTAACGTGGCCGTTCGGAAGGTCGTTCCGGTCCTGGTCGCCGTCGTCGTGCTGGTGGGCGGGTTCGCCATCGTCGGTTCGTCGATGAAGAGCGGCGTGTTCAACCTGACGCTGGAAGAGGCCCTGGCCGCGTCCGGGACCCTGGGCGACCGGGAGTTCAAGGTCGGCGGCAACGTGATGCAGGGGTCGGTCTCCAAGGGGGCCAACTCCTTCGAGACCGCGTTCGCGATCACCGATGCGGGGGGGCGCCAGTTGGACTGCCTGTACCAGGGAGCGCTTCCGGATCCGTTCGCGGAAGGGCGCGAGGTGATCCTCCAGGGCCACCTGGAGTCCGATCGCCGGATGCGGGTGTCCAAGATCACCGTGAAGTGCCCGTCGAAGTACCAGGAGGCCGGGGTCTCGGAAGAGCAGGCCGACCAGTACTACAGGAACAAGTACCAGAACGGTCACCGGGAGGACACCGGCGGGCGGTAGGCCCGGCGCGCGGCCGTTCCCATCCGGGCGCGGAGACGGAGTCGACCCGGGCCGATCCTGCGGCTGCCCGGGCACGGAGGCGGAGGCGACGGGATCGCGGAGCGATCTCTCGCCGGAGACGGAGTCGACCCGGGCCGATCCAATAGAGGCGTGGATGAGCAGTTCGGTGCTGGGCCAGGTCCTGGTGTTCGCCGCCCTGGCGACGAACGCCGTGGTGGCCATGATGGCCGTTGCGGGCGCGGTGCGGAACCTGCCGAGGTCGGTTCGCGCCGCCGGGCAGGGCATGCAGGCGCTGGCATGGCTGTCCGCTGCGATGTCGGCGCTGCTGCTGCACGCCATCGTCTCGCACGACTTCTCGAACCAGTACGTGTCCCACTACACGGATTCCGGTCTGCCGCTGGTCTACCTGCTGACGGCGTTCTGGGGGGGCGAGAAGGGGGCGCTGGCGTTCTGGGTGCTGAGCCTGTCCGTGCTGGGGGGGGTGCTGGCATTCACGCGCCGGGACGATCCCTCGCCCTACACGGGATGGCTGCTGGCGGTCACGGCCCTGGCGCTGCTGTTCTTCAACGTCCTGATGGCCTTCGCGTCCAGCCCCTTCGAGACCTACCTCGCCTCGGCCGGCCCGCCGGACGGGCGGGGACTGAACCCGCTGCTGCAGAACCCGCTGATGGCCGTGCACCCGCCGCCCCAGTTGCTGGGGTTCATCGCCTACACCATCCCCTACGCGTTCGCCGTCGCGGCGATGGCCACGGGGCGTGCCGACGGGAGGTGGGTGGCCGAGGCGAGGCGCTGGTCGCTGTTCGCCTGGGTGCTGCTGACCGCGGGCCTGGTCGTCGGCGAGTTGTGGTCCTACCTGGAACTGGGCTGGGGCGGGTACTGGGGCTGGGACCCGGTGGAGAACGCGGCCTTGCTGCCCTGGCTGACCGGGACCGCGATGCTGCACACCTTTTCGGTGGAGCACCGGACCGGGATGCTGCGCCGATGGAACGTGGTGCTGGCCAGCCTGACCTTCCTCCTGACGATCTTCGCGACCTTCCTGACCCGCAGCCAGTTGATCCAGTCGCTGCACTCGTTCGCCGGCTCCGCGCTGACGCCCTTCTTCCTCTGGTACCAACTGTTGCTGGTCGTCGTATCCGCCGGTCTGATCGCGTGGCGCTGGAAGGCGCTGGCGCCGGCGGGCCGCCTGGATTCCTACCTTTCCCGCGAGTCCCTGGTGGTCGCGACCGCGCTGCTGTTCCTGATGGCGGTCTTCCTCGTGACCTGGGGCACGCTGCTGCCCAAGATCTCGGAGTCGCCCACGATGCTGGCCGTGATCGACCGGGGACTGGCGACGCTGGCCGCGTTGACGGGGGGCGAGCACGTGCCGCTGACCCAGGCCATCAACGTGGGGCCGGAGTGGTTCAACAAGGCGGTCGCGCCGATCGGGATCGCGATCCTGGCGCTGACCGCGCTCGGGCCGGCCTTCCCGTTGCGGCAGGCCCCCTCGGCGGCGGCCCGGCGGACCGCGTTGCGGACGCTGGGGATCGGCGCGGTTGCGGCGATCCTGGCGGCGACGGCGCTGGTGCTGGTGCGGGGGGCCGGGATCGCGGCGACGACCGGGATGCCGATGGGCAGGGCCAGCCTCCTGTACCTGAAGGGGCTGTCCTGGCCGGGGATCTACGCGCTGCTGGCGGTGGCGCTGGCCGTGCAGGTCCTGAGCGTCGGGGCCCTGGACTGGGTCCGCAGCGTGCGGGCGCGCCGGGCCGCGAGGGGCGAGTCTCCCTGGGCGGCCGCGGGCGTGCTGTTCCGGGAGAATCCGCGCCGGTACGGTGGCCACCTGGTGCACGTGGGCGTGGCCCTGTCGTTCCTGGGATACGCCGGGGCGGCCGGCAAGCTGGAGAAGAAGGACGCCGTGCTGGCGCCGCTGGAGGCGACGACGCTGGGGGGGCGGGAGTTGCTGTTCCTGGGCACGGGTGACCGCTGGGAGCCGGACGCCGGGTACGCGGCGCTGGAGGCGCACTTCCTGGTGCGGTCGAAGGGCGCCCCGCTGCCCGAGGCGGCCGGGGAGGCGGTGCGGGCGGCGGCGCCGGGTGCGGTGTCGGTCGAGGCCGGCGACGGACCGTTCGCGAAGGTGCGTTTCGCCTCCGGGGACGAGGCCCGGGGCTTCCTGCTGTCCGAGGCGTCGCGGGCGACGCTGGCGGGAGCGCTGGTGCCGATCGGGATCGATCGGGAACGGCGCGAGATCCGGCTGATGCCGCGACGGCCCCAGATCCTGCGGGTCCTGCCCGAGTCCTTCCGGCGCCTGCTGGAGGCGGCCAGGGGCATCGCGGCCCTGGCCGGGGACGACCGCCTGACGGTGCGGGCCGGCGGCCGCGGGGACCCGGCCATCGCGATGGCAGCGGCCGACGATGCGACGTTCGATGCGGTGGCCAGCGGCTTCCGGGAGAAGGGTTCGTCGCCGCTGCTGGCGGTCCGTCCGGCGGCGGAGGACCCGGCGGCGGTCGAGGTCGTGCCGGTGGGGGCGGGACTGCTGCTGGCCCCCGAGGTCCGCTACTATCTGAAGTCCGAGAACCCGACGACCGAGGTCGAGATCCGGCCCGGGGTGCTGACGGACCTGTACCTGGCGGCGACGCCGGCCCGTGGTGCGGGCGAGGTGAACCTGACGGCGATGGACCACCCGATGATGTCGTCGCTGTGGCTGGGGGCCGTCGTGATGATGCTGGCCGTCGCGGCGCTGCTGCTGCCGCTCCGGACGCGGCGCGAGGCCGGGGCGGAGGCAGCGGAGGCGCGTCCGGGGGGAGCGGCATGAGCGCGGTCGACACGTTCTTCGCGGTGCTGGCGGCCGGGGCCGCGCTGATGGCCCTGCGGGCGTTCGTCCGGATGCTGGGGGCTGCGTGGGGCCTCGACCGGGGCGACGGGGAGGGACGATGACCGCCGGATGCGACCGTGTCCTTCCCGTGCTGGCCGCGACCCTCGCGATCGCCGGGCCGGCGCTGCCGGCGTCCGCCGCGCCGCCCGAGAGGCCGATGGCCACGCTGTGGGTCGAGATCGGCGGGGACGAGGGGAGGCTGACCGTGGCGCAGTCCCTCGTGCTGCTCGGCGGCGGACCCGGGTCGTGGACGGTCCCGCTGCTGCTGCCGGAGACCGGGCCGCAGCCGCCTCGGCAGCAGCGGGTCGGCGAGGCCCCGGGTCTCGAGGTCCGCCCCCGGGGAGGGGCGTCGGTCGAGGTGCGGGACGGGAACGTGGTCGTCTCGGGCACGCCGGGGACGTCCGGGGAGTTCGGGGCCGAGGTGTTCTACCCGGTGCGGGTCGAGGACTCCCGCACGGTGCTGGCCGCGGTGCCGGGCCTGACCCTGGCCCAGGTGCAGGTGATCCACCGCGGCGGGCCGCACGCCCTGCACGTGCGCCCGATGGAGGCGTTCGGGTACCGCGAGGAGTCCGAGGGCGACGGCACCTGGCGCTACCAGGATCTGTCCGTCCCGGTGCCGGCCGGCAGGCCGCTGCGGATCGCCGTCGGGCGGCTTCCCGTCGATTCCGGGCCCTACCAGGCTGCCGGGCTGGGGGTGCTGGCGGTCGTGGCCGCGTTGTCGGTGCTGGGGATGGCTCGGAGGAGGGCGCGATGAACGACGCCCCGCTGCGGCTGGACTGCGAGGGCGTGGCCCGCGTGTACGGACGCCGCCACGTGCTGCGGGACGTGTCGTTCACGGCCGGGGCCGGCGAGGTCGTGGCCGTCGTGGGGCGCAACGGCGCCGGCAAGAGCACGCTGCTGTCGATCCTGGCGGGGCGACGGCAGGCCGACCGCGGCCGCGTCGTCGTCACCGAGGGCGACCGGCCGGCGGGCGCGGCGAAGGCCCGGTCCTGGCTGGGCTTCCTGCCGCACGACCTCCTGGTCTACCCCGACCTGTCGGCACGCGAGAACCTGGTCTTCACCGGCGTGTTGCACGGCCAGGCCCGGCCGGTCGAGCGTGCCGTCGAGGTGCTGGCGGCCGTGGGGCTGACCGCGGACGCGGACCGGACCGTCCGGACCTTCTCGCGCGGCATGCAGCAGAGGACCGCGATCGGGCGCCTGATGGCTTCCGGGGCCCGGGCCTGGCTGCTGGACGAGCCGTCGACGGGCCTGGACGAGTTCGGCCGGCGCTGGCTGCTGGGACTGCTGGCCGACCAGGGGCGCGCGGGCCGCATCGTGCTGTTCTCCACCCACCACCCGTCGGAGGTCGAGTCCGCGGCGACCCGCGTGCTGGTGCTGGACGGCGGGCGCCTGGTCGCGGACCTGCCCGGCGGGGCCGGGGGCGCGTCGGCGGCCTTCGCCCGCGTGGACGGGGGCCGGCCATGAAGGACGAGATCCGCCGGTACCTCGCCATCGTCGGCAAGGATCTTCGCGTCGAGTTCCGGACCCGCGAGATCCTGTACACCACCACGCTGTTCGCGCTGCTGCTGGTCGTCATCTTCGCCTTCGCCTTCCTGTCCGACCAGTCGAAGTCGCGCATCTACGGTCCCGGCATCGTGTGGGTCACCGTGCTGTTCGCGACCACCGTGGGCCAGAACCGCCTGTTCGATCGCGAGCGGGAGAACGACTGCCTGTGGTCGCTGCTGCTGTCGCCCGCCGCGCCCTCGACCGTGTTCCTGGCCAAGGCGACCGCGCAGGTGGCCTTCGCGCTGCTGATGCAGGTGCCGACGATCGTGCTGATCCTGGTGTTCTTCGACCTGCAGATCACCGACCCGCTGTCGTTCGTCGCGTCGCTGGCGCTGGGCAACGTCGCGCTGGGCCTGATCGGGACGCTGTTCGCGGCGATGCTGATGAACGCGCGGATGAAGGAGGTCCTGCTGCCGCTGGTCACCTACCCGGTGTTCGTGCCGGTGGTGATCGCCGGGGTCAAGGTGACGGCGGTGGCGGTCGGCGCGCCCGTCGTCGAGGACGTCGACACGTGGCTCAGGTTCCTGGCGGGCTTTGATATGATCTTCGGCGTCGTGACGGTGGCGCTGTTCGGTCGCATGGTCCGGGCCTGACGGGCCGGGCCTGCAACGGGGGCGACGTTGATGGCGAAGGGCGGGTCCGGGGCGGTCGGGATCGGGTACGGGCTGACGGTGGCCGCGGCCGGGATGCTGGCGACGGCGATCTACGCGGTGTTCCTGGTCGCACCGGTCGAGGCGACGCTGGGCATCTCGCAGAAGATCTTCTACTTCCACGTAGGCTCCGCCATCAACATGCTGCTGTCGTTCGCGGTGTGCGCGATGGCCGGCCTGGCGTACCTGACGGTGGGCGGCGCCAGGCCGCACTGGGCCGGGATCGCCGATGCCGTGGGCGTGGCGACCGCCGAGGTCGGAGTGACGCTGGGCGCGATCGTGCTGGTCACCGGCCCGCTGTGGGCGCGCAAGGCGTGGGGGACGTGGTGGACCTGGGAGCCGCGGCTGACGCTGTCGCTGATGGTCTTCCTGCTGTTCCTGGCGTACCTGGCGCTGCGGGCCTTCGCGGGCAGCGACCGCTTCGGCCGGGGCGTGGCCGCCGGCCTGTCGATCCTGGGCATTCCGGCGGTGTACTTCATCCACTTCGCGGTGGAGCGGTGGGGCGGCGCGCACCCGCAGGTGGTCTACAAGGGCGGCCTGAGCCAGCCCGGCATGCGGCTGGCCTTCGGGCTGAGCGTGGCGGCGATGTTCCTGTTCGCGGCTGCGCTGGCCTGGCTGCGCATCCTGACCGAGCGCGAGCGCCGGCAACTGGACGCCCTGTACCTGGAAGTCGATCGCCGGTCCGAGTGACGGGCCGGTCCATGGCCGGCACGTGCCGGTCCGGACGGGGAGGAGACATGCAGCGGGACAGTCGGGCCGGTTCCGGCGGGTGGGTGCACTGGGCGACGCGGCTGGCGACGGTCGCGGTGCTGGTCGTGTCCGCGGCGGCGCTGGCCCAGGGGGCGCCCGAGGGCGGCACAACGGGCGGTTCCCCGGCGGCGGGCAAGGCCTGGGACGGCAGCTACCAGGTCGGCATCGAGGAGGGCCAGGCCCGGGACGAGGTCTCCGGCGAGACGATGCTGGTGGCGGCGTACGGGATCCTGTGGCTGATCCTCGTGCTGTTCGTGCTGCGGGCGCAGTCCCAGGTCGCGGCGTTGCGTCGCGAGTCGGCGGAGTTGAAGGCGATGCTGGAATCCCGGCTGCCCCAGCCCGGGCAGGCCGGAAAGGAACCCGCGCCCCGCTGAGCCCGGGTCCCCGGGACTCCTGCCGACCGTCGCCGCATGGGCGGCATCGCCGATCCGTGGTATAGGAACGCGCGCCGGGCTGTCCCCCGGGGACGGCGGGCACGGGATGGAAGGTTCCAGTCCGCGCGAAGGAAGGGAAGCGTGGGGAAGTCGCTGATCATCGTCGAGTCGCCCGCGAAGGCCTCGACCATCAAGAAGTACCTGCAGGGCGAGTTCGAGGTCGAGGCTTCGGCGGGCCACATCAAGGACCTGCCCGAACGCACCCTTGGCGTGAACGTCGAGGACGGCTTCGCGACGAAGTTCGAGGTGGTGAAGGGCAAGCGCAAGATCGTGGACAAGCTGCGCAAGGCCGCCGCCACCGCCGACTGCGTCTACCTGGCCCCCGACCCCGACCGCGAGGGCGAGGCCATTGCCTGGCACATCGCCGAGGAGATCCGCGGGGTCGCCCCGGAGATCCGGCGCGTGCTGTTCCACGAGATCACGAAGGACGCGGTGCGCAAGGCGCTGCAGTACCCGCGCGACCTCGACGAGAAGATGTACGAGTCGCAACTGGCCCGGCGCATCCTGGACCGGCTGGTGGGCTACCAGATCTCGCCGCTGTTGTGGCGCAAGGTGCAGGGCGGTCTGTCGGCGGGGCGCGTGCAGTCGGTCGCGGTGCGGCTGGTCGTGGACCGCGAGCGCGAGATCGAGGCGTTCGACCCGCGCGAGTACTGGGTGCTGACGGCGGACCTGGAACGGACCCCGCCCCGGGGCCCGCAGCGCTTCCAGGCGACGCTGCGCCGGCTGGACGGGAAGAAGGCGGACGTCAACAACGGCGCCCAGGCGCGCGACCTGCAGGCCGTGCTGAAGGGCGCCGACTGGCGCGTGGCGAAGGTCGAACGGAAGGAGCGCCGCCGGCCCTCCCTGCCGCCGTTCATCACCAGTTCGTTGCAGCAGGAGGCGTCCCGGCTGCTGCGTTTCTCGCCGTCGCACACGATGGCGGTGGCCCAGCGGCTGTACGAGGGCATCGACCTCGGGGACGAGGGGCGCGTCGGCCTGATCACCTACATGCGTACCGACTCGGTACGCATGTCCGACGAGGCCGTGAAGGGGATCCGGGAGGTCGTCGCCGAGCGGTACGGCACCGCGTACGTCCCGGCGAAGTCGATCCTGTATCGCAACAAGCGGTCGGCGCAGGACGCGCACGAGGCGATCCGGCCGACGTCGGCCTGGAGGACGCCGTCCGAGGTCAAGGCGTTCCTGGAACGGGACGAGTTCCGGCTGTACTCGCTGGTGTGGGCGCGGGCCGTGGCCTGCCAGATGACCGCCGCGGTGTACGACCAGACCTCGGTGGATATCGAGGCCGGGCCGGCCGAGTTCCGGGCGACCGGCTCGGTGCTGAGGTTCGACGGCTACCTGGCGGCCTGGCGCGACGGCAAGGACGCCCCGAAGGTCGAGGAGGCGAAGGCCGACGCGGCCGAGGGCGACGAGGAATTCGAGGGACAGGGCACGCTGCCGGCCGACCTGGCGGACGGCGAGCCGGTGCGCCTGAGGGACCTGAAGGGCGAACAGAAGTTCACCGAGCCGCCGCCGCGCTTCAACGAGGCCACGCTGGTCCGCGAACTGGAGGAGAAGGGCATCGGGCGGCCGTCCACGTACGCGACCATCGTCGGCACGATCCAGACGAAGGGCTACGTGAAGAAGGTCGAGGGGCGCCTTCGCCCCAGCGAGCTGGGTCGCGTGGTGACGGACCTGCTGGTACGGCACTTTGCGGACATCGTCGACTTCGACTTCACCGCGCGGATGGAGGAGTCGCTGGACAAGGTCGAAGAGGGCCAGACGGGCCGCCTGGAACTGCTGGGCACGTTCTGGGCCGCCTTCGACAAGACGCTGAAGCAGGCTGCTGCCGAGATGCGCAGCGTCAAGTCCGAGGCGATCCCGGCGGGCGTGAACTGCGACAAGTGCGGCAAGCCGCTGCTGATCCGCTTCGGCAAGAACGGCGCGTTCCTGGGCTGCTCGGGCTTCCCGGAGTGCCGCAACACGATGGAATTCGACCGCGACGAGAACGGGCACGTGGCCCCGCGCGGGAACGAGAGCCCCGGCCAGTGCCCGAAGTGCGGCAGCGAACTGCAGGTGCGCTCGGGCCGTTTCGGCAAGTTCGTCGCCTGCACGACGTACCCGAAGTGCGACTTCACGCGGCCCTACACCCGCGCCGAGTGCTGCCCCGTCCCGGGCTGCCCGGGCCACCTGGCGGAGAAGCGCAGCAAGAAGGGCAAGCCGTTCTTCGGGTGCGACCAGTACCCGAAGTGCAAGTTCCTGACCTCGTACGAGCCGGTGTCCGAGACGTGCCCGCAGTGCGGCGCGCCGACGCTGTTCGTGCGGTCGTTCCGCAACGCGCGGACGCTGCTGTGCCAGCGCGAGGGGTGCGGGTTCACGCGGCGCGAGACGGCGCCGAAGCCGGGCGAGCGCGGCCTGGACAAGGCGGCCGGGGGCGCCGAATGAAGCTGTACACGCGGACCGGCGACGGCGGCGAGACCGGCCTGCTGGCTGGCGGGCGCGTCAGCAAGGCCGATCCACGGGTGGAGGCATACGGGGCGGTCGACGAGGCCAACGCCTTCGTCGGCGTCGCCCGGGTCGAGTCGTCGCTGCTGCCCGGGGGCACGGACCGGGACCTGCTGCTGGCCGCCATGGACGAGGTGCAGGACGGGTTGATGCGGCTGTGCGCCGACCTGGCGTCCGGCGGCTCGTGGCCCGTTGGCATGGACGAGGCCCGCGTCGCCCGGATCGAGCGGCGGATCGACCAGGCGATGGCCGGCCTGCCGGAACTGCGCCACTTCCTGTCCCCCGGAGCCTCCCGCGCCGAGGCCGCCCTGCACGTGGCCCGGACCGTCGTGCGGCGGGCCGAGCGGCGCGTCGTCGCCCTGGGGGAGGGCTTCGGCGACAACGCGCTGCGCCGCGTCTTCCTGAACCGGGTGTCCGACCTGATGTTCGCGCTGTCCCGCGTCGCGCTGCGGGCCGAGGGCCTTCCGGAGCGCCTCTGGAAGCCGTGAGATCCCCGGCGACTCCGCCTCCCCCGACCGGTACGCGACGAATCGCTTGACAGGCGGGATCGTCGCCGCTATATTCCCCTCCGCTTTGGCGCTGCGAAAGTGGCGGAATTGGCAGACGCGCTAGATTCAGGTTCTAGTAGGCGCAAGCCTGTGGGGGTTCAAGTCCCCCCTTTCGCACCCGCAAGTCGTTGAATTGACGACGGTTCACGAAGAAGCCTCGGCCGGTTGGTCGGGGCTTTTTTGTTTCTAACAACGATACTAACAACGAAATCCGGGGCCGGGGGTCCGGGCCGATGCGCCGCCGGAGCCGCTTCTGGGCCGCCCGGCGACCGGAACGGGGCCCGGAGGTCGGGTACGTCCCCAGACTGGCCTTGGCGGGGCGACTAGGCGGTCCTGGACGCGGCTTCAAGACGGAGTGGACGTCGGGCGTCGGCGTTGACGCTCCAGACCCGTCGTGGCACGATTCTGGCCGAGGTGTGGCGTGGCCCTGTTCACTGGCGAGAATGCCCTGCTGGAGAAGGTCGAGCGCCACGACCGGCACCAGTTCGAGATCAAGCTCGACTACCCGCTCGACCCGAACGCCAAGGTCCAGTCCTACACGGTCGAGGCGTACTTCTTCGCGTCCCAGAGCCTCAACGTCAACCAGATGACCTTCGGCCCCCGGGAGTTCTACTCGGACGTCCGGGACTTCGTCCGATTCAAGACGCCGCAGATGACGCTGGCCCAGGTGGTCGGGCAGGACCCGCGGTCACCCATTGGGCGGCTGGCGGGTTGCGCGGAGTCCTTCAAGGCGGGCACGGCCGGACCGACCGACCTGCGGACCCTGGTGCACGAAGCGAAGATGCTGGGGTGCATCCTTCGGGCCTCCCTCCGGGACCTGGGACAACTGGTCGTGGAGACCCGAGCCCGCGGCACCCCGGCGGACACCGCGAACGCGGTGCGGCTTGCCCAGGAGTCCCTGGCGCCCCTGGCCACCGCCCTCTCCCGGTACCGGGAATCCGTCGACGCCCTGCTCATCCCCGGCTTCCCCCAGGACGTCCTGGCGGCGATGCACCTCGTGGACGAGTACCTGAGCCTCACCGCCGAGTCCTACGCCCTGCACCTGCTCGACGTCGTCCCCGACATGGACGCGGGACTCCGGGACCGGGTCATCGGGCTCGCCGCTGGGGAGGCCGGGTACAGGACCAGCCGCGGGTACCGGTCGGTGGCCCGTGCCGACGCCGACAACGAGGAGTTCGTCTTCCGGAACTCGCTGCTCAAGAAGTACGTGGCCAGCGCGCAGTACCTGCATATCCGGACCGAGGACGCCCGCTCCTCCGTGGAGCACGCCCTGTTCGCCGTGGCCGCCGGGGTGTCGATGGCCTTCGCCACCTCGGTGTCCTTCTGGGCCGCCAGCCTCGCCCCGGTGTCGTGGACGCTCTTCGCGGTCCTCGTGGTCAGCTACATGCTGAAGGACCGGATCAAGGAGGTGGGCAGGCAGTTCTTCCTGCGCCTGCTCGGCCGGAGCGTGGCCGACCACCGGGTCGTCATCACCGACCCGGTCACGGGCGTCCGCATCGGGAAGTTCCGGCAGAAGTTCCTGTTCGTGCCGCCCGACAAGGTCCCGGAGGACGTGCGGAGGCTTCGGAACTCGGGCCGGACCGAGATCCTGGCCGAGAGGGAGTTCTCCGAGTCCGTCTTCCGGTACACGAAACTCCTGACGGTGGAGCCCGGCCGCGTCACCGGAGGCCGTGAGCGCGTGGCGGCTCTGACCGACGTCCTCCGGATGAACGTCCGCCACTTCCTGCACTCCCTGGACGAGCCCGAACCCTACGTCGAGGTACTCGATGGGGGCCGTGAGCCCCGCCGCGTAAAGTCCCACCGGACCTACCACCTGAACGTCGTCCTGCGCTTCTGGCGCGGTCCGGACGCAAGCCACGCCGCTCTCCGGAAGATCCGGGTCGTCCTCGATCAGGGCGGGATCTGCCGGTTGGAGACCTTCGACCCCGAGCGGTCGGCAACGTAGGCGCCGGTGCGTGGGCGGTTGGTGCGGGCTGGCTGACAGACCAACCGGGGCGAGGATCGGGACCTGTGAAAGGAGGCGGCGGTGATTGGAAGGGTTCATCAGATCAACCCGGTGAGGGGAATGGTGGCCGTCGAGACTGCGGGGTACGGGTACTCCATCTTCGAGATGCTGTCGGAGGAACCCGTGTCGGTCGGGGACGAGGTCGAATGGTCCCACGACACCGTCCTCGGGCGGACCGTGCTCGTCAACCACACGGTCGGGGCATCCTTCGACGTGTACTTCCAGAACCACTGGGTCCCGCCGGGGCAACTGCGAGTTCAACTGCGGCTGTAGCCAGGTCGAGCCTGGGTTGCCCGTCGACTCGGACCGGAGCAGAATCGGGTCCAACCGCGGGGGTGTGAGATGGACTGGGCTTGGACCCGGAAGGTCCCGAAGTGGGTCTGGATCGTGGGCGGCGTGCTCGTGGTGACCGGCGCCGTACACCTGCTCTTCCCGGAGGAGATGGCCCGGATCCGGCGCGAGAACCAGGAAAGGGCCGCCGCCCAGCAGGAAGCCCGGGAGCAGAAGAAGGCCGAGAAGGAGGCCAAGCGGGCGGCCGACAAGGCGGAGCGCGAGCAGCGGGAGCAGCAGGCCGAGGCCGAGCATCGGGCAACGGTGACCCGAACCGGTCAGTACGGCTGGCTGGCCACGCCGAGCGGCGTGAACCCGATCCTGGTCGCGGCCACGAAGGACGACCTGGACCGGTACACGAAGATCGCGATGGCCCACGACCAGCTTGGCGGGAACCAGATGCTGGCGGCGGGGGCGCTCTTCCCGGTCACACCCGGGACCCGGGTCCTGGTGACCGACCACACGTTCACCGCCACGGAGGTCCGGGTCCAGGACGGTCCGTACAAGGGGCGGTCGGCGTGGGTGCCGTTCGAGTACGTGCGGTCCTCTCCCCCGTCGGGGCCGTAGGCGGTTCAGTTGACCAGATCGTCCCCTGGTCCGGGCGAGGGCGCCGCCGCCGGCGGCGCCGGGGCCAGTGACGCGGCGATCTGTGCGGCCTGGGCCGCAGCCCCGGCGTCCGCCTTCACGTAGTGCCGGTTCGTCACGGCCTGCCCGTTGTGGCCCAGGTCCCGCGAGATCGCGGCGCCGATCACGCCGACCTCCTTGGCCCAGGATCCGGCGGTCCCCCGCAGGCCGTGTGGTGGGACCACGGATACGCCCGCGGCCTCGCACTGGCGTTCGAGGTTGTCGTTGGGCCAGGACTCGCAGTGGTGCTGTCCCGGATACTCACCCGGGAACAGGTAGTCCTTGAAGGACTTCCCCGCGGCCTGCTGTCGCAGGCGGGACAGGGCGGGTTCGTAGACCCGGAGGCCGCGGACTCCGGCCGTGGTCTTCGTCTTGAACACCTCGACCAGCCCATACTCCCGCCCCTCGTGGTCGTAGTTCGGGGCCACGTCCACGTCCCGGACCCGCCGCTTCAGGAGTTCGGATTTCCGGGCGCCCGTCATCAGCAGCAGGAGCGTGAACGTGGCCGCCTCGGACTCGTCCTTCAGGAGGTGGGCGATCAGGACTCGTGCCTCGGCCCGTGTCAGTTGAGGCTTGCCGGTCGGCATCCTGCCCTCGACGGTGATCCCAGCGGCCGGGTTGCGATGTGTCCACCCCTTCTTCACGCAGAAGATTAGGAACCGGTTCATCTCCTTCAGGGTGTTGGACTTGCTGGCGATGGACGTGAGCCGGGCCAGCCTTCGAAGGACGTGGACCTTCGAGGCCCGGTCCAGCGCGGGCAGGGACTCCACGAACGGCCGCAACTGGTGGCCCGCCGTGTCGATGGTGGACTTCTCCAACCCGCGGCCCTTCATTGCGGCGAGGTACTGACCGAGCGCCTCGTCCGGGGTTGGGATTCCGGACGGGATGCTCAACTCATCCTCGAAGTCCTTCTTGAAGGCGAGGGCTTCTGCCCGGGTCTTGAAGTAGTAAGGCTTCGAGCGACCCTCCGGCCCTGCACGGCGAGCCTGCTGGGTTCAACCGGGAGGAGTGGTCGCTGCTCCTGCTGTTGACGGTCATCGAGATCCGCACGTTCTTCTGGATGCAGGCCAACACCCACGACCTGGTGTAGCGGGTCCAGTCAAACAGCTTCGCTGGCCGGGTGTGGCTGTCCCCCGCCCCCGGCGCGCTACGCGCGCCGGCCGCGAGTGACACCGCTAGAAGGTCTCGTTCACGATCAGGTGGACGTAGCAGGTCTCGCAACAGGGCCGGTTCTGGTAGTACCGCACGGCTCGTCCCTCACAGTCGTCGCTCGTCCCAGCCCCGTAGCACCGGACGTCGTGCTGCACCGGCCACCACTTCCCGTCAGGGCGAAGCGCCCAGGCCAGCGGCGAGGTCCCCAGGGGCCGTGGCGGGTCGGCTGAAGGCGGGCTGAGCGGGACTCCATCGGGCGGCGGATCCTGAATCGGCTCCAGTTGCTTCTCGACCACCTCGGGCGGGAAGCCCCGGGACCAGCGGAGCGCGTCGGCATCGACCTCCCGATACCGCTCCTCGGGGATATGGCGGAGCAGCAGGTGCTCCACGAGGATCTTGCCCATGACGCCTTTCTCCCAGAATCGGGCCATGAGGCCCGTGTCGTCCGTCCGCATCAGCCGGTCTGCCACCATCAGGGCTTCGGGCCACTTTCGGTAGACCTTCGTGATCCAGAGGTGGGCGGTGAAACCGTCGCCCACCAGCCTGTAGCAGGCGCCCGCGAGGTCTAGGCCCACGACGGTCGCCTGGAGGGGGGTGAACCCTCCCGTGCCCTGGTCACGTCCGACCAGCCAGACCTTCTGGCCCACGTCGAACCCGTCCAGCAGGAAGGAGTCCACCGGGACCCCGAACACGTGGGCCAGTCCGTCAAGGAACGTGGCGCTGGGAGGGCTACCGGACTCCCACTTCTGGACGTGGCTGGCGCCCACTCGGTCGCACCCAGGCACTTCGGCCACTCGGCGCCCCAGTTCGTTGGCTGACCACCCGCGTCCTTCTCGGAGCGCCCGGATCCTGCGCGCGAAGATCGGCAAGCCGTCCATCTTCTACTCCTGGGCGTTCGGGTCGTGGATCCAGGCCGTGTACTCGTCGCCCTCCAGCCGGTACTCGAACCGCGTCCCGGCACCCTTGGGCTCCACCACGAGCGTCTTGAACGTGTGGTGCTTGGCGGCCCGGACCTCCAGGATCGTCCCCCTCTCGACCGTGCCAGCCTTGGACCTGATGGCGTGCTCCGCGGTGCTGGCGCGGAAGACCAGGGCGTCCCGGGGACCCTCGGTCACGAAGAGCGTGTCCGCGAGGAGGTAGGGACCGGACCAGGCTGCCCAATCCGCCTCCGGGATCCCGATCTCCTTCAGGATGTCGTTCTTGATCATGGACCACTCCTTCAAACACCTAGGGCTGTTGTAGTGCTTTGAGTGGCTGATTGCAACTGAAGTGGTTGGTGCTGGATTTTCGAAGCTTAGACCGATGGTTCCAGCAGGGCGTGGCTCCCGATCAGGTCCACCTCGGGGTCCAGGGGCAGCGACCGGCCCACGACCTTCGCTCCGAGGACCCGCCGGACAAGATGGCCCACCTGCTTGTGGACGGTGCCCTTCTTGTTCTCGTCCACGGTCCCGTCCTCGCCCCTGATCGCCTCGTCGTAGAGCTTCTTCAGATCCTCGTCGTCCCGGATGTCGTGGAAGACGTCGCGGGTTACGTGGTTCGGGAAGCCGGTCCTCCGCGGGAACCTGTCCCGAAGTCTCTGCGCGATCTCGATCATCAACTCGGTCTTCGCGTCCGTCTTCATGTCCAGCATCCTCCTCAAGGCGACCTCGACCACATCGTTGAAGGTCAAGCCCAACTCGCTGGCCTTGACCTCCGCCGCCGCCATCACCTCCGGCGGCAACCTCACCGACCGCACCCCAAGTTCCTTCGCCTTCACCCGGAACCTCCGTTCAAGAGAACTACTGGTGGTCTTACACCATTCGCACCCCAAGGTCAAGAGGTTCGGTAGTTGGCGCGTTGACACCCCGGGAACGCCGAGTACCATCAACGGTCGAAGGGCCGACCCGGGGCTTTTCTACAAGGCCCGGGATGCCCAGGATTTCGTTGTTAGGCGTGCGAGAACGTGGACTTGTGGCCCGTGGCCTGGGGGATGATGGCGGCGATTCGTCAATGGAATCGGGGATCGTCGCCGGATTCAGGTTCTAGTAGGCGCAAGCCTGTGGGGGTTCAAGTCCCCCCTTTCGCACCCTGAACGACTGGAATCCCGTGGTTCCGTGAAAACCCCGATCCGAAAGGTCGGGGTTTTTCGTATCCGGCGACCGCGAGGGAGGCAGGGCCCATGATGGCTTCGGGAAACGTCCGCGGGACCGCCGTGGCGCGCGCCGGGTGGACGGTCGCGTTCCTGCTGGCGCTGGGGATCACGGTGTCGGTGCTGGCCGCCTGCCAGAGCGAGGCCGAGCGCCTGCAGGCGGAATCGATCTACCACCTGGACCAGGCCGTGCAGATCCTCGAGCGCTCGGCAGGCAACCTGCAGGGCGTGCTGGCCGAACTGGACAAGTACCTCGCCGACAACCGGGACCGGATGCTGGACGCGAAGGCGCGCGGCTTCAACCTGTTGAAGAAGATGTCCCCGGGGGACCGGGATGCCTTCCAGCAGCGCGGCATGGAGCGGACCCGGCCGCTGCGCGAGCGCATGGACACCCTGGCCCGGACCTACAGCGACCCCCCCCGCGTCCTCGCCAAGCTGCAGGAGTTCCTGTAGGGCGGGGGCCCCGTCCCCCGCCAACGCGGGTGAGGGGCCCCGTCCCCCGCCAACGCATCGACGCTTGCATCCTTCCCCGATTGGTGGTACATAACCGCGCCTTTTGCCGCATGGTGCGGCAGGAGAGATCGCACATCCCCCGCATGTCCGTGGCGCCTCGCGGCGCCGGAAGGGGGATGGAGGGCGGGGCCCGCGACGACGGGCGCCTGCATCAACGGAGGAGAACCGACCCATGCCGAACATCACCCTGCGCCAGCTCCTGGAATCCGGCGTCCACTTCGGCCACCGGACGAAGCGTTGGAACCCGAAGATGCGCAACTACATCTTCGGCGCCCGCAACGGCATCCACATCGTCGACCTGCAGAAGACGGTCAAACTGCTGAACGAGGCCCTAGGCTTCCTGACGCGCTGCGTGTCCGAAGGCGACCCCATCCTGTTCGTCGGCACGAAGCCGCAGGCGCAGCTGGTGGTCGAGGAGGAGGCCAATCGCGCCCGCATGCCCTACGTGACGAACCGCTGGCTGGGCGGCACGCTGACCAACTTCGTGACCCTGCGCAAGTCGCTGGAGCGGCTGAACGAGATCGACGCGCTGCTGGCCGAAGGCAGCGTCGAGCGCCTGCAGAAGAAGGAGGTCGTGCGGCTGGAGAAGGAGCAGGTCAAGATGCTGAAGAACCTGCGCGGCCTCCGCCACCTGAACGGCCTTCCGGGCGCCATGGTCGTCATCGACCCCAACCGCGAGAAGATCGCGGTCCGCGAGGCCAACCGCATCGGCATCCCGGTGGTCGCGCTGGTCGACACCAACTGCGACCCGGACAACATCACGTACGTCATCCCCGGCAACGACGACGCGATCCGCTCGATCCGCCTGATGATGACGGCGTTCGCGGACGCCTGCCTCGAGGCCAGCCAGGCCCACAAGGGCGAAGGTGGCGTGTGGGAGGCCCCGGCGCCCGTGGCCGAGGGCGAGGGCCCCGAGGTCGTGATCCGCGGCGCCCGGCCGGTGGCCGACGCGACCGAGAACTGATCGGCATTTCCCGGCCGGCGGACGAGCGCCCGCGGCCGACGTCTGGAACCCAAACGAGCGAGTCGGAAGGAGGACCCCCATGGCCGTCAGCAGCGAAATGGTGAAGGAACTGCGCAACATGACCGGCGCCGGCATCCTGGATTGCAAGAAGGCGCTGGAAGAGTCCGACGCGAACATGGAGAAGGCCATCGAGTGGCTGAAGAAGCGCAACGCGGCCGTGGCCGTCAAGAAGGTCAGCCGCGACGCGAAGGACGGGAAGATCGCGTCCTACATCCACGGGGAGGGCCGCATCGGCGTGCTGGTCGAGGTCAACAGCGAGACGGACTTCGTGGCCCGCTCCGATGATTTCAACGCCTTCGTGAAGGAGATCTGCCTGCAGATCGCCGCGATGGCACCGCAGTACGTCGTCCGCGAGGAGGTCCCGGCGGACGTGGTCGAGAAGCAGAAGGAGATCGCGCTGGCCCAGATCGGCGAGACGAAGAAGCCGCCGGAAGTCCTGGCTCGCATCGTCGAGGGCAAGCTGAACAAGTGGTTCGGGGAGATCTGCCTGATGGAGCAGGCGTACATCCGCGACGACAGCAAGGTCGTGAAGGACCTGCTGGCCGACGTGATCGGCCGCTGCGGCGAGAACATCAAGGTCCGGCGCTTCACCCGGTACAACCTGGGCGAGGGCCTGTGACCGGTCCGCGGGCGCGCCGCCCGGTCGGGGCCGGAGGCGCGCCGTCCCCTGCTTCCTTCCAGCCGGCGAGGTGTTGAATGGAAACGACCCCGGGGTCCGGCACGCTGGCCTACCGGCGCATCCTGCTGAAACTGTCGGGCGAGGCCCTGATGGGCAGCCGCCACGCCGGCGTGGACGGCGAGGTCGTGGCGCGCTTCGCCACGGCCGTGAAGGGCGCGCGGGACCTGGGCGCGGAAGTGGCCATCGTGATCGGCGGCGGCAACTACTTCCGCGGGGTGTCCGAGGTGGGGCGGCAGTTCGACCGCGCCACGGCGGACACGGTCGGGATGCTGGCGACCGTCATGAACGCGCTGGTGTTCTGCGACGTGCTGGAGCGCATGGGCCAGCCCACCCGCGTGATGACCGCCCTGCAGATGCCCCAGGTGGCCGAGCCGTTCATCCGGAGGCGGGCCATCCGGCACCTGGAGAAGGGGCGCGTCGTGATCCTGGCGGCGGGCACCGGGCACCCGTTCTTCTCGACGGATACCGCCGCGGTGCTGCGTGCGCTGGAGATCAAGGCGGACGCGATCCTGAAGGCCACGAAGGTCGACGGCGTGTACACGGCGGACCCGGTGACTACCCCCACCGCGACCCGGTATGATACGGTCACGTACTCCGAGGTCCTGGAACGCGGCCTGGGCGTGATGGACGCGACGGCCATCGCGCTGTGCCGCGAGCACCGGCTGCCGCTGGTGGTGTTCAGCATCCGGGACGCGGACAACCTGGCGCGGGTCCTGCGGGGCGAGCCTGTCGGGACGCGGGTCGAGCAGGAGGAAGGACGATGATCGACGCGACTCTGAAGGAACTGGACGGCGGTTTCAAGAAGGCCATCGAGACCTTCGAGAAGGAACTGTCGCGCGTGCGGACGGGCCGCGCGAACCTGGCCATCCTGGAAGGCATCAAGGTCGAGTACTACGGCGTGCCGACCCCGCTGTCGCAGGTGGCGGCGCTGACCGTGCCGGACCCGCGGATGATCGTCATCCGGCCCTGGGACAAGAAGTTGATCCAGCACATCGAGAAGTCGCTGGCCGCGGCGGACCTGGGCCTGACGCCGTCCAACGACGGCGACATCGTCCGGCTGCCGATCCCCCCGTTGACCACCGAGCGGCGGAAGGATCTGGTCAAGCAGACCAAGCGCATGACCGAGGAGGCGAAGGTGTCGATCCGCAACCTGCGGCGCGACGCGCGGGGCCGGCTGGAGAAGACCGACGGACTGCCCGAGGACGAGAAGAAGAGGGCGCTGGACAAGATCGACAAGGAGACCGACCGCTTCGTCAAGCTGGCCGACGAGACCGCCGCGAAGAAGGAAAAGGAGATCATGGAGTTCTAGGATCGGCGGCCCGCGCCGGTCCGCCCGCCCGTCCGTTCGAGCCCCATCGCGTTGGGATATACTGCCGGCCAGACCCCTTTCGGAGGCATCCATGCACGAGGTCGTCGCGCCGCGTGACCGGGTCGCAGGTCCGGCCCGCGCCATTCGCACCGGGATCCTGGCGATGCTGGTGGTGCTGTCCTGGGGATGCGCGAAGAAGGAGGCGCCGCCCCCGGCATTCTCGCTGGACGCCGCCCTGCCCTCGCTGGTGTCTTGCGCGCTGGACGAGTCCTTCCTGTTCCACCTGGACGCCCTGAAGGGGCAGGCCGCCAGGGACCCTGCCCTGGCCGCGCCCTACGTGCGGTTCGCCCTGGCCGGGCTGGCCAGCGGCCTCTCCACCGGCAGCCCGGCCCTGGCGCGGATGATCGGGGGAGAGGCGCGCGACCCGGCGGTCGTCGGGCGGTACCTGGCTGCCGTTGCCGAGGTCGCGAAGGGGGCGCCCGCCCCGCTGCCCGCGGCGGTGGCGTCGATGGCGGCGGCCTGGAACCCGGGCAAGGGGGACCTGGCCGCGGCCCTGGCATTCGCGGCTTCGGACGCCGAGGCGGCCCCGGCCTTCCGGGCGCTGGTGGCCCGGAAGGTGCTGGACGGCCTGCGCAAGGTCCTCCCGTCGCCGGAGACCGAGCGGGGTCGCCTGCTGCAGGAGGCGATCCCGGGCCTGCCGACCCCGATGGCGCAGGACCCTCGGGGCACCGTCTTCCCGTCCCTGCTGCGCCTGCTGGACGACCTGCTGCAGCGGGGCGCGGGTGCCGAGAAGGGCCTGGCCGGCGTCTTCCAGCGCCACGCGCAGGAGGCATCCTCGCTGCTGGGCCCGCACGCGTTCCCCGTGCCGGTCTCGACGGGACCCGATCCCCGGCCCGGCACGCCGCTGTCGGGGGTGCCCGGCGCGTACCTGCCGCTGCTGGCACTGACCCTGGACGCCGATGGCGCGAAGGCCGGCGTTCGTCCCACCTTCGGCTGGAACGAGGGGCGGGTCGCCGACCTGTCCGCCGACCCGGGCTATCCCGGCGCGGTCGCGGTCGCCTCCTCGGACCTGCCCGACCCGAAGGGGCCGGCCCTCGATGCGGGCAAGGCGGTGGTGGCGACGGCGCTGAAGGCGGCCGAGGCCCTGGAACCGCGCGCCTTCCAGGCCGGGGCCGGGACGGGGATGCTGTCGGTGGATCGCGGTGAACGGGGCCGCCCCGCGCTGGTCCTGGCGCGCGGCGATCGCCCGGCCCCGGAACTGAAGACGCTGCTGGCCGTCGCGGCGGCGGCCAACGTCACCGATCTCCGGCTGGTGCCGCCCGGGTCCGCGGGCCGCGTGCTGCCGGCATTCTACCGGGAGCCGCCGGTCCTTCCCGGCATCGAGGCGCCGAAGGGCCCGCGGGTGCTGGTGGTGCTGACCCCGGCCGGGGCCGATGTCCATCCTCCCGCGAAGGCCTCGCTGCCGATCGCGGGCTGGCCCGAGGGCGTCCAGGCGGTGCCCGAGGGGAAGAGGCTGTTCCGGCTGTCCGTCCCGTGGGTCGCCGACAAGGGATTCTCCGGCAAGGTGGCCGAGGCGGTCGGGGCGATCCGCGCGAAGGCGAGGACGGCCCCGGCGGTGGACGTCGTGATCCGCGCGAAGGATGTGACGGCGGCCGAGATCGTGGACGCCGCGGCCGAGATCCTGGCGGCCCCCGGGGACCGGTACGACCTGCTGCCGGTCTACTTTCCCGGCGTGTCCTGCGCGCAGGGCGGCGCGTGCCCCTCGGCGGTCCCGGTGCTGTTCTCGGACGCCGCGGTGCCGAAGGGCGGCAAGGCCCAGACCGTGATGGTGGAGACGCGACCGTCGGGCTTCTGCGAGAAGGGCGCCGTGCAGCGGGTGGTCATGGGCCGGTCCGGCGCGTACCGGGCGTGCTACGAGGCCGAACTGCAGCGCTACGGAAACCTTGCGGGACGCCTCGAGTTGCGGTTCACTATCGAGCCCGACGGCTCGGTGTCGGGCATCACGACGAGCGTGAACGAGTTGACGAAGGGCGTGGAGGCCTGCATCGTGCGGCAGGTCTCCCAGCTGAAGTTCCCGAAGCCGGACGGCGGCATCTGCATCATCCGATGGCCGTTCAGCTTCAAGCCGGGAGGATGACCTGCCATGGCGGTTCCCTCGAACTACGACATCCTGATCTTCGACATGGAAGACGCCCTGGTGGACCAGTCGGTCAGCCTGTGCACGGCGGTCTCCCGCGGCGTCGACACCTACCTGGTCAACCTGCTGGGCGTGAAGCCCGCGGGCGGCCCGGTCTACTCCCTGGAGGAGGTGCGGGCCTTCACCGAGACCAACGACTTCGAGTCCGACTTCGAGGTCCTGAACGCGCTGCTGGCCAACGCGGTGCAGCACCTGTCGCAGGAGCACCACGAGGACGACTTCGGGGGGTACGACGGGCGCGACCTGCTGGACGCGGTGCGGACCAGCGGCCGGATCCTGGACTCGCTGGGCGACCTGGCGGCCCGCAAGGGCCTGCCCGAGTTCAACAAGACGCTGCGCAGCCGAGGCGGCGGCAAGAGGGGCTTCCCGCGCCTGAAGACCGCGAACCGCTGGATGGTGCTGGCCGAGGGCCACATCATGATGGACAACCTCGTCCGCCGCGTGCTGGCCGAGGTCTACCTGGGCGAGGAACTGTTCGCGAAGGAGTACGGTCGCCCCCGGCAGTTCGTGACCGAGGACGGCGCGATCCGGCTGGAGACCTCGTGGCTGGACCCCGAGGACCTGCTGCAAATGCGCAAGCGCTGCCCGTTCGCGGTGCTGACCTCCCGCAGCCAGGCCGAGGCGCAGTTCGCCCTGCAGAACATCGGCATGGGCGGGATGGTCGACGTGATCGTCGGCCAGGACGCGATGGGCATGGGCATGGCCGACCAGGAGGAGGTCACCTGGATCCGCAACCTGGGCGTCGGCGGCGCGTCCGGCGCGGACTACGGCACACGCATCACCGAGGCCATCGAGCGTGTCCGGGCACAGGAAGGCATCGAGCAGTTGATCCGCATCGGGTACGTCGGCGACGTGGCGCGGGACGGGCGCGGCTTCCAGCAGTTGAAGGAGCGCTACCGGATGACCGTCATCGGCGTGGCATTCGGGATGGACAAGAAGAACCTGGTGGCCCAGAAGGAGAAGGGCGCCGACCTGGTCATCGCCGAGCCGTCGCAACTGATCCGCGTGCTGTCCGAGCGTCCGCGCATGCGCTCGTCCGACGGGCGCGGCATGTACTGATCGACCCCGGCGGGGCGCCCTTCGGCGTCACTCGGGCATCGCCTCCTCCAGCCGGTCGAAAACGGTCATCGTGTCGGGCAGGAAGGTCAGCCGGACACGGCCCGTAGCGCCGTTGCGCTGCTTGGCCACGATGATCTCCAGGACGTTGCGGTCCTCCTCCTTCGTCTTCTCCCGGTCGTAGTATTCGGGCCGGTACAGGAACATCACGACGTCCGCATCCTGTTCAATGGCTCCCGATTCGCGAAGGTCGCTGAGGATCGGCCGGCGGTCGTCGCCCTTGCGCTGCTCGGGCGCGCGGGACAACTGGGACAGCGCCACGACCGGGATCTGCAGTTCCTTGGCCAGGGCCTTCAGGGACCGGGAGATCTCGCTGATCTGCTGCTCGCGGCTGATCTTCTTGTCGGCCGGGTCCATCAACTGCAGGTAGTCGACCATCACCAGGTCCAGTTCGTCCTTCCACTTCATGCGCCGGGCCTTGGCGCGCAGTTCCATCACGCCCAGTTTCGGCGAGTCGTCGATGTAGAAGGGGGTCTGCCGCATCTCCTCGCGGGTGCGCCGCAACTGGTCCAGTTCGGCCGGCACCAGGAAGCCCTTCCGGATGCGCCCCGCCTCGATCCTCGCCTCGATCGTGATCAGCCGGTCGGTGATCTGCGGTTCGGACATCTCCAGCGAGCAGAAGAGGGTGTGGTAGGGCCTCTCCCCCTTGCGCCCCCGGGCGGCGTTCAGCGCCATGTTCAGCGCGAACGACGTCTTGCCCATCGACGGCCGCGCCGCGACGATCACCAGGTCGGACTTCTGCAGGCCCAACAGCATCCCGTCCAGGTGGTTGTAGCCGGTCGGGACGCCGATGGTGTGCACCCGGTGCTCGCACTGGTACTCGATGCGGGCCATCGCCTCGTCGAGGGCCTCGTCCAGGCGCTTCACGGTCCCGGACAGGCGCGCCTCGCCGGCGGCGAACAACTTCGCCTCGGCGCGGTCCAGGAAGTCCTTCGGCTCCAGTTCGGCGGCGTAGCCCTCGGACACGATGGTGCTGGCCGTCGCGATCATGCGGCGAACCAGGGCCTTGTCCCGGAGGATCTTCGCGTGGAACTCGACCGACGTGGACGGTCCCGCGTTGCCGATCAGGGCCGACAGCCGCGCCATCCCGCCGGCCGCCTCCAGTTGACCCCGGGTCCGCAGCGCGTCGGACACGGTGACCGGGTCGATCCCGGCGCCGGCGTCGAACAGTCGCAGCATCGCCTCGAAGACCAGCCGGTTGGCCGGCTGGAAGAAGTCCTCGGCGCGAAGGTGCTCGGCGGCGGCCGGGAAGGCGGTCTGGTCCACCAGGATCGTGCCCAGCAGCGTGTCCTCGGCCTCGGGGCTGTGGGGCGGAGGCACCTCGCCGGGACGGACGGAGAGGGTCAGGTCGTCCGGGCTTCCGGATGAGCGCTTGCGATTCATGGCGGCGAGGATACCGGCACGAGGCGGAAGGGGTCAAGGGAGGCGCAAACTGAGTGATCCCCTCAAACCGGGACGGGGTCATTGGAAGCCTCGTTGGAGCTTGGGCGGCCTGG
>CALJUR010000077.1 GCA_937975765.1 uncultured Myxococcales bacterium
GTCCGCGGGTTTCCGCAGGAAACTCCGGACGCAGACGGAGTCGCCTCGGGCGCACCTGATGCTGGGCCCTGTCAGGATGCAGAGATGAAGCCGTTTTCGGACCACCCCTGGCTGTCGTTCCTCCACGCCGTGCGGTCCCCGTCGCGGTACGTCGGCGGCGAGTTCGGGTCGGCGGACCGGCCCGCCGGCGGCGAGGCGGCCAGCCTGTGCCTGGCCTTCCCGGACGTGTACGAGGTGGGCATGTCCCACCTGGGCACGCAGATCCTGTACGACCTTCTGTCCCGGGAGGGGGACCTGCGGGTCGAACGGTGCTTCTCGCCGTGGGGCGACCTGGAGGACGAACTGCGGCGGCGCGGGCTGCCTCTGGTGTCGCTGGAGTCGTTCTCGCCGCTTTCGACGTTCGACTGCATCGGGATCTCGCTGCAGCACGAACTGTGCTTCACCAACGTGCTGACGATCCTGGACCTGGCGGGGGTTCCGCTGCGGGCGACCCGGCGGGACGACGCCGCGCCGATCGTGCTGGGCGGCGGTCCCGGGGCGCTGCATCCCGAGCCGGTGGCGCCGTTCTTCGACGCCTTCTTCTGCGGAGAGGCCGAGGCGGACCTGGCACCGCTGCTGCGGGCGATTGGGGCGATGCGGCGGGCCGGCGCGAAGCGGCGCGAGGTGTGGCGCGCGCTGGCGGCGCGGCCGGGGATGTACGTGCCGGCGCTGTACGACGGGGTGCGGGACGAGGCGACCGGGCTGCGGGTGCCGCGGCCGAACGACCCGGCGGCCCCGGAGGTCGTGCGGCGCGTGGCGATCCCGGACCTGGACGCGTTCCCGCTGCCGGCCCGGACGATCGTGCCTTGGAACCGGGCGGTCTTCGACCGGGCGTCGCTGGAGGTGGCGCGAGGGTGCTCGGAGGGGTGCCGGTTCTGCGAGGCGGGATACACCTACCGGCCGCTGCGGGACCGGTCGCCGCGGGCGATGCTGGACCTGGCGCTGGCGTCGGTCGGGGCCTGCGGGCACGACGAGGTGTCGCTGGGGGCGCTGTCGCCGGCGGACTACCCGGCGCTGGCCCCGCTGGTGGCGTCGTTGTCACGGGCGCTGACGCCGAGGGGCGTGACGCTGTCCGTGTCGTCGCTGCGCGCGTACGGCCTGTCCGACAAGGTGCTGCACGACTTGCGGGCGGTGCGGGCGGCGGGGCTGACGCTGGCGCCCGAGGCCGGCAGCCAGCGCCTGCGCGACCTGATCAACAAGAACGTGACCGACGAGGACCTGCGCGAGGCGGCCCGGCGGGCCTTCGCGAACCGCTGGCAGCGCATGAAGCTGTACTTCATGATCGGCCTGCCGACCGAGACCGACGACGACGCGAGGGCCATCGTGGACCTGGCGCGGGGCGTGCTGCGGCTGGGCCGCGGGATGGGGCGCGCCGAGGTGACCGCGTCGGTGGGCGTGTTCGTGCCGCGCCCGCACACGCCGTTCCAGTGGGAGGGCATGGCGGCGCCCGAAGTGCTGCAGGCGCGGCAGGCGATCCTGCGCGAGGCGTCCCGGAAGGCGGGCGTGGCGCTGAAGCTGCCGGACGTGCGGACGTCGCGGCTGGAGTGCGTGTTCGCGCGGGGCGACCGGGCGCTGGCGCCGGTGATCGAGCGGGCGTGGCGGTCGGGCTGCCGGTTCGACCAGTGGAGCGAGGTGGCGCGGCCCGACCTGTGGGACGCGGCGTTTGCGGCCGAGGGGGTGGACCCGGAGGCGTACCGGCGGCCGCTGCCGGTGGGTGCCCCGCTGCCCTGGGAGATCGTGGACCCGGGCGTGTCGCGAGCCTTCCTGCGGCGCGAGCGGGAGCGGGCGATGGCCGGGGTGAGGACGCCGCCGTGCGAGAAGCCCGAGGCGGCGGACGGCGACCGGCCGGGTACCGACGCGCTGCGGGACGCCGCGACAGTCGTGTGCCACGCGTGCGGCGCGGGGTGCGTGCCCCGGGACGTGGCGGCGGTGCGCGGTGCGGTCGTGGCCCAGGGCGACGAACTGGCGGCCGAGGTGGCGCAGGCCGAGGCCGAGGAGCAGCAGGCCCGGGAGGAGGCGGAGCGGCTGGCGGCGGCGGCCCAGGTGGCCCAAGCGGTGGATGGGACGGACGACCGGGAGGCGGGGGACGGGGCCCCCGCCCTACAGGGGGAAGGCGCGTCCGCCCCGGATTCCGACCAGGCTCCCTCCCTGCAGGCGGACATCGCCACCGCGAAGAAGAAGCGCCGCGGGCCGCCCCTGCCGGTCTTCGAGCCGTTCACCACCTGGCACCTGCGCTACGTCCGGACGGGCCGCGCGTCGTTCCTGTCCCAGGTGGACCTGGTCAAGCACCTGCCGCGCATCCTGCGCCGGGCGGGCCTCGTCATCCGCATGTCGGGCGGGTACCACCCGATGCCGCGCGTCACCTACCGGGACCCGATGCCGGTCGGCTACCAGTCCGCCGGCGAGTGGATCGACGCGGACCTGGTCCGGGGCCGCTACGTGCTGTTGCAGGCGGAGGGGGCGTATCGCGAGGCGTCGCGCACCGGCGCCCCGGCCGAGGCCGGGGTGACCGTGGACGGCCTCGCGCACGACCTGGTCGCGGCCTTGAACGCCGCGTCGGTGGACGGGATCCGGTTCCTGTCCGCGATGCCGACGGTCGCGCACCGCGGGGCACCCACGCCGCCCCGGTACGCGTTCGCCAGCCCGTTCGACGCCGCGACGACCGCGGCGCTGCTGGCGCCGTTCCAGGCGGGGCCGCTGGACCCGGCCGAGGCGGCGGCGGTCGCGGCGGCGGGCGCCCAGCCGGACCCCTTCCGGGCCGGAGGCACCCCCTGCGTGCTGGCGTGGCCGCGCGAGCGCCCCGACGGCCGGCCGCACGAGGTGCTGTCCCGGGCGCTGTCCCGCGAGTACGCCCCGCACGACCTGGTGCGCCTGTACGACGACCCCCGCGCGGTGCCGCCCGCTTCGGCCTTGGACTCCGCGCCTGCTCCGCTGTAAGGCGGGGGCTCCGCCCCCCGCCTGGGGCTCGCCCGAGCACGAAGGCGGAGTCGATGGGTTTGCGCAGGAAACTCTCGACGCAGCCGGAGTCGCCTCGGGCGCAATCCAATGATGGCTCCGTCCCCCGCCTCCTTGATCCCGCGATTCCCTGCCGTAAGCCGGGCACCGTTGGCGGGGCACTGGGGCCCCGCCCTACATTTCGGCTGATCCCGCGATCCCCTGCCGCATCTCTGGACGTCCCGGGCGGGGCACGGGAGCCCCGCCCTGCATGGCGGCCTGGCTCCGTCCCCGCGCGACCGCGACTGCGCGTTCCCGCCGCCTCCGTGGTAGATCCACCATCGCATCCCGCCCGGGGAAACCCATGCTCGGCTCGTTCCTGGTCCCGCTGGCGCTGGCCCTGGCCGGCGCGCCCTCTCCCGGGGCCTTCCCTCGCCCGTTCGACGAGGCCCGGGCCGAGGCCGTCGCCCGGCTGCGCACCGCGGACCCGGCCGGCGCCCTGGCCACGCTGCAGGCCGCGGAGGCCCCGCGGGACGCGACCGGCCGGGTGCTGGCCGTGCTGCTGACCGCCCGGGCGCAGACCGGGGTCGGCCACCCCGCGGAGGCGCTGGCCGCGCTGGACGGCCTTCCGTCGCGCGACGTCCCGTCCCACCTGCGCCCGCTGCTGGACGAGGAGCGGGCGGCGGCCCTCGGCGCGTCCGGCGGCGTCGGGGCCCGCGAGGCCCTTCGCGCCTTCCTCTCCCGAAACCCCCGCGGCCCGCGCGCCACCGGGTTCCGGCTGGCGCTGGCCCGGCTGGCCCTGCAGGCGGGCGACGCGCGCGCGGCGTCCTCCGTGGCCGGGGAGATCCTGGCCTCGAAACCCGTCCCTTCGCGCCCGGTGCGTGCCGAGGCGCTGCTGCTGCAGGCGAAGGCCCAGGGCGGTTCCGCCCGCGCCGCGGCCCTGCGGCGCATCTTCCTGGACTTCCCCGAGACGCCCGCCGGGGAGGCGACCGGCCTGTCGGAATCGGACCTGTCCCCGGCCGAGTTGGCGCGCCGGGCCAACGCCTTCTTCGGCGCGATCGACTACGAGCAGGCCCAGCGGATCCGCGAGGCGCTGTGGTCCGCCGGGCACCGCAGCCCCCGGCTGGCCCTGCAACTGGCGATGTCGCACCTGTCGTACGTGCGCGACGACGCGGCCCGGGCGCTGCAGATGCTGGACGAGGCCATCGTCGGCGGCGCGCTGAAGGGCGCCGACCGCCACCTGCTGCGGGCGCGGGCGAAGGCCAAGCTGGAGGACTACGACGGCGCGCTGGACCTGTACCGGGCCTACCTGAAGGAGGGCGGGCGCAAGGGCCGCGCGAGGGCCCTGTACTACCTGGGCTGGCTGCCCTACGACCGCGGCGAGTACGAGAAGGCGCTGCCCGCGCTGGACCGCTACCTGCGCGAGGTTCGGCGGTCCGACCAGCGCTCGTACGTGGCCTGGTTCAAGGCGTGGTCGCTGTACCGGCTGAAGCGGTATGGGGACGCCATCGCGGCCTTCGACGCGATGATCCCGATGGGCAACTGCCTGGTGGCCGGCAAGGCGATGTACTGGGGCGGCATGGCGCATCACGCGCTGGGGAACGGCCCCGAGGCCGGCCGCTGGATGCGCCGCGTGCTGGACCGCTACCCGCTGACCTACTACGCCGTGCTGGCCGCGAAGCGCCTGAAGGAATGGGAGGACGCGCCGCTGCCCGACTGGATGGTCGGCCCCTCGCCCGGCCTGCCCGACCCCGTGCCGTACTGGCCGCTCGACCGCGTGGCGCCCGGCTTGCGCGAGTCCCTGCAACGCGTGAAGGACCTGGCCGATGCCGGGGAGGTGGCCCGTGCCGGCAAGGCGTACGCCCCGATCGCCCGCGCCGTCGCGCGCGGCCTGAAGGGCGAGGATCGCGCGCGCTTCCTGGTCACCGTGCACGATGCGATCGAGGACCCGAACGGCCTGTTCCGGCGGGCAGCGAAGGAGTTCGGGGGCTGGATGGGGCCGGTCCCGACGCGCCGGTCCGCCGCCTACTGGATGGCCTTCTACCCGCGGGCCCAGCGGTCGCTGATCGAGGTGCTGGCCGCGCGCTTCGGCATGCCGATCCTGTGGTCCTACGCCATCATGCGGCAGGAGTCCCGCTACGACGCGAAGCAGGTCTCCCACACGGCGGCGCTGGGCATCATGCAGATGATCCCGGCCACGGCCCGCAAGGTGTCGAAGGCCGTGGGCGTGCCGTTCGACGTCGAGTCGTTCTTCCGGCCGGAACGCAACCTGCTGTTCTGCACGTGGTACCTGGCCGCGCTGTACAAGGACTTCAAGGAGCAGGTGCTGTTCGCGTCGGCCGCCTACAACAGCGGCGCGCCCGCCATCAAGCGCTTCCTCCGGAAGAACCGCGGCCTGCCCTTCGACGAGATGGTCGAGTCCATCGCCTACAACGAGGGCCGCAACTACGCCCGCAAGGTGGCCGAGCACCTGGTCCGGTATGCCTACCTGCACCTGGACCCGGACGCGCGCGCCGCGCTGTACGCCCGCCTGTTCCCGGACGCCGTGGACTACGACGTCGGCACCGCGATCGATTTCTAGGGAACCCCTACCCCTGCAGCATCGCCTTGCGCATCTCGGCGTATCGCGAGGAGACGGACCAGGCGGCCAGGTCGACCAGCCGGTCGCCGAACTCCAGGTCGGACAGGAAGACCGCGTCGTCCCTCAGGCAGCGGGCCGCCACCTCCAGGTCGTTCGCCATGAACAGGCCCGCCCGGGCGGCGGTGCGGTCCACGCCCTCCAGGAAGGACTGCGGGTCGAAGCCCCGCTTCTGCCGCCGGAACCCCGACAGCACCTCCTTCAGGGACGCGAGGGCCTCGGGCGACAGCCGTGCCTGGAGGTCCGGCGCCATGTCGGCGGCGGCCTCGGCGTCCGCGGGCAGCGGTGCGTCCGGGAAGGCGATCCGCAGCGCCGCCAGCAGGAACAGCCGCAGCGTCGGCGCGTCCAGCACGCCGGCCAGTTCGAAGCCCGGCGCGAAGGCGGTCACGGCCCGTCCCAGCGCGAACCGCAGTTCCTTGCCGCGCCACGCCGTGAAGGCGTCGTCCCCGACCACCAGCGCCGGCGGGTGGAAGGCCACCTTCGCCAGCCCCGTGCGGCCCTTGGCCCGGTAGATTCGCGGCAGCGCCACCCCCAGCACCTTGGACGACGCCAGCGCCATCCCCTGGAACAGCCCCTTTTCTGCCGGGTCCACCCGGTCCGCCTCGGTCAGGCCCAGGTCCTTCGGGGACTTGAAGGGCAGCAGGGCGGCCATCGGGGCGTACAGGATCGACAGCACGCGGGCCAGGTCCGGGTCCACGGCCTCGTCCAGGATCCACTTCCCGAACCCTTCGGGCGGCATCGCGTCCCGCCGCAGCTTCAGCGCGGGCTGGCGCCGGGCCTCGAAGGCCGTCCGGTCGGCCTCGGTCTCGTGGCCCAGCACGATCAGGGCGGCCGATGCGCACCACGCCCCGTCCTCGTCACCCAGCAGGATGCACAGGTCCCGCACCGCCTTGTAGGACGCCAGGTGCGTCGGGTCCAGCGCCAGCACGCGCCGCTGTGCCTCCAGCGCCTCGGCCTCGCGGCCCGGCGTCCGGGTCAGCGCGTCCGCCAGCCGCCGGGCCGTCTCGGCGTCCCGGGGCGACGCCACCATCACCTGCCGAAGCGTCTCGATCGCCAGCGGCAGGTTGTGCAGGCGCTCGTCGTAGCAGGTCGCCAGCCGCCGCAGCTCGCTAAGCAGCCGGTCCTCCTGGCCGGTCAGCCGGAAGTGCCGGGCCAGCAGGCCGTGCAGCCGCGCCAGGCCCTCCTGGTCGTCGCCGCCCACCAGCACGTTCTCCAGCGCCTCGGTGGCCTCGGCCAGTTCGGGGTTCAGTTCCACGGCCTTCCACAGGTGCTGGCGCGTCAGGTCCGGGTCGCCCAGGTTGTCCCTGGCCAGCAGCGCCGACGCGTAGTGGAACTGCGCCTGCTTGATGCCGTCCTGCTCCTGCGCCAGCAGTTCGACCAGCAGCCCCTTGGCCTCCACGAAGTCCGCCGCGGCGACCGCGGCGTCCAGCGCCTTGTGCAGGGCCGCCTTGGTGGACACGCCCTCCGCCGCGGCCTGCCGGTACCATTTCAGGGCGGTCGCGGGGTCCTTCAGCGCGTCGTGGTGCAGGTCCCCCAGCCGCACCATCGTCGTGAACCGCGGCAGCCCCTCCGGCTCGATCGCGGCCAGCGGCTCCAGCCACTGGGCCTGCCGGCGCGCGTCCCCCGCCTTCGTCGCCGCCTCGACCATCTCGCGCAGCAGCGCCGGGTCCGTCCCCTCCGTGCGCCGGAACTCGTCGAATCGTCGCACCGCGCCGGCATGGTCGCCGACCCGCGACGAGCAGCGCGCGGCCAGCAGTTCCAGTTCCGCCCGCTCGTCGCCGATCACCGCACCCGCCCCCGACAGCACGGCGTCCAGCAGCGGCAGCGCCTCGGCGTCCCGGCCGGCCCGGGCCAGCAGCCGGCCCAGTTCGGCCTTCGTCCGGGCGTCCTCCGGGTCCAGTTCCAGCACCCGGCGGGACTGCGCGATCGCGCCGTCCAGGTCCCCGAACCCGGCCGCCGCCCGGGCCGCCAGCCTCCGCAGGCGCCGTTCCAGCCCCTTGTCGCCCGCCGTCGCTGCGCGCCGGGCCAGGGGCTCGACCACCGGCACCACCTTCTCCGGGTGGCCGGCGTCCAGCAGCACGCGGGCCAGCAGTTCGACCGCCTCGGGGTGCACCGGGTTGGCCGCCACGGCCTTCTCCAGGTAGTCGCGGGCCGCCTCCGGGTCGGCCGGGGCCTCCAGCGCCCGTCGCCCCAGCGTCGCGTACAGGTTCGCGCGCTGCTCGTCCTGTTCGGTCGCCGCGGCGGCCGCCTCCAGGGCCGTCCGCTCGCCGTCGCGGTCCCGGTCCTCGTGACACAGTTCGGCCAGCCGCATCGCGATGCCGACCACGCGGTCGCCCGTCGCCGCCTGCAGCGCCCGGGCCATCGTCGCCCGGCCCCGATCCCGCAGCGCCAGCCGCCCGACCTGGATGTCCGCCAGCCGGACCAGCATCTCCAGGCGGGTCGTCGGGTCCTCGGCAGCGATGCGCTCCAGGTCGCGGGCCACCTCCGCCCACAGGCCCAGCCTTTCGTGCAGTTCCTCCTGGCGCCGGATCGGTTCCGGGTCGTGCGGGGCGTGCGCCGAGGCCTCGGACAGGAAGCCCAGGGCACTCTCGGCGTCGTCCAGCCGGTCCAGCGCCACGTTGGCCATCTTCATCAGCAGTTCGACCGCCCGTTCGGGCTCGGCCACCAGCTTGCGCCGCAGCACGGCCAGCAGGCGCCGCCACCAGCCCAGGCGCTCGCACAGGTGCGCCAGCGTGTCCAGATCCTGTACCGACGCCGGGTCCAGGGCCATCGCCTCGCCCAGCGCCCGGGCCGCCGCCTCGTCCTCGCCCTTCTCGATCAGCAGGTGCCCCTGGCGCCGCAGCACCGCGGCCCGGGCCAGCGGGTTCAGGATCTGCGGGGCCAGCCGGTTGCACAGGTCCAGCAGTCCGTCGGTGTCGCCCTCCGCCTGACGCCGTGCGACCAGCACCTCGAACGCCTCGCTGTTCTGCGGGTCCAGGTCCAGGACGCGCTGCAGCTCGGCCTCGGCCAGGTCCCACCGGCCCTCCAGGTCCCGGTGGCGCGCGGCCAGTTCCAGCGTCCGTGCCACGCGATCGGCGATGTCGGCCGTCGCGTCCCGCCGCAGCATCCGCAGCCGGGTGCCCTTGTCCACGTCCCCCGCCCCGTCCGAGACGCCGATCGCCTCGTCCAGCAGGCCCGCGTCCCGGGGCGATCCCTCGGCGGCCATCAGGTAGGTGTCCAGCGCGGTCGGCAGGTCGCCCGCAGCCTTCGCCAGCCGGGCCGCCGCCACCAGCAGCCGGTGCCGCTCGTGGCCCTGGGTCGCACGCGCCAGGTCCAGCAGTTTCGGCGCCTTCTCGGCCTGGATGCCGGCCGCCTCGATCGCCTCCAGCAGCGACCCCAGCACGTGCTCGTCCGACGGGTCCTCCTGCAGGGCCGTCAGCAGGCAATAGGCCGCGCTGGTCCGGTCGGAGAGCCTCTCGGTGAACAGGTTCGCCAGCCGCGTCAGGGTCAGGATCTTCTCGTGTCCCTTCTCGGCCTTCTGCCGCGCCAGCAGCACCTCGGCCACGCCCTTCATGTCGTCCGCCCCGCGCCGCCGGGCCTCCTCGGCCGCGAGGTCGCGGATCAGGGCCGCGTTCAGGTCCGTGACGGCCTCGGCCACGCCGTGGGCTGCCACGAACTCCTGGGCCGCCTCCAGGGTCTCCAGCGACCGGTCCGCCGCGCCGTGCAGCCGCGCCGCCAGCAGCACCGACGCCGCGGCGTCCGCCAGGCCGACGTCCGCCAGCCGGGCCGCCAGTGCCGGTGCGTCGCCATCGGCCGGCAACTCCCAGGCCAGCAGCCGGCCCAGCGCCCGGCCCGGCGTCAGCGCGCCCAGCACGGACGCCGGCAGCCCGTCGGGCCCGAACACGCGCCCGTCGTCCGCCTCGAAGGCCGCCTCCTCGCCGCGCGGCGGGAAGGGCAGCAGCGGCCGCGGCCGCCGGTCGTGCGCGGTCGCCGGCCCCAGGCGCAGCGAGCCCTCGCCGGACAGGAGAACCAGGGCCGTGCCCTCGCCGCTCTCCGCGGCGGGGGAGGCCAGCGCGCCGTCGGGGCCCCACCATGCGAACACCATCCCCGGCGCGCCGGGCCCGGACGATCGGACCTCCAGGTCGTGCAGCACGGGCACGATGCCGGCCAGGCCCGACCGGATCGCGTCGGCCAGCGCCCGCGAGTCCCGGTCCTGGCGCGTGGCCAGGGTGTCCAGGTCCAGGAATTCGCGTGTCGCGTCGGCCAGCGCCGCCCGGGCGGCCGCGACCTGCGGCTCGGACAGGCGCCCCGCCACGATCGCCGGGATCCCGTCGCCGCTGCCGCCTTCCCCGGCCGCGCCCATCAGCGCAAGCAGCCCCGCGGGCAGGCCGGTCGCGTCCCCGCCCCGCCTGGCCAGCACCAGCAGCCGCATCAGCCGGTGCGCGGCGTACAGCAGGCAGGCGCCGGTCTCCCATCCCTCGCGGGCCATGGCGGCCTGCCGGGCGGGCTGCGCGACGTGGGACGGCACCGATCGCTGGAGATCCAGGTACGACATGGGCGCCCTCCTGCGGTGGAAACTGCATGGAACGGCCAAGATTCTAGCGCCGGCGGGAGACGAAGCGCAAACGTGGCCGGAGTTTCTCATCGCCCGGGGGCGCGGGTGCGTTGCGGGGGGAATTCCGGGATGGATTCTCCGGGGTTGCGATCGGATCGCCGCGTGGGCTAGACTCCCGCGCGCATCTTGCCGGAGGAGACCCGATGTCCCGCCTGCCCCGCTTCCTGCTGCCGGCCTGCCTGGCCGGGATGGCCCTCGCCATGGCGGCCTGCCCGAAGGACGACGACGTCTGCACGCCGAGGTGCGACGGGACGTCCTGCGGCGACGACGGTTGCGGCAACCGCTGCACGTGCGCGAACGGCGCGACCTGCAACGAGTCGACGTTCGCCTGCTGCACGCCGCAGTGCGAGGGGAGGTCCTGCGGCGCGGACGGCTGCGGCGGGTCCTGCGGCGAGTGCCACAACGGCGGCGTCTGCAACCCGTACACCTTCCAGTGCCAGGGCGGGTGCACTCCTTCCTGCGAGGGGCGGGTGTGCGGGTCCAACGGCTGCGGCGGGTCGTGCGGCACCTGCGGGGAAGGCCAGTCGTGCAACGAGACGAACGGCCAGTGCGGCGCGGCGTGCGTGCCCTCCTGCGGCAGCGCGGTCTGCGGCGACGACGGGTGCGGCGGGTCCTGCGGCAACTGCGGAGACGGCGCGACCTGCGAGGCGGGCGCCTGCGTGGCCGGCCCGGCCTGCGACGACCTGCAGAGGAACGGCAGCGAGACCGACGTGGACTGCGGCGGGACCTGCGCGCAGAGGTGCGCGGTAGGCCGGGGCTGCAGCGGCGGATCGGACTGCACGTCGGGCAGTTGCGAGTCGCAGCAGTGCGTCGCGGCGCCCACGTGCGCCAACGACGCCCAGGACGCGGGCGAGACCGACCTGAACTGCGGCGGACCGAACTGCGCGCCGTGCGCCAAGGGCAAGTACTGCCAATACTCCTCGGACTGCCTGACCGAGGCGTGCGTGTACGGCGTGTGCGAGGCGCCCAGCTGCGGCGACGACATCCGCAACCAGGGCGAGACCGGCATCGACTGCGGCGGGCCGTGCGAGGGCTGCGACGACGGCCAGCGGTGCCTGGAGCCGGACGACTGCAATTCCGGGGACTGCTCGGCGAACCGCTGCATCTCGTGCTACGACCGGGTCCTGAACGGCACCGAGACGGCGACGGACTGCGGCGGCGGGCGGTGCCCGGGCTGCGCGAACGGCCAGGCCTGCCGCGAGGGGACCGACTGCCAGGGCGGCGGCTGCGAGGACCGGTTGTGCTGCACCGCGAACGCCTGCGGATTCTGCGGCGAACTGTCGCAGGAGGTCTGCGACGGCAAGGACAACGACTGCAGCGGGTACCCCGACGACAACCTGCCGCAGGGCGACCTGTGCCCGAAGCAGGCCGGGCCCTGCGCGGGGGCGCGGGCCGAGTGCCGGGGCGCGGCGGGGTGGGTGTGCGACGACGCGGTCTACGAGGCGCACGACTACCGGTACCGGCCCGACGAGAAGGGGTACTGCGACGACTCGCTGGACAACGACTGCGACGGCAAGGCCAACTGGGACGACACCGCCGACTGCTGCAAGCCGGCCTGCGACGGCAGGGACTGCGGCGGCGACGGTTGCGGCGGCACGTGCGGGACCTGCGGCGCCAAGGAGACCTGCTCGACGGACGGGAAGTGCGAGGCGAATTGCGGGGCCTACCCGGACAGCACCTGCGACTATTACTGCGGCCTCCAGTACGGCTCGGGCGGCTGCTACTGCATCCAGTACATGTGCGACCAGGACCCCGCGTCCTGCTGCCCGGACTTCAAGGCGTGCTGCGGGACCTGCACCCCGGACTGCAACGGCAAGGCGTGCGGAGACGACGGCTGCGGCGGCCAGTGCGGCACCTGCCCGGACGGCGAGACCTGCAATGCGTCGGGCCAGTGCAAGGCGCCCGAGTGCGGCCTGCCCGAGAACTGGGAGCGGACCTGCAACGGGTACTGCGGTGCGGACTGGAACATGTACTACACGTGCAGTTGCGCCGCGGGCTGCGCCACCGCCGGCAACTGCTGCCCGGACTACAAGTCCTGCTGCGGCGCGACGGACCCGTGCCACGGCATCGGGTACGAGGGATGCTGCAAGGGCACGGTCGTGTACTACTGCGACGGGGGCCAACTGGGCAGCCAGGAGTGCGCGGGCTCGAACCTGCCCGCGTGCGGCTGGTACGGGGGCGACACCGAGGGCAACGACCCGGGCTACTACTGCACGACCACCTCGGGGTCGGACCCCTCCGGCATCCACCCGCGGACCTGCCCGTTCTGAAGCCTCTTCGAAGAACGACCTTCAGGGATTCCCGGGGATCGAGGCGCGGCGCGGTCGGCGGATCCTAGTCCGACCAGGGCGTGTCGGTCTTGTTGACCAGTTCGGCGGCGAAGACGCGGTGGGTCTCGGTGTAGGTGTACTCGACGAACAGGCTGGTGCCGTCCGGGATCGCGTTCGGGTCCAGCGCCTGCGCGGTCCGGCGGGTCCGGTTGCCCGACCAGTCGATCCACTCGAAGCCCCAGTCCTTGATCTCGACCTTGAACGTGGTGGTGTCCTCGCGCACCAGCACGTTCTCGGCCCACCACTGCGTGCCGACGGTGTAGTGCGCGAACTGGCCCTGGCAGCCCGGGTTCAGGTGGACCTTGCGGGAGGCCGTCTGGCCCTCGCCGCCGCCGGGCTCGCCGTAGGTCGTCCACTGCGAGGCGACGTCGTCCTCGGGGATGACCAGGCAGCGGCCCACCAGGCCGTCCTTCGCGTTCTCGACCTTGCGCAGTTCGACCTTGACCGCGACCTTGCTGCCGCCGCCGGTCAGCGGGACGCGCTCGCGGGACACCGCCTTGTACAACGTGCCGCCGTCCGGGCTGACCCAGAAGTCGCCCACGGCCACGTCCGACATCACCAGCACGTCCACGCCCTTCAGCGTGGTGCCGGTCTCGTCCCAGGTGCCGTCCAGGTCCGGGTCCCACAGCAGGTCCAGGTCCGAGATCCGCACGACGTACTCGTCGCCGGCCAGCCCGTAGGTCGAGGCCGCGGTCTCCTGGTCGGCGTGCGTCAGGGTGCGGGTCTCGAACTCGTGCCGGGCGCCCTGGGGCCGCTCCTCCACCGTCTTCTCGACGACCTCGGTGGTGCCGGTGGTGTAGGTGACCTTCTCGACGATCGCGACCGGGGCCTTGCCGAACTCCGGCTCGCCGGGGACCAGCGGGTTCTCGGTCGAGGTCTTCCCGACGACCGTCCACTCCTCGCCGACCGTCTGGACGGTGGTCGAGGTCTTCGTGCCGGAGGACTCGCCGACCATCGTCCCCGATCCGATCGTGCCCTTGGACTCGAACGTGCCGTTCGTGTCGGTGTCCTTGAAGTCGCGCGCCGTGACCGTCTCGGTGGCCGTCCCCTTGACGTGCAGGCCCACGTCCCAGTTCACGAAGCTGGAACCCTTGTCGCAGCCGGGAAGCGCCATCGCCGGCAGCAGGAAGCACAGGAGCCAACGGGTCGTCTTCATTCCCCCATCCTGGTTGGAAGCCGTGGCGGAGTATTGTCCTGGAAACCGGGCTCGTCAAGGCGGCGGCCTCTCCCGGTCGGGAACCGGGTCTTCCCGCAGGGTGGGGAAGGACGTTCCCGGGCACGGACCTTCCTCCGGTGAGGGGTCCGGCGGGGACGCCGCCTCCGCTCCGGATCCCCCCCCCGCCCCTTCCCGAGTGGAGCGGGGCCTTCGCCTCCGCCGGAGCTACCGCGACCGCGACGGGCAAGTGCTGCCGGAGTGACACGCAGCGTCTCGTCTGCCCGCGCGGGTCGCGGCTTCACGCTTAGGCTCCGGTTCAGCCCCTCTCTCCACTTCGGGCGGGGACGCTATGTCGCTTCGGCGGAAGGGCAGGACCGCCGAAAGCATCGTCCTCAGTGGATGGCGACGTTCCGCGTCCCTGGATCGTCGCGACTGCCGAAATCGCCGACCATGACGCGGGCTCGTATCCTTCAAGCTGGGCAGGCCAAGGCGCACGCCTTGACAACTTCCGTGCCATCGATGATATTTGCGTTGTACGCTACTCGAACCATGAGGTTCCTGTATGGACACCGTGACGATTTCCCCGAAGTACCAAGTCGTGATCCCCAAGCGGATCCGGGAGAGTCTCCGCCTGAAGCCTGGTCAGAAGGTGCAGGCCATCGAATACGCCGGACGAATCGAGTTGGTCCTGATTCGATCCGCTCGCGAGTTGAGGGGATTCCTCAAAGGCATCGACACCACTATCGAACGCGAGGATGACCGTCTATGAACGTTGTCGACTCCTCCGCCTGGCTCGACTACCTCGCCAACGGCCCGAACGCGGACTTCTTCGCGCCGCCCATCGAGCGTCCGTCGGATTTGGTGGTCCCGTCAGTCTCCATCTACGAGGTCTTCAAGAAGGTCCTGCAGCAGCGCTCGGAACTCGAGGCGTTGCAGGCCATCAGCGTGATGCAGCAGGGAAGGGTAGTCGACCTGACTGCCACCCTCGCCCTGGCTGCCGCCAAGGCCAGCATCGATCACCACCTCCCGTTCGCCGACGCCGTAATCCTCGCGACCGCCGAAGCCTACAAGGCCACCCTCTGGACCCAGGATGAGCACTTCGAGGGCCTGAAGAACGTCAAGTACCGCAAACACCCGGAGAAGCGTGCGAAGTAGAACTGCGCCGGTCTCTTTGCCGGTGCCCAACCGGTCGTTCTACAGTTGTTCTGCATCTTGACCGCCGCAAGCGTTGGGCCCCTGTTGCCATGCCGGTGAACGCAGGTCGCCGACAGCGACCACAAGAGGAACGCGGCCTCCCCGCCGGACCCCTTCACGGATGGGGTGGCGGGATCGGCCTGCCGGGGGCTACGGGACGTCCAGCACGCGCTGGGACAGCCAGCCGTCGCGGCCGGAGGACAGCCGGACGTGGTGCCAGCCGCCGCGGGATTCCAGCACGCGGACCTCCAGCCCCTCCGGCAGGCTCAGGGCGGGCTCGGTGGCGGCCACGTCGTCCAGCAGGCCCGCCCCCTCGACCTGCACGACGCCGATCCGGTAGGACTGCGCGCGGGCGCTTCCCCAGGCCAGCGTGCCGGCGACGGCCGTGCCGATCCCCAGCACCACGGCGGCGGTGCCCAGCCCCTGGCGCAGGCGCCCGGAGGCGACCAGCCGCCAGGCGCCCATCGCGGCGAAGAACAGCGTCCACGCCAGCAGGAAGACGGCCAGCGCGACCGGCGGCGAGGCCCAGCCGGCCAGCGTGGTCCAGGCGTCGGCATAGGCGCCGAACACGAAGGCGGTGCCCGCGGTGGGGCGGCCCGCCTGCTGCGACAGCACGTTGCGGATCCGGGCCAGGTTGACGCGGGCGGTCTCGGCGGAGGGCGCGCGCGGGTCCAGCCGGATCGCCCGGTGCAGCGCCGCGATGGCCGGGCCCGGTCGGCCGGCCTCGAACTCGGCCGCCCCCAGGTTCAACTGGACGTCGGGCGACGCCACCCGGAACTTGTCGGCCAGGTCCCGGAACGCCAGCGCGGCCTCGTCGAAGCGCCCTTCCTGGAAGGCCTGCACGCCCGAGGCGAACCGCTCGGTGACGGTCCCGGCGCGGGCCGGCAAGGCGGAGACCGCCACCAGGGCCAGTCCCAGCAGCAGGCCGGGCAGGTGCCTGGCGGCGGCGTGGCTCATCGGGCCACCGTCGCGCCCGCGGATCGGGCGTGGTCGATCGCCGACAGCCGATCCCGGACGCGGGCCAGCGTCGCCGCGCGGTCCCGTTCCTGGGCCGCGCTGGGCGCGAACCGGGCGAAGGCGCAGGCGTCCAGTTCGTCCCCGATCCCGTCGGCGTCCTGCGCCGGCACTCCCTGGGCTCGCAGGGCGGCCCGGACCTCGTCGGGCGACAGGCCGGGCGGAACCTCGAAGCGTGCGTGCAGGTAGTCGCGGATCGTTCCGTCCAGCGCGCCCCAGAAAGACCGGGGCTCGGACAGCCGGCGCATCGCGTCCAGGGCCGTCCGGGCCCGGCGCAGCGCCTTGCGTCGCACGGACAGATCCCCGTGCAGCGCCAGCGAGCGCCGCCGCCGGTGCACCGCCTCGGCGCCCACCCAGAACGCCACCGGCAGCGTCATGCCCAGCAGCACGATCGCGGTGGGCAGGCCGGGGGAGGGCGGTCCGGCCGGGGAGGGCTCGGCCGCCATCGCGATGGTCGTCACCGGCTCGCGTCCCGTCGCGCCGGGCGGGCGTGCCTGCAGCACCGGCCCGGTCCCGCGGCCCGTCGAGGCCGCCAGCCGCAGCACGTCCGACCGCGCCCGCTCGTACTTCCCGGACACGCCGTTGAAGTAGGCCAGGTCCACGCGCCCGATCTCGAAGTCCCCCTCCTTCTCGGGGGTCAGCAGGTACTGGAAGGTCCGCCGTCCCGACACGCCGCCGACGTCCACGACCAGCTCGTCCAGGTCCTGGGCCGGCACGCGCGCCACCCGGACGCCCTCCGGCGGCGTGACCTCGGGGGCCTTGACCGCGCGCAGGTTGCCGCTGCCGGTGACCTCGACCGTCAGCACGGCCGACTCGCCGATCCGGACCGCGGCGGGGTTCAGCGACGCCTTGATCGCGAACGACCCGACGATGCCCTCGACCCAGTCGGCCGGCCGTCCCTCGGCGGGCACCGGCCGCACCGTCAGCGCCACGGGGTCCGAGGACAGAGAGTACTGGCGGGCCCGGAAGAAGTCGCCCACCGACAGCACGATCGTCATCGGGTCCAGCACCGGCTTGCCGGGCTCCAGCGCCAGCACCGACCCGCGCCACAGCACCCGGGACTCGTACGCCTGGCCCTTGATCCGGACGCGGGAGGTCTCCTCCCCGGAGGACGGGGCCTGCTCGGCGACGAAACCGGAAAGTCGCGGCGGGGACTTCAACTGGATCCCCGTCAGCGGCACGTCGGACCGTGTGTACAGCACGTACTCCACGTAGATCGGCTCGCCGGCATGCAGCGGTCGCGAGGGGGCCTTCGCCAGGAGGAACGCCTGCCTGCCGGCGTACGACTCCGGCAGGCTCGGCTCGGTCGCCGCCGGCGCGGTCGCGGTGTCGGGGGGGGATTCCGCCGGCTCGGCCGCTTGCGGGGCCGGGGCGGCCTGCGGGGGCGGCTCGGAGGGCAGCGGCGCGCCGGACGCCCCGACCTTGACGACCACCGGCCGGGACTGCGCGACGACCTTGCCCCCGGACAGCAGCGAGATCGGGCCGATCGTCAGGCTGCCGGGGCGCTGCGGGGCCAGCCGCAGCACGATGCGCTGCTCCTGGTGCATCTCGCCGTTGACGATGCTGACCGACGAGCCGCTGGACCGGCCCACGACCTTGAAGTCGGGCATCTCGGGGCCGCGTGTGCCGTCGAAGGTGCCCTCCAGCACGACCTCCAGCGTCACCACGTCGCTCATCGAGGCGGTGCTGCGGTCCACGCCGGCCCGGACGGACTGGGCGGCGGCGGTCCCGGAGACCAGGGCGCAGGACACCGTGCAGAGCACGGCCAGCCCCGTCCCCACGGCCCACCTGGCCCACGGCCGACCGAGGAAGGTCGACGCGACTGCGACGCGCGGCCTCAAGCCCCCCTCACCTCCTACCAGTCCTTCTCCGGCACGCGATCCCGCCAGGGCGATTTCCGGGCGGCTTCGCGGGCCTCCAGATTCTCATCGTTGTGGTCGATCGCATCAAGGAGTTCCCGCAGCGCCCTGGAGCCGGCCTGCGGCTGCTGCTGCTGCTGTTGGTCCTGCTGCTGTTGCTGCGGGTTGTCGTTGCCGCCCTTCGGGTCGCGCACCGACAGTTGGTAGAAGCCTTCGTGCCCCCCGCCGGTCACGTGGACCGAGAACGGGGCGTCCTGCTCGGCCTTGGGCAGCAGCGCGGTCTGTACCTCGCCGCCCTCGCCGGCCTGCCGGCGCACGTCCAGCGGGGCGCCGTCCGCCGAGAAGACCTCCAGCGTCAAGGGGCCCTCGCCCTCTGGTACCGACAGGACGACCTCCTTGCGGGTGCCCTGCTTCTCGGTATAGTCGAACCAGTCCTCGTTGCCGGGGCAGGACCGCAGCCCGTGGTCGCCGTCCGGCAGCGGCTTCGCGGCGCCCTTGGCGTCGTTCGGCTCCATCGCGTCGTCGCCCTGGGGACAGGGGGGCACCACGCGCGCCTCCAGCGCGTAGGGGATGCCGTCCTCCTCCTTCGGGCCCGTGACCTGCAGCAGGGCGGCGGTCGCCGCGCCCGCTTTCAGCCGCACGTCCTTCCTCTTCTCCGCGTGCACCTTCCCGTCCGCGTCGGACAGCGACAGGTCCACCTTCGCCGGCGTCCGCCGGGCCTCGCCCGCCGCCGGTCCCGCGCCCGGCCCGGTCCCCGGCGCCGCCCCCGCCTCCTCGGGCTCCGGCGCCGACGCGAACAGCGTCTCGCCGTCCCGCAGCGGCACCCGGAACCAGTCCTCGTCCCCCGGGCACAGCAGCAGGTCCTCCTTCGCCTGCAGCGTGTTCGGGTCCAGCGTCAGGAACTGCGCCTGCGCCGCAGTGTTGTTCGGCTCCCGCGCGTCGTCCAGCTTCGCGCATGGCGGGTACGCCGCCCCGGCCGCCAGTTCCAGGTTCCTGCGCGAGTCCTCGGCCGCCGGGTCCCGGATCACCGCCTGGGTCAGCGCGTCCACGGCCTGCCGCCACGTCGCGCGGACCTCGCGGGGAGGCTTCTTCTCGTCGCCCTGCTTCATCGCCTTGCGGGCCAGCAGCGTCCCCTTCGCGTGGTACAGCCGGGCCTCGGCCGGCCAGTCGCTGCGCGGTTCCTTCGCCTGCGCCCGCGCGGCCAGCGCCTGGTTCGCCGCCTCCACCGCGCCGTCCAGATCCCCCGCCTTCTCCCGCGCGATCGCCAGGTCGTACAGCAGGTCGGGCCGCCCCGGCAGTTCCTGCACCAGGTCGGCCAGGGCCTTCGCCGCGTCCCCCGACTGCCCCTTCTCCAGCAGGGCCAGCGCGTCCCTCGCGCCCGGGTGGTCCCGCTCGATCAGCCGCGCCAGGCCGTCCGCCCGCGCCGCCGCCGGGGCCGTCGCCGCGACCGCCGCCGCCAGGGCCAGTGCCGCCGCGCGCCCGTTGCGCCGGGGCCAGCGCCACGCCGCCCCTGCCAGCAGCAGCGGCACCACCATGAACGCCAGCGCGACGCCCAGCGGCCACTGGAAGCGGTCCTCCAGCAGCCGGTCCACCTGCGCCTGGTACTCGTTCTTCTGCAGCGAGTCGATCTCCGCCGTCAGCGTCGCGGCCACGTCGGTGCCGGCCGCCAGCGACAGGTACTTCCCGCCCGTCTTCGTCGCCAGATCCTTCAGCAGGGTCTCGTTCAGTTTCGACAGCACCGGGGTCACGCCGTCCGCCTCGCGCGCCGTCCCCGTGACCGCGCCGTTCTCGTCCAGCAGCGGGATCGGCTGCCCCTCGGGCGTCCCGACCCCCACCGCGTAGACGCGCACGCCCCGCTCGGCCAGCGCCGTCGCCACCTGCCCCGGGTCGCCCTCGAAGTTCTCGCCGTCCGTGAACAGCACGATCGCCTTTGTCATCGCGCCGCCCGTCGGCGTCTGCCGGTCCACGCCCAGCGACGACGCAGCGACGGCCAGCGCCCGCCCGATCGCCGTGCCCGGCACCGGCAGGTCCGTCACCCGCAATTCCTTCAGGTATTCCTCCAGCACCCCGGTGTCGACCGTCAGCGGGCTCTGCACGAAGGCCAGCCCCGCGAACGGCACCAGCGACCAGCGGTTGCCCCGCGACGCCTTCAGCAGCCGCGTGATCTCCACCGTGGACGCGGTCAGCCGGTCCGGCAGCACGTCCGGGGCCTTCATCGACCGGCTGGCGTCCAGCACCACCGCGACGTCCACGCCCACGCCGCGGACCGACACCTCCTTCAGGCCTGCCTTCGGACGCAGGACGGCCACGCCCAGCAACTCCACCGCCACCAGCACGCACACCGCCGCCACGATCCGTCGCCCCGGCGACACGCCCGACAGCATCTGCGGCAGCAGCCGCCGGCCGGGGAAGGAAGCCGCCACGCGGGCCCGGAAGACCTCGTATCCGGCGAACAGCGGGATCAGCACCAGCGGCAGCAGCAGGATCGGCCACCAGTCGCCGTTCGCCCACCGGATGTCGTCGAAGCGCACCACGATCGACCCCTCACGGCCAGCGCCGGAGCACCGTCAGCCCCAGGGCCTGGCCCAGCACGAACAGCACCAGCGCGGACGCCAGCGGAGGCAGGAACGCCTCGCGCCACCGGTGCAGGGCCGGCGCCGCGAACTCCGTCGTCTGGAGATGCTCGAACTCCTTGCGGAAGTCCTCCTCCGACGCCGCCACGAAGGACTTCCCGCCGGTCGCCTCCGCGATCGTCTGCATCAGCGTCGGGTTGACCGGGAACGGCTGGTCCGGCTTCTCGTACATGCGCCGTCCGTCCGGCGTCAGCAGCGGCCGCCCCGTGAACTGGTGCGTGGCCGGCAGGTACGTGTCCTTGCCCGTGCCCACCAGGAAGGTCCACGCGTGCACCGGCCGGTCGCCCGACTGCTGCCCGATGAACCGCGCGATCTCCTCCGGCGCGGCCCTGCCCGCGTTGCTGTCGCCGTCGGTGATCAGCACGATGTTGCGGCTCTTCGCCGGCGAGTCCTCCAGGCGCTTGTAGGCCCGCGCCAGCGCGTCGCCGATCGCGGTCGCCTCGCCGGTGATGGTGCAGCCGTTGGTGCAGGAGTCCTGGTCGCCCGCCGCCCGGGACCGGTCGTCCAGCACCAGCCCGTCCAGGATCCGCAGCATCGCGTCCCGGTCCAGCGTCAGCGGGAACTTGACCCATGCCTTCGACGAGAAGACCACCAGCCCGATGCGGTCCTGCGGGCGGGACCGGATGAAGCCCTTCAGCACCTCGCGGGCGCTCTCGAACCGGTTCGGCGGCTCGCGGCCCTCCTTGTGGTGCTCCAGGATCTTCTCGGCCGGCATGTCCACCGCGTTCATCGAACCGGACATGTCCAGCGCGATGACGAAGTCCGCCCCCTCGCCGGTCAGCGCGTCGGCCTCCTCGAACTGCGGCCGGGCCAGGGCCACGACGGCCAGCAGCGCGGCCAGGATCTGCAGAGCCAGCGGCAGCGGGGCCAGCATCGCCCACCGCGCGGGCCGCGCCCCGGCCACGTTCGCCAGCGTCGGCATCCTCAGCGTCGCGGGGTTCCGGATGGCGCGGCGCAGCCCCCAGAAGGCGCACAGCGCCACCGGGATCGCCAGCAGCAGCAGCCAGGGCGACTCGAAGCGCATCGCCTACCCCTCCTTCCCCGCCGCACCGGACGCCACCGACTGCACCGGCGCCACCGTCGCGATCGGCGCCCCGTCCATCACCCGGGCCACCGCCTCCCGGGCGCGGCGGGTCAGGCTGCCCGCCTCCTCGACCGACGGGACATGCTTCGCGAACTTGATCAGGTCGCACAGCGACAGGAAGTCCTCCAGCTCCGGGCGCGCCAGGCGGCGCAGGTCCTGTCCCTCCAGGGCCCGCAGCACCTCCCAGGACGTCAGGTCCACGCCGGCAAAGCCGTACGTCGCGCCAAGGAACTCGCGCAGCACCTCGCTGACCCGCAGCGCCAGTTCCCCGAACTCCCCCTTCTCGACCAGGTTCATCGCGTCGATCCGGGCCAGTTTCTCCAGCGCCACCTCGTGGGCGGGCCGCGGCGGCGGCGCCGGGCGACGCGCGTCGCGCCACGCCTTGAAGCGCCGGTAGCCCAGGATCGCCAGCGCGCCCGCCAGCAGGGCGATCCCGACCGCGGCCAGCGTCCACAGCAGCGGCTGGTTGCGCACCCGCACCGGAACCGGGGCGCCCGTCGCGGCCAGCTCCGGCGAGACCTCGTCGCCCAGCGTGGAGCCCACCTGCACCCGGACCTCGGGCGTCTGCGCCGTCCTGGCCTCGCCCGAGGCCGTCACGTACGGCACCTCGATCGGCGGCACCACCGCCGCGCCCACCCGCACGGGCAGCAGCGTCAGCACGTGCCTTTCGCCGGTCCCCGCGCCCAGCACGGCCGAGGTGTCACGTTTGACCTTCGCCAGCACCAGCGGGGCCACCGCCGGGTTGTCCGGGAAGTACGCGCGGGTGCCGACCGGGTAGGTGACGTCGAACACGACCGTGAACGGGCGGCCCACCTTCACGTCCGCCGCCGACACGTCCACGCGGAACTTCAGGTCCCCCTGCGGCGGCAGGGCGTCGGCCAGGGGCTCGTCGGCGCGCGCGTTGCCGCCCGGCAGGCCCGGCAGCCCCGCCGCCAGAACCGCCACCGCCAGCGCCGGCAACAGCGCCCGGGCGCGCCCCGCCCGTCCCGCCGCGCCTGCCCTCGCCGCCCCCGTCCTCACAGCGTCTTCCCCTTCAGCCGCGCGAAGTGTCCCGCCAGTACGCGCTCGTACGGCAGGGCCGTCGAGAAGGTCGTCGCCGGCACCCGGTTGCGCGCCAGCACCAGGTCCAGCGCCGCCTTCCGTTCCGCCGTCGCGTCGCGGTACCGCCGCACGAAGCCCCGCGTCGCCGGCACCACCGACACCTCGCCGGTCTCCGCGTCCCGCATCGCCAGCAGGCCGCCCTCGAACAGCGCGTCCTCGACCGGGTCGCGCACCACCAGCGCGTGCACGTCGTGCCGCCGCGTCGCCACCCGCAGCGCACGCTCGAAGTCGGGCACGTGGAAGTCCGACACGACGAACAGCGCCGCGCGCCGCTTCAGCACGCGTCCCACGAACGACAGCGCCTCCGACAGGTCCGTCGGTGCGCCGTCCGCCCGCATCGCCAGCACCTCGCGGATGACCCGCAGCGCGTGCCGCCGCCCCTTGCGCGGCGGGATGAACCGCCGCACCCCGCTGCCGAACGTCACCAGCCCGACCCGGTCGCCGTTCATCTGCGCCGACAGCGCGATGCACGCCGCGACCTGCGCCGCCAGTTCGCGCTTGACGTCCTGGACCTCCTCGGACCGCCCGCGCGACGTGTACGTCGCCGACGACAGCCCGAAGTCCATCGACAGCGAGGCGTCCGCCAGGATCACGATGGTCAGTTCGCGCTCCTCGACGAAGCGCTTGACGTGGATCTGCCCGGTGCGGGCCGACACGTTCCAGTCGATCAGCCGGACCTCGTCGCCCGGGTTGTACGGCCGCACCTCGTCGAACGACATGCCGCGGCCCTTGAACACGCTGTGGTACTTGCCCGACAGCTGCTCGTTGACCAGGCGCTGCGCGGCGATCTCGATGCGCCGCACCCGCGCCAGCAGGCTGCGCAGGGCCTCCGGGTCCTCGACCGAGTCCGCGTCCTCCGGCACGCCCTTCCCGTTCCTGCGATCGATCCACGACATGGTGTTCTTCCGGCCCCTTCCCGACGCCCGCCGCCGCTGCCTACGGCACCGCCACCGAGTCGAACAGCCGCTTCAGCAGGTCCTCGGCCGTCAGGTTCTCGGCCTCGGCCTCGTAGGACAGCAGGATGCGGTGCCGCAGCACGTCCATGCCCACCGCCTTCACGTCCTCGGGGATCACGTAGCCGCGGTGCCGCAGGAACGCGTGCGCCCGCGCCGCCTCGTTCAGGTAGATGCTGGCGCGCGGGGACGCGCCGTACCGCACGTACTCCTTCAGCCCCCGGATGCCGTAGTCCTCGGGCCGGCGCGTCGCCAGCACCAGGTCGACGATGTACTCCTTGATCTTCGGGTCCATGTAGACCTCGGACAGCACGGACCGCGCCCGGTCCAGTTCCGCCACGGTCAGGACCTTCTCGACCTTCGGCACCGCCGCCAGCGTCATGCGGTCCATCACCTGCAGTTCCTCCTCGCGGGAGGGGTAGGTGACCCGCACCATCAGCATGAACCGGTCGATCTGCGCCTCGGGCAGCGGGTAGGTGCCCTCCTGCTCGATCGGGTTCTGCGTCGCCAGCACCAGGAACGGTTCGGGCAACCGGTGCGCCTGGTCGCCGATGGTGACCTGCCGCTCCTGCATCGCCTCCAGCAGCGCGGACTGCACCTTCGCCGGTGCGCGGTTGACCTCGTCGGCCAGCACGATGCCCGCGAAGATCGGGCCCTTCTTGACCGTGAACATCCCGGTCTGCTGGTTGTAGATCTGCGTGCCCGTCAGGTCGGCCGGCAGCAGGTCGGGCGTGAACTGCACGCGCGCGAACGACGCGTCCAGCACCTGCGCCACCGTCTTCACGGTCAGCGTCTTGGCCAGGCCCGGCACGCCTTCCAGCAGCACGTGCCCGCGGCACAGCAGCGCGATCAGGATGCGGTCCAGCAGGTCGCGCTGGCCGACGATCACCTTGCCGATCTCCGCGGTCACGCGGTCCACGAAGGCGCTTTCCCTGCGCACCATCTCCGTCAGCACCCGGACATCCTGCTCCATCGCATCCTCCCAGACGGGCGACCGGGCCCACAACCCGGCCCGGACGAGGTTCATTCCCGGCGGCGTGATCCTGGGGCCGGGGGCCGCGGTCGTCAAGAAACCGCAAAAGGGGGACAGTCACCATTATTGGTGAGGCAACCCGATGATATTCGGGAATATTGCTTCGGGAACGGGCCCGGGTCACCCGCCCGCGCCGCCTCCCTGGACGGTCTTGGTGCGGTCCGCCCCCATCTCGCCGCCGTGGCCGTGGCGCTTGCCGAGGCCCAGCGAACGGCGCAGATCGTTCTCGGTGACCCCCGGGCCCGACTCGATGGTGTTCTTCTCCTCCTGATTGTCCCAGGCGTCGCCCGTCTTCGTCGTGTCCCGGGTCCCGGCCTGGTTGTGGCTGGCGTGGATCAGTTCATGGCCCAGGGCCAGGAAGACCGGCGTGGCCAGCTTCTTGCCGTCCTTGTCGTAGACCTTGACCGACTTGTCCGACAGGTTCGGGTCCAGGTACACGGTGGAGGCGGACCCCTTGCCGTTCTTCGATGCTGCGTCATCGTGGGCGCCGGCTGCCGCCCCCGTCACCTTCTTGCTGGGCCGGATGGTGACGTCCTTCCCGCCCTCCGCCAGTTGCTTCAGCAACTTCCTGCCCGGCGGGATGGTCATCAGCCGCTTCAGCGCCTTGATGACCTTCTCCTTGAAGCCCGGGTACGAGTCGTTGGTGTGTCCCCAGTCGGTGCCGCTGGTCTCGTGGATCTTGATGCTGGTGGTGCCGGCCTCGATCTTCTTGAACAGGTCCTCGGCCTCGGTCTTCTGCTTCTTGAAGATCCAGTTGGTGGTCGGCAGGGCGCCCTTGTAGCCGTCCGGGACCACCATGATGTCCCAGCCCAGCAGCTTGCCCTTCTCCGGCTTGGCGGCCTCGGCCGGGGCGGGTGCCTGGTTCTGCTGGACCTCGTTCGCCTGGCGGTCCTGCTCGTTCTCCCGGGTGTCTCCCACGGCGTCCTCCTGCCGGGCAAGGCGTCCCGGCGCGGGCGGCTACAGGTCCACGAACACCGGTTCCGACACCACCAGCCGCTGTCCTGCCAGCAGTTGCGAGTACCCGATGCCGGGGCGGTCCTTCGCGGTCACCGGGCGGTCGGACAGCCCGACCTCCAGCCGGAAGGCCACCTTCCCGGCCGGGGGCGTCGCCGGCGGGTGTGGCTGGAAGAAGTGGTCCGACTGCTGGATCGGCAGCTTGACCTCGATGCGGCCGGACTCGGTCTGGCCGGGGGCCAGCGTGCGGGTCAGCGGGATCTCGACCATCAGGAAGTCCAGGCCCTCGGGCTGCGGGTTCAGGCTCATGGCCAGGCGGATCGAGTGCGCGTCGTCCACCCGCGTGTAGGGCATCCGCTGGCCCTGGTACAGGTGCAAGGGCGCGTCCCCGCCGTTGCGGATCCGGTAGGTGAAGGTCAGCGCCTTCGCGGTCCGCTTGCCGGCCGCCAGCGACACCTCGATCCCCTTCTTCTCTTCCTGCATGGATGGTCCCCCTTCCGGCCCGGCGAGGGCCCGGGCGGCTGGATGCGACGTCGTGGCCAGGAGGCCGGCCAGGCACGCGAGGAACAGCGGCAGCGCGCACCCGCGATCCGTGGCTCCCCGGCGGGGCCGGCAGCGTGGCGACATTCACGACCCGTTGATTTGCACCGCTCTTTCCCCTACGTTGAAACCCGCACCCTGTCAAGCGCGGAGGCTCCATGGCGTCCGATTCCGAACCCCTGGTGGCCGAGGTCCAGGACCGGCTGGACGGGCCCGCAGGGGCCTATTCCGACGCGGCCGATCACCTGGAGGACGAGGCGCTGCGGGCGTGCTTCTGCGCCGGCATCGTGCAGGAGGCGGGCACGGACGGGACGGCCCCGGACGACCCGGAGGGTGGCGGGCCGGCGCACCTGGCCAAGGCGTTCGCGCGGCACGTCCGGGCGCGGGTCGAGGCCAGCGCGGGCGTGGACCTGGCTCTGGCGCGGCTGGCCGCCGGGTCCGGGCTGGACGGCGCGCCCTTCGACGTGCTGGCGGTGGTGCTGGCGGCCGAGGCCTGCCCCCGGATCGCGCGGCGGTGGTGCGGGCTGTCCGGCGACGACCGCCCCGGGAACCCCCGGCTGGACGACCTGGCGCGTCTGCTGGCGCCCGCGGACCCCGGCGCGTCGCGTCGCCTGCGGCAGGCGCTGCTGTCCCCGGAGGGGCCCCTGCTGCGCGACGGCCTCCTGGAGGCCGCGGCCCCCGGCCCGCACGACGTGACCGCCGGCACCTGCGACGTGCGGCTGCGGGCCGGCCGGACGGCGCGGCGCGCCTTCGCGGCGTGGCTGGGGACCCCGCCCGAGTTGCTGCCCCATTCCCGGCTGGTCGATCCGGACGTGGCGATCTACGACGTCGTGCTGCCCGGCGACGAGGCGTCCAGGCTGCTGTCGGTCCTGGCGGCCCCGCGCCGGGAGGGCGCGTCCGGCCCGGTGTTCGTGCTGCTGGGCCCTGCCGGCCTGGGCAAGCGCACGACGGCGCTGGCGGTGGCGAAGGGCCTCCACCGCCGGCTGCTGGTGGTGTCGGGCCCCTCGCTGGCCCTGGCGCGCCAGCCTGCGGACCTGCTGGGGCGCGTGTTCGACGCGACGCTGGATCCCGCGGTGCTGGTGCTGGTCGAGGGCGCCGAGGCGCTGGCTGGCGCCCCCGGGCCGCTCTCCGACGCGTTCGCCCTGCGGCTGCGGGACGCCCCGGGTCCCCTGCTGCTGACGTTCCGGTCCGAGGCCGGGCTGGACGAGCGGCTGGACCCGTCGGTCGACTGCGTGGTCCGCTTCCGGCCGCCGGCCGTTCCCGAGCGCGTGCAACTCTGGGAGAGCCACCTGCCCGACGACCTGGCCGTGTCGGAGGATCTGGACCTGCGACAACTGGCCTCGCGCTACCCGCTGACGGGGCGGCACATCCGGAACGCCGTGGACCTGGCCGCGGGCCTCTGGCGGGCCGAGCGCCGGGCAGACCCGATGCCGGTCGACCGGCTGGCCACGGCGGCGGACATGCAACTGCGGGCCGACCTGGCCGGGTTCGCCGAGGAGCGCGCCGCGTCGCACCGGCTGGAGGACGTGGTGCTGCCGGACGAGCAGGCCGCGCAACTGCAGGAGGTGCGGCAGGCCTGCGCCGTGCACGCCCGGGTGATGACCGCCTGGGGGTTCGGCCGGGCCCTGTCGAAGGGGCGCGGCCTGGGCATCCTGTTCGACGGCGAGCCCGGGACCGGCAAGACGCACGCCGCCGAGGCACTGGCCAGCGAACTGTCGCTGCGGCTGTTCCAGGTGTCGATCCCGCGGATCGTCAGCAAGTGGGTCGGCGAGACCGAGAAGAACATCGCGGCGATCTTCCGGCAGGCCCGGCACGCCAACGCCCTGCTGCTGTTCGACGAAGCGGACGCCCTGTTCAGCGCCCGCACCGAGGTCGAGACCTCGAACGACCGGCACGCCAACATGGAGATCAACAGCCTTCTGCAGGAGATCGAGCACTACGACGGCGTCACGGTGCTGACCACGAACCTGAAACGCAACCTGGACCGGGCCGTCGAGCGGCGGATCGCGTTCCGGATCGCCTTCCCGTTTCCGGACGCGGCGCTGCGCGCCCGGCTGTGGGAGCGGTTGGTGCCGCGCGAGGCCCCGCTGGCCGGGGACGTGCGGTTCGCCGAACTGGCCGCGCGCTACGAACTGTCGGGTGGGCACATCAAGAACGCCGTGCTGCGGGCCGCGTACCGGGCGATGTCGGACGGCGGGCCGATCGCGATGCGGCACCTGTCGCAGGCCGCCGCGCTGGAGGCCCGGAACCTCGGCCGCCTGGTGCGGGACTGACCTAATTCAGGGACAGTCACCATTATTGATAGCGTAACCGCATGTAATTCCTAGACACGCCTTCCGGCTGGTATCAAACATCAATGAATACAATCTGTTAGTACACGAATAATGGTGACTGTCCCTGAATTGAAAGCCCCGGCCCGTCACCGGGGAAGCAGTCGGTGGCGGGCCGGGGTGGCCGGGAGCGCCTCGTGGCAGGAGGCGCGCCGCGGATCAGCGCGAGTGGCGCGGTGCAGGGCCGCGGCCGGGGTTCCCGGATCGTCCCCTGTTCCCGCCAACCCGGTTGCCGGGCCCCCTATTCCTGCCGGTGTCGGGGCGGACGGTGCCGTGGCCCTCGCGCTGCGGGGGCCGCCGGACGTCGGGGCCGCGTTCCCGGCCCCGGTCGCCGCGCCGGTCGCGATCCCTCACGTGGCGTTCGTCCCGGCCGTGGCGGAATCCCGGGTCCCGATCGTGCCGGAAGCCGGGCCCGTGCCCCCGGTCGCGTCCGTATCCGTGCCCGTACCGGTGCTGGACCCGCCAGTCGTTCCACCCGATGACCCGCGCGCCGGGCAGCATCGCGTGCACCCGCGGCGGCAGCGGCAGCAGCACCGGAGGCACCAGGCCCGTCCTCACAAGCACCCACGGGCCGTCGTAGTCGACCGCGCGGTACCAGCCGCCGTCCCACAGCGACCACCAGAAGCCCTCCGCGTAGAACACGTCCAGGTCGTAGGGCGCCCGGTAGTAGTACACGCCCCGCGGCAGGAGGTGCAGCGAGACGGGCGCGATGCGCGGCGCCGGGAACGCGGCATGCACCCGGACGCGCGCCTCCGCCACCTCCGGCACGACCGCCATCGTCACGATCGCCATCACACCCAGTACCAGTCGCCTTGCCATGACCCACCTCCCGTGCGGGACCCTCGCGCCCGGCACCGTCGCCGTCGCGTCGCGGGCCATCGACGAGGCCGGCCGGGCGGATATTCTGGCGACGTGCCCCGCGCGGGGTTCGCGTCCTTGACGGGGCCACGGAAACCTCGTAGATTTCCCGCGTTTTGTGCGTCCGGAGGCGGCATCCTGATGACGACGAACGAAGACACCCGGCCCGGCACCGTTCCCCCCCTGCTGGCCCAGGATTTCTCGCAAGTTGCGGTCCGCGCGCCCGACCGCCACGAGTGGAAGGTCCGCGCCGCGGTGCTGCTGTTCGCGGCGGCCGTGCTGATCCCGATGGCCGGGTCCTTCGGCCTTTGGGACTGCTGGGAGACGCACTACGGCGAGGTCGCGCGCTACATGCACGAGACCGGCGACCTGCTGTCGCCGTGGTGGGGCTACAAGGATCAGATCGGCACGGAAGCCAAGACCGGCGAGTGGTTCTTCTCCAAGCCCATCCTGATCATGTACGGCGAGATCCTGGCGATGAAGCTGATCGGCTTCGGCGACTGGGCGATCCGCCTCCCCTGGGCCCTGCTGGGCACGCTGGGGGTCTTCTTCGCCTACTGCACCATCGCGCGCATCTTCGGCCGCAAGACCGGCCTGATCGCCGCCGGCATGCTGCTGACCTCGCCCTACTGGTTCTTCCTGTCCCGGCAGGCAGTGACCGACCTGCCCTTCGTCGGGACGCTGACGATCGGCCTGCTGTTCTTCATGAACGCCTACTTCGGGCCGCGCTTCCACGCGTCCAACCGCGGCTTCATCGCGTGGATGCTGGCCGCGATCGGGCTGTTCCTGCTGCTGGCCGTGCCGCAGTACATCGTCATCGGGCTGGACCTGGAACCCGAGGGCAACTACGAGCGCTTCGGCGCGGTGATGGCGGCGTGGATCACACTGCAGAAGATGGGCTGGTTCCACGCGGCCCTGTACTTCGTCGCGACCGGCGTGGTGCTGGCGTTGATCGGGGTGCCCGCGTGGCGCGAGTACAAGGCCGGCACGCTGTTCACCGACGAGGGCAAGGACAAGTGGCTGCGGCGCGCCGCGCTGTGGACCGCCTACGTGTTCCTGGGCCTGGCGACGCTGGGCAAGGGCCTGCTGGGCTTCATGCTGCCGGGCGCGATCCTGTGCATCTACCTGATGCTGACGTCCGAGTGGAAGGCGCTGAAGCGGCTGGAGATCCTGCGCGGCGTGCTGATGCTGTGCCTGGTCATGCTGCCCTGGTACCTGGGCATGTTCGCCAAGCACGGCAACGCGTTCTACACGCGGTTCCTGGTCCACGACCACTTCAACCGGCTGGGCGCCGGCGTGCACCAGATCGATTCGGGCACGTTCGAGCACTTCCTGAAGTGGGCGGCGCTGGGCACGTTCCCGTGGGTCGGCTTCCTGCCGCTGGTGCTGCGCGACCTGGCGCGGCTGCGGCTGCGCGACACGCGGCCGGAATCGCGGCTGCGGCTGTTCCTGCTGGTCTGGTCCTTCTTCGCATACGTGCTGTTCACGCTGTCGGCGACGAAGTTCCACCACTACATCTTCCCGGCCGTGCCGCCGTTCATCCTGCTGGCGGCGCTGTCCGTGAAGGACTTCCTCACGGACCGCGGCTGGGCGACGCGGCTGGCGGCGCTGCTGGGCGCGTGCATCGTGGCGGCGGTGGGCACCTGGATCGTCACCGACCAGCAGGCCTTCCGGAACATGTTCACGTACAAGTACGACCGGCCGCTTCCGGAGTACCCGCCGACCGACCCGGAGGGGCCGGTCAACGCCGGGTCGAAGACGACCTGGGAGAACTCGACCTTCTACAAGTACACGAACCCGATCACGCACGACATGCTGCAGGCGGACGCGCTGCAGTACGACACCTTCCTGACCGGCTGGCTGGTGGTGGCGGTGGCGCTGTTCGCGCTGCTGGCGCTGCCGCCCATCGTGCGGAGGTGGTCCTTCGCGGGGCTGTGGGCGTCGGGGGTGCTGCTGCTGTTGTGGTGCCTGAACTGGTACATGCCGATGCTGACGCCGTCGTGGTCCGTGAAGTACCTGTTCGAGGACTACTTCGATCGCTGCACGCTGGTGGAGCAAGGCGACTGGGTGAAGAACGCGTACACGCCGGTGCTGTCGAAGGTCGGCCTGGGGTTCATCCCGGACGCCCTGGGGTCCAAGCCCAAGCGGGTCTGCCAGGAGGACGTCATCGCGTGGCTGATCACCTGGCGCGGCGAGACGTACTACACGGCCAGCGAGATCAAGCCGCTGATGAAGGCGAACCAGCTGGGGCCGTACCTGGAGACGCTGTACCCGGGCGGGCGGATCTTCGCGCTGACGCAAGCGGGGCGGACGTCGGGCCTGAAGACGGCGCTGGACCGCGAGACCGAGACGCTGAAGAAGAAGGGCGTCGGCAAGTTCATGAACATCAAGGAGTGGAAGATCGAGAAACTGAACGAGGAGTCGGCCTACTTCGCGATGTCCGTCGCCACGCCGCTGACCGCCGAGGAGGCGGCCGCCAAGCCGGTGCAGAAGGACGACGACGAGGGCCCCGGCGCCGAGAAGCAGGACGTCCCGCCCGCCGGGATGTGATCCCCCCCCGCTCCCGCGAACCTTTTCGACCTCGTCCGCGCTGCCTGGGGAATGCGATGAACGTTGGCTCTGCCCGGGGAATGCTGGGCGGGCGAGCGTCGGCCGCAGGCGGGGCCCGTCGGTAGCACGCGGGCCCAGCCAGGCCGCAGAAGGCCAGCCTGGCTGGATGCAGGGCGGGGGCCCCGTCCCCCGCCTCCTCCTCGATCTACTGCACGCCCAGCAACTCGACGTCGAACACCAGCGTCGCGTTCGGGGGGATGACGCCGCCGGCGCCGCGCGGGCCGTAGCCGAGTTCCGGCGGGATCGTCAGCTTGCGCTTGCCGCCGACCTTCATCGTGGACAGGCCCTCGTCCCATCCCTTGATGACCATGCCGCGGCCCAGCACGAACTTGAAGGGCTGCCCGCGATCGACGGACGAATCGAACTTCTTGCCGTCGGTCAGCCAGCCGGTGTAGTGCACGACGACGGTCTGCCCGACCTGCGGCTGCGCGCCGGTGCCGACCGTGATCTCCTGGTACTTCAGGCCGGACGGGGTGGTCACCATCTCCATGGGGGTCGCCTCCTGTGCCGCGGCGGGCGCGGCGGGCTGTGCCGCGGCCGGGGCCGGGGCGGTTGCGGGCTGTGCGGCCGGGGCCGCGGGCTGCGCCTGGGCCGCCGGGGCGGTCGCGGGCGCGGGGGGCGTCTTCGGGGCTTCGGTATTGCCCTTGCACGCCGTGGTGGCCAGCAGGCCGGCTGCCAGGAACGGGATCACGCGCACGGTCATGGATGCCTCCATCGGGTTGTCACCGGCGCGAGGTTCAACCGGATGGGGCGGGGTTGTCAAGCGCGGCGGTCCTTCCGCACCCCGTGACGGCGCCGCCCCTTCCTACAGGAACATCAGCAGGGAGAAGGCCATCACGGCCATGCCGGCGGTGACGCCGTAGATGGCGAGGTGGCCGCCGCCATACTCGCGGGCCGTGGGGATCAGTTCGTCCAGGGAGATGAAGACCATGATGCCGGCCACGGAGGCGAACAGCACGCCGAAGACGACGTCGTTCATGACGGGCCGCAGCACGGTGTAGCCGAGGATGGCGCCCACGGGCTCGGCGAAGCCCGACAGGAAGGAGTGGAGGAATGCCTTGCGGCGGCTGCCGGTGGCATACAGGACCGGGACGGAGATGGAGATCCCCTCGGGGATGTTGTGGATGGCGATGGCGACCGCGATGGCGACGCCCAGGTGGGGGTCCCGCAGGGCGCCCAGGAACGTGGCCAGGCCCTCGGGGAAGTTGTGGATGGCGATGGCCAGCGCGGTCATCGTGCCCATGCGCAGCAGGCGCTTCCTTCGATGCGCCTCGGCCGCCTCGGGAGGAGGAAACCCGGCCACCGCGGGCGAATGCGGCTCGTGGGGGTTGATGTCGGCGGGGACCAGGCGGTCGATCAGCCCGATGACCAGGATCCCGCCGAAGAAGCCGGCGACGGTGGCCCAGGTGCCGGCGGGGCTGCCCAGGGCCGTGACCAGGGCGCCTTCGGCCTTCCGGAAGATCTCGACCAGCGAGACATAGATCATCACGCCGCCCGAGAAGCCCAGTGCGGCGGCCAGGAAGCGCGGGGTGGGCTTCCCGACGAAGAAGGCGATGGCGCTGCCGACGCCCGTGGAGAGGCCGGCGAACACCGTCAGGCCGAAGGCGACCAGGACCCCGGGTTCGAACATGCCGTCCCTCCTGATGCAGGGAAGGTAGCGGGGCCGGGGGGTGGTGGCAAGAGCGGGGAGGCGGGGGGCCCGTCCCGCGCGTCGTCGATCCGTTGGGAGGGCTGGGCGGTCAGCGGTGCTTCAGGAGCCCCAGCACCGCCTTGGCGAACGCGGCGGCCTGCAGCGGCCCGTCGCTGGTGACGATGCGTTCCGGGTCGGTCACGACGCCGCCGTCGCACAGCACGCCGCCCCTTGACGCCACGTGAGCGCGCCGTTCGTGCCAGCACGTCGCGCGGCGGTCCTTCAGCACGCCCGCCTCGGCCAGCACGGACACCGAGGCGCACTGCGCGCCCAGCACCTTGCCCGCGGCCAGCGCGTCCCGGCACAGCCGGTGCGCGACGCGGTTGTCGAACAGTTCCGGCGCCCCGTCGCCGCCCGCGAAGACGACCGCGTCGTAGTCGGCCGCGACGACCTCGGCCAGCGCCAGGTCGGCCGCCAGCCACCCGCCCAGCGCCCCCCGCACGTGCCCCGCACGCGTGGACGCGACCGTCACCGTGCAGCCCGCCTCCTCGAACCGCGCCTTCGGCACCAGGGCCTCCTCGTCCCGGAATCCCCGGCTGGCGACGACGATCAGGATGCTGGGCACGCGGGTCCCTCCCGGCAGGCGAGGCGAAGATCGCGCAGGCCGCGGCGGGCGTCAAGGAGCGGGTCGGGCTGCCCCCGTCTTTCTCCCGATTGGCGCTGGGCCGCGGCACCCCGGTCCCGGTTCAGGGCTCGACGCGGACCGACGCCTCGATCGGCGTGCCGGGCTTCAGCATGGCCCAGACCGGGCAGATCTGCGACTCGGCCGTGGCGACCACGCGCCTGACGGCTTCCCGATCGACCTCCGGACAGCGCACGATGAAGGCCAGCGCGATCCGGGTGAAGACCGTGGGGTGTTCGTCCCGTCGCCAGCCGTGCACTTCGACCGACACCTCGCGGGCCGGCACGATTCCCGACCCCGAAGGCCTCCACCGGGCGCTCAGCCTCCACATCGTCCATGCGAATCGAGCGCTGTTCGCCCAGGAGGTCCGTTTCCTGCGCAAGTACCTCGGCTGGAGCGCGGACCACCTCTCCGCCGTCATGGGCGTTGACCCCAAGACCATTTCCAGGTGGGAGAACGGGCGTCAGAAGCTCGGCCCCGTCGCGGAGCGGTTCCTGCGCATCCTCGTGCTGCAGCGCCTCGATCAGGACGCCCAGGCTTCTGCCGACCAGGTCCTCCCCACGCTGGAGAACACGACCGCCAACCCCGAGGAAGCTCGTCGAATGGCGGCTTCCCGCAAGGGATGGAAGAAGGCCGCCTGATTCGCGAACCCTGCCTTGACCTCGATGACCCCGAGTTTCGGGTCTTGGCCCCCTTCGTTCGGTTCCACGGATCGAGCCGCGTGCGACGCGGATTTCAGGACGAGGAACGCAGGCAGAGCGGGTAGACGTCGTAGCTCTCGCAGGGGGGGCCTTCCCAGCAGCCGCAGTCGTAGAAACGCGACCAGCGCCAATACAATACCCCTTGCTGAATCCCGGTTGTGCATTCGAGACCTACACCCACAGAGAGACAACAAGGTTTCGCCCTCTGCTCGCATGGGCACCATTCCCGAGGCACGTCGTCGCACACGATGGCGTTGGCGATGTCGCCAGGGGAGTCCGATGGGACGTCGCCCGGGGACGTGTCGGGCTCGGCGGACGCCGCGTCGTCTGATCCGACCGAGGGGTCCTCGAAACCGATGTCCACGGTGGACGTGTCGCCGCCGGCCGCATCCGGTCCGGCGAATCCGTCCGGCAGGTAGCCGTCGCCACCCGCCCCGCCGGAACAGGCGATCGCCAGGACGGCCGGGAACAGCGCCAGCGCAATCCGCATGGAGAACCTCCTCACCGCGGCACCAGGACCAGGCGAAGTCCCTTGGGGCCATGCGACAGCGGGTCGGCCTGGTAGATCCAGGCGAGCGCGACCGTGCCGTCGGCTAGCGTCGCCATGCGCGCGTCCTCGATGATGCCGTTGGGGGGCGCCGGGAGCGTCCATTGCCGCGTGGGCAGGAAGGTCGCGGGGTCCAGCCAGGTCGCGGCCAGGCGGGTAGGCTCGGCCTTGTCCTCCATGTCCTTCCAGGCCAGCACCGGCACGCCGCCCCAGGCCGACAGCCCGATCCCCTCGGGTCGTCCCGGCGGGTCGCTTCCGAACGGAGCGGGGGCCGCATCGGGCAGGCCCGTCGCCGGGATCGGCAGCGTCCGGAAGTACCGGCCATCGTCGTAGATCGGCCGCGCCGTCCACGCCGACAGCGCGCGACCGTCCTGCAGTTCCGCCAGGACCGGCCCCGAGGCGACCGCCTGCGACCGGTAGGTCTCGTCCGTCAATCGCAGCACGTCCGTCAGCGGCGTGCCGTCGGGGCCGTACCAGCGGGCGAAGAAGGTCGCCCGGTTCTGGTGATCGTCGGACCGCGACTGCCAGCCCGCCAGGATCCGGCCCTCGGCCGTCCCGAGGAACTGCGGGGAACGCGCGTTCGCCAGGCGGCTGCCCGCCGCATCCTGCAGTTCGAACGGGGCGCCCTGCGGCCCGTACCGGTCGTAGCGTTGCAGGAAGATGCGCTCCGTCGAATCCACGTCCCCGGGGGCCACCCGGAAGGCCATCGTCCCGTCGGGCCAGGTGACCGATCCCGCGCAGGATGCGATCAACCCGTCGTCCGGCTGGCGCCGATCCCACGCGTAGTCCGGCGGCTCCGCGGCACCGCGAAGGATCCGGAAGTGCTGCGTGGAGACGGGTGCCCGCGGGTCCGTGTCGTCCGTCGAGTTCCATGCCACGGCGAAGCGGCCGTCGGCCAGGGGCCAGAGGCAGGGGGCGGAACTGTCGCCCTCGTCCGGCGTCACCGGGAGGCCGCCCAGCGGGTCGTCCCGGGTCCCGGTTCGAAGGTGGACCTGGCAGGTGGGTGCCATGTAGAAGTTCGGGGAGACGCAGGTCCGCCACGCGACGACGAACCGCCCGTCCGTCAGCGCCACCAGGGACAGGTCCAGGACGTCCCCGTCCTCCGACAGGCGCAGCACGCCGTCCTTCGTGCCCTCGTCGGTCGTCCCGTCGCAGTCGTCGTCGATGCCGTTGACGAGGTCCGCGTCCGGCGTGCGGGCCGAACACCGATGCACACCGGGCGTGCAGTCGAGCGAGTCGGTCGGGCACCACGAGTCGCAGGAAAGAAGGCCCGTGCATGTACCGAAGTCGTTGCGGACCTGGCAGGGCTGGCCGATCCATTCGTAGGGATCGTGGGTGCAGGTGTCGCCGGCGCAGGCGTCGGCGGTGCAGGGGTCGTCGTCGTTTGGGCGGGCGGAGGGCGGCAGGTACGACAGCGTGCAGCAGGCGTCGCACTCCAGGCCCTCGATCGTCCAGCACCCGCCGTACTCCAGGCAGAGGTCCTGGTTCAGGGAGTCCAGGCCGTGCCCTCGGTCGCAGAGGGATTCGCACAGGCCGCGGGGACTGGTGGGGATGGAGGACCAGCCGTTCTGGTAGGCGACGGCGAGGTCGCAGGAGACGGGGACGCCGTCCCGGGTGCAGGACGGCAGGCGGGCCGGGCGGCAGGGGTCGTCCGCGCCGTCGGAGGGGAACGCGTCGGGCGGGTTGCCGTCGTCGGGCGGGGTGGCGTCGCCGTCACCGGGCACCTCCACGTCCGCGCGCGACGTGTCCGCCAGGCATCCCCACGACGTGGCCAGCGCCAGGGAGAGGATCCAGGCCCATTCCTTCCGCGGGACGTCGTTGCGGGTCTGGATGCCGGAAGCCATGACGTCCCCCGTCGTTGCCGGTCGGGAGAAAGGCTACCGGATCCGGGGGGGAGATTTCCAGCATCCGCACGACCGATCTGCGTGTCCGGGCGGGCCTGGAAGCGGTAGGATCCGCCGCGGGTGGGGACGCTGGAGGGCGGGTTGTCGGGGACGTGCACCGTCGAGGAGTCGGGGGCCTTCGTGGAGGTCATGGCGCTGCCGCCGCACGGCGGGGGCGCGCTGGACGGCCTGGCCTTCACGGTCAAGGACAACATCGCGATCGCGGGACGGCGGGCCTCGTACGGCAGCCCCGCGTGGCGCGACGCCCATCCCCCGGCGTCCTGCAACGCGGTGTGCGTGGACCAGGTGCTGTGCGCCGGGGCGACCTGCGTGGGCCGGGTGGTCGCCGACGAGTTCACGTACAGCCTGGAGGGCGAGAACCCCTTCTTCGGGACGCCGCTGAACCCCCGTGCGCCGGACCGGGTGCCGGGCGGGTCGTCCAGCGGGTCGGCCTCGTCGGTGGCCTGCGGACTGGCCGACTTCTCGCTGGGGACGGACTCGGGCGGGTCCCTGCGCGTGCCGGCCAGCTTCTGCGGCGTGTGGGGCATGCGGCCGACGCTGCACCGGGTGTCCGAGGCCGGGGTCCTGCCGTTCATGCCGGGTGTCAGCACGGTGGGGGCGGTCGCGGCCGACGCGGACGTCCTGGCCCGGGCGATGCGGGTCCTGCTGCGCGGCGGCGACCGGCCGGTGGCGGGGCTGCGGCGGGTGGTCGTGCTGGAGGACGCGCTGCGGATGTCCGATCCGGCGGCGCGGGAGGCGGCGGAGGCGGCGATCGAGCGCCTGGCGGCGCGCACCGGCATCGTCCCGGAGCGGCGGTCGTTCGGGGAGGTCGCGGGCCGGGACCTGGGGCTGGCGGACTGCAACGTGGCGGCGCTGAGGAACCTGCAGACGATGGAGTTCCAGAGCACGGTCGGCGACTGGATCGAGGGCCACCGGCCGCGGCTGGGGCCGACCTTCGAGAGGGCGTACGGGAACGTGAAGGCGTTCGACCGGGTGCGGGCCATGCCGTCGCTGGAGCTGTGCGAGCGGCTGTTCGAGGGCATCCGGGACTTCCTGCAGCCGGGGACGGTGGCGTGCTTCCCCACGACGCCCACGGCGGCCCCGCGGAAGGGGTCCCTGGTCGCGCTGCCGGCGGTGGCGGACTTCTACGACCGGACGATGGCGGTCGCGTCGTTCGCGGGGGTGGGGCGGCTGCCGGAGGTCACGGCGCCGCTGCTGGCGGCCGGGGGATGCCCGGTGGGCCTGTCGCTGGCGGCCGGACCGTTCCAGGACGAGTTCCTGCTGGGGGTGGCGCGGGACCACCTCTCGTTCCTGGCCGCGGAGGGGACGAACGCGACGGTCTTCGGGGACCGGACTCAACGACGGATGACGCCGTAGATCTCGTTGAACTTGTAGTGCTCCCGGCCGCTCTCCCCGACGACGATCAGCGTGGGACCCGGAACGATGGTCGCCACGTCGGTGCCCAGCAGTTCCCGGGAGATGGACTTTCCGTTCCGGAACACGATCTCCACTTTGGAACCGACCCAGGGCTGCAGGTACGAAGCGATCCGCTTCGGGTCCTTGCTGGCGAAGTTGCAGGTTCGATCGTCATCCGATGCGGCGGGGAGCGGCGCCACGGGGGATGGGGCTGCCGCGACGGGTTCCCGGGTCTCGACGGCATTCGGGACGGCCGGGATGGTCCGGGCCGGGCCGAAGTTCCCGACCGTCGAGGACGGGGGAAGGTCGTGGCCATGCCGGTTTTCGATTGGGACGTGCCGGTACTCCACCCTCGCCGAGAAGTCCGAACCCTGGTACTCCTGCGGGATCGAAGCCGGCCGGCACGCCGGCTGGCTGTCGGCCTGCTTCTCGCAGAGGAACAACTCTCGTCGGGTCTCGATCACCTTGCCATCCCGGACCGTGTCCAGTTGGCGGGTCATCCACAACTGCTCGGAGTAGGCCACGGGCACGACGTCTGAATACCGTTGCCAGGAGCCGTGATTGCACCCGGCAAGGACCAGGGCGGACAGCACCAGGGATGCGCAGATTGCATGCTTCACGAGTCGTCTCCATCCGGTTGGATCATCCGCTTTCATCTTCCGGATCGAGGTGGATTCCAGAAATGGCAATTGATGATTCCGGAAGAGGTTCCTGCCCGACGAGGCCAGTTTTCCCCCCGCGGAAGCGGGAGGCAAACGACGGAGGATGGCGGGGGACGGGGTCCCAATCCTACGGTAGAGCGACGTGATTACGGTAGGTTGTGCCAACAATAATGGTGACTGTCCCTGAATTAGCGCCAGGTCTGGGAGGCGAGGGCGGCGCCGACGAGGTAGAGGGAGCCGGTGACGAGGACGGTGCCGGCGGGGCCGGCGAGGTGCATGGCGTGGGTCAAGGCGGCGCGCAGGTCGGGTTCGGTCGTCACGGGGACGCGGCCGGCGGCGACCAGGCGGGCCTGTGCGGCGACCTCGTCGGGCGGGGACAGGCCGGGGATGCCGGTCTCGATCACGGCGTCCACGCGCGGCACCAGCAGGCGCAGCACGGCGGGGTAGTCCTTGTCGGGCCGGCTGCCGTGCACCATCACGAGGGGGCGGGGCAGCGGGTCGGAGTCCAGCGCCTGGGCCAGCCGCTCGGCGGCGCCGGGGTTGTGGCAGCCGTCCAGGATCACCGCGGGCCGGTCGTGCACGCGCTGCAGGCGGCCCGGCCATGACGCCGACGCGACCCCGGCGCGTATCGCGTCCGCCGGCACCCGGATGCCCGCCGCGTCCAGCGCCTGCGCCGCGACGATCGCCAGCGCGGCGTTGTCCGCCTGGAACGCCCCGGGCAGCCCGACGCCCAGACCGTCCAGCCGCAACGCGCCCGCCGCGAGGTCGATCGGGTCGTCCGTCCGCCCGGCGCCATTCCCGTGCGGCTGCCGCGGCAGCCCGCCCGACGCGAAGTCGATGCGCCCGTCCGGACGCCGCGTGACCGTCCCGTCGCGGCCCAGCCGCCACGCCGTTGCGCCCATCGCCTGCAGCGCCGGCCCGACGACCCGGTCGAACACCCCGTCCTCGACCGCGGTGACGAAGGGCCGCCCCGGCCGCGCCACGCCGACCTTCTCGGCCGCGATGGCGTCCACGGTCGGCCCCAGGTACGCCACGTGGTCCAGCGTCACGTTGGTCAGCACGCTGGCGAGCGGGTCGCACACGTTCGTCGAGTCGAACCGCCCGCCCATCCCGACCTCGACGACGGCCACGTCCACCCGCGCCCGGGCGAACGCCAGGAACCCGATGGCGGTCAGCGCCTCGAAGTAGGTCGCCCGCACCGGCCGCGCCCCGGCGGCCATGACGTCGCGCACTTCGCGGGCCAGGGCGGAAAACGTCTCCGCGTCGATCCAGCGCCCGTCGATGGCGATGCGTTCGCGCACGTCCACCAGGTGCGGCGACGTGAAGCGCCCGGTGCGGTGCCCGGCGGAGCGCAGGATGGCGTCCAGGAAGGCCGCGGTGGAACCCTTGCCGTTGGTGCCGGAGATCAGCACGGCCGGGAAGGCGCGTTCGGGGTGGCCCAGCCGAGTGACCAGCCGCCGGATGCGGGACAGGCCGGGGCGGATGCCGGTGCGCTGCAGGCCGGCGAGGATGTCGAGGGTGGAGGTGTCGTCCATCGGAGAGGGGTCCCAGGGAAGAAGGCGGGGGACGGGGCCCCCGCTGTACACACGGCCTGGCGGACCTGCGGCCGCCAGGCCGGACGCGCGTGGAACCGACCCGCCCTGCGACCGGTTCACGCGCGTCACATCCGCTCGCCAATGATCCGGATCCCGGCGAGCACCAGGCGGGGGACCGGGCCCCCGCCCTACAGGCTACTCCAGGAACGTCTTCAGCTTCTTGGACCGGGACGGGTGGCGCAGCTTGCGCAGCGCCTTCGCCTCGATCTGCCGGATGCGCTCGCGGGTGACCTTGAACTCCTGGCCGACCTCCTCCAGGGTGTGGTCGGACTTCTCGCCGATGCCGAAGCGCATGCGCAGGACCTTCTCCTCGCGCGTGCCCAGCCCGCACAGCACCTTCCGCATCTGTTCGGCCAGGTTCGCCCGCACGACGCTTTCCGCCGGCGACGGCGTCTTCTTGTCCTCGATGAAGTCGCCCAGGTGCGAATCCTCCTCCTCGCCGATCGGGGTCTCCAGCGAGATGGGCTCGCGCGCGATCTTCATGACCTTGCGGACCTTCTCGACCGGGATCTCCATCTTCTCGGAGATCTCCTCGGGGGTCGGCTCCCGCCCGAACTCCTGCACCAGGTAGCGGCTGGTCCGGACCAGCTTGTTGATCGTCTCGATCATGTGGACCGGGATGCGGATGGTGCGGGCCTGGTCCGCGATGGCACGGGTGATGGCCTGCCGGATCCACCACGTCGCGTACGTCGAGAACTTGTACCCGCGGCGGTACTCGAACTTCTCGACCGCCTTCATCAGGCCGATGTTGCCCTCCTGGATCAGGTCCAGGAACTGCAGGCCGCGGTTCGTGTACTTCTTGGCGATGGACACGACCAGGCGCAGGTTCGCTTCGACCAGTTCCCACTTGGCCTTGTCGGCCCGTGCCTCGGCGGAGACGATGCGGTTGTGCGTGCCGCGGATCAGGTCCGCGGACAGGTGCGCCTTCTCCTCCTGGCGCCGGATGTGCTTGCGGGCGTTGCTGACGCGCCGTTCCAGGTCCTCCAGCATCTCCAGCGAGTAGGTCGTCCCGTCGGGCATCGACGCCGTCTTGTCGGATGCCAGCTTGGCCTCGCGCAGCATGCGTCGCAGGTTCGCCAGGTCGCCGCCGACCGCGTGCTCGACCGCCCCGATCTGCGACTCGGATTCCTCGATCTCCTTCTTCAGGGCCTTCAGCTTGTCGACGATGCCCTGGATGAAGCACCGGTTCAGGCGCAGGTCCATCAGCGCCTGCCGCAGCTGGCCCTCCAGCGCCAGGCCCTCGTCCTCCAGCCCCTTGCGGACCTTCGGCGACAGGTTCGGCTTCTCCAGCTTCTGCTTGTTCTTGTGGATGTTCCGGTCGTACTCCTTCGCCTTCTCCAGCAGGTCCAGGACGCGCTTGCGGGTCGCGCCCTCGTCGCCCACCTCGTCGTTCTCGTCCAGGTCCTTCACGACCGTCTTGATGGCGATGCGGTCGCGCCGGATCTTGTCGTCCAGGTCCAGGATCTCCGAGATGGCGATCTCGGTCTTCATGATCAGGTCGAAGACCTCCAGTTCGCCGTCCTCGATCCGCTTGGCGATCTCGACCTCGCCCTCGCGGGTCAGCAGGGGCACTTCGCCCATGCGGCGCAGGTACATGCGGACGGGGTCGTTGGACTTGCCGTAGACCTCGCCGCCGCCCTCCTCGTCGTCCCGCACCCGGGTGGATCCCGCCGCCTTCGGGGCGCGCGGCTGCGTGCCGTCGACCACCTCGACGTCGTGGTTGCGCAACTGGACCAGCATCTCGTCCAGTTCCTCGGGCGACACCGAGTCCCGGGTCATCGCGTCGTTCAGTTCCTCGACCGTCAGGTATCCGCCGCGCTTCTTCCCGATGTCGATCAGTCGCCGCAGGTCCGAAGTATCCATGCTCACCTCGCCGTCGAGGCGCCGTCGCGCGGCGCCCACTTCGACACGACACCCGCACCGCGGGCCGTCTCCGCAGCACTGTTCGCTCGCGAGAGCGAAAGGATCCGGCCCCGGAGGAGGGCGACCTCCGCCAGCAGCCGGGTGGCCTCGTCCTGGTTCCCGGCTGCTTCAGCCGCCGCCCGGCGCGACTCCAGGTCCGCGCGCCGGCGCTCCAGGTCCGCCCGCTCGAGGTCGAGCAGGCAGTCCCGGTAGGCAGCCTCCGGGTCGGGATAGCGTTCCGGTTCCTGCAGGACCCGCACGATCGCGCCGCGCACCGGCCCGCCGGACTGTGCCGAAAGCACCAGCGCCTCGGCGGGGTCCTCCCCGGCCGCCACCGCCGCGACCAGGTCCTGCAGCACCTCGCGGGCCTCCGGGTGCACCAGCAGCCCCGGCCGCGCCGCCTCGTCCTCCAGGAAGCGCTGCACCAGCACCGGGTGCAGCAGCAGCAGTTCCAGCAGCGTCCGTTCCGGTGCCGGGCAGGGCGGCCGGGTGTCCGCCGGGGCCTCGGCGCCCGAGGGGTCCCGCAGCAGCCGGGCCAGTTCCCGCACGTCCACGCCCAGCACGCGCGCCATCTCCTCGCGGTACCGGCCGACGCGGAAGGCGTCCCGTTCGTGCCGGAACGCTTCGCGGGCGTCCTCCACCACCTTCCGCAGGCCGTGGGGGGTGCGTCCGTGGACCTCGATCAGGGCTTCGAGGAGATAGGTAACCATCGGCCGGGCGCGGTCAAGGCACGCCTGCACGGCCGCCTGTCCCCCCGTCCGCGCCAGGGTGTCCGGGTCCTGCCCGGCCGCCACCTCGACGACGACGCCCTCGATGCCCTCCTCGATCAGCAGGCCGACCGCGCGCCGCGACGCCTTGCGGCCCGCCTCGTCGCCGTCGAACATCACGACGACCGTCTCGGCGAACCGGCGCAGCATCCGCAACTGGGCGTTCGTCAGCGCGGTACCCAGCGGGGCGACGACGTTCTCGACGCCGGCCGAGGCCAGCGCCAGCACGTCGAAGTTGCCCTCGACCAGGATCGCCTGCCTGTGCTTGCGGATCGCGGCCCGCGCCACGTGCAGCCCGAAGACCGCGTCCCCCTTGACGTACAGCGGGGATTCCGGGCTGTTGACGTACTTCGGGCCGTCGTCGTTCGGCGGGATCAGCCGCGCCGAGAACGCGATGGCCGCGCCGTCCAGGTTCAGGACGGGGCAGACCAGCCGGCCGCGGAAGCGCTCGTAATACCCCGAGCCGACCTGGGAGCGCGCGATGACGCCGGCGTCATCGGCGTGGCGCATCGGGACCTTGCGACGTTCCAGGAACGCCAGCAACTCCCCCGGGTTGCCGCCGTAGCCCAGGCCGTAGCGGTCGGCCACCGCGGCCGGGATGCCGCGCGATTCCAGGTAGGCCCGCGCCGCGCGGCCCTGCGGTTCGGACAGCGCCGACCGGAAGAACTCCTGGGCGGCCTGCACCGCGTGCGACAGGTCCTGCCGGACGCGGGCGGCGGCGTCCTCGGCTGGGTCGCGCAGGGCGTGGTCCGGCAGCGTGACCCCCGCCTTCTCGGCCAGCCGGCGCAGGGCCTCCTGGCCGGTCAACCCGGCGGCCTGCTTCAGGAAGGTGATGGCGTTGCCCCCGGTCTGGCAGCCGAAGCAGTAGAACAGTTTCTTGTCCTCGTTGACGTTGAACGAGGGCGTCTTCTCGGAATGGAACGGGCACAGGCCCTTCCACGTGTTCCGCCCCGTCTTCTTCAGCGGGACGAACTCCTGGACCACCTCGACCAGGCTGACGCGCGCAAGGACTTCCTGGACGATCGGATCCGAGTTTCCCAAGTCCTGGTCTCCACCGAGACGAAGGGCGTCGCAGTATATAGGAACGCGCCCGGGAAGGGAAGTTCCCAATAATCCGAAAGATCCGGCTTCCGCGACCGGGACCGCCCGGCCCTAAGGGAGGGTGATCTGCGCCGCGCAGGCGTCGTACTGCGCCTTGCAGTCCCCGATCGAGGCGCTCGCGACGCACGCGTTCCAGTACGGGCCGTCCAGTTCGGGACACGCGACGGTCATGCAGGCCCCCAGGTCGTCGAACAGCACCTGGGCGGCGACCGCGATGTCGGCCATGCAGGTGTTGCCGCACGTCGCGTTCGAGCAGCCCTTCACGCATGCCAGCACGACCACGCAAGGATCCTTGCCGTCGGGGAACTCGATGCAGGAAGCAGCCACCTCCCGGCAGGCGCCGAGGATGGCCTGGTTCCGGCACGAATCGCAGTCCTGGTGGGCCACGCAATCCGGGCACTGGGCCTGCAGGCAATCCTCGAAGGCCAGCCGATCGTCCCGCGCCGGCTGCGACGAGGCCTGCACGCACGCCTGGCGGCAGGGGTCGTCCGGGCAGGCGTCGATGCAGTCGCTGAGCGACCTGCAGTCCGGGTACAGCACCACGGCGTCATCCTCGACGATCTCGCCGGGGATCGTGTCCGGCGGCTGGATCGCCTCGGCGGGCACGTCCATGGGGCCGGGGATTTCGCCGGTTTCGACGTCCAGCGGGGCGTCCTGCACGGTCTCCGGGCCCGGGTCCTGCACCCCTTCCGGCGGGACCTCCGCGAAGGTCTCGGCGACGGCATCCTCCACGGCATCGGCGACCGTCCCGTCCTCGACCTCGGCCGCGGTCTCTCCGATCGCGTCCGGCGCCGTTTCCGTCCCCGCGTCCTTCGCGGCATCCGCCCCGCCGCAGCCCAGCACCCAGCCCGCCGCCAGCGTCAGCCCGATCCCGATCCCGCGCATCGTCGAACCTCCGGGTGATGGCCTGGGTCGTCCCCGATCGTGGGCAGGGCCGTCCCGCCGGTCAAGAAAACGACCGCCGGCGCAGGAAGTCCAGGGCCGCCTCGGCATCGGCCACCTGGCCGCGCAACTGCGCGTCCTCCAGGTCCCGCAGGGCCGCCGCCACCCGAGGCCCGGCCGGGATGCCCGCCGCGATCGCGTCGTCGCCGGTGGCCAGCCGCGGCGGGTGCAGGTCCTCCGGCGCGTACCCCGCCAGTTGCTGCCGGGCCGCCCGCACCGGGGCGTCGTCCAGGCCCTCGGCCCGTCGCCAGGCATGCAGCACCGCGATCCCGGCCGCGGCCCGGTCCTCGCGCAGGATCCGTTTCGCCACCGCCGCGTCGTCCACCGGGAAGGCCGCCACCGCCCGCCCCAGCCGCACCGTTTCCGCGGCGTCCCGGATCGCCCGGTTGGACAGCCGCAGCCGGCGCAGCGTCGCGGCCGCCCCTTCCGGGCCCAGCGGCCACAGCGCCGTCGCCCACATCGCGGGGGCGTCCGGGGTCCGGCCGGCGTCGCCCGGGACCCCCGTCGCCGCGTCCAGCGCCGCCACGGTCGTCTCCACCGGCGCCCGGCCCGACGCTTCCGGCAGCACCACCGGCAGCAGCCCGGTCTCCACCAGCAGCCTCCAGCCCAGGCCCGGCCGCGGGGACTGCAGGGTCTTGCGCAGTTCCTCGGCGATCCGTTCCACGCTGACCACGGCCACGTCCGCGGCCGCGCGCCGCACCGCGTCGGCCGTCGCCGCCTCGATCGCGAACCCGGTCCGCGCCGCGAACCGCACCGCCCGCAGCGGGCGCAGCCGGTCCTCGGCGAACCGCGCATCCGCGTCCCCGATGGCCCGGATCACCCCGGCCCGCAGGTCCGCCACGCCGCCCACCCAGTCCACCACCTCGCCGGTGGCCGGGTCCAGCGCCAGCCCGTTGATCGTGAAGTCGCGCCGTTGCACGTCCTCGCGCAGGTCCGTGAACCGCACCCCGTCGGGCCGCCGACCGTCCGTGTACCCGAGGTCGGCCCGCAGCGTGGCCACCTCGTACTCGAACCCCTTCAGCCGCACCCGCACCACGCCGAACTGCACGCCCACCGGGATCGTGCGGTGGAACAGCGCCTGCACCGCTTCCGGCCGCGCCGACGTCGCCACGTCCCAGTCCGGCGGCACCGCGCCCAGCAGCAGGTCGCGCACCGCCCCGCCCACGACCCAGGCCTCGTGGCCCGCACCGCGCAGGATCTCCACGACCCGGCGGGCGCCCAGGAATCCCGGGTCCCCCTCGGGCAGCGTCACGGAAGGGATGTCGGCAGGCCGGGTCAGAGGTCCTCCCCCACGACGACGTCGAACGAGTACCGGCTGAGCGTGATGTCGATTCGCCCCTTCGACGGGTACAGTTCGCCGTCCAGCGTGAAATCCCCCGAGGTCACCAGGCTGCGCGCCTCGGGGATCGACAGGACCAGCGGGTGCGGCAGGTCGAACATCAGGGCGGGCAGCATCCGCACCATCTCGCCGGAGGTGCGGTTGCGCAGCGCGCGCACCGCGAATCCCTTCGTCCCGGCCGGCACGGCGATCGCCCACACGACGCCGCGCACCAGCTTCAGGTCGATCGTCGAGGCCGCGATGGCGGTGACGTTCTCGTAGCGCCGGCCGTCCAGCCAGGCGATCGGGTCGTCGGGCCGCAGCCGCCACCGGTTCTGGTGGTAGAACCTCGTGTGCAGCAGGGTCCCGGCCGCGCCCTGGGACAGCAGCGACGCCAGCCCGAGGTAGCCGGAACCCAGGTCGTCGCACAGGCCCAGCACGTTCATGACGACCTGGGACCCGAAGACCATGCCCAGCATCGGGTCGTGCCCGTCGCGCGCCAGTTCGAGCAGGCCGACGGGCCGGGTGGGCAGCGCGGAGGGCGGCACGTCGAACCAGCGCTTCCGGAATCGCCGGGCGGTGGTCACCGGGTCGTCCTTGGTGCCGAAGGCGCGGGAGGCCATGTTGTAGGTGCCGCCGTTCAGCAGCAGCAGCCGCGGCAGCCGGGCGCGGCCGGCGTCGACGTCCTTCCCCAGCAGCCGCACCAGCGCGTTGACGGTGCCGTGGATGGTGCCGTCCCCGCCGTTGATGGCCAGCACGTTGACCTGCCGGTCCACCACCAGGAACCGCACCGCGTCGTCGATCTCGGCCTTGGTGGCCGTGCGCACCGCGTCCAGTTCCGACGCCAGTTCCGCCCCCAGCGCGTGGTGGATGAACGGAAACCGGTAGTTGTGCAGCGCGACCGGGTTGGTCAGCACGCCCAGCCGGATCCGGTCGGGTTCGGGCGGCGTCCTTTGGGAAGCCTTCGGGCTCATGGCGATCCGGGGAGAGGGGTCGTCAGCGGACGCCCCAGAAGGTGGACTGCGGCTTGTACGCCCAGCCGCCCAGCGTCATCGTGGTGTCCCAGACGCAGCGGGCCGTCTCGGGCGACTTCTTGCCCAGCGCGTCGAACTTCATGTTGCTGTCCGTGTCGTAGATCGCGCAGGGCTGGTCCGCCGGCGTGCCGATGGTGAAGTTGCCGGTGTCCGCGTCCAGGCCCACCAGGAAGTTCCGGATGTATTCCGAGCCCGTGGTGACCAGCGCGTCGCAGGCACCCTCGATCAGGCTGGTCCCCAGCGTTCCGCCGGTCTGGCCGGACAGGTTCTGGGCGAACGCCTCGCAGCAGGGCGTGTTCATCGGGTCCAGGCACTCGCGGCCGGCCAGCAGCGACCCGATCATCTCCTCGAAGGTGTCCACCCGGGGCAGGCCGTCCTCGCCGTTGCCGAACACCTGCGGCAGCAGGATCTGTTCCAGCGCGAAGTCCAGCAGCGCGCCGTACCGGATGTTCACCGGGTGCGGCGCGATGGCCAGTTTCTTGTTCTTTTCCACCAGTTGGGCCTCGATGTCGGCGGTGATGACGTCGGTGCCGGTGACCGACGACAGGTTGAACTCCATCTTGCCGCACTCCTCGTCCTGCAGGTCGCAGCCCTTGCCCAGCGTCCAGTGCAGGACGACGGTGTTCCACTTCTCGCGGCAGCCGCCCAGCGGGATCAGGCCGTTCGCGTCGGGCTCCTTGGTGCAGATCATCTGGGACTTCAGGATGAACTGCTGCAGCATGCCGCCGATGTCCTTGGCCGAGAAGTAGATGGTTTCGCACAGTTCCGGGTCGTCCTCGTACGGGCAGTTGCTGACCAGCAGGCCGACCAGCAGGGTGTCGATGATGGTCCGGGCGATGTCGCCGATCGCGGTCAGGTGGTCGATCTTCGGGTCCGACGGGTCCACGAAGATGCTGTCGCACAGGTCCTGCAGGCCGGAGCCGCTGGTCCAGATCTTCGGGTCGCACAGCAGCTTCATCACGGTCGCCGTCGGGCTGGCGAAGAAGTCGATGATGTAGTCGACGACCGTCGCGACGTTCGGCGGCAGCCCCGACACCAGGTCGAAGTACGACGTGATGTTGTAGGTGCCGACGATCCTCGGCGGGATGTCGTTCAGCGGGCATTCGACGTACTGGTAGTTGTGCAGTTCGACCGGCACGTCGTCGACGCAGCCGTACGCCAGGGTGGTGGTCGAACCCTGTTCCGTGCCCAGGCACAGCACGGTGTAGACCTGGGACGTCTCCTGGCCCTCCGCCAGGCCCGGCAGGGTCTTGAACTGGGCGGTCGTCAGGATGCTGATCGGGCCCACGGATTTCGACGCCGTCGGCATCTTGTCCTGGATCAGGGCGGTGCTGAGCGCGGCGCAGTCGGGCTTGCCCGGGCTGTCGTTCCGGAAGACCAGCACCTTGCCCATGCTCAACTGGGGGTACTCGCCGACGTAGTCCTCGAAGCCCACCACCAGCGGGATCGGGTCCTTGATCGACACGTTGATGTTGAAGACCAGGCACTGGTCCGGATCGGACTCGAGGCAGGCCTCGACCTGGCACTGGCCGACCTGCTTGTCCTGCGGGCTGCTGATGTTGACGTAGGCGATCCCGTCCTCGCCGGTGCTGGCGCTGGCCGAGTCCAGGTAGCAGATGCCCTTGTCGTCCTTGACGAGGGTGAACGTCACGCCCTGGTCCTGCGACGGGGTGCCGCAGGTCGTGACCTTGACCTTCAGGTCGCGGGCCGTGTTGAAACCCAGCAGGACGTGGAACCCGTTGGCCTCGTCGTCCATCGGCTCGACGTAGTTCATGGCGGGGGGGCAGTCGGTGTCCGCGTTGTCCGGCTGGCTGGTCTCGGGGCGGTCCTCGGGGTTCGCGTCCCCGGTCGCGTCCTGGTCGTGGTCGGTCTGGCCGTAGTCCGGAACGATGGTGTCCGGCTTGCCGGGCTCCCCGCCGCCGCCGCAGGCCACCAGCGATGCGACCGAAAGGGTCGCGACCAGCACCAGAGAGCGCTTCATCGCCGTCATCCTCGGTTGGAGCCCGTTCCGCCGGGACACACGAAACCGACGGTAGTGTACCGGAATCGCCTGCCGGATCGCAACCGACGGACGCGGCCCCGCGCCTTTCCAAACAGGAAGGAATATGCTAGGAATGTCCGGCTGGTTGATGCCCCGGAGGGGTGGATGGGCGTTCGGAAGTTCCTGATCGGCAAGGTTCATCGGGCCACGGTCACCGAGGCCGACCTGGACTACATGGGGTCCATCACCCTCGACCCGCTCCTGATCGAGGCGGCCGGCTTCAAGCCGCTGGAGGAAGTCGACGTCTGGGACGTGACCAACGGGGCCCGCTTCTCGACCTACTGCCTGCCCGGCCGGCGCGGCGGGGGGGATGTCCGGATCAACGGGGCGGCGGCGCACCTGGCCCACGCGGGCGACAAGGTGATCGTGGCGGCCTACGGCTGGTTCGACGAGGCGCACTTCGGCCCGCACACCGCCCCGATCGTGATCCCCGACGAGCGCAACCGCATCGAGCGCGTGATGCGCTACGAGGCCGACCTGGCCACCGGCGAGTTCGAGATCGTCAAGGAATGATGCGTCCGGCCGGCATGCGTGCCGCCGTGGCGACGGGAGGTTTCCGTGGGCCTGTTCGGCAATCGCGAGCGTGACGAACTGAAGGGCCGCCTGGACTCGGTCGAGGCGGAACTGGACAAGGTCCGCAAGGAGGCCGACCGGGAGCGCGGCCGGGCGGAGGACGCCCGCAAGGCGCTGAAGGCGTCGCAGGACGATCGGGACGCGGCGCGCGCGCGGCTGGCGGAGGCGGAGGCGGCGCGGGACCGGGCGGTCGATCTGAAGGCGAAGGCCGACCAGGCCATGAAATGGCTGGAGGAACGATACAACCAGGCCGTCGCCGTCGCCGCGGAGGCCGGGAAGGGCCGCGAGGACGACGCCGCGAAGGTGGCGGAGGCCACGGGCGACTGCACCCGGGCGCGGTCGGACGCCGAGCGGTTGCGGGCCGAGGTGGACCGGCTGAAACTGGACCTTGAGGCGGCGCGCCGGAGGCCCGCGGCGGCTCCGCAGGCGGCGCCGGTGGCGGCCCCCGTGTCCGAGGACGCGGCGCGCCTGAAGGCCGAGGTGGACGACCTGCGACGGCGACTGGCCGAGGCCGATGAGAGGCTGCGGGTCGCTCTGCGCAAGGCGGAACACAACCGCCGGGCATACCTGGTCACCCAGATGCAACTGGACCTGGCGGAGGACCGCCTGCACCTGCTGACCACGGGCAAGCCGCGCCCGGTGTTCGAGGCCCCCGAGGCCGGTCCGGTGGAACGGCCGGTGGCCGAGGATGTCGAGGGATACTCGTACGCGGACGAGGATGCCGCCGAGCCGGCCGCCGACGCCGCGCCCGGGGAGGCGTGTCCCGGCGACGAGGCCCCCAAGGCCGACGCTTGACCCGGGGACCCGGACGCCCCTCGCTTCCGGGCCGGAGGTGCCGGTGGACCTCCTGCACGACGCACGTGGAGCCTCCTTCTGCATCCGGGAGGCCCGTCCCGACGACGCCCCTGCCCTGACGGCCATCCTGGCCGAACTGGCCCCGGTCGACGGGTACATCCTGCTGTCCCCCGAGGAGGTCGGCGGCGAGCCGTCCGCGCACGGCGGCGACGTGGCCAGCGCGAACGCCAGCGGCGGCCGGTGGCTGCTGTTCGTGGCCGAGCAGGACGGTCGGGTCGTGGGGATGGTCGACCTGCGAGCCGTCCCGCTGCGCCGATGTGCGCACGTGTGCGAACTGGGCATCGGGCTGCGCGCGGGGTTCCGGGACCGCGGCATCGGCCTGGCGCTGATGCGGCACGCCGTCCAGGCCGCAATCGCGCAGGGCTTCCGCAAGATCCGCCTGATGGTCATCGAGTCGAACTCCCGCGCCATCGCGATGTACCGGAAGACGGGCTTCGTCGAGACGGGGCGGTTCGTCGAGGAGGTCCGGCTGGGCCGCGGGTTCGAGGACCTGGTCGTGATGGAGAGGCTGCTGCCGTGAGGACCAACCGGGGGGCCCAGGCGCGCCGGCGGGGCGTCGGAGTGCTGCTGGCGATCACGCTGCTGGCGGCTGCGGCCGCCTGCGGGGACTCGCACCGGGTGTCCGGGGCCTACCGGTCCGACGGCGCCGTGGTCTTCGACGACGTGCCCGGCCTGGAGCAGGGCGTCTGGGTCGAACTGGTGCTGGGCCAGTACGGCCCGGACGTGGCCGGCATCATCCGGTTCTACGCCGAGAACGGCATCCCGGTGCCGCCCGAGGGCGTGTGCGGCTGCCGCTTCCTGATCGACGGCCGGTTCGAGGACGACGAACTGGTCTTCGCCTTCCCGAACCCCTCGCCGTGCGCCGCGGTCGCGACGACGCTGCTGGCGGCGCGCCTGACGGCGTCGAAGGACGGGGACACGCTGACCGGGCCGATGGGGCGCACCCTGGCGGGCGGGCGGGACTGGACCTTCAATCGCTACATGGAGGCGGTGGACCTGGGCGACCAGGACAGGCAGTGCGAGCCGTTGGAAACCGGCGACGTCCCCGTCGGGGGAGCGGAATGACGACGCGGCGGGCGGTCCTCGCCCGGCGTGCCCGCGGGGGCGCGTCGGCGCTGCTGGTGCTGCTGGCGGCGGCGTGGGCCCTGCCGGCGGGGGCGGCCGAGTCCCCGATGGCCCCGGCGGTGCCGAAGCGGCGCGTGGTGGTGCTGCCGGGCCGCGACTACCGCATCGATCCGGACCGGCTGTTCACCGAGAGCGAGCCGGCGGCGTCCCCCGACCCGGGAGCGGCGCTGGCGGAGGCGGCGGCCTCGGTGCTGGCCGGGGAGCCCGAGGTCGCCCTGGTGCGCCCGAAGGACCTCCGGTCCGGCACGGAAGGGGTCGAGAGCCCGGAACTGGTCGTGCGCGGCCTGCTGCACCTGGGGCAGGAGCGGTACCGCGACATCCGCATTCCCGACGCGCTGGTGGCGCTGGAGCAGGGCATCTCCGCCGCGCGGCGGGTGTTCCTGGACCTGGTGTCGCCCGACCTGGTGTCGGACCTGTACCTGTACCAGGGTCTCTGCTACCTCGAGCAGGGGCAGCCGGCGATGGCGCACGTGGCATTCAAGAACCTGCTGATGGCGACGCCGCGGCGGACCTTCCGGAAGGGGTACTTCCCGCCGGCGACCGAAACCGCGATGCGGACGGCGGCCGAGGACTTCGTGCGGACGATGACGCGCGACAACCCGCTGGGCGGGATGGGGCGCGCGGAGACGTTCCTGAAACTGGCGAAGGCGACGGCAGCGGTCTCGGTGAGCCTGTCGGGTTCCCCGGGCGAGAAGGGCATGGTCGACGTCCGGGTGGTCGAGGTGGCGAGGCAGCCGGGGGGGCACCTGGCGCTGGCGGCCCGTGCCGAGTCCGAATGGAAGGACGCGGAGACGGCGGCGGACCTGGTGTCGCGCGCCGTGTCCGGCTGGCTGGCGTGCACCACGCTCCCCTCGCGGGAGGCCTCCGAGCCCGCGATGCCCCGGTTCTACCTGGACACCTCGGGGGCGTACTCGGTCTTCCTGCGCGTGCCGACGAGGCGCATCTTCTCGAACGCGGGGTTCGGCATCGGCCTGTCCTGGCAGGCGATGAAGGGCCTGGACGTCTTCGCGCGCCTGAACCTGCTGAACGCGTTCGAGGACCCGTACGGCGACCTGGTCAAGCAGTTCTGGACGGTTCGTGGCCTGCTGGGTGTCGGGTACTCGATGCAGTGGAAATGGGGCCGGGTGTTCCTGCACACCGGCTTCGCGTTCGACTACCTCAGCGGCTTCGAGTCGACCACCGACCCGAACTGCAAGTTCTGGCCGGGGGACGAGGAGCGCTGCTCGGCCTCCAACGTGCGCCGCCCGCGCTACCTGTTCGGCATGGCCGTGACGCTGGGGCTGAACGTCAACCTGGGCGGCCCCATCTTCCTGGCCTTCCAGACGGGCGTCGGCACCTACTTCCTGTCCAACGAGGCCGATACCCCGCTGAATTTCCCGTTCTCGCTGGAACTGGGACTCGGGTTCAAGTTCGACTGAAGCCGCTCCCCCCGGGTCGTTGACGCGGGACCTCCCGACCGCGTAGCATGAACCCACTCGGTAGACGGGATCCGGATGCGCAAGCGATGCGCCAGATGCGATCGCCCTGCCTCGCCTGGGGCGTGGCGCTGCGAGGGCTGCGGCGGCGAGGTGGTGATGACCCCCGGGACCGTCGTGTCGGGCCGGTGGCGCATCCTGCACCTCCTCCGGGCCGGCGCCGACAGCCGGGTGTACCTCGCCCGGGACCGCGAGGATCGGACCGATGCGGTGCTGAAGGCCCGAGCCCCGCGTTCGTCGCAGGCCCCGGAGCCGCAGATGGTGCTGGACGCCTTTCCGGTCACCGCCGTGCAGCACCCGAACGTGGTGACGGCGCTGGAGGGCGGGGTCGGCGCGGACGGTGCTCCCTGGGTCGCCCTGGAGGCGCTGGAGGGCGCCACGTTGCGCGATCGCGTGCGCGCGGGAGGGCCGCTGCCGGCGGCGGTGGCGGCGGAGATCCTGGCGAACGTGGCCGTCGGGCTGGCCGCGATCCACGATCGCGGGCTGGTGCACGGCTCGCTGGACGCGGCGGGGGTGTTCCTGGCGCGCGGGCGGACCTCCCGCGGCGGCGACCGGTGCGTGATCCTGGACTTCCCGCCCTGTCCCACCGGCGGCCCGGACGGCGAACGGCGGGTGGAGCCGGCGGGAGGGGCCATCCCCTTCGACGTGCCCTCGGACCTGCATGCACTGGGCGCCGTGGCATGGGAATGCCTGGCGGGCCGGCCGCCGTTTTCGGGCGATTCCCGGCGGGCGCGGCGGCTGCCGGTGCCGCTGACCCTGCTGCCGGACGGGCCGATCGTGCCGCCCGACATGGACGATTTCATCCTGCGGCTGCTGTCCCGCGACCCGTCGCGCCGGCCGTCGACGGCCCGGGAGGCGGCCGATCGCTTCCTGCGGTGGCGGCCGGGAACGTCCCCGGGGCGGGACCGCGGCCAGCCGGCGGGCCGCGGCCAGGAACGCGGATCCGGCGAGCCCGTCCAGCGTGTGGCACTGCACGAGCCGGCCGTCGCCTACCGCGGCACCGAGATGCGCCGGCTGGCGCGGGTGCTGGACGAGGCGCAGGAGGGCCGCGGGGCGGTCCTCTGGATGGAGGGGGACGAGGGCGGCGGCAAGTCGACGCTGGGCCGGAGGTTCCTGTCCCTGGCCGAGGACCGGGGATTCCGGGTCGGGTCGGGCCGCGCGGTCCCCGACCACCGGCTGTCGGGATGGCTGGAGGCGCTGGTGGCCGCGGGCCTGGCCCCCGGCCGGGATCCGGCGTCGGCGGTGCCGGTCCAGGGATGCCTGGAGCAGGCGGTGTCGGAACGGCCCCTGGCCCTGTTCCTGGACGACTTCCACGCGGCCGACCCGGTATCGGCGGACCTGCTGGACCGGGTGGCGCTGCGCGTCGCGGACCGGCCCCTGCCCCTGGCGGTGCTGGTGTCGTCCCGGCCGCTGGCCCGGCTGCCGGCCGGGGACGAGGCGGCGCTGCACCGGGCCCTGGCGACCGTGAGGGGCCTGGGGAACGCCTGGCGGCTGCCGGGCATGACCGATCGCGAGATCGACGCGGTGACCGCGGCGATGAGCCGGCGCCCGTTCGACCCGAACCTGCGGGCCCTGGTGCGCCGGGCCGCGGCCGGGAACCCGATGATCGCGGTGCACGTGCTGCGGCACCTCGAGGCCGAGGGGGTGCTGATCGTGGTGGACGGTCGGATCTCGCTGGCCCCCGGCGGGGCGGCGCTGGTGCCCGAGGGCCTGCGGCAGGTGATGACGGCCCGGCTGGAGGGCCTGAAGCGCAGCGAGGAAGGCCCGGCGGTGGCCGAGATCCTGGACCGGGTGGTCCTGCTGGGCCGGCACGCCACGCCGACGAACCTGAAGGCCCTGCTGGGCCTGGAGCGGCGGGACGACCTCGTCGCACGGCTGGCCCCGGCGCTGGAGCGGATGGTCCGGGAGGGGTACCTGCGGGAGGTCCCCTGGCGGCCCGAGGCGTTCCTGGTGCCCGTCCACGCCGGCCTCCGCGAGGTGCTGGAGGCGGAGCGGCACGGGCCCGACTCGGCGCGGACCCACCTGGCCGCCGCCCGGGTGCTGGAGGCGCTGGCGGCCGGCGATGCCCCGCGTGTCGCGGCGGACCTGGCGGACCACTACGAGCGGGCCGGGTTCCTGGACGGGTCGATCGAGTGGCTGCACCGGGCGGCCGGGCGGGCGTCGGAAGAGGGGGACGTGGTCCGGGCCCGGAACCTGCTGCTGAGGGCGGAAGGCCACCTGGATCGGCTGGGGCTGCCGGCCGATCCGCGCCGGCCGGACATCCTGCTGGACCTGGCGAACTGCGAGGTGTTCGGGGGGCGCCATGCCCAGGCCGCCCGGGTCCTGGCCTCGCTGGAGCGCGAGTGCCCGCCCGCGCCGCGCAGCCGGGCCGCGCGACGGCTGCTGGAGGTGCAGGCGAGGCTGGAGGAGTGTCGCCGCCACCCGGAAGCGGCCGCCGGGCACCTGCTGCGCCTGTCGGCGGAGGCCCGCGAGGCGGGGGATGCCGGGATGGAGGCGCGCGCCCTGATGCGGCTGGCGTGCCTGCAGATGGACCGGGGCGACAACCGGGGGGCCGAGACCTCCGTGCGGGAGGCCGCGGAGGTCCTGAAGGATGCGGGGGAGTGCGGGGATCGGGGGTGCCTGGATCTGGTGCGCGGGCGCCTGCTGCGGAAGATGGGCCAGGTGTCCGAGGCGCTGGATTGCCTGGATCGGGCGCTGGGGCTGCTGACCGACCCCCGGGAGTTCCCGGAGCGCACCGAGGCGATGTTCTTCCGATCGGCCTGCCTGATGGACCAGGACCGGAACGTCGAGGCCGAGGAGGTCTGCCGGGTCGGCGCGGCGCTGTGCGAGCAGGCCGGATACCCCCGCGGGCTGGCCGCGCACCTGACGAACCTGTCGGTGTGCCTGGGCCGGACGGGACGGGCCGACGAGGGACTGGAGGTCGCCCGTAGGTCGCTGGAAATCCGCGAGAGGATGGGTGATTCCCGCGGGCTGGCCCACGTGCTGACCGCCCTGGCGGACCTGGCCATCCCGCGAAGGGACTGGGAGACCGTCAAGGATCTCTCGGACAAGGCGCTTGCCCTGTCCCGGCAGGGGGGATATGTTCAGGGCGAACGAGTGGCCCTGTTGAACCTGGCGCGGGCGTGGAACGGGCTGGGGGACGTCGCCGAGGCCCGGCGAAGCCTGGAGGCCTGCCTGATGACCGCCAGGCGGGACGACGCGCTGTCGCTGGCGCTGGCGAACGCCCACCTGTTCCTGGCCGACCTGCTGGCGGCGGGAGGGGAACGGGAGGCGGCGCTGCGGCACCGGCTGAGCGCGGTGGTCGTCCTGGAGAAGATCCAGCGTCCCGACCGGGCCAACGCGGTCCGCAAGACGCTGGGCGCCGCGACCGGCGGGGCCGGCGGGCCGAAGGGTTCCTAGCAGTGCGGGTTTGGACCGGGTCAGGCCCCCCGCGCAGGGCCTGCTCGCCGGGGGGCAGAACGCGCGGATCGACCCGGTGGAACGGGTCGACAGGAGGCAACATGGCCACCCAGTTCACGAGTTATCCGTTCACCTTCACGGCGACTTCCAGCGCGGCGGAGTACTACCACTCGGACGGGTTCCGGATCACGATCCCGGCGAACTGCTTCGCCTCCTCCACCAGCATCACGATCTCGGCCCCCGTGAAGAAGGCGTTCTTCCTTCGCGAGGCCAGCGCCACGGACAAGACCGCCATCCTCTGCGCCGGCAACTACTACAAGATCACCAAGAACAGCGGCGTGTCCCCCAGCTTGAACTTCAAGGTCACGGTGCCGTTCAAGACCCAGTTCGAGCTGGACAAGAACATCGCCAAGTTCATGGTCTACTACTGCACGCAGGCCACGGTCGAGGAGGACGATCCGGGCAACTGGTACCCGACCAGCGGCAAGACGATCCCGTCCGGCACCAGCTACCAGGTGGCCGGCAACACGATGTCGTTCGGGTATTACATGGCCGCCCACAAGATCAACGGGCGGGACGACTACTAGGATCGTCCGGCCCGTTGCCCGCTAGCGTCCCAGCAGGGCGTCGCGAACCGAGGCGGCCTTGGCCTTGATCGCGGCGTCGGACTCCAGGTTGATCAACTCGTTCAGGAAGTCGATGGCCTCGGGTCGGCCCAGGCGCTGCAGCCCGTCCAGCGCCGCCATGCGGATCGCCGGGTCGCCGTCGAACACCGCCTTCTGGACGCCCTCCATCGCATCTTTTTCGCGCGTCTTCGACAGCGCGTCGATCACCGCCAGCTTGACCTGCGGGTCCGGATCGATGGCCAGGCTGGACACCGCAACGAGGGCCTTGCGCTCGGGGATCGTGATCACGATGCGCAGGATGGCGATCTTAATCTCGGGGTCCTTGTCGTACAGCAGGCTGGACAGGAAGTTGTAGTTCGCGGCGGCCTCGCCCGGCTGCAGCAGGGCCACCCAGGCCTGCACGGCCTTCCGGCGGACCGACGTGTCGAGGTACGAGCACAGCAGCGCCAGGGACTCCCGGGCCGCGACCATCCTGCGGCTGGCGACGGCGTCCAGGGCGGCCGCCTTGACCTTGTCGGACTCGTCCTCCAGGCCGCCCAGCAGGACCTTCTCGGCCTCGGGGGTGGTCAGCCGCGTGGCCGCCACCACCGCCGCCTCCCGCAGCTCGGCGTCCGGGTCGCGGGCCAGTTTCAGCAGCGATGCCGCGACCTTGTCGTCCGGCAGCCGCGCCAGCGCGTAGACGGCGGCCCGGCGCACGCCCAGGTCCGGGTCCTGCAGCCGGGTCTGCAGCACGGTGACGGCCTTCGGCGGCGGGGCGGAACCCTTCAGGGCGTCCCCCAGGGCCTTCATCGCCAGGCGCCGAACCGTGACGTCCGCGTCGTCCATCTTCGCCAGCACCGCGTCCAGGCTTTGCGACGCGAGGATCGACACCGTGACCTGCTCGGCCAGGGCGCGGTCCTCCGGGGTCTTCGCCGCGGCCAGCAGCGGGGCGATGCCGTCGGCATCGCGGTACGTGCCGACGGCCTTCGCCGCGGCCTGGCGGACCGCCGGCTCGGGCCGCAGCAGGGCGCCGTACAGCAGTTTCAAGCCGTCCGCGGGACGGGTCTCGGCCAGGCGCCCGACCGCGAACGCCGCGCCGGCCTCGGAGCCCTTCGAGACCAGGTGGGACAGGGCCGCGGACTTCTGGTTCGGCGAGCCCGAGTCCGCCAGCCGTCGCGCGAAGGCCTCGCGGGTGCCCAGGTCCACCGAGTCGTCGGGCAGGGTCTCGGCCATCCGATCGGTCGCGTTCAGTTGCACCAGTGCGGCCACCGCGGCGGCGCGGACCTTGGGCGAGGTGGCGCGCAGGGCGCCGGCGATGGACGGCGTCACGACGGGGTTGTTCGAGGCGGCCAGCCGGCCGATGGCGGCGACGACCTTGTCCTCGGACGGGTCCGACAGGGCTTCCATCTCGATGATCACGTCGTACTTCTTGATGCCGCGGGCGGACAGCATCCGGACGGCCGCCAGCTTGACGGTCGGGTCCGGGTCGGCCTCCACCAGGCGGCCCAGGCGGTCGTTCACGGCGGGGTCGGTCTCGCGCTCCAGCAGTTTCAGCACGGCCAACCGCACGCCGGAGGACTTGTCGTCCAGCAGGGGCAGCAGCCGGGCGGCGCGCCGGTCCACGGGCAGGTTCGGCACCGCGGCCAGCACGGCCAGGCGCACGGTCTCGGATCGGCTGGACAGGCCGGCCAGCACCTTCTCCTGCAGGTCCTTGTCGCCCTGGCGCAGGCGGTAGTCGAACAGCGTCCAGGGCAGGATCTCGGTCGGGGACAGCACGACCAGCGCGTCCGGGTGCGCCTTCGGTGGCAGGGCGTCGTAGTAGGGCAGCACCAGCAGGAAGGCCGGGGTGCGCAGGGCCGACGGGTCCAGCGGGACGTCGCGCAGCGCGGGCGCGCGAACCTCGGTGACGCCCATCGAGCGCAGCGTGTAGAAGACCTCGGACGCGACGTGATCCCAGGAGGAATTCCGGGACGGGTCCAGGTTCAGCACGACCCGGTGCGTGCGAGGGAAGTCGGCATCGATGGACAGCGTGGCCGAGCCGTAGTCGGCGGCCTTGTCGGCCTTCAGGCGGTCGAAGGCCCGCAGGGCGGTGTCGGCCAGGCGCGCCGTGTCGAAGCGCTCCATGGGGCGCGGGACCAGCACCGTCGTGCTGACGCCCCCCTGGTCCACGGAGGTTGCCTGGTACAGCATCGGCACCGAGTCGACCGGCGCAGCCGGGGCAACGGCCGGGAGGGCGAGGATCGCGACCCACAGGCCTGCGGCGAGGGGGGCCCAAAGCGCCTTCAGGACGGTCTTCATGGCGTGATCTCCCTGCGAGGACCCGGGCCCGCCGGCCCGGAAGCGCGCGGATTCTATCACGGACGCCCGGGGTCGGGAGAAACGCGTGGCGAGGTCACCGACCGGGCGGGGCGTGGTATCCTTCTGGCGCCCGTCCCTGCAGCCCGGAGGAGGCCCATGGCCCAGCGAATCGCCTTCGCGACCCTGCCGAACACCCCGCCCATCGGGTGGCATGCCGCCCTGGTGCCGATGCTGGCGGAGATCGACCGGTCGAAACCGGGGACGAAGGCGCTGCGGGAGTGGATGCGGCTGCGCAGCCTCTTCGACAAGGAGGGGTTCGAGACGCTGGCGGCGTTCCTGGACGTGCACCCGGGCGAGCCGGTGACGCTGGGACCGGTCGCGCGGGCGCTGCTGGACGCCGACGACGAGCCCGCGGCGCGCAAGGTGCTGGGCGATCGGCTGATCCGCGAGAACCTGCTGCTGGCGAAGTACTGCCTGGAGGCGCTGGACGCCGAGAAGGGCGGCCGGCTGCACTCGACGAACGAGCTGTACCGGATGGTGACGTCGTACGTGTACCCCGGGGACAAGCCGACGCTGAACGCCTTCAAGGCGTGGGTGGACTGGGCGGTCTCGGCGGGGCTGTTGAAGATGGTGGGGATCCGGTGGGCGCTGGGGGACGCCGGGAGGGAGGTCCTGCCGCGCCTGCGGGCCATCGACACCGAGGAGTTCCTGGAGGACGAGCGGGGGGTGGCGGGAGAAGGCGGGGCCGGAGAGGCGCCGCCGGAGGCCGGGGGAGGGCCTTCGCGGGCCGCCGAGGCCGGGGCCGAGGCCACGGAGGCTCCCGGGGAGGCGCCTGCGACCGCGGCGTCCGGGCCGGCGGGCGGGGAGGAACCGCAGGCGCCGGCGGACGAGCCCGTTGTCGCGAAGACCGCGCCCGTGCCGCCCCGTCCGCCCGCCCCTGCCAAGGCGGTACCGGTGTCCGCGCCGTCCCGTCCGGCCGTCCCGGCGACCGGCCTGTCCGGCACCCGGGATGTCCTGAAGGAATGGCACGCCCGCTGGCCGCACCGCGCGCCCCCGATGGCGGAAGGCGCGTCGCTGGCCGACGGTCCGGAAGGCTTGTTCGAGGCCGCGGTGCTGGCCCTGTGGATCGGACGCGGCATGCGGCCCGTCGAGGCGGTGCGGGTGCTGGGCGTGCTGCGCCGGAACGGCCTGCTGGCCGAGGCGGGCCTGGGGACGCTGACGCTGCAGGGGCTGGCCGGCCTGGCGGGGGACTCCGACCCGGCCGTGGCCGAGGCGCTGGAGGTGGCGGCCTTCCTGCCCCGGCTGCACGCGGCGACCCGGGAACGGACCCTGCTGCACGCGGCGGGCCCCGGCGAACTGCTGGACCGGCTGCACCAGCGCCTGTACGCGCCGCGCGCCCCGATGGCCGCCTTCGTGCTGGCGCGCCTGCTGTGGGAGGCCGGGAGACTGCCCGAAGCGCTGGCCGCCGCGGCCTTCGTGCCGACCTGGGAGGCCCGCGAGAACGCCTTCCGGATCGGCTTCCTGGACCGGCTGCACGCCGCGTCCTTCGCCGACCTGCGGGATGCGTCGCTGGCGCTGGCCGCCGGGTTCGGCCCGCCGGACTTCGAGGGTCCGCTGGCCCGCGTGCACGAGGTATACGGCTGCGCGTTCCGGTGCGGCCGTGCCCGCGAATGCCCGCTGGCCTGCCGCGAGCGGGCCGAGGTCACCGCCGGGACCCGCCACTGAGGGACATGGCCGAATCCACCCGAACCGGGCGCGTCGTCAAGGTCCTGTACGCGGACGACGCGAAGCCCTTCGTCCTCTTCGAGTTGGCCGACGACGACGGGCCGGTCGTCGTCGCGGCGCAGGCCGCGGGCGTGGCCCCGGGCCAGCAGGTGCGCGTCACCGGCGACTTCCGCGACCACCCGAAATACGGCCGCCGGTTCCGCGCGACCAGCCTGCTGGCCATGGCGCCCGAGAAGCGGGAGGGGCTGCTGGCGTGGCTGGGGTCGGGCCGGGTGCCGGGCGTCGGGCCGAAACTGGCGGCGCGGATCCTGGAACACTTCGGCGCGGACACCCGCCAGGCGCTGGAGACGGGGGCCGAACGGCTGGCCGCGTGCCCGGGCATCGGGGAGCGGAAGGCGGCGGCGATCGCCCGGGCGTGGCAGGGCGAGCGGCTGGCCCGCGAGACCTTCGTGCTGCTGTGCGACCTGGGGCTGACGCCGTCGCAGGCGTCGCGGGCCGCCCGCGTGTTCGGCGAGGAGGCCCCGGCCCGCGTGAAGGCCGACCCCTACGACCTGGCCCGGGTGGTGCCCGGCATCGGCTTCCGGACGGCCGACGCGATCGCGATGCGGATGGGCGTCGAGCCGGGGTCCCCGCTGCGCCTGCGGGCCGCGGCGCGGTACGTGCTGGAGAGCGCCGCCGAGGCCGGCCACCTGTACCTGCCCGGGGACGTGCTGGCGCAGGAGGCGGCGCGCGTCACCGACCGGCCGGAAGAGGCCGTGCGGGAGGCGATCCGGATCCTGGTGGCCGGCGGCGAGGCGGTGCAGGAGGCCGGGCCGGACGGGCCCCTGGTCTTCCAGGCGGGGCTGTGGCGGGCCGAGGTGCAGGCGGCGAGGCGGCTGCGGCTGCTGGCCGCGCAGGACGCGAGGTCGATCCCGGTGGACGACGTGCGGGTGGGCGACCTGGCGCTGGCGCCGTCCCAGTTGCGCGCGCTGCGGACCGTGGCGTCGGCGCCGGTGGCGGTGCTGACCGGCGGGCCGGGCACGGGCAAGACGACCGTGGTGTCGGCGCTGCTGCACGCGGGTCAGCGGGCGGGCCGCAAGGTGGTGCTGGCGGCGCCGACCGGGCGCGCCGCGATGCGGATGAAGGAGGCGACCGGCCACGACGCGAAGACGCTGCACCGGCTGCTGGAGTACAGCCCCCGCGACGGCCGGTTCCAGCGCAACGAGGCCCAGCCGCTGGACGCCGACTGGGTCGTCGTGGACGAGTGCTCGATGCTGGACGCGCTGCTGCTGGACAGCCTGCTGCGGGCCGTGGCGCCGGGCACCCGGCTGACGCTGGTGGGGGACGCGGACCAGTTGCCGCCCGTCGGCCCCGGCGACCCGTTCCGCGCGCTGGCGTCGTCCGGGACCGTGCCGGTGGCGCGCCTGACCGAGGTCTTCCGGCAGGGCGCCGGGTCCGCGATCGTCGAGGCGGCGCACCGCATCCTTGCGGGCGACGAGCCCGAGACGTCCCGGCCGCGCGGCGACGAGCCGGGCGACTTCCACGTGACGATCCGCGAGGACCCCGAGGACATCGCGCGGATGGTCGAGACGCTGGTCGTCGACCGGATTCCGGCCCGCTTCGGGCTGGACCCGCGGACCGACGTGCAGGTGCTGGCCCCGATGCGCAAGGGCGACTGCGGCACCGACGCGCTGAACCGGCGGCTGCGGGCCCGGCTGAATCCCGACGCGGCGGAACGCGCCGGCCTGGCGCCCGGCGACCGCGTCATCCAGAACCGCAACAACTACGACCGCGAGGTCTTCAACGGCGACATCGGGTCGGTCGTGTCGGCGGGGGCCGACGGCAGCCTGGTGGTGCGGTTCGAGGACCGGGAGGTGCGCTTCGACCCGGAGGAGGCCGACGACCTGTCGCTGGCGCACGCCATCACGGTGCACAAGTCCCAGGGCAGCGAGTTCCCCGCGGTGGTCGTGGTGCTGGCGACCCAGCACTGGGTGATGCTGCGCCGGAACCTGCTGTACACGGCGGTCACGCGCGGGCGGCGGCTGGTGGTCGTCTGCGGCAGTCGGCGGGCGATCCGCGTGGCGCTGGACAACGCGCGCATCGAGCCGCGCAACACGCGGATGGTCGAAAGGCTGCGAGGCGAGTGAGGGGCCGGAGGCCGGGCGGGACGGTCTACTCGCGGGTGAACGCGTAGGGCCCCACGGCGATCCGGAACGGCCCGCCCGGCACGTCGGTCACGCGCAGCCGTGCGGTCGATCCGGCGGCGACCTCCCGCGTTGGCAGCCCGTCCAGCGCCCGCCAGAACGGGCCGGCAGGGTCCGCGAACCACGCGATGGCGCGCACTTCCGGCGCCAGCCGGACCGTCGTGGACGCCGGCCGGTGCGCCTCCTGCCACATCCCCTTCCCGGAATCGCAGCGCACCCGGTGGTGCCGTCCCTCGCACACCTCGACGCCCGGCTGCGGCACGCCGGTCGAGTCGGGGTCCATCAGCCACAGAACGCGCGTGTCGGGCAGCCGGTACATCAGGTTGCGGAACGTCACGTCGCCGTCCCGGGTCACGACGACCAGCGACCCGGAGTCGTCGCCCGCGACCTGCCGCAGGCCGTCCGTCACCTGGCGCAGCCGGGCCTCGTCGTACTGCAGCCGGGGCAGCCCGCAGTCGCTGACCGTCGTCATCCACGCGATCGGCGGCGCCGCGAACAGCGCCAGTTGCCCGGCCGCGACGGTGGCGGTCACCAGCGGAGGGATGCGGCGCGGCAGGCCCCGTCCGGCGCGCTCCAGCACGGCCGCCGCGATCAGCGCGAAGGCCGGCAGCACGCTCAGCAGGTGCCCGGGGCGGAACACGAACATCCCCACGAACCACAGGAAGGGCGGGACCAGCCAGGCCAGGTAGACCGCCCAGGCCGGGCCGTCCGGGGAAGGCGAAGACGCGCCCGGCACGGGGGAAGCCGCCGGTTCGCCCGTCGCCGCGCCGCCCGCCGCCCGTCGCCGCAGCGCCAGCGGCACGAACGCCAGCGCCAGCAGCCCGCCGACCGACAGCGTCGCCAGCACGTGCCGCCACAGCCCGTCCAGGTTGCGCAGCACCGCGGCCGCCGGCGCGCCCATCAGCGGCGAGTACGCCCGCCCGAACTGTTCCAGGTACAGCGTCCCGGACGCTTGCCGCAGCGGCCCGACCCCGCCCGACAGCGCCGCCAGGGGCGCCAGCCAAGCCAGCACGCCGGCCGTGGCCACCCCCCCCGCCAGCAAGGTCCGCGAAGCGACCTCCCGCGCCGGCCGCCCGCGAACGGCCCGCAGCAGGCGCCACGCCGCGTACGGGAACAGGAACAAGGGCAGGTTCGGCCGCAGCGCCCCCGACAGCCCGTACGCCAGGAAGAACACCGCCAGGTCGCGCCGCCGCCCGCCCGCGCCGACCCGCAGCCCCAGCCACACCACGAACGGCACCAGCGCCGCCTCGGCCGCGTAGGCGTCCCCCGTCACCGCGTGGAAGGCGACCAGCGGGTGCGTCGCCACCAGCAGCGCCGCGATGCGCCCCGCGTTCCGGGAGTGCAGCCGCGCGCCGACGAGGTACGTCGTCGCCGTCGCCAGCGCCGCCGCGACCAGGCTGGCCCCGATCGTCGCCGCCTCCCCCGCCAGCCCGAACAGGTGCAGCAGCGCCGCCAGCCCCACGTGCCCGATGCAGCCCGGGGGGTGCGGCTGGTGCATCGACAGGTCGTACCCGGCAAGCGCCAGCGCGAACTGGGTGGCGTCCCATCCCGCGATGCGGGCCGGCGCCACGGCGAGGTAGAAGGCCGCGGCCAGCAGGGCGATCAGCAGGGGTTCGAAGCGCTTCACGGCGGAAGGATAGCAGACGCGGTAGAATCCGGCGTCGCCGCTCGCGGCATCGGAAGGGCACGTCCCCGGAGACGGATCGTGGCGAGGCTGCCGCAGGCCGGGTCCCGCGTGTGGGTGGTGGTGGCGATCCTGCTGGCGGCGGCGCTGGCCTGGTCGCAGCGCTTCGTGCAGGACGACGCCTACATCTCGTTCCGGTACGCGGCGAACCTGGCGGCGGGCCACGGCCTGGTCTTCAACCCGGGCGAGCGCGTCGAGGGCTACACGAACCTACTCTGGACCTTGCTGGTGAGCATACCCATGATGGCGGACGCCGATCCGGTGCTGTGGGCCTACCTCGCGGGCATGGCCTCGTTCCTGTCGACGCTGGCGATCGCGTACCTGCTGGCGGTGCGGGTGCTGAAGGACCGCGGGGCGGCGCTGCTGGCCCTGGCGTTCCTGGGCACCAACCGGACCTTCCACTCGTACGCGACGGGCGGCCTGGAGACCCCGCTGCACGCCCTGCTGGTGGTCGCTTCGCTGTACGTCGGCTGGCGCGCCTTCCCGGAGGACGGCGGCCCGGTGCGTCCCCGCTTCCTGGCGTACGGGTCGGGCCTGCTGGGGTTCGCGTTCCTGGCGCGACCGGACACCGGGATCCTGGCGGCGGTGTTCGGGATCGCGGCGCTGGTGCTGCTGGGGCGGCGGGAAGCGTCGGCCTCGCGCCGGGTCGCCGGGGTGGCGGCCGCGGCGCTGCCCGTGGCCGCGATCCTCGCCGGCTGGGTCGCCTGGAAGCTGTCCTTCTACGGCGAGGTCCTGCCCAACACCTTCTTCGCCAAGGTCTCTTCGGGCGCGAACCTGGCCCGCGGCGCCTACTACGTGTACCTGTTCTTCTTCTCGTACTGGCTGGTGCCGTTCCCGCTGCTGCTGGCGGCGACCTTCCGGCAGTGGCTGGGGCGCGCGCAGCCGGCCATCACCTTCCTGGTGGCGGCCATCGCGGCCTGGCTGGCCTGGATGGTCTACGTCGGCGGCGACTTCATGGAGTTCCGGTTCCTGGTGCCGATCCTGCCGTTCCTGGCCATCGTGCTGGCCTGGCAGGTGACGTCGGTGCGCGTGCGCGAACTGCGGTGGGCCCTGGCCGCGCTGGTGCTGGCCGGGTCGGCCCACCACGCCGTCTCGTTCGGGAAGTCCACCTTCGCCAACGAGGTCGCGACGTTCGCGGAGCTGAAGGAGCAGGTGGACGGGCAGCGCGACGGCTGGGTGCAAGTGGGGCGCGACCTGCGCCGGATGCTGCCGCCGGACGCGCCGGGCGAGCCGGTCCGGATCGCCACGCTGCCGTCGGGCGCCATTCCGTACTTCTCGGGCCTGCCGACGGTGGACATGCTGGGGCTGGCGGACCCGCAGGTCGCGCGGGAGGGCCGGCCGCGCCCGTGGGCCAAGCCGGGGCACCAGCGCGTCGCGACGACGGAGTACCTGCTGCAGCGGGGCGTGAACCTGGTCATCGGCCACCCGCTGCTGGTGCCGCCGGGCCAGCCCCTGCCCGCGGAGTACACCCGCCGGGACCTGCAGCCCGTGTTCTCGGACATGCTGTACGCCTCCGACCCGATCCCGCAGGACGCCGCCGTGCTGGAGATCCCGTTGTCGGACGGGCGCCGGTTGGTCGCGCTGTACCTGGTGCCAAGCCCGCGCGTGGACCAGGCCATCGCGCTGCACGGCTGGGTGCGGCACGCGCTGCTCCCCGGGTGACGCGCGGGCCCGTGCTGGCGTGGGACGGGGCCCCCGCCCTACACGGTCCGAACCCGCGACAATCGCTGGAGTTCCAAGGGATTGCAGGGCGGGGGCCCCGCCCCCCGCCTCCTCCACCTCTCGATCTCACCGCGCTTGACAGCCTCGCGGACCTCCCCGATAATCCGTCCGCTTTTCGCTCTTTGGACACGAGGTTGGTGGTCGTCGGTTTGGCGGACGTTCTCTGCGCGCCTGTAGCTCAGCCAGGACAGAGCAGCGGACTTCTAATCCGCCGGTCGGAGGTTCGAATCCTCTCAGGCGTACCGATCACCCTTCAATGGTGCCTGTAGCTCAGGGGTAGAGCACTGGATTGTGGCTCCAGTGGTCGTGGGTTCAAATCCCTCCAGGCACCCCAAGGTTCCCGTCGCCCCCGGCGCCGGCCCACCTCCTCGCTGTCCATCCTTCTTTCCCGCGCCCGTGGCTCAATGGATAGAGCATCGGACTTCGGATCCGACGGTTGGGGGTTCGAGTCCCTCCGGGCGCGCTCTACGTAAATCCAGCATCCATGCGGTCGAGAGCTTGGTTTCTGGGTCCCTTTCGAGTGGTCAGGACTGGGCACAAATGGTCCCAAATCGGCAGCGGATTTGTAGATCGATTTGTAGAACGGCGCAGGCATCAAACTCCTGAAGTACAAGGCTTTGCCGATGCACCTTGGGAGCCGTCCTGGGCAGGATTTGTGACCAGCGGCCCAGCCTCCCAATCCCCGCTCGGTGCGGCTACGATGTGCAGTGGCCGCAGTCGACTGGGAGGCGGTGTGATGGGCGACCTGTTCGACCGGATGTTCGTGGCCCTGGCCTCGACGGCGTTCGGTAAGGTGCTGTCCTGGGTGTGGAACCGCGGCAGGACCCTGGACGAGCGCTTCTCGCAGCTCCGCAAGGTCTTCGACGACGTCCACCAGGACTGGGAGTCGTTCCGGTTCACCATCGAGGCTCGCACCGGCTACGGCGGCCACATGACGCTGGCCAAGGCTGAACGGGTCGTGGCCGCCCTGGACGAGGTGGCGCGCTTCGTCCACCTCCACCCCGAGTTCAAGGACTCCGCCAGGACCGCCCTGATGGAGAAGGCTCTGCACCCGTTCAGTCACTACCGCAACGTGGCGAGGAAGAAGGGTGCGTCCAAGGACCCGCTCGCCAGGTACCCGCACGCGACGCGCCTCATGGCAGAGTGGTACCCCGAGGCCCAGCAGGGTTGACGACCAGCTGCGCACGGTTTGTCAGGAGCCGCCGACCAACTGGGCGACCGCCGTCACCAGCGAGGCCGCGGCGATGATGGCGCCGATGATCGTCCACGTCTTGGCCCTTTCAGCCCAGGCCTTCTGAATAACCAGATTCTCGATGCCGTCCCGCCATGCGATGAAGGCCCCCTGGTCCAACCCGTTCACCCGACGGCAGAACTGTCCGCAGGTGGCGGGCATCTCATCTTCTGTCCCAATCAGGATAGGCACACGTTCCCTTGGGGCGCGCTCCAACTTCAAGCAGTAGCCGGTGTCGCCGATCACGAGAAACCGCGTAAACCTGGACGTGCTGGCCGGTCGCT
>CALJUR010000078.1 GCA_937975765.1 uncultured Myxococcales bacterium
AGATCGTATTCGGTGACTGGAGTTCAGACGTGTGCTCTTCCGATCTCGCAGATATATATGCGCATTTCTGGCGGGGTTCGGTGGCCCGCCGCAGCGAGGAGACGCGAAGATGCCCGTTCGCGACGAGCAGTGGGAGGCGCGCCAGGACACGATCCGGCAGATCCTGGCGAAGCGGGTGATCCGCACCCAGGGCCAGTTGCTGGACACCTTGCGGCAGCGGGGGTTCGAGGTGACCCAGTCCAGCGTGTCCCGGGACCTGGCCGACCTGAAGGCGGCGAAGGTGGACGGACGCTACCGGACGGCCGAGGCGCTGGAGCCCACCCTTCCGGGCGGCGAACTGCGCGAGGTCTCGGCGTCGATCCTGCGCGTCCATCCCGCCGGCCCGAACCTGCTGGTCGTCCACACTCCTCCCGGCCGGGCGACGCTGGTGGCCGTGGCCCTGGACCTTGCCGGTTGGCCGCAGATGGTCGGCTGCATCGCGGGGGACGACACGGTCTTCCTCGCCACCGACGGGAAGGGCGCGCAGGACGTGTTGAAGAAGCGGATCGAGCGGATCCTGGAAGAGGCGGGACATGCATGATCCGATCGTGCTGGCCTTCAGCGGGGGCCTGGATACGTCGTTCCTGGTGCCATGGCTGGCCGAGCGTCACGAGCGGCCCGTCGTGACGGTGACCGTGGACACGGGCGGCCTGGACGGGGCGGCCCGCGCGTCGCTGCAGGAGCGATCGAGGGCGCTGGGGGCGGCGCGGCACGTGCGGGTGGACGCGAGGGCGGCGTTCTTCGACGAGACGCTGTCCTACCTGGTGATGGGCAACGTGCTGCGCGGGCACCTGTACCCGTTGTGCGTCGGCGCCGAGAGGACGCTGCAGGCCCGGAAGGTCGCGGAGGTGGCCCGGGAACTGGGCGCGTGGGCGGTGGCTCACGGCTCGACGGCGGCCGGCAACGACCAGGTGCGGTTCGAGGTCGCCCTGCGGGTGCTGGCTCCCGGCATGGAAGTCCTGGCGCCGGTACGGGACCAGGGCTTCACGCGCGAGTTCGAGGCGGGTTTCCTGCGCGATCGGGGCCACGAGATGCCGGCGTCGAAGGCCGCCTACTCGATCAACCGCGGCCTGTGGGGCTGCACCATCGGCGGGGCGGAGACCACCGACACGGTGGAGCCGCTGCCGGAGTCGGCCTGGGTGCTGACGAAGGGGGCCTTCGATGTTCCGAGGACGCCCGAGACGCACGTGCTGTCGTTCGAGAAGGGGCGGCCCGTCGCCATCGACGGCGAGGCGATGCCGGCCGTCGCGCTGGTCGAGCGGCTGGACGCGCTGGCGGCGCCGTTCGGGATCGGGCGCGGGATCCACCTGGGCGACACGATCTTCGGCCTGAAGGGGCGAGTGGCCTTCGAGGCGCCGGCGGCGACGGTGCTGGTGACGGCGCACCGCGAACTGGAGAAGCTGGTGCTGACCGCCCGCCAGCAGCGGGTGAAGGACCAGGTCGCGGTCCTGTACGGCGACCTGGTGCACGAGGCCCTGTCGCTGGAGCCCGCCTGCCGGGACATCGAGGCGCTGTTCCGGTCGTCCCAGCAGCGCGTCCGTGGCGACGTGCGCGTGCGGTTCCAGCCGGGCCTCGCGTTCGTCGAGGGCGTGTCGTCGCCGCACTCGCTGAAGGCGGCGTCCCGCGGGGTCTACGGCGAGGCCGCCGGGGAATGGACCGCGGCGGATGCCCGGGGGTTCGCCCGGATGCTGGCGATCCCGTCGATGCTTCACGCGCGTGCCGCGAAGGAGGTCCGGTGAGGACGGTGTACCTGGACAAGATCGGTTCGGTGACGCTGAACTGCCGGCTGTCGCGCGAGGTCCGCGTGTCGGACGAGATCCCGGCGGTCGAGGGCGGCGTAGTGGCGGTGCGGGTGCTGACGTCCAAGGGGACCTACAACCAGCTGGAACTGCCGTCGGGCCGGTTCTCGAAGGTCAAGAGCGGGGACGTGGCGGCGGTGGTGCTGGGGCACCGGAAGGCGCTGTTCGGATACTCGGGGCACGTGCCGGAATCGGTGCGCCCGGGCGACCGGCTGCAACTGCTGAACCTGGGCGGCGTGCTGGGTGTCTGCGACAGCGTCAACCCGGACTACGGCGAGCCGTTTCAGTGCGAGGTGCTGGGGCAGGTGCTGGCGTTCCCGTACCTGGCCCAGCGCATCGGCGTGCCGGCCCACATCCGGCAGGGGGCGATCCCGCTGTCGGACCGGCTGGAGACGAGGGACGTGCCGGTCGTCGCGATCGTCGGCAGCAGCATGAACGCGGGCAAGACCGCGGCCGCGTGCGCGCTGGTCCAGGCCTTCACCCACAAGGGATACCAGGTCGCCGCCGCGAAGGCGACGGGGGTGTCCCTGCGGCGGGACATCCTGGCCATGGAGGACGCGGGGGCGCGCCGCACGATGCTGTTCACGGACCTGGGCATCGTCACGACGACCGCCGAGGTGGCGCCGCAGTCGGCCCGCACGCTGCTGACCGAACTGGCGACGGGCGCGCCGGACCTGGTCGTGCTGGAACTGGGCGACGGCCTGCTGGGCCTGTACGGCGTGGACGCGATCCTGGACGACCCGGGCCTGCGGGCGTCGTTCAAGGCGGTGGTGCTGGCGGCCAGCGACCCGGTGGCGGCGTGGGGCGGCGTGCAACTGCTGCGGGACCGCCACGGCCTGCGGACCGACGTGGTGACCGGGCCGGCGACCGACAACGACGCGGGGACGGTGCTGGTCCAGCGGCAGACCGGGGTGCCGGGCCGCAACGCGCGGTCGGACCCGGGGGGGCTGGCGGACGTGGTGCTGTCGGCGCTGGGGCTGCCGGCCGCGAAGCCGGGTTCGGCGGGGGGGACGGCGTGAACGGCGAGGCCCGGGTGCCGGTGATCGTGCTGGGGGGCAGCGGCTACGTGGCCGGGGAGTGCCTGCGGCTGCTGCTGGGGCACCCCTCGCTGGACGTCGAGTCCGTGGTGTCGTCGACGCAGGATGGCGTCCCGGTGACGGCGGCGTTCCCGCACCTGGCGGGGACCGCGGCGGACGGCTGGACGTTCGAGGCGATGGACACGGCGCTGTCGCGCCTGCGGGGAGGCCGCACGGTCGGCGTGCTGGCGGCGACCCCCCACGGGGCGACCGCGGCGCTGCTGGACCGGGTGCTGTCCGCGGCCGCGGCCGCAGGCACCGACGCGCGGGTGGTGGACCTGTCGGCGGACTTCCGGTACCGGGACGCGGCCGCGTACCAGGCGGTCTACGGGCACGCGCACGGCGCACCGGGCCGGCTGGACCTGTTCGCGTGCGGGGTGCCCGAGCATGTCGAAGGAACACCCGCGCGGCACGCATCGCATCCGGGCTGCTTCACGACCGCGGTCGTGCTGGCAGCCTGGCCGTTCCTTCGTGCGGGGCGGGTGGAGCCGGAGGTCTTCGCGTCCTGCGTGACCGGCAGTTCGGGCAGCGGGCGCACGCCGTCTGCCGCGACACACCATCCCGAGCGGCACGCCGACCTGCGCGCCTACTCGCCGCTGGCGCACCGGCACGAACCCGAGATGCGGCGGCTGCTGGCGGCGGCGAACGGCGGGGTCGAGCCGGACGTGCAGTTCGTGCCGCACTCCGGGCCGTTCGTGCGGGGGATCCACGCGACGGTGCGGATGACACTGAAGGAGCCGGGGACCGCCGACGAACTGGCGGCGCTGGCGTCGGCGGCCTATGCCGGCAGCGCGTTCGTGCGGACCGGCACGACGCCGCCCCGGATGGCCGAGGTGGCCGGCACGAACCGGGCGCGGCTGGGCATCGCGGCCCGCGGCAGGACGCTGGTGGTGACGTCCGTCATCGACAACCTGGTGAAGGGCGCGGCCGGCGGCGGGATCCAGTGGCTGAACCGGCTGATGGGATGGCCGGAGGACCGGGGCCTGGCGGTCCCGGGACCGGGGTGGTTCTGATGGGCAACGCAACGGGGACAGGCGGGGCGTCCGCGCTGCTGGACGTGTTCGCGACGATCGACGTGGAACCGATGTCGGGCGCGGGGGTGACGATCGTCGCCGCGGACGGCCGCGAGTACCTGGACTTCTACGGCGGCCACGCGGTGGCGGCCCTGGGGTACGGGCACCCGCGCCTGCTGGAAGCGCTGGAGAGGCAGGCGCGCACGCTGCTCTTCCAGAGCAACCTGGTGCCGCTGGCGGTGCGCGAGCGGGCGGCGAGGGCTCTTCTGGGCTTCGCGCCGGACGGCTTCGACCGTGTCTTCTTCGTGAACTCGGGCGCCGAGGCGAACGAGAACGCCCTGCGGATCGCGTTCCGGGCGACGCGGCGTCCCGTCGTGGTGGCGGTCGAGGGGGCGTTCCACGGGCGCACCGCGGCCGCGGCGGCGATCACGGCGGGGGCGGAGGCCTGGAACGGGTTCCCGGGCCAGCCGTTCGAGGTGCGCCGGGTGCCGTTCGACGACGTCGACGCGATGGAGGCGGCGGTGCGGGACGACGTGGCGGCGGTCATCGCCGAGCCGGTGCAGGGCGTGGCCGGGGCCCGCGCGATGTCCCGGGAGTTCCTGCAGGCGGCGCGCGACGCGACGGCCGCCAGCGGCAGCCTGCTGGTCTTCGACGAGGTGCAGTGCGGGATGGGCCGTACCGGCTGGCCGTTCGCGGCCCAGGCGCTGGGCGTGACGCCGGACCTGCTGACGACGGCGAAGGGGCTGGCGGGCGGCTTCCCGGCCGGCGCGGTGCTGGTGCCGGAGCGGCTGGCGCGCGGGATCCGCCGCGGGGACCTGGGGTCGACGTTCGGCGGAGGCCCGATGGCGTGCGCGATGATCGAGGCGGTCGTCGCCGCCATCCGGGACGAGGACCTGCTGGCGAACGTGCGCCGCCTGTCGGCGCGGATCGCCAGCGAGTGCGTTCGCGGCCCGGTGGCCGGCGTGCAGGGGCTGGGCTTCCTGCTGGGCCTGCGCACGACGCGGCCGGCGACGGCGGTTCTGAAGGATCTGCGCGCCCGGGGGATCCTGGCCGGGGGCAGCCGCGACCCGAACGTGGTCCGGCTGCTGCCGCCGCTGGTGCTGCAGGATGCCCACGTGGACCGGTTGGCGCAGGCCCTTTCGGAGATTCCCGCATGAAGGACTACCTGGACCTCTCGGACCTGTCGGACGACCGGCTGGAGGCGGTGCTGGAACGCGCGCGCCGGCTGGAGGCGAACCCGCTGGGCGAGGCGCTGCGGGGCCGAACGGTCGGGCTGCTGTTCCTGAACCCGTCCGTGCGAACGCTGGCGTCGATGCAGGCCGCGGTGATGCACCAGGGGGGCCGCTCGTTCGTGATCACGCCCGGGTCCGGCTCGTGGAAGATGGAGACGCAAGACGGCGCGGTGATGGATGGCGAGGCCGCCGAGCACGTCCGGGAGGCGATCCCGGTGCTGGCGCAATACGCCGACCTGCTGGCGGTCCGCTGCTTCGCCGAGGGGAAGGACCTGGCGACCGACCTCGCGGACGGCCTGATCCGCACGATGGCCTCGCTGTGCCCGAAGCCGTTCGTCAACCTGGAGTCGGCCCGCGCGCACCCGTGCCAGGCGCTGGGCGACTGGAAGACCCTGGACGACCTGGACATCCCGCGCCGCGGCGGCAGGTTCGTGCTGTCCTGGGCGTGGCACCCGAAGGCGCTGCCGTACGCGGTGCCGGCCTCTACCCTGGAGATGGCGGCCCGGCGCGGCATGGACGTGACGGTCCTGCGGCCCGACGGCTGGGCGCTGCCGGGCGAGGTGATGCGCCGGGCGCGAGCCATCGCGGCCGCGTCGGGGGCGTCGATCCGCGAGACGTCCGACCGGGCCCAGGCGATGGACGGGGCCCACGTGCTGTACGCGAAGTCCTGGTCGTCACCGGACCTCTACGGCCGCCCGGCCCCGGAAGCGGCGGCGCGAGCGGGCCTGCGCGACGAGTGGTGCGTCCGCGAGTCGTGGTTCGCCACGGCCCGGCCCGACGCGAGGTTCCTGCACTGCCTTCCCGTGCGGCGGAACGTGAAGGTGGCGGACGAGATCCTGGACGGTCCCCGGAGCGAGGTGATTCGCGAGGCCGGGAACCGGATGCATGCGCAGAAGGCGCTGTTGATCGAACTGCTGGGAGGCCAATCGACATGACCGGACCCTACGATCCCGACGCGGGGATCCTGGGCCTGCGGCGGGCGCTGCCGTACCTGCGCCTGTACCGTGGGCGGACGTTCGTGGTGAAGGCGGGCGGCGCGCTGTGCAGCCAGCGCGACGCGTTGCAGGACATCGCCGAGCAGGTCGGCGTGCTGCGCGAACTGGGCATCAAGGTCGTGGTGGTGCACGGCGGCGGCCCGCAGACGACGGAGATGTCGGCGCGCCTGGGCATCGCGACGACCTTCGTGGCCGGTCGTCGCGTGACGTCGGACGAGGCGCTGGACGTGGCGGTGATGACGCTGAACGGCACCGTCAACACCGCGTTCCTGGCGGCCTTCCGGGCGGCGGAGGTGCCCGCCATCGGCCTGTCCGGCGTGGACGCCGGCCAGATCAAGGTCCGGCGACGTCCCCCCCGCGAGATGGAGGTGGACGGCATCCCCACCACGATCGACTTCGGGCGGGTGGGCGACGTGGTGTCGCTGGACCCGGCGCCGCTGTTCCGGCTGCTGGAGTCGGGCTTCGTGCCCGTGGTCAGCCCGCTGTCCGCGGACGACTCCGGCCAGGTCCTGAACGTCAACGCCGACACGGTGGCGGCGCTGATCGCGCGCACGCTGGGCGCCGAGAAGCTGTTCTTCCTGACCGACACCCCCGGGCTGCTGGAGCAGGCCGCCGATCCCTCCTCGCTGGTCTCCTTCGTGGATCTGGCCGGCATCGACGCGATGAAGGCCCGCGGGGCCATCGCCGGCGGCATGCTGCCCAAGGTGGAGGCGGCCCGGGAGGCGCTGACGCAGGGCGTGGGCCGGGTGCACCTGGTGGGGTGGCGCAGCCCGTCCGGCATCCTGCGGGAGGTCTTCACCAACGTGGGGGCCGGCACGCTGGTCGTGCGCGACGCCCGCGAACTGAGGCCGGCCGAGTCGCGTCCCGACGAGGATGTCACGCCATGACCGACGACGCGCTGCTGGCCTTCCACCGGTTGCTGGTCGCGACCCCCTCGGTGTCCGGGGACGAGGGCGCCGCGGCCGCGAAGGCCGGGGAGGCGTTGCGCGCGCGGGGCGTCGAGCCGGTCCGGGTCGGCGACAGCGTGTGGGCGGTGACGGGCCGGGCCGGGCCGGTGCTGGTGCTGGACAGCCACCTGGACACGGTGCCGCCGTCCCCGGGCTGGACGATGGCGCCGTGGACCCCGCTGGTCATCGACGGACGCGTGCACGGGCTGGGCAGCAACGACGCCAAGGCCTGTGTGGCGGGGATGATGGCGGCCTTCCTGCGGATCCACGCCGCGGGCGGGTTGCCGGGCGCGCGCCTGGTGCTGGCGCTGGCCGCCGGGGAGGAGACCTCCGGCCACGGGTCCGCCGAGTTGCGGGCGGCGCTGGACGGCGCCGGCCTGCACCCCGCGGCGGCGGTGATCGGCGAGCCGACGGGCCTGGACGTGTCGGTGTCCCAGAAGGGGCTGCTGATCCTGGAACTGCGGGCGAAGGGGCAGTCCTGCCACGCGGCGCACGGACGGGCCCTGGGGGTGACCAACGCGCTGCGGCAACTGGCCCGGGACCTCGTCGCGCTGGACGCGGCAGACCTGGGCCCGGAGGACCCGGGGCTGGGGCCGGTGACGCTGGAGCCGACCGAGGTTCGGGGGGGGATCGCGCGCAACGTGATCCCGGGCGAAGCGACCTGCGTGCTGGACGTCCGCACGAACCCCTCCCGGACGCACGAGGCCCTGGTGGCGAGGCTGCGCGGGGTCGTCCGGTCCGAACTGGCGGTGCTGAGCGACCGGCTGGTCCCGTGCGCCGTGGACCCGGCGGACCCGCTGGTGGCGGCGGCGCTGGCGGCCCGCCCGGGGGCGAAGGCGTTCGCGTCGCGCGGGGTGTCCGACTGGGTGTGGTTCCGGGACGTTCCCGCCGTGAAGGCCGGTCCGGGGCGCACCGAACGTTCGCACACGGCCGACGAGTTCGTGCTGGAATCCGAGGTGCGGGACGGGGCCCGCTTCTACGAGGCGCTGGCCCGGGGCTGGGCGGCGGGGCTGGCCGGCCGGGGGAGGGCGCCATGACGCGGCTGTGGGATCGCGGCGAGGAACTGGACGAGGCGGTGCTGCGATACACCGCGGGCGACGACCCGTCGCTGGACGAGCGGCTGGTCCCGTACGACCTGCGGGCGACCCGCGCGCACGCGGCCATGCTGCACGACCGCGGCTTCCTGTCCGACGCGGACCACGACGCGCTGCAGCGGGCGATCGCGGACCTGCTGGCCTCCCACGAGCGCGGCGAGTGGCACGTCGAGCCCGACGAGGAGGACGGCCACACCGCGATCGAGAACCGGCTGTCCGCGATGACTGGCGACGCGGGTCGCGCGGTGCACCTGGGCCGGTCCCGCAACGACCAGGTCCTGGCCGCCCTGCGCCCCTGGCTGAAGGACCGCCTGGGGGCCCTGGCGGACGCGGCCGAGGGGGTGGCGGGCGCGCTGGACGGCCTGTCCGCCGCGCAGGGGACCCTGCCGATGCCGGGCTACACACACCTGCAACGGGCGATGCCCTCGACCGTGGCGGCGTGGGCGGGGGCGTTCGCGGCCGAGGTCCGCGACGATGCCGAGGGGCTGCGGGCCGCGCGCCGCCGGGCCGACCGGAACCCCCTGGGGTCGGCGGCCGGGTACGGGGTGCCGGAACTGGCCCTGGACCGCGAGTCCACGACCCGCGCGCTGGGGTTCGCCGGGACGCAGGAACCCGTGACGGCGGTGCAGTTGTCGCGGGGCAAGGCGGAAGCGTCGGCGCTGTTCGAGGCGGCCCTGCTGGCCCAGGACCTGGGGCGCCTGTCGGCGGACCTCTGCCTGTTCGCCTCGGCGGAGTTCGGCTTCGTGCGGCTGCCGGCGTCGATCACGACGGGTTCGTCGATGCTGCCGCAGAAGCGCAACCCGGACGTCTTCGAGGTCGCCCGGGGCCGCACTGCCGAGGCGTTCGCCGCGCTGCACGAGGTGCTGGTGATCACCGCCAAGATGACGTCCGGATACCACCGGGACCTGCAACTGATCAAGCGCCCGCTGTTCCGGGGCCTGGACGGCGTCCTGGACACCGCGACCGTGCTGGCGGGGGTGCTGCCGAGGGTCGGGTTCGACGCGGACCGGCTGGCCGCCGCGATGGACCCCTCGATGGAGATGGCGGCGCGCGCGTACCGGATGGTGCGCGACGAGGGGATCCCGTTCCGGGAGGCCTACCGGCGCGCGAGGGACCCGGGGTAGCCGCCGGCCGCGCCCGCCCTCACAGCAGGCTGACCGGATCCACGTCCAGCACCACCCGCGTGTCGCCGTGCCCGTTCCCGAACATCCGGTGCACCCGCCACAGCGCCTCGTTCAGCGTGCTGCGCCGCCGTCCCTTCAGCAGGATCTGCATGCGGGTCCGGCCGCGCAGCCTCTCGATGGCGGCGGACGACGGCCCCAGCACGACCACCTCCCGGCCGGCCGGCCCGGCGGCCATCAGGAACTGCGACAGCGCCTCGCGGACGTCGTCGGCGGTCTTCTCGGCTTCGCGGGAGTCCGGCGACGACACCTCGATCGCGGCCAGGTGCGAGTGCGGCGGGTAGCCCCGTTCCCGGCGCATCCGGTTCTCGGCCACGGCGAAGCCCAGGTAGTCGTGCGTCGATGCATACCGCAGCGCGTACTGGGCCGGGTCGAAGGTCTGCACGATGACGATGCCGGGCGCGTCCCCGCGGCCCGCCCGGCCCGCCACCTGGGTCAGCAGCTGGAAGGTCCTCTCGGGCGCGCGGAAGTCCGGGAAGGCCAGCGACTGCTCCGCCAGCAGCACGCCCACCAGCGTCACGCGCGGGAAGTCGTGCCCCTTCGCGACGATCTGGGTGCCCACCAGCACGTTCAGCGCGCCGCTGCGGAAGTCCGCCAGGATGCGGTCCAGCCCGCCGCCCGGGGACGTGTCCGAGTCCAGCCGGCCGCACCGTGCGTCCGGGATCAGCCGCGTGACCTCCTCCTCGACCCGCTCGGTGCCGAAGCCCAGCACCTCGATGTCGGTGCTGTTGCAGGTCGGGCAGGCGCCCGGGACCGGCGTGGAGTGGTCGCAGTAGTGGCAGGCCAGCCGCTCGGGCCGGGCGTGGTGGGTCAGCGTGATGCTGCAGTTGGGGCAGCGGACCGCCGTCCCGCACGCCCGGCACAGCACGAAGCGGCCGAAGCCGCGCCGGTTCAGGAACAGGATCGCGGACTCCCCGCGGGCGATCGTCGCGGACAGCGCCTCGACCAGCGGCGGCGAGAACAGGCGCTCGCCCCCCAGGGCCGGCTGGTAGCGCAGGTCCACCAGGGTCACCTGGGGCATCGGGCGTTCCGCCACGCGGTTCGGCAGGGACAGGTAGGTCAGCTTGCGGTCGTGCGCGTTGCCGAACGTCTCCAGCGACGGCGTCGCGGACCCCAGCACCACCGGGCACCTCGCCAGCGTGCCGCGCACCAGCGCCAGGTCCCGCGCGTTGTACCGCAGGCCTTCCTGCTGCTTGTAGGTGGTCTCGTGCTCCTCGTCGACCACGATCAGGCCCAGGTCGGGCACCGGCGCCCACACCGCGGACCGCGGGCCGACCACCACGCGGACCCTTCCCGCCAGCACGTCGTCCCACGCCGCGGCGCGCCGCGACTCGGGCATCGCGCTGTGCAGCACCGCCGCCAGGCCGCCGAAGCGCTCCTCGAACCGGCGCCGCAGTTCGACCGTCAGCGCGATCTCGGGCACCAGCACGATCGCGCCCTTCCGGTGCGCCAGCGCCTCCTCGATGGCCCGCAGGTACACCTCGGTCTTGCCGGACCCGGTGACGCCGTGCAGCAGGAACCCCGCGTACCCGCCCTTCCGGACGGCGCCGACGATCTTCTCCAGCGCCCCCGCCTGGTCGCGGGTCGGGTCCGGGCGCGCCACCCCGGTCGGCAACGCCGGCGGTTCCACCGCCTCCGGCGCCCGCACGTCCATCCTCAGGCAACCCCTGGCCAGCAGCCGCCGGATCGAGGTCGCCCCGTCGGGGACCAGCGCCCGCGCCTCGTGCAGGTCCATCTCGCCGGCGGCCTCGATCGCGTCCAGCAGCGCGCGGTCCCGCCCGGATCGGGGCGGGGATTCGGGCCGGGCCACGAACCGGACGGTCTGCTCGCTGCGCGGCGTGCGCCTGGCGAACAGGGTCGGCATCGCCGTGCGCGCCACCACCCCCACCGGGGCCACGTAGTAGCGGGCGGTCCAGTCGATCAACTCCATCAGGTCCGGCGGCCAGGGCGGGCGGGTCCCGACCACGCCGGAGATCGGCGACAGCCGGGGCGGGTCGTCCTCCCTCCCCGGGCGGATGGCGATGACGATGCCGGACACGGTGCGGTTGCGGACGGGGCAGGAGACCTGGACCCCGCGCCGGACCGCGTCGGCCAGCCCGGGCGGAACGGAGTAGGTGTAGGTCCGGGCCAGCGGCAGCAGCAGCAGCACGTCGGCCACGCAGGGGCTCCCCGCGGGGAGCGCGATCGTCCGGACCGGTTCCATGAGGCCTCAGCCGACGTCGAAGGGATGGGGCTGGTGCAGCGCGTGGGTCAGCACGCCGACCTTCGCCGTGCTGCAGGCGATCTCGATCTCGTACAGCGCGACGCGCTGCGGTGTGCCGGCCAGCGTCTGGCCATCCCGGAAACGGAACCGGACGACCGGGTGATCGGTCGCCCAGCGGATCGCCAGTTCCTCGTCCGGGCGCCACCGCTCGGCCAGCATCGTGGACGGGCCCAGCCCCAGAGCGGCGGTCTCCGGATCCTGGCCCAGCATCGCCTCCACCGCCTGGACCTCCTCGGCGCGGCAGTAGAACTTGACGTCGTGCTTCTTGAAGGTCTCGGGCAGGTCGTCCGGTCCCGACTCCAGCACCAGGTCGTACCGGCCGACGTGCGCCAGCCGGCCGACCCGAAGGCCCTGGCCGAACACCGCCATCGCGACCGGGCAGCCCGCCAGTGCCTTCATGCGGTCCGAGTGGAACGACGCGCTCTGGGCCTGCCAGACGGTCTGGATGCGCTTCGCCCGCTGGAGGTCCAGCCGCCCGTTGGCCACCTGGCCGGCCAGGCTGGGATCCAGCCCGTCGCGCACGAACCGGTCGCGACGCTGGCGGACGAACAGGCCCTTCAGGACCCGGTCCAGCGTCGCCTGGCCGCGGATGACCATCACGGCCTGTGCGAACGGGATGCCGGATCGCCGGGCGACGTCCGTGGCGCGTGCGCGCTCGTCCGGGCTGAGGCCGGGTGGCCGGGGAGGGAAATGGCGCCTTCCGGGACGCGCGGGGCCGCCGGGGCGGCGACCCCCGCCGGATCCGTTCCGGTGCGCGGGTCCGGTTCCGTTCCTGGGGCGGCCGCCTTCCACGACGCCTCGCATTCCTGCCGGATACCCTAGCGCACGGGGAGGGGCGATGCAAGGTGCGGGGCCGGCCGGCCAACCCCGTCCTGTGCCGTGCTTGCGTTCCGCTTCCCCAGGAAGTAAAAAGTGCCGTCCGTGCCTGCCGCCGGGCGCGCCCCGAGGGCTCGGGAGGACGCGAGGCTGTGGGACGTTCCACCGAGCCATGGAGGAACCCGATGATGGGTGCACCGCACAAGGTCCTGACCCTGGAATACACGCTGCGCGACAAGGACGGCGAGATCATCGACAAGAGCGAAGCCGGCGAGCCGATGTGCCTGCACCTGGGCAAGGGCCTCGTGGTCGAGGGATTCGAGGAGAACGTGAAGGACCTGGCCGAGGGCCAGACCGTGCGCTTCTCCGTGTCACCCGAGAAGGGCTACGGCGCGCACGACCCGGCGATGGTGCAGAGCCTGCCGCGCAACCTGTTCCCGGAAGACTTCACCGCCGAGCCCGGCCTGCTGATCGACTTCGAGACCGACATGGGCGCGGGCACGCTGCGGGTCGTCGAGGCCGACGCCGAGACCGTCACCTGCGACTTCAACCACCCCCTGGCCGGGCAGGAACTGGACTTCGAGGTGTCCGTCCTGAAGGTCGAGGAGCATTCCGAGGAGGAGTGCGACTTCGAGGACGAGTGCGGCGACGAGTGCGGCCAGGAGTGTGGCGATCACTGCAGTTGCGGCTGCGAGCACTGACCGCCCGCCGGCCCTCATCGCCCTTCGTCGTCCGCGTGCAGCCTGCGGATCACCAGGTCCGCCAGCGCGCCGGCCAGCCCCGCGTCCTCGTTCAGGGCGGGGACTCGCACGAACGTCCCGATGCCCCTCTCCCTGGCCAGGTCCCGGTACGTCACCCCGATCTCGTACAGCGTCTCCAGGTGGTCGGACACGAAGGCGACCGGCACCACCACCAGCGCTTTCGCGCCCTCCGCCGCGGCCCGGGCGATCGCGTCCTCGGTGGACGGCTCCAGCCACCTCAGCGGGCCGACGCGGCTCTGGTAGCACGTCGCGGCGGGCGGTGCGCCGGGACCCAGCCGCTGCATCACCGCGGCGACGGTCGCGGCGACGCGCGCCGGGTAGGGGTCGCCGGCCTCGACGTACCGTACCGGCAGGCCGTGGGCCGAGAACAGCAGCCGGGTGCGGTCGCGCAGCGCGGGGGCCACCTCGTCCAGCGACCGCCGGACCGACGTCGCCAGGGCCTCCACGTAGCCGGGATGGTCCGCCCAGTCCGGCACCTCCAGCAGCCGCACCCCGGGGCAGTGCCTTGACGCCAGCGCGTGCACCTCCGCGATCGACGACCCGGTCGTGGTCCGCGAATACTGCGGGTACAGGGGCAGCAGGACCAGCCGGCGCGCGCCCGTCGCCGCGACCTCGCGCAGCGCCTCGCCGGCCCGGGGAGGCACGTACCGCATCGCCACGCGCACCGGCAGCGGGCGGCCCGCCGCATGCAGCGCCGCATCCAGTGCCGCCGCCTGCCGGGCCGTGATCGCCCCGATGGGCGATCCGCCGATGGCCTCGTACTGCCGGCCGACGTGCGGCGCGCGCCGCCAGGCGATGAAACGCGCCAGCGGAAGGCGGACGAACGCCGGGGCCGCGAGGATCGCCGGGTCCGACAGCAGGTTCTTCAGGAACGGCCGGACCTCCCCCGGGGTGGCCGGCCCGCCCATCTGCAGCAGCAGGACCGCCGCGTCCTGGTCCATCCCGGGTGCCTCCCTTGCCTGCCCGCCTATCGCCGTCCGGCGGCGTGCACCGCCTCCACCAGCACCGAGACTCGGTCGGGCGGGGTCTCCTTCGTGATGCCGTGGCCCAGGTTGAACACGTGCCCGCGGGCCGCGCGCCCCTCCGCCACGACGGCCTCGGCCCGGCTGCGGACCAGTTCCTCCGGCCCCAGCAGCAGCAGCGGGTCCAGGTTTCCCTGCACCACCGCTCCGTCCCCCAGCCGCGCGATCACGTCCGACAGCCGCACCCGGAAGTCCACGCCCAGCACGTCCGCCTCGCTGCGCGCGGCCGCCTCGACCACGGGACCGATCCCGTTGACGAAGTAGATGACCGGTACGCCCGGCCGCCGCACCCGCCGGATCACGGCCCGGGCCGCGGGCATCGCGAAGTCCTCGAAATCCTGGGGCGACAGCAGGCCCGCCCACGTGTCGAACAGTTGCACGGCGTCGGCGCCGGCGTCGATCTGCGCCGACAGGTAGGGGGCGACGGTGTCGGCGATGCGCTCCAGCAGGTCCCGGAAGGCGACCGGGTCGTTGAACATCAGGGACTTCGCGTGCGGGAAATCCCGCGATCCTCCGCCCTCGATCATGTAGGTCGCCAGCGTGAACGGCGCGCCGGCGAATCCCAGCAGCGCCTTGTCCCGCGGCACCGCGGCCCGGATGGACGCCACGGCCTCCATCACGAAGCCCATCGACTGCAGGGGGTCCGGCACGCGCAGCGCCTGCACGTCCGCGGCGGTCCGCACCGGGCGCGGCAGGCGCGGCTCGGGCGCGAACTCCACCGGCAGGCCCATCGCCTCGACGGCCACCAGGATGTCGCTGAACAGGATCGCGGCGTCCAGGTCGTACCGGCGCAGCGGTTGCAGCGTCGCCTCGGTGCACAGCGCCGGCGTCCTGCAGAACTGCAGGAAGTCCGTGCCCTTCCGCAACTGCCGGTACTCCGGCAGGTACCGGCCCGCCTGGCGCATGATCCAGATCGGGGTGGTGTCCACGGGGCGTCCCAGGCAGGCGTCGAGGAACCGCATAGGCCTCTCCGGTGGCATCGGGGCCCCCCTCCTGTACCATGCCCCGGAACCGATGGCCACTCGCGCGACGATTCCCGCGTCGATCCTTGACTTTTCGGGGATTGTCAGCCATAGAACCCGGTGGCCTGGAGGCATGGACGACTCGATGCGGCCGACCCCCACCCTCGTCCGGCTGCACATCGAGCAGGGGTACCTGGGTCGGGCCCGCGCGATGCTGGACGCCCTGGCCCGGGAACGCGGCGGCGAGGCGCCCGCGGACCTCCTGGCCCGCTGGGAGCAGGCGGCGCAGGTCGTCCGCCGCCAGGCCCGGATCGAGGCGCTGAAACGACTGCTGTCGCGGGTTCGGCGCATCCGTTCCCGGGACGACTCCGCAAGAGGTGCGACTTGGGCAAGGTGAATCGCGCCAAGGTCATCGCGTCGGCCCACAAGTTCCTGGCCAAGGGCAACCTGAAGCGTGCCGTCAAGGAGTACGAGAAGGTCCTCAAGGACGACCCTTCGGACATCCGCACCAAGCTGAAGGTCGCGGACCTGCTGTTCCGGCTGGGCGACCGCGAGCGCGCGACGGCCACCTTCGAGGAGGTCGCCCAGTTCTACGCCAGCCAGGGGTTCCTGCTGAAGGCGGTGGCGGTCTACAAGCAGGTCCAGAAACTGAAGCCGGACGACGTGGACGTGCACCAGGCGCTGGCCGGCCTGTACCAGCAGATCGGCCTGGTCAGCGACGCGGTCGTGCAGTACCGCGAGGCGATCGCCCTGCTGGGCAAGACCGGTGCCACGCTGGAGCGGCTGAAGACCGCCCAGAAGATGCTGGAACTGGACCCCGAGAATGCCCGGCTGCGCATCGAACTGGCCGAGGACTTCTCGAAGGAAGGGATGATCGAGGAGGCGGTCCACGAGTTCCGGTCGGCCTACGAGGCGCTGATGCGCAACGGGCTGGAGGAGGAGGCCGTCCTGATCGCCGAGCGCCTGCTGTACCACCAGCCGGACGACTGGGAGGTCAGCAAGGCCGTCGCGGCGCACTACATCGCCCGGAAGGACGGGCTGCGCGCGCTGTCCCGGCTGCAGGCGTGCTACCGGGCCCGGCCCAACGACCCTGACGTGCTGGAACTGCTGGGACAGGTCTTCGAGTTCCTGGGCCAGCCCCAGAAGGCGGCGGCCGTGTTGAAGGCGCTGGCCCGGCAGTACGACCGGACCGGGCTGATCCGCGACCGCGACGAGATCTTCCAGAGGGTGCTGAAACTGGTGCCCGGCGACCGTTCGGCGGCCGAGGCCCTGCGCTATGCCCCCGCGGCGGCCGTGCAGTCCGGACAGGAACTGGAGTTCGAATCGGGCCCGCGGTCCGAGGAGATCCTCGTCCCGGACGAGGAGGAGATCGGCATCGACGAACTGGTGGAGGACACCAGTCCCGAGGCGTCGGAGGTCGAGGTTCTCCCGTCGGACGAGCCCGAGTCCACCCCGCCGCCCCCTCCCCCGGCCTTCCCGCCCCTGCCCGAGGTCTCGCAGGCCTCCGCCGAGATCGGCCTGGACGCCCTGGACGGCAAGACGGTCCTGGAGACCATGCCCTCGTTCCTGCCCGCGGGGACGACCGGATCCGGGGCGCTGGACCTCAGCCAGGTGCCGCCCGATTTGCAGGACGACATCCAGAACCTCGAGTTCCTGTGCGATGCCGACCTGTACGACGAGGCGGCCTCGCTGCTGGAGGAGATCCGCCTGAAGGCGGGTGACCTGCCGATCCTGGATCGCTACCGCATCCTGATCGAGGCCGGGAAGTAGGCTCCGGAGGCCTGATGCGCATCGTCGCCGGTGAGTGGAAGGGGCGTCACCTCGCCATCCCGAAGGGGCGCGGGGTGCGGCCGACGCTGGAACGCGTGCGCGAGGCGATGTTCGACGTGCTGCAGGGGTGGTTCCCCGGCGCCATCGTTCTGGACCTGTGCGCCGGGTCGGGCGCGCTGGGGTTCGAGGCGCTGTCCCGGGGCGGCCGGCGCGTCCGGTGGTGCGACGCGGACCCCCGGTGCGTCGATGCGATCCGCGAGAATGCCCGCCGCCTGGGCGTGACGCTGACCCCGAAGTCCGTGCTGGCGATGCCGGTCCTGGACGCCGTCCGCCGGCTGGGCAAGGGCGGCGAGCGGTTCGACGTCGTCTTCTTCGACCCCCCGTACGAGGCCGGCCTGTACGACGAGACCCTGCTGGCCCTGTCGCTGTCGGGCCTCGTCGCCCCGGGCGGCGTGGTCGCGGTGGAGCACGCGAAGGCGATCCGGCTGTCGCCCTCGTATGGGCCCCTGGTCCTGGATCGCGTCCGGCAGTACGGCGACACGTACGTCACGTACTACCGGCGCGCGGCGGCCGCGGAAGGCGGCCCCGAGGAGGCGTCGTGACCCCCGTCGTCTATCCCGGGTCGTTCGACCCCGTCACCAACGGGCACGTGGACGTCGTGCGGCGCGCGGCCGCCGTCTTCGGCAAGGTCATCGTCGCCGTCGCCAGCAACGTGCGGAAATCCTCGGCCTTCACCGTCGAGGAGCGGGTGGAGATGCTCCGGATGGCGCTGGAGGGCATCCCCGGCGTCGAGGTGGACGCCTTCGAGGGGCTGCTGGTGGACTACCTGGACACCACCGGCGCGAAGGTCGTGATCCGCGGCGTTCGCGCCGTGTCGGACTACGAGTTCGAGTTCCAGATGGCCCACATGAACAGCCAGTTGCGGCCCGGCATCGAGACGGTCTTCCTGGTGGCCGGACCGGAGGAGTTCTTCATCAGTTCGTCCGCGGTCAAGGAAGTGGCCTGCTTCGGCGGGGACGTGTCGCCCTTCGTGCCCGGGTGCGTGGCGTCCCGGCTGCGCGCGCGGATGAGCGAAAACGGCTGAGACACGCCGGACGGGCCGTAACCGGCGCTACAACTTCCCCGACAGGGTCAGCATCACCCCGAACAGGTTCGCCCCGTCCGAACGGAAGCGGGTGCCGGGGTCGTCGATGTCGCTGTCGTAGACCGGGTTGAACTCGTTCTTCCCCGAGTCGTTCGACAACTCGATCGTGTTGTTGCCGGCATCGGAATTGATGCCGGTGTTCGCGTACGTCAGGAAGTGGGACGTCTCGCGGGTGTAGGTGAAGCGCAGCGACAGGGAGACCCACGGGATGGGCTGGGCGGTCACCCCCAGCCAGGTCCCGACGGTGCCGTAGGCGCTGACGTCGGTGACGCCGTCGGTATACGCCATCGCGTGCGACTTCCCGTCCTGGGTGCGGTCGTAGGCCAGCAGGTTCTTGTTGCCGCGCGCCCCGGTGCACAGCGGGTCCCCGGCGCACGCGGACGTCCCCAGCGCCTCGAACAGGTCGGTCTGCTCGCGGCCGGCGAACGTGTACGACCCGGACAGCCCGACGTCGATCGACACGAAGCGCTCGGGCCGCCCGTCCTTCCGCGACTTCAGCCAGGGGAAGAACTCGGTGCCGGCGGCCATGCCCAGGATCGCGCCCGGGTTCGACCGGGACTGCGTGGCGTCGTCGTAGTTCCGGAACAGCGTCGTGCCGCCGGTGTTCGCCAGCCGGACCGAGCCGTTGACGCCCAGGTAGGGTTCCGCGAACGAGATCCGGCGGCTGGCCGCGACGTCCAGGCGGATCGTGTGGATCCCTTCGCCCACCGCCGAGTTGGCGGCGCGCCGGATGCTGCCCGTCGGGGCGGTGTAGGCCACGCCCAGCAGCACGGTGGGCTGGTGCGGCGCGCGCCACTGGCAGGCCGGCGCCCAGCGCAGCCCGACGGTCATGTCGCCCAGGCCGGAGCGCTTGCGGCCGTCCTGGCGGGCCTCGAACAGCGACGGGCCGAAGTCCGGGTCCACGGTGGAGTTGGACCCGTCCACACCGGGGGCGTAGTCGAGGTTCGTGCGGTCGGACAGGACCAGCGGGATCGAGGCGAACAGTTCCAGGTCGTGGTACAGCCCGATGCGGGCACCGATGGTCATCGTGTGCTCGACGCGCAGGGACGCCAATTCGGCGCGGGTGACCGTCTTCGGGTAAGCGGGGCAACCGGGCAGGCCGGGGGTGCAGACGAACTCCCGGCTGATCCGGGACTGCCGCTGCAGCCAGTCGTAGCGGATGGTCAACTGGCCGTCGAAGGGGTCCCCCGGGTCGGCCGAGGAAAGCACCGAGGTGAGGTCCGCGGCCCGGGAAGCCGGGGGGGCCAGGAGGACGGCCGCGGCCATCAGGAACGCCGGGAGTCGGAGCCGCGCCATTGCGCCTCGCGTTCGTCCTGGGACCCGAGGAGAGTAAGCCTTGCGAGGGCGTGCTGTCAAAGCGGGAGGCGTATCACCCGGCGGGGGAACGCACGCGGAAGGCGCCGGTCTCGTCCACCACTCCGACCGCCCCGTCGGCCAGGGGGTGCCATCGCGGATCGGGCGGGCCGATCTCGCCCCCCGTGATCGCCACGACCCGCACCTCGTCGTGGGACACCCGGATCGGGTCATGCTCCTTCGACCGGGAGGGCTCGGAGCACCGGGTGCATTCCGGGATCCCGTCGGACTCGTCGACGAGGACGGACAGCCCCGCGCCGCCTGCCACCAGGCTGCGGCCGTCGGTGACGCACGCCGCCAGGCCCGGCAGCACCCCGCCTTCCGCGGCCCCGAGCCGGGGCCACAGCCGGATCACGGTCCGCAGGGCCTCGCCCAGCAGTTCGGACGGGACCGTCCGGGCGTCCAGGCGGCCCATGTCGTTCAGGACCGACAGGAACAGCCGGAAGCCCAGCGCCTCGACCGGGTCCTCCCGGGACTCCTTCGCCAGGAAGTCCGGGACCATCGACAGCAGACGGTCCGCGAAACCCGCGTCGGGGGGCGTCTCCAGCGCGAAGACCCCCAGCAGGTTGCGGTACCGCCAGGGGGCGGTCGTATCCGGCCGGAAGCGGGCCTGGGGCGAATCGTCCAGCGCGAACAGGGCCAGGTTCCCCGGCGCCGGGGGAATCCAGGTGTCGCCCCGGACGTCGGGCCCGACCGGCCGGCGCATCAGGAGGATCTCGTCGCCCCCGTAGGTGCCCAGGCCCATCCGGCCCCGGAAGCCGGGCGCCCCGGGCAGGAAACCGGGCCACGAACGGGCCACGGCACAGGCCAGGTGCCGGTGATCGCTGGCGAACACCCCGAGGAATCGCTGCATCGCGAACCCCCTTCGAGTCCCTTCGTCTCAAACGTAGCCAATGCGGATCGCGGTTTCAAGACGGGGGAAGGTTCGCGAGTCGATGCGGCGGGTTCACAGTCCGAGGCCCAGCCGGCCGTAGTAGAAGGCGACGACCAGCAGCGCGATGGCGAAGACGATCTCGACGCGCTCCATCCAGGCCCCGCTGCGGGGGCGGCGGGACACCAGCGCGGTGGACACGCCCAGCGCGAAGAACAGCACGCCCATGCCGAGGCCGAACGCCAGCATCAACAGCAGGCCCAGCCCCAGGTCCCCGGTCCCGCCCACCAGCGCCAGGATCCCGACGACCACCGGCCCGGCGCACGGGGCCGCCAGCAGGCCCGTCGTGCCGCCCACGAGGGCGATGCCCGCCAGGCCGCCGCGACGCCGCCCCATGCGGGACTTCAGGCCCTCGGGCAGGTCCAGCCGGAAGAAGCCCAGGTAGGACATCGCCATCGCCGCGAAGAGCGCCGCCATGCCCAGCGTCACGGCCGGGTGCTGCAGCCACGACCCGAAACCCTTCCCCAGCAGGCCCGAGGCGACCCCCAGGGTCGCGTACGTCAGCACCATGCCCCCGACGAAGACCGCCGCCCGGGCGACGCGCGAGGCGAACGAGCGGGCGGGCTCGCCGGGTCGGGCCCCGCCGCCCAGCACGCCCAGCGTGATCGGGATCATCGGGTAGACGCAGGGGGTCAGGCTGACGCCGATGCCCGCCGCGAACACCAGCAGCACGGTCAGGAACAGGCCCTTGTCCCGGATCCACGCCTCGACCGGGCCCATGGGCTTCTCGCGCCAGGTCTTCGCCTCCTCGATGCGGCGCAGGAACGGCGCGGGCTTCTCGAAGTCCGTCAGCACCGACCCGGGGTTCAGGCGCCCGTCGGGCAGGAAGAACCCCACCCACGGCAGGGACTTCACCTCGATCCCCAGGTCCGCCAGCCGCTTCTGCGCCGGGTCGAAATCCGTCATGTCCAGCCGGATCGTGACGAAGTCCTCCAGGGCCTCGGCGACGTGCGGGTCCGCGAAGGTGACATGCTCCAGTTCCTTGCAGGCGGCGCACCAGTCCGCGCCGCCGTCCAGCACCGCCATGCGGCCCTGGGCCCTGGCGTCCGCCAGGGCGGCCTCGACGTCGGCCCGCCACTGCAACGGCGAGACGGGCCCTTCGTCGAAGGGCAGGTGCACCAGGCCCAGCGCCAGGGCCAGGCCGAAGGCGACCAGCATCACGCGCACGGCCTTGTACAGCCGCAGCGGCCACGCCAGGGAGGACAGATCCGCGCGAAACGCCCCAAGGAGCGTCCCGACCGCCACGAGGGCGAAGCCTGAAGCGAGATCCAGCATGGGGTTCGACGTCCGTCAGTAGGGGTTGGCGGGGACTTCGGCAGGGCGCCAGGGGTCCGGGTCGTCGTGACCGGCCCAGTTCGTCGTCGAGAGCCGGGTCGCCGTGCAGGGGATCAGCCTTGCGGTCCCGGTGCCGAAGTCGATGCAGTCGGCGGCCGCGGTGGGCGGGATCCCGGTCCCGCCGTCCGTTTCGACCTCCTCGGTCCCGCCGTCGGCGGCCAGGACCGCGGGAGTCGGGTTCGGGACCAGGACGGCCTCGGCCAGCGTCTCGGGGGTCGTCTCGACCGCCGCCACCCCGGAGGTCGCCTCCTCGCCGGTGCCATCCGGGCCGCCCAGTTCGCAGCCCCAGGCGGCGGCGATCAACACCACCGCCCCGAGGCGACAGAAGAATCGCGTTCCCATCATCCCTCCCTGGCCCTGGCGGCCACGGGCACCTTCAAGTCGTATTCCTTGACCATCTGCGACAGCCGGGGCCGCTTCATCCCCAGCAACGTCGCCGCGGCCGAGATGTTCCCGCCGCTGCGGTTCAGGGCCTCGCGGATCAGCGCGACCTCGACCTCGCGACGCGCATCGAACAGCGGCACGCCGCGCCCGAACACCAGGTCGTACACGTCCAGCGAGCCGCCTACGCGGCGTCCGGCGCGGGCCAGTTCCGGCGCCTCGCGCAGCAGGGCGTCCAGCGACAGCAGGGGCCCGCCGGACAGCAGAATCGCGCGACGGACGACGTTGCGCAACTCGCGGATGTTGCCCGGCCAACGGTGCTGCCGCAGCACCTCCATCGCGTCCGGCGCGATCGACAGCGGCCGCCCCCCTTCCCGGGACAGGTCGACCAGGAAGGCCTCCACCAGGGCGGGGATGTCCCCGGCGCGTTCCCGCAGGGGGGGCACGGGGATCGTCAGGCCGGCGATGCGGTGGTAGAAGTCGCGTCGCATCCGGCCGGCGCGCATCCGCTCGTCCAGGTCGCGGTTCGTCGCGAACACCAGCCGGACGTCGACCGAAACGGTCTCGGATCCGCCGACGCGGGTGAAGCGCTGCTCCTCGATGACGCGCAGCAGGGCGGCCTGCGCCTGCTCGCTGACGTCGCCGATCTCGTCCAGGAACAGGGTGCCGCCATGGGCCGACTCGAAGCGGCCGATCCGCCGCGCGTGGGCGCCGGTGAAGGCGCCTTTCTCGTGCCCGAACAGTTCGGTCAGCAGCAGGGTGTCCGGGAAGGCGGCCGCGTTCACCCGCACGAAGGGCCCGCTGCCGCGCGAAGACAACTGGTGCAGCGCCTCGGCGAACAGTTCCTTGCCGGTGCCGGATTCCCCGTACAGCAGGATCGGCACGGGGACGTCGCGGACGCGCTCGATCGCGACCAGGACGCGGTCCAGCGCCGGGGAATCGCCCACGATCTTCGGGACCCGGTGGCGCAGGCGCGGCCGCACGCCCAGCGACAGGACCGGGGCGGGCGCATCGCGGCCGGTGTCGGCGACCGCCTGGGGGGCGGGGGCGACGCCCGGCAGGTCCAGCAGGCGCGAGATCCCCGGGCGGGCCCGGAAGGCGGCCCGGTGGGCCGGCGGGATCGACTCGGCGAGGTCCTCGATCTGCGTCCGGGCCTCGTCGGCCAGCACCGCGGCGGCCGCGTCGTCGCCCAGGCGGGAGGTCGCTTCCGCCAGGTCCGCCAGCGCCAGGGCCAGAGGCTCGCGCTGTGCCAGCGAGGCCAGTACGCGACGGGCCGGGTCCAGGTCCGCGAGGGCACGGGCCGGCTGGTCCGCCAGCAGCGACAGGCGACCCAGGACCCGCATCGCGCGTCCCGCGGCCTCGTCCTGGAGGGAAGTCTCCCGCTGCAGCACGCGTCGGGCGAAGGCGTCGGCGCGGGACGCGTCCCCGGCGCCCAGGCAGGCCTCGGCCGCGCGCACCCGGGCGAAGGCGGCCAGGTCGGCCAGTTGCAGGCGGTCCAGTTGCGCGATGGCGTCGTGCAACCCCTCCAGCGCCTCGGCCGGCCGGTCCCGCAGCAGCAGGCACTCGGACCGCTTGAACGCGCAGCGGGCGGCCACGATCGCCGAGGCCGGGGCGTTCTGCTGGGCATCGGATACCAGCGACAGCGCCCGGTCCCACTCGCCGAACGTCAGCATCAGGTCGGCCAGCGTCAGGAAGGCGGCGGCCAGGTCGGCCGGCCGGTCCTGGCGGGACAGCCGATCCGCGGCCTCCACGGCCAGTTCCAGCGCGGGGGAGTACCTCCCGGAGTGTTCCAGCGCGATGGCCAGGTTCCTGCGGGCCAGGGCGCCGCCGTACGACTCGCCCAGGTCGTCGGCCTCGACGACCGCCTCCTGCAGCAGCGCCGCGGCCGCATCCAGCCGGCCCTCGCGCAGGGCCACCAGGCCCAGGTTGTGCCGGGCACGGGCCTTCTCCCGTCGCGGCGCCCCGGCGTTCGCCAGGACGGCATCGAACGCCTCGCGGGCGGCCGCGTGCTGGCCGGTCCGGAACCGGGCGGCGCCCAGCAGGTTGTCCCGCGCGGCCACCACGTCCGGGTCCCGGGCCTCGATGGACCCCAGCAGGTCCCGGGCCGTCACGGCCTCGCCGCGGGCCAGCGCCATCTCGGCACGCAGCAGGTCCGGCAGGGCCTGCGCAAACGGACCGGGCCTCCCGCGGGGGTGTTCCAGCGCGTCCAGGAAGGTGTCGGCCCGATCGATCCGGCCCAGCACCACGGCCAGCCGGCCGGACTCCAGCAGGGTCCTGGCAGGCAGCCGCCCTGCCGCAGCCGTTTCCGACAGGCCCTCCAGCGCCTGGGTCGGCCGGCCCGCCAGGATCCGGACCCGTGCCAGTGCCTCCGGCGCCGGGTGCATCCCGGACGCTTCCAGCCGATCCAGCGCCTCGATCGCCGCACCGTCGGCCAGCAACCGGTCCACCGCCTCGGCAGGGGGGACGTCCGTGTCCCGGCAGGATGCAGGGGCCTTCGCGGCGGGTCGTCCGCGGGCGAAGCCGTTGAACAGCAGTTCGTGCGCCGCGTCGGCCGCCGCCCGCAGGTCGTCGGCCGCCAGCGGGCGGATGGACAGCGTCTCGATGCCATCCGGCAGCGCGCTCGCGGGGGCGCCGGGGGCCTCCTCGGCGACCACGGCCACCACGGCGAACTGCTCGTTCCGGGGCCGCACCGACGGCAGCGATCGCCAGGGCGAGGAACCGGGGCACAGGAAGGCCAGGAAGGCGGCCAGCGTCGGGAATTCGCGAGGGTCGCCCTCGATCACCAGCAGGCCGGGCCCGGACGATCCTCCGTCGGTCGCCAGGTCCGAAGCGAGGCCTCCGCGGAGGCGCTCGAAGGTGCGGTCCCGCGCACCCAGCAGGTCGGCCAGCGGCAGGTCCCGAACATCCGTCCCGGGGTCGATCCCCAGCAGGTCCGCCAGCCGCCGGACGGGATGCCGGTCGCCCTTGTGCAGGTCCAGGAACCGGACCGGCCGGCCTGCCTTCTCGCGGCAGTGACGGTGGAAGGCGCGCGCGAAGCCGTCCGGGTCCTCCCCGTGCGGCACCTTCAGGAAGAGGGCGTGGCGGCCGGCCGAAACGGCGATCGCGCAGGTGCGCAGCACCCTGCGGAATTCCGTGACACGGCCAGCGTGAATGCGTTCCAGCATGGTCCCGCCCTTCGGGCAAGAGTAAGGGTTTCGACGCACCGAGTCAAACGTCGTCCGCCCCCGCCAGGGCGGCCGCAATCACGTCCACGCGGGACGCGCCGGCGGCCAGCAGCGTCGCGGCGACCTCGGCCGCGGTGGCCCCCGTGGTGACCACGTCGTCCACCAGGAGGATGGCGCGGCCTCGGATTGCCTCCGGCCTTTGCACCACGAAGGCGCCCCGCACGCATTCGGCCCGCTGGCGCGGGCCGGCGTGTCCGTCCGGGGAGGGGGGCCGCACCCTCGCCAGGACCCGGACCCCGACGGGAAGCCCGGCACGGCGCCCCACCTCGACGGCCAGCAGCGCCGGGGCCGCGTACCGGCGCCGGACCGTCCGGGGCGGCCACGCCGGGACGGGCACGACCAGTTCGGCCTCCTGCAGCAGGCGTTCCCGCAGCGCGACCGCCGCCATCAGGGTGCCCAGGGGCCGCGCGAGGGCGAAGTCATGGCCATGCTTGAACCGGAGGATCACCTCGCGGGCGGGGCCCCCGTAGGCGAAGACCGCGGACAAGCTCCGCCACGCCCGTTGCGGTCCGGGCACGTCCGGGAAGGCCGGCGACCGGGCCGGCAGAAGGCCTTCCCGGCAGGAAGAACACACCCGCAACGGGAACGCACCGGAAGGGAAGGCGGGCTGGCGACACGCGGAGCAGGTCGGGGGAAGAAGGGCGTCCAGCAGCAGGGCCAGGACACCGCCGATCCGAACGGGAACCGGTGCAAGGGCGGCTACCAGTCCTCGCCGTTCTCGACGCGCGCGAACTCCTGGACCCACGCCGGCTCGATCGCCTCGACGACCTCGGCATCCGCCCACAGACGGTCGATGTCGTAGTGGTCCCGGGCCGTCTTCTCGAAGACGTGGACCACCACGCTGCCGTAGTCCAGCAGGATCCAGGTCGAGGACTTCTTCCCCTCGATGCCGGCCGGAAGCGCGCCCTGGGCCTTCAGGGTCGTCTCGATCGCCTCGGCGATCGCCGAGACGTGCCGGTCGGAACGTCCCGTCAGCACGACGAACAGATCCGTGTAGTCCACCAGTTTCCGGACGTCGTAGATGCGGGTGTGGTACCCGTTCTTGGCCCACGCCGCTTCCGCGATCGCCGCAGCGAGGGTTCGGGGGTCGCCGAGGGACTCCGGGAGGGTGGGGGCCTTCCGGGACCGGAGGGCAGGAAAGGAACTCGGCTTGGCGTCCATGGACCTCCTGGGTCGAGACCGCGTCGGTGCAGGCCTCGCGGGCTGTTGCGCGGCCGCCTGCAACGAATTCTATGGCCCGTCTCGGCACCCGTCAAATCCGCGTCGGGACGGGGGAGGATCGACCGGCCGGGCGAAGCGTTTCACGCGAAGGAAAGAAAAGGGGTCAACGGACGGTGGGCGGGGTCCCGGATCCGTCCGGCGTCGCGTCGGCCGGCTGGATCGCGTCCCCGGGCAGCGCGACCTGGTTGCAGAAGCCCGGGTAGTTCCCCGAGTCGTCGGCCTTCGGGAAGTCCTCGACGCACTCGTAGCCTTCGCGGCAGAACGCGAAGGGCCCGCACCGCTGCATGCAGTAGGAGACGTGGTTGCCGTACTCGACGCAGACCGCGTCCGACGGGCATCCGTCGCGCTCGCAGGAGAAGACCGTGCAATAGCCCCCCGGCTGCGACAGGTCGCAGGAGCGGTCCGAGCCGCAGTCATCGTTCGTCTTGCAGGCATCGCCGATGCCGGGGGAGCACGCCAGGAGGCCGGCGGCCAGGGCCAGGGCCAGGGCAGGAAGGCGCAGGGTCACGAGGGATCCTCCCGGTTTTCCAGGGGTTCGTCGGTGTCGACCGCCACCAGTTCCTCTTCCGGGCCGACGACGTCCAGGACCGCCCGGGCACGCACCAGGCAGTCCCGGAGGCGTTCGACCTCCTTCCGGACCTCCGCCTCCGAGCGGCGCAGCGGTTCGAGGTCCGCCAGGGACTCCCGGGCCGCCTCCAGTTCCGCGCCCAGGTCGGCGACCTCCTTCTCGAGGGCGGGCACCCGTTCCGTGGCGGCGGTGGCCAGCACGGCCTGCTGCCGCAGGTCCCGCAGTTCCTCCTCCATCGACGCGATGCGGCGGTCCCGCTCGGCCAGCGCACCGTGGCCGTCCCCGACCTCCGACTGCAGTGCCTGCAGCTTCGCGGCCAGTTCGTCGCGCTCGGCCTCGGCCCGGGCCAGGGCCTCGTCGGCGTTGCCGCGCTCGGCCTCGGCCTTCGCCAGCGCGTCCTTGTACCCGCCCTCCAGCCGCTCGAAGAGGCTGGTCGTCTGCGCCATCTCGTTGCGGTGCATCGCCTCGCGGGCTTCCAGATCGGCGAGGCGCCTGCCGGCCTCCTCGATCTGCTTCCTCAGGCTGCCGGTTTCCTCCAACTGCTTCCTCAGACCGGAGATCTCGGCTTCCATCTCGTCGTGCTCGGCCTGGAACTCGGCCATCGCCTCGGCGCGACCCTCCCGCCGGCCCTGTTCCAGCCCCTTCTGGCGGCGCTCGACCCGGCCCGCGGCGATGCCGGCGTCGTACGCCTCCTTGCGCGCGGCTTCCAGTTGGTCCTCCAGGTCCTCGGGCGTGATCTGCGGCGACACGGGGACCGGCGCCTCGGCGGGCCGGGGAGTCATCCGCTGCAGGCCGGAATCCAGGATCTGGCGCTGCGATCGCAACTGTGTCTCGAGGTCCACCACCTTGCCGCCCAGGCTGGTCTTCTCGCTCATCAGCCGGTCGACGGCGTCCTTGAGGGTCCGGACCTCCTCCTCGACGAAGTTGACCACCGCGGTCTCCAGCGTCCCGCCGGAGACCAGCGTGCGATCCGGAACGTCCACGACGGCCGGCTCGACCTCCCTCGCGTCCGGGCCGAAGTCCTCGGGCAGCACGTCGGTCAGCACGGCCAGCAGGGCCGCCTCGGTCAGGGGTTTCGTCAGGTAGGCGTCGGCCCGCGTGGCCAGGAGGCGATGCTTGCGCAGGACCTCCGGGCTGGCCTTCGCGGTCATCAGGACCAGCGGCACGCGGCGCAGGACGGCGTCCTTCTTGAACCGCAGGCACAGGTTGAAACCGTTCTTGACGTCCGCGGACAGCAGGACCAACCGGGGCTGGCTGGAGGCCAGCAGGCCGGACTCGAAGTCGGGACGGTCGTGCACGGACACCGAGTAGCCGTGGGCGCGCAGGAAGGTTTCCACCAGGCCGCGATCCGCCGCCACGTCCTCGATCAGGATTGCGTGTCCCCGGGCGCCGGCGCGGGGGTCCTGGGCCTGCGTCGTGCTCAAGCGTCACCTCCGGGCGCGGACGATACCCCGAGCCCCGGTCCTTGTCCACCGGCACCACGGGCCTTCAGCGAGCCCACCAGCAGGTAGAGGCTGCCCATCGCGAACATCAGTTCAGGGAGCATCTGGAACACCGCAAGGACGGCCAGGAGCAGCAGGGTCGACACCAGCAGCACGTTCTTCCAGCGCTGCCGCTTGCCCTTCAGTTTCGGGATGCGGATGCCGCACACCATCAGGGCGGCCGCCGCCACCGCGGCCGGGGGCATCACCCAGAGGGGGTCCACCGGGTCGTGCAAGTCGACCAGGCTGAGATACAGCGTCGCGTACAGCCCCGCGACCATCGTCGTGGGGACGCCCGTGAAGAACGACGGGTCCTCGTGGGTCATCACGTTGAAGCGGGCCAGACGGACGGCCGCGGAAACCGGGAACGCCACGGCACAGATCGCGAACCACGCCACGATCCACGCCGGCAGGTCCGCCGAGCCCGCGGCGCGGGACCAGCACAGGAACCAGCACAGGGCGGCCGGGGCCAGCCCGAAGGAGGTGTAGTCCGCGAAGGAGTCCATTTCCATCCCGAACGCCCCCTGGACGTTCAGCGCCCGGGCCAGCGATCCGTCGGCCTTGTCCAGGATGCCGCAGTAGACGATGGCCCACGCCGCGCCCTCGAAATGACCGGAGGCGGCCAGGGCGATGGACACCAGGCCGATCACGAGGTTGCCCGAGGTGACGAGGCTGGGGGCGGCGGCCTTGAGGCGGTTCGATTTCATCGGCGCGATCGTAGGCCCCCCTCCGGGGCGCGTCAACCGCCGCGGTTTTTTGCGTGAATCCTCCGCTGTCCTAGAATATGCGCGCGACGAGGACCGTCCCCGGGCCGCGTTCCGGACGGACGGGAAGGAGGTACGGATGCGTGCAGCGACATGGATGGCAGGGCTCGCGGTGCTGGGGATGGCCGTCGGCGCCCGGGCCGCGGACCGCGAGAAGGTCGAGCCGTGGCAGTTCAAGGCGGTGAAGGGCGGCAAGGCTGCCGGCCGGTACGACTTCAGCGTCGTGGCGCGCGACACCGGGGTGTTCGCGGTGTCGATGACCTACGGCGACCCGAAGGCCGTGGCGAAGAAGAAGCCGGGGCGACCCGAGGTCCGGACCTACGCGGAACTGGAGCCGAGCGGCCAGCTGGGCCGGTACAAGCGCTGGAAGGCCAAGGGCAAGGGCGCCCTGTACTGGCTGGCCTTCGTGTTCGAGGGCAAGGCGAAGATCCGGTTCGAGCGCGAGGACGGTTCGAAGGCGAAGGTGACCGAACTGGGGGACGCGACCGAGGTCTTCCCGCTGGAGGCCGACCAGCCCCTGCTGGCGTGGCTGCTGGTGCGAGGGAAGGTCGAGCGCGAGGTCGCCTGCATGGGGACCGGCTCGACGGTCCTGGGAAAGGCGCGCGTCCGTCGCCTGGATGGCGTCGAGGGTGGCGAGGGCTGGAAGATCGAGGGCGATTGCGGCGCGTTCACGGTCGTCGTGGACGCGGCCGGCGAGCCGAGGAGCATCACGGCGGACGGCCGGGCCTGGGAGCGCCTCCCGCCGGCGGGCTCGTAGTCCCCCGGGCGGGAGCCGCCATCCCTACCCCTTGATCTTCTTGATCTCGTCCACCAGTTCCGGCACCGCCTTGAACGCGTCAGCGACCAGGCCGTAGTCGGCGATCGAGAAGATCGGCGCCTCCGGGTCCTTGTTGATGGCGACGATCGTCTTGGACGCCTTCATGCCGGCCAGGTGCTGGATGGCGCCGGACAGGGCAACGCCGATGTACAGCTGCGGCGCGATGACCTTGCCGGTCTGGCCGATCTGCAGGTCGTTCGGCGCGATGCCGGCGTCGACGACGGCGCGGGTGCCGCCGATGGCCGCCTTCAGCAGGTCCGCCAGCGGGTCCAGGATCGCGAAGCCCGCCTTGTCCTTCAGGCCGCGGCCACCGGCCACGACCACCGCGGCCTCGCCCAGGTCCGGGCGGGTCGACACGACGGCGTCGAACTTCACGTAGCGCTGCTTGCCGTTGTCCTCGGGGGCGATGGCCAGCGCCTGCACCGGCGACGCGCCGCCCGTGGGCTGCGCGGCGTCGAACTCGGTGCCGCGGACGCAGAAGACCGCCTTCGGGGTCTTGACCTCGACGGTGGCCACGACGTTGCCGGCCCACATCGGGCGCTGGAACTTCGTGCCGTCGACGACGGACAGGACCTCGCTGACCATGCCGGCGCCCATCCGGGCGGCGACGCGGGGCAGCAGGTCGCGGGAGAACGTGGACGACGTGGCGGCCACGGAGGTGGCGCCCGCCTGCTCGGCCAGGGCGGCCACGGCCTTGGCCCACGGCCCGCCCAGGTAGTTCGCGAAGCCGGGGTTGTCCACGACGTACACGGCCTTCGCGCCGTAGCCGGCCAGTTCGCCGGCGATGCCGGCCACGCTCGAGCCCACCAGGCCGATGGCGAAGTCGCCGCCGGTCTTGCCGGCCAGGGTGCGGGCGAAGGTGATGGCGTTCAATGTGGACTTGCGGAGCTTGCCGCCGAAGGTCTCGGCGATCACCAGGGTCGTACCCATTGCATGCCTCCTCGGGGCGGTCACCCGCCCCGGCGCGTCACAGCGCCTTCGCCTCGTTCTGGAGCTTCTCGACCAGCTCCTGAACCGTCTTCACCTTGATGCCGCCCTTCCGCTGCGGGGGCGCCTCGAAGGCGACCGTCGCGACCTTCAGCGCCGTGTCGACGCCCAGGGCGGAGGGGGCCAGCACCTGCACGGGCTTCCGCTTGGCCTTCAGCACGTTCGGGAGCGTGGGCAGGCGCGGGGTGTTCAGGCGCAGGTCCGCCGAGATGATCGCGGGCAGCTTGACCGCGATGGTCTCGATGCCGCCGTCGATCTCGCGGGTGACGACCGCCTCGCCGTTGTCGATGGCCACGCCGGAGGCGAAGCACGCCTGCGGCAGGTCGAGGTACTCGGCGACGAGCTGGGTGACCTGGTTGGAGTCGCCGTCGACCGCCTGCTTGCCGAACAGGAACAGGTCGGGCTTCTCGGCCTCGTAGAGCTTGGCCATGATGCGGGCGGCCAGGTCGGAATCGAGCTGGTCGTCCGGGACGTCCACGCGGATCGCCCGCTCGCAGCCCATCGCGAGGGCCGTGCGCAGGTTCTGTTCCACGTCGGCGTTCCCGATCGTGACCGCCACCGCCTCCCCGCCGTGCTTCTCGATCAGAGACACGGCGGCCTCGATGGCGTTCTCGCAGAACGGGTTGAGCTTGTACTCGAGACCGGCGGTCTCGATGCCCGTGCCGTCCGGCTTGACCCGGATCTTCGCGTCGGGGTCGGTGACCCGCTTGGCTGTGACAAGGATCTTCACGGCTCCTCCTCCAGAAAAGGGTTCGGCCAGGGCCCAGTGCCCCATGCCGTCGGGCGAGACGAATGGAAAGGGTATCGTCCGAAACGCCTGCGCGTGTCAAGGGGTGCGCCCGGGAACGCATGTCGGGCCTTGTAGGGCGAGGGCCCCGTCCCCCGCCTCCTGTCCCTGATTCCAGGCGGGAGGCGCGGTCCTCGGTGCCGGGGGTCCGGCGGGGAGGCCGCCTCCGCTCCGGGCCCCCCCCCCGCCCCTTCCCGAGTGGAGCGGGGCCTTCGCCTCCGCCGGAGCTACCGCGACCGCGACGGGCAAGTTCTGCCGGAGTGACGCGCAGCGCCTCGTCTGCCCGCGCGGGTCGCGGCTTGACGCTCCGGCTGCGGTTCAGGCCCTCGCTCCACT
>CALJUR010000079.1 GCA_937975765.1 uncultured Myxococcales bacterium
ACCGAGATCTACACTCTTTCCCTACACGACGCTCTTCCGATCTGGCGTCGGCAGGTCGATCGCGAAGCCGTCGAGGCCGGGAAACGCGCCGGCGCCGAATCGCAACCCGGACGACTGGTACGAGGCGGGAGAGAAGCCCTGGCCGCCGAACGCTGCCACCAGCGGCGGGTCGCGAAGCGGCAGCACCGACAGGGCCCGGCCGCCCCCGACCGCGAGGTTGCGGACCAGGCCCGCCAGGTACTCGTCCAGCGGCGACGGCACCTCGGACACCGCCAGGACCAGGCCGGCATACGAATCCAGGTCCGCGGGGCGCAGCGCGGAGGCCGCACCGACCGGCACCGCGGCCAGCGGCGTCCCGGCGTACGACGCGGCGGCCCGGATCGCGGCCAGGGCCTGCCGGGCGTCCTCGTCCGACGGATCGGTCACCACCAGCAGGGTCGCCGGGTCCAGCGGCCGGCGCGCCAGGGCCGCCCGCAGGAAGGCGTCCAGGTCCAGCCGGGCCGACCTTGCATCGGCCATCGCCTCGTCGGCCGAGAGGTACCGGGACAGCGCCATCGCGCCCGTGGCGGACGTGAAGACCAGCGCCGAGGACGGGCCGGCGTCCCCCGCCCGGGTGCCCGACACCATCACGCGAACGTCCGGCCGCGCGGGCGTGAACCGGTAGTAGTGGCGCGTGTCCGAGGACTTCACCGCGTCGGCCGGCCCCAGGGCGGGGTCCTCGACCCGCACGGAGAAGCGCGCCGGGTCGTCGGTCCAGTCGGCCTGGTACCGCACGCCCAGGGCCAGGAACGCCCGGTTGACCACGTCCGCCGGAAGGAACCCCTCCTCCGCGGCGTCCTGCCAGGCGCCGAAGTTCCCCAGCACCACGACGCGCACCCCGGACGAAGCCGCGTCCCGCAGGAACGCGATGAAGTCCCGGGCCCGGGCCAGGCGCCCGTCGGAAAAGCCGGTCAGCACCGCCCGGGCCCCGGCCACGGACGTCCGGGAAGGCACCGCGGCGGCGACGTCGACGAACTCGGCGCGAAAGCCCTGGCGCCGCAGCGCGTCGGCCACCGCACCGGACAGCGGGTTGCGCGAGGCGGTGGCCCCCTCGGACGAATCGAACAGGCACACCACGCGGTCGCCCGGGTCGAGGGTCGGGGCATCCACGGCCCGCAGCGCGAGGGCGTTGCCGGGAAGGCCCAGCACGACGCAGGTCGCCAGGACGGTCCCCGGGAGGATCCCGGATCGCCCGGCCCGCCTGTCGCCCGCCCGAACCATCGACGTCGCCCCCGGGGTGCAGCGGCCCGCGCGGAAGGCGGGCCGGGAACCTGCCACTACGCCTTCTCGCGACCCTCGCGGGCCAGCGCCCTCAGGCGCAGGATCACCAGCACCACCAGGGCCGGGGTGAGGATGAAGAACACCAGGTAGGCCATGTTGTACCGGGACGGGGCCGCCGCCGGCTGCGGAACCTCCAGCACCGGCACCATCTTGCCTTCCTTCTCCTCGAACCTCACCTTGGCCGGGTCGAACTGGGCCACGGGGTCGGCCAGCGTCGGGGGCAGCAGGACCTTCAGTTCGTCGTCGGAGGTAGCCGCGGCCAGCGTGCCGCGCACCCACTCGACCTTGCCGGGCGCGTACAGGTGCGGCGCCGCCAGCCCGATCTCGTCGTCCGACCGGCCCGTGACGCCGACCACGCGGCGGCCACTCTCGGGAATCTTCAGCAGCGACAGGAAGCCCGCCGTGTTCAGGATGTCCCCGCGCCCCTGGATCTCGCGCCCCGCCAGTTCCTTCGGCAGGACCCCGGCCCACTGCGCATCCGGCAGCAGCGTCCCCAGCGGGCCGACCACCAGCAGGTTCAGGTTCGCGCGCTGGGTCGGCGCCAGGTTCCGCGACGACGTGAACAGCAGGTCCACGAAGTTCGGCGACCTGAGGCTCTGGCTGAGGTAGGCCACGATGTTGAACGCGGCCGACATCGAGCCGTCGCCGATCGGGTCCATGACCACGACGCCCAGGCGGTCGAACCGGTTCCAGCGCAGGAACATGTACGGGTAGTTCGCCAGCGTCTCGTCCATGGCCGAGTCGACCGGCAGGTACAGCAGCGTGTCGTTGTGCAGCGTGAACCACGCCATCTCGGGGTGGTTGTAGTAGCAGTCCGGGTCCCCGATATCCAGGAACAGTTCCATCTCGAACGTCAGGAAGCGCGTGTTCAGGTACTGCAGCGGGATCTTGATGTCCCACGTGTTGCGCGGGGCGGTGTCCTTCGTCAGCCTCAGGCTGCGCACCGGTTCCCCGTTGACCTTGACCAGCAGCGACGACGACTGCGGCAGCAGCAGTTCGCTGTGGCTCATGCTGACGCGCAGGAAGGCGCCGTCCTTCACCTTGCCGACGAACGGGTTGGGCATCGTGAAGGTGATGGAGTGGTAGAACTTGCCGCGCGCCTGCAGGTCCGTCATCCTCAGGTCCTGCAGCCGCACCAGGAACGCCGCGTCCTGGCGGCCCTCTTCGGCCGCCTCGAAGACCGGGGGCTTGTCGAAGGTGACCGACGGGCCCTTCAGGTTGCGCACCGTGGCCGGGGACTTCAGGTGGTCCGACACCAGTTTCAGCGCGGCCTCGTCGCGGCCCGTGGCCACCAGCAGCCGCCGGTACGGGTTGAACGGGGACTTGAACTCCATCAGCGCACCGCCGGGCTCCGCCGCGATCGTGTCCAGCGGCAGGGGCAGGCCCCAGGGCGACCCGGTGAAGCGCCGCACGAACGGCAGGCCGCCCGCAACGACGACCTGGCGGGACTGGAGGTCCGTCGTCTGCACGCGGTCCGCCGCCACCACCCGGAACCCGCCCGCGCCCAGGCCGACGTCCTGGCCCAGCACCACCGCCAGCGCGCCGATCAGGTCCAGTTCCGAGGCGGACGGCTGGGGCGGCACGACGATGACGGCGTGGATCTTCTCCTTCTCCTCGGTGTACAGCAGGTCGGGGTTCGCGTAGTCGGAGGGGAACCCCTCCAGGTCCGGGACGATCTCCTTCTCGGTGTAGGGGACCGTCAGCCGGGACTCCCGTTCCAGCAGCGTCCACAGCGCGGGGTTGTGCACGTCGTCGCACAGGTCCTTCAGTTCGGACCGCATCTTGATGACGAGCGTCAGCACGTTCATGCCGCCCTTCAGCAGCCGCCCCGGCACCTGCACGACCAGCTGGGCGTTCCGCAGGTTGCCGTTGTCGAGGTAGATGCTCTCGACGGGGCTGCCGTTCACCTGCACGCTCAGCGTGGACAACTGGCGCACGAGGATCGGCGTGTGCGAGAACCGGAGGTCCAGGGTGGCAGGCTCCGGGAACTGCCAGTCCTCGGACAGTTCGAACCAGAAATCCTTGGTGACGTACACGCCCTTGACGGTCGCGTTCGCGCCCGACATGAAGTCGATGATCACGCCGCGGGCCAGGACGGGCATCGCACCCAGGAGCGCCGCGGCCAACACCGCGGCACCGAGCCAGCGCTGGAACTTCATGCTTCACCCCCTGCTCGACCGGCATGCACCGGGATGTGCCCGGGGGCAAGACAACCACCCCGGTTGACCCATCGGACTGCCGGCGTTCGGACTCCGTGCCGGGATTATAGTTGCGCGGGGGGCGACGGTAAAGCCGGAAAAACGGGTATTTCAGCACGACGGGTGCGCCCCCCGTGGGAGGGGGAGCCGGGGCTTCCTGCCGGGACGACTACTTGCCGCCGAGGCGGCGCCGGAGGACCGGGATGCCGGCCAGAAAGCCCAGCAGCAGCAGGCCCGACGCCGGGCCGGGGACCACGGCCGCGACGCACCCGTTGCCGCCCTCGCCGACGTTCGTCGCCTTGGCCTGCGATTCCGCACCGGTGCCCGCGGGCGGCGTAGTGGCGTCGGCCCCGCCGACGGCGTCGGTCGCGTAATCCTGCGGCAGAGACTCGCCCGGCTCGGGCGAGGCCGTGTCGTAGCCGGCCGCCGCCCAGCCCCTGGGCAGGCAGACCTTCTCGGTGGCCGGGTCCGGGCACTCGCACGGCGGGCACCAGCAGTCCGGCACGTCCGACCGGCAGGCGCAGTCGGCGCACGCGCACGGGGCGGCGATCGTCCGGTCGATGCACTCGAACTCCGCGGGGCAGTCCGCGTCCGTCGAGCAGGGCGTCGCCTTCGGCTGGCACCACGAACCCGCGGAGGTGCAGGTCGGCTGGGAGGTCTCGGGACAGTCGCACGGCAGGCACTCCCCGTCCGGGATGCACGGCGGGCAGGCGCACCCGCTGTCGATGCAGGCCTCCTGGACCTTGCACTCCCAGCCCGCATGGCAGTCCGCGTCGCCGGCGCACTCCCTGGCGTGGTACTGGCAGTAGGAGGCGGTCGTCGGCGTGCACCCCGGTTCCGGCACGTCGCATGGCGGGCACTCGCAGGGCGGGCACTCGCCCTCGGCCGGGCAGGCGCAGGTGCAGGGCGGGCAGGCATCCACCGCGCAGGGCACCTCGACCACGTCGCAGGTGAAGCCCGCGGGGCAGTCGGCGTCCGTCGAGCAGGCGCCGTTCCAGGGGGCTTCCTGGCAGACCCCCACCGGCACGCAGTCCGGCACCTCGGGGCACTCGCCGTCCGGAAAGCAGGCCGGCCGTGCACACGGGGACAGGACGCAGGAGGTCCCGTCGGGGCAGTCGGCGTCCGTCGAGCAGGACGTCTCCTGGGCACGGGCCGGCATCGCCAGCAGCACCAGTGCCATCAAGGGGATGATGTACCTCATGAGGCCTGCCTCCTCGCGCGAACGCGGACTTGCTTCCTCGAATATTCTACCCGGCGCGGCGGGGATTGGCCACGGCCACGATCGGGGCCGCTGCCGGTCAGAAGGTGAACGCCAGGCGCGTGAGGATGTTGTACTTCGACAGCTTCCCGACCGGCACGCCGCCGATGACCGTGGTGTCCGGTCTCTGGGCCGTCCAGATCGGCGCCTCGACCGCCAGGGCCCACCGGAAGAAGGCGATCTTCACCTGCAGGCCCCCGGTGAAGTACAGCACGTCGAAGGCGGCGGCGTTCTCCAGCGGGAACATCCCGTTCAGTTCGGCCAGGATGTTCAGGAAGAACGACGGCAGCACCACGGTCCCGATGCCGTACTTCAGGACCTGCACCCGGTCGGCCGGCGGGCCGTCCCGGACGCCGACCAGGGCCAGGTACTCCAGGTGCGACTGCACCAGGACCCACTGCGAGGCGTCGAAGCCCACGACGAGGTACGGGGCCAGCCCCAGGTACTGGTGCATGGTCTTGGGAGCCTGGAACAGGTCGGCCCGGCCCGACTCGTCGGCCTGCCGGGTGCCGGACGGCAGGTAGGCGCCCAGGCCGCCCGTGACCCCCAGGGCCATGCCTCCCGCCTTCCAGACCCAGCCCGAACGCACGTCCAGCGTGACGTTGCCGAGGTGCGCGTCGGTACCGGCGTTCCGGATGCGCAGCATGAAGGGCAGCGAGGCGCCGGCCTCGACGTACTTCGTGTTCACCCGGACGTAGGGCTCCAGCAGCAGGTTCACGGAGGACTCGGCCTTCGCGGCGATCCGGACGGCCTTCACCGCGTCCTGGCGCTCCTGCGGGGTCAGGCCGCTCTTCGCGACGTAGTCCTTCACCTGCTGGCGGGCGTACGGGTCCGTGACGCCGGCATCGACCAGGGCCTTGTCGATCTCCGGGTCCGTCATGCCGGCGACCGACTCCATGCGGTCCCAGGTCGAGTCGGGGACGTTCTTCAGGGCCTCCAGCGCGGCATCGACGTTCGGGCCGCAGCCGGCCAAGCCGGACTCCTCGCACTCCGCCACGGCGCGGTCGCGCAGTTCGTCCTTGACGTAGCCCAGGGCGGCGGAGATCGGGGACACGCCGGCCTGGATCCCCACCTGCACGGTCTGCGTCTGCGCGGGAGGCTTCATGCCGCGGCCGGTCAGCATCTCGGATCCGGAGAAGGGCTTGTTCTTCGCGAGGGCCGGGGCGGCGATCCCCGCCAGCAGCCCGAGGACCGGGACCAGGATTCGAAGACGCATCGTCACCTCGCGCTGGGGCGGCATCGGGTACGCATCGATTCTAGTGAATCCGGGGCCCGCGGGGAAAGCAGGGGGCGTCTCAACGGGCCCGGTTCGGAGGCGGCGGGGCCGCGCGGGCCGGGTCGTCCGGCCACTTGTGGCGCGGGTATCGGCGGCGCAGTTCCCGGGCCAGCGCCGGGTAGTGGCGCTGCCAGAAGCCGGCCAGGTCGGTCGTCACCTGGACGTCCCGGCCGGCGGGGGACAGCAGGTGCAGCACGACCGGTTGGGCGCCGTCCAGCACCGAGGGACCGGTCGCCAGGCCGAAGAAGTCCTGCAGCCGGGAGGCGGCCCAGGGAGGCCGGCCGGGGTCGTACTCGATCCGCAGCGTCCGGCCGCCGGGCAGGCGAAAGGCGGACGGGGCCAGGGCCTCCAGGGCCCGGCGCTGCGGGCCGGAAAGGACCGCGGTCAGCAGCGGGACCAGCGGGCGGCGCCGGACCTCGGCCAGGGTCCGGCAGCCCCGGCAGGCCTCCCGCCGGACCTCGCCGGCCCGCGCATCGTCGAAGGGGGGAAGTCCGATGCCGGGCCGTTGGGACCGCAGCCATTCCACCCGGGCCAGGAAGCGCAGGACCTCCTCCCGGTCCGAACCCAGGGACGCCGGGTCGCGGCCCGCCAGCCCTTCCGCCAGCGCCGCGGCGAGGGCCTCCGGGCCCGCGTCGAACGCCCGCTCCTCCAGCACCAGGCGGTCGTATGCCAGCCTCCGGACCGCCTCCACGCGGTCGCCCCCCGACAGGAAGCGGACCTCGGTCGTCTCGACGACCTCGTCCATCCGTCCCTCCAGCAGGTCGTCCTCGTCCAGCGCGCAGGCGGACCGCACCGACAGCGCCCGGCCCCGGTCGGCCGGCCGCTCGGAGGCGTCCACGGCGATCACCAGCCGGCCCTCGGGCAGCAGCGCGTCGGCGGGAAGGTCGGCCGTCCCCCCCGCGGACATCGCCAGTTCCATCGCGCCCGACCGGGCCAGGCCGGGAGCGGAGGCGCGGCGCGCACGCCCGACGCGGTCCGGGAAGCCCGCCAGCAGCGCCAGCCTCAGGGCCCGGGCGGGATCGCCCGACGGGACGCCGGTCCCCAGGCCCTCCCGCCGGGCCAGCCCCTCCATCTGCGAGGCCGCCCGGCGGACCCGGGCCACCACGCCGGGATCGAAGGCCGGGTCCCGTTCGCCGGAAGCCAGGGAGCCAGCAACCTCCACGGGGTCCAGGAAGCCCTCGACAGGCGCCTCCCCGGACAGCATCCGGCGGGCCCCGGTCGCGCGCCGCACGTCCCGATCGCCCAGCAGGGCGGCCAGCAGGCATCCCTCGGACAGGCGGCCCCGGCCCGCCGCCTCCAGCACCAGCGCCCCCAACCGGGGATGCGCCGGCAGCCCGGCCGCGAGCCTCCCCGCGCCCGTCACGCTTCCCCCGGGGGACACGAGGCCCAGGCGCCGCAGCAGCGCGTCCGCCGCGTCCAGGGCCGGGCGCGGCGGCGGGTCCAGCCAGGGCACCCCGGCGGCCGGGTCCAGCCCCGCGGCCCGCAGCAGCAGCGTCGCGTCGGCCAGGTCGGCCCGCAGGATCTCGGGAGCCTCCGCGTCCGGGCGCCCCTCGAAGTCGATCTGCGTGTACAGCCGGACGCACGTCCCGGGACGGGTGCGCCCGGCCCGGCCCGCCCGCTGGGCGGCCGACGCCTTCGACACCGGGACCACGCGCAGGGACGGCAGTCCCGACCAGGGGCTGTGGACCAGCCGGCGCGCCAGGCCCGAGTCCACGACGCCGCCCACGCCCTCGACGGTGATCGAGGTTTCCGCGACGTTGGTCGCCAGGATCACCTTCGGCCGCGGGCCCGGCAGCACCGCCCGGTCCTGGTCCCCGGGCGGCAGGTCGCCATGCAGCGGCAGCACCTCCCGCCCGGCCGCCAGTGCCCAGCCGGCGCACGCCTCGGCGGCCCGCCGGATCTCGACGGCGCCGGGAAGGAAGACCAGCAGGTCTCCGCGATCGGCCCCGCCCAGCCGGGCCACCGCCTCGGCCACGCGCACCGGCAGCGGCCGCGGATCGAGCCTCCCGGCGTGTTCGATCCACACCTCGAACCGGCGCCCCTCCGCCTGCAGGACGCGGGCGCCCAGCGCGTCCGCCAGCGCCGCGCAGTCCATCGTCGCGGACATCAGCACCAGCCGGAGGTCCGGCCGGTCCCTCGCCCGCAGGCGCCGCAACAGCGCCAGGGCCAGGTCCGCGTCCAGGCTGCGCTCGTGGAACTCGTCCAGCACCACGGCCCCGACGCCCGGAAGCCCCGGGTCCGCCAGCAGCCTCCGGACCAGCACGCCCTCGGTCACGTACCACAGGCGCGTCCCCGGCCCGCCCGCCTGCTCGAACCTCACCTGGTACCCGACGGTCCCCCCGGGGGCCTCGCCACGCTCGGCGGCCACCCTCCGGGCCGCCATCCGGGCCGCCAGGCGCCGCGGCTGCGCGACCCACACGTCGCCGCCGCCCGCCAGCCCGGCCTCCAGGATCGCGGGCGGCACCCGGGTCGTCTTGCCCGACCCCGGAGGCGCCGACAGCACCAGCACCGGGTCCCGGGACAGCGCCGCGACCACGTCCGGCAGCACCGGGTCCACGGGCAGCGGGATCCGTTCCCCTGTCGCGCCTCCGGTCATCCGCTGTCCCTTCCTTCCCCGGGCGGCCTATCATATCCGCGTCGAACGCCCGGGGGCCCCGATGGATGCACCTCGACACTGGCTGATGAAGACCGAGCCCGGCACCTTCGGCTGGGGCGACCTGGTCCAGCGCGGGCAGGATCCGTGGGACGGCGTGCGCAACGCCCAGGCGCGCGGCTACATCCGGTCGATGGCCGTCGGCGACCTGGTGCTGATCTACCACTCCGGCGCGCAGCGCACGATCGTCGGCGTCGCGCGCATCGCCTCCCTGCCCTACTCCGACCCGACCCCGGGCGACCCTTCCGGCGTGGTGGTCGACGTCGAGCCGCTGCAGCCCCTGCCGCGGCCCGTCCCTCTGGCCGACATCCGTTCCGACCCGCTGCTGGCCACGATGCCCGTCGTGCGGCAGCCGCGCCTGTCGGTGTCCCCGGTGACGCCCCTGCAGTTCGAGCGCATCCTGCAGAGGGGCGGCGTGGACGAGGGGTAGGCCGGGTTCGCCAGGGTCCTCCGGAAGGCACCGGATTCCCCTACAGCGGGTCGTGCACGCACCGGTAGAAGCCGTTCAGCGGCGCGGTGGCGCTGGGCGGGACGTTGATGGCCGCATCGTAGAAGGTCAGGTACCAGGAGCGCTTGCCCCCCGAGGTCGTCACCTGCGTGCCCGACACGAACAGGTGGCACTGCCAGTCGAAGGTCGCGTCCATGTAGCACTTCTTGGCCGGGTCGCCGGGCTTCTCCACCGGTCCCTGGTTGATCGGGCAGCCCTGGGTGCAGGCGGAGGTGACGGCGGTGTCGCTGGTCGAGGAATCGTGGACCGGGCAGGCGCCCGAGGGCTCGGTGGCCGGGCAGCCCCGCACCAGGCCGCGCAGTTCGTCGATGGTCGGCAGGCGCCACCCCAGCAGGTTCCGCTCGCGGGAGGCGTTGCAGGCCGCGCGCGCGTTGTCCAGCGTCGAGAAGGACTCGTAGGCCTTCTGCCACAGCAGGCCGGTGTTCCTGTCCAGGAGGGTGCCGTCGCAGTTGTCCTGGAAGCCGTAGGCGCTGGTCGGGTAGTCGCACGGCGGGCCCGGGTCGTAGGTATCCTCGACGTCCCCGGCACCCGGGTCCTGCACGACGGTGTCCGGGACCGCGGTGTCGGCCGCGGGATCGCCGCCCGGATCGAAGGGGGGGGGCGCGTCCGCACCGGGGTCGGAAGGCATCCCGGGATCCTCCGCGTCGGCCGGCGGGTTGCCATCGTCCGGCGGCACCGTCGTCTCGCCGTAGTGGATGTCGATCGGGCCGCCCGGGTCCATCGGCGCCTGGCCCTCGTCGCTGTCCCCCGACGAGGAGTCGCAGCCGAGGCTCGTGCCCGCCGCCAGCACCACGACGCCCACCCAGCCCAGGAACGTCCCGCGCATCGCGTCACCTCCAGACCGGCGAAGGATAGGGGAATCCCGCGGAAAAATCGACCGGGACCAGCCTGCTCTAGACCCGGATTCGGAACTCCTTCCACGCATGGTGCTTCAGTTCGTCGCGGAAGGCCGGGTCGGCCACCGAGATCAGGTTCCTCACGAAGCGGTGCTGGTCCACGCCGGACATCTGCGCCACGCCGTGCTCGGTGACCAGGAAGAACCTCGCGCCCTCGCGGCCGCCCATCACGTCCGGGCCGATGTACGAGATCGGCGTGCCCGCCGGCAGGAAGGGGAAGATGGAGGACCGCACCTTGCCCTCGGGCGTCGTGTGCGTGGACTTCATGCAGAAGTACGAGATGCCGCCGCGGGACAGGCCCCGGTTGATGGTGGCGCCGCCGCCGACGCCGCTGAAGTGGTTGCGGTCGCGGCCGCCCGCGTTGATGTGCCCCTGGAAGTCCAGGGACAGGCAGTTGTTGACGCCCATGCCGTAGTGGAAGCCTTCCGGGATGACGACGCGCGAGGCCGCCGCCACGATGACCGCGGGGTTGTTGTCCAGCTTCCGGTAGAAGTCGCTGCCCTCGGGGCAGATCGTGAAGGTCGAAACCAGCTTGCCGTCCAGTTGCGTGCGGGTGCCGTCCTTCTCGATGAAGTGGGTGCCGGCGATCTTGCCGGCCTCGAACAGGTCCATCGTGAAGGGCTCCAGCATCTCGGTATAGCAGCGCCCGGTCCAGGACGACGCCTTCAGATCCTTGATGACCAGTACGCCGGTGCCGCCGAAGCCCACCTGCAGCGCCCGTCCCTTCGTGAAGCGCAGGTTCTGCTCGATGTGGTTGACCGCGTTCTGGGCGATCGTCACCTCGGCGGGCGCCGGGTTGTCCAGCGCGTTGGCCGGCAGCGCGGGCAGGCGGCCGTCGTCCTCGACCACGAACAGCTTGCCGGCGCGGGCCAGGCCCTCGAACCTGCCGACGTGGACGGTGTTGGGCGCCCACTCGTCGTCGTACCCGTTGGTGAAGGGGTACTTCGGGTTCACGTACAGCAGGATGTTGATGGTCTTCAGCCGCAGCGCCTTCTCGAGGATCTCGCCGTTGGCGCCGTTGGCCAGGCCGTGCGACAGGTAGCCCTGCTCGTTCGGCGGGGTCATGACCATCACGAACGTGTCGACCTGCGGGTTGTCGTCCGGGTCGTACCCCATGCTGTCCACGGCGTCCGGGAAGTGGATGGACTGCATCCGGGTGATGCCCATGCGCGTCGTGTTGCGGCCGACGTAGTCGGGGTAGAGGACCCGCGTCAGGAAGTTGTCCGGGATGACCGCGTTGGTCGCGGCCCCGATGAAGGCCGACGTGAAGGTGATGCGCCGCTGGTGCATCTCCTCGTAGTGGCCGATCAGGCGCTTCAGCCCTTCCAGCTTCTTCGTGACCGCGTTCACCTTCCGGGCGAACTGCCCGACGGCGGAGTCCGCCGTGGAGTGGGCGACCAGGTCCGCCAGGGCGCCCTGGCTCTTCAGGGCGTCGCCCAGGCACAGGTCGTAGGGCGCCATGAACAGGGCCTGGCGGATGTCGAGCCCCGTGATGTCGTGGCGGACGATGTGCGTCCACAGCGAGTCGTAGAACGTGGTCGGCTCGGACGTGGCGAAGCCGGACGCGACGGTCATGCCCGATCGGACGGCGCGCCGCATGGCCTCGTCGTTCGGCAGGACGCAGTCGGCGAAGAACGCTGGAACATTCGGAATCGGCATGGTGGATCCCCCCCGCTTGAGAAGTGTCGTACCTCCGGATCGCAGGCCGCTGGTTCGGTCCCGGTGGAGGGAGAAAAGCACTGTTTCATGACTTTTGTCAATGCGGCCGGGAAGGGGCTCGACCATGCGCGCGCGGGATTCCGGGGCGGGATCGACGGGCGGACGCGGCCCGGGTCAGCGGATCATGCCCCGGAGGCGACCGTGCGGGGGCATCGGCCCGATCAGCGGCCGGGCGTAGTCCAGGAAGGCCTGCGTGACGTCGTTGCCCTCGCCGGACAGGTACTCGTCGGGCATCGAGCGGGTGTCCTTCGCCACGTTGCGCAGCTCGGTATGCTCGAACCGGACGCGGTACTCGCCGGGCTCGCGCAGCATGACGACCGAGCCGTCCAGGTCCTTCGCGGTGGCCAGCGCGACGGCGGTCCGGCCGCACTGGCGCGCCTCGGCGGCGTCCACCCCGGACACCACGCCGGCGAACGACCGCTGCAGGTACCCGAAGGTGTCCGCGCGCACGCGCAGGCCCTTCCCCAGGCGGGCCTCCACGCCCAGGCCGTCCTTGACCTGCTGGGCCAGCCAGTCGCCCAGCGCGCCGCTGCCCGACAACTGGACGTTGGCGTGGGTGTCCTTCTCCAGCGTCTTCGCCGACTTCTCGGCCATCGTCTCGGCCATCGTGCGCTTCAGCGGGTCGTTCCCGTCCACGATGCCCTCGGAAACGGCGACCACGCACCGGCCCAGGTCGCGGTAGACGCGCTCGACGTCGGCCAGGAACCTCTCCACGAAGAACGGGCGCTCGGGCACGTAGACGAGGTGCGGGCCGTCGTCGTCCCACTTGCGGGCCAGCGCCGAGGCCGCCGTCAGGAAGCCGGCGTTGCGGCCCATCACGACGTCGATCTTGATGCCGGGCAGCGACCGGTTGTCCAGGTTGTCTCCCAGGAACGCGCTGGCCACGAAGCGGGCGGCGCTGCCGTAGCCCGGGCAGTGGTCCGTCACGCGCAGGTCGTTGTCCACCGTCTTCGGCACGTGGAAGCAGCGCAGGTCGTAGTGCGCCTCCTGCGCGGCCTGGTCGACGATGTGGACGGTCTCGGCCGAGTCGTTGCCGCCGATGTAGAAGTAGTAGCGGACGCCGTGCTTCCGCATCACCTCGAACATCCGGTAGCAGTCCTCGGCCTTGGGCTTCTGGCGCACCGACCCCAGCGCCGAGGAGGGCGTCTGCGCGACCTCCTCCAGCACGTCCCCCGGTTCGGCGAACAGGTCGATGAAGTCCTCGCGCAGGATGCCCTTGACGCCGTGCCGGGCCCCCAGCAACCGGTCGATGACGCCGCAATCCCGGGCGGCCTCGATGACGCCGACCAGGCTCTGGTTGATGACGGCCGTCGGCCCGCCCGACTGCCCGACGATCGCGTTTCCACGGATTCCTGCCATGTGCGTCCTCCCGTGTTTCCGACGCCCGTCGCACCCGCGGCGGGGGACGGGTGTGCTTGTAAGGGAGGACGGGCGGCGCGTCAATACCGCGGCCGCGTGCAGGGCGGCGCACTTGCAGGCGACCGGTCGGTTCGCGTGCTAGACTCCGCCCACGGAGGGAGGGCGATGAGCGCGAGGATGCTGGGCGTTGCGGTGCTGGCGGCGTTGGCCGCGGCCGGGTGCGGGGGCGACGGGGGCGGCACGGCGCGGGATGCCGTCGCCGACGACGCGGCCAGGATGGACGTCCCGGCGGGAGACGAGGCGACGGGAACGGACGCGGACCGCGACCTCGCGGCCCAGGAAACCGGGGGGGATGCGACATCCGACGCCGCGGGAGAGGACCCGGCGGCAGGCGACGAGGCGGACGGCGAGGCGGCCGATGCGGCGACCGACCCGGTAGCGGACCCCGCGGCAGAGGACGCGACGGAGGACGCGGACACGAACCCGTGCCCGAGGCTGCCGGGGGCGGCGGACCGGGCCCGCGTGGTAGCGGTGTCCTTCCCCTACCTGGAAGGGGCGCGCAAGTCCGGCGACTGGGCGCTGCTGCAACTGGCCGCCGACGGGACCCTGTCCGGGCCGGGGCCCAGGTTCCAGATGGGCCCCGCCTTCGACGGCGAGGTGGCCTTCACCCCCGACGGGGAGATCGGGATCGCGGTGCAGGACGACGGCACGCTGGGGGTGTTCCGGGTCGCGGGCGACGGCACGGCGCAGGTGGTTCACGCGGCCTTCGCCGGGCACTTCTACGCGTCCCGGATCGTGATGTCGGCGGCGGGCGACCACGCCTTCGTGCTGGACACCGAGTGGCGGGACTCGGGCGGATCGACCCGGCGGGGAGGAGGCGTGTATCGGGTGGACATCGGGTGCGACGGGACGCTGACGGATCGCGGCATGGCGATGCCGGCCAAGCTTCCGGCGGCGCTGCTGGCGGTGCCAGGACAACCGGGCCGGGCGGTGCTGGCCGCGCGCGACGTGCTGGACGTCATGTCGGGCGGGGACCTGCACCTCCTGTCGTCGGAGGACGCGCCGACGGTCGTCCACAGCGCCGCGGCGCTCTCGGAGGATTCCAGCGTCGACGGGTCCGCGATGACTCCCGACGGGAAGTTCGCGCTGCTGGGGGACTCGGGGATGTTCTCCACGCAGGGCGTGGGCGTGGTCGAGGTGGCCGGGGACACGCTGGTGCCGCGCCAGTTCCTGTCCGGCATCGGGAACCCCGCGGCCATCGTCGTGTCCCCCTCGGGCGGGACCGCGCTGGTGGCCGGCGCCTACGAGCCCGATGACCTGTGGATCCTGGACCGGGACGACGCCCATCCCGAGGCGCCGTTCTCGATCCGCGGCACGGTCGAGTACGCCGGGGGCGGAAGCCAGTTGCCGACGTCGATGGTCATGCTGGAGCGCGGCCCGCTGGCGGGCCGGGTGCTGGTGACCGAGGTGACGGGCATCCGCCAGATCGACCTGGCGACCGACGGGTCGGTGGTGGACCACGGCGTGTTCCCGCTGGGCGGGGGCGTCACGAACATGCCCGCGGTGATCGGCGTCCAGCCCTGACGGCGAGGGCCGCAGGAGGCGGCCGCGGCGAGGTTCCATGGCCCTGTTCGACACGCACGTCCACCTGTCGGACCCGCCGCTGCGGGACGACCTGCCCGGCGTGCTGGCTCGGGCGCGGCAGGCCGGGGTGGCGGCGTTCGTGTGCCCGTCGGGGGACGAGGCCTCCTCCCGGGCCGCGCGGGACCTGGCCCGCGCACACCCCGGCCGGGTGTTCGCGGCCGCCGGGCTGCACCCGTGGGCGGTCGCACCGGGGTCGTCGCCGGACCTGGCCTGGCTGATCGCCCTGCTGGACGCGGGCGGCCTCGTCGCGGTGGGAGAGGCCGGGCTGGACGCGGTGGTCCCCGGCGCGGACCTGGACGCGCAGGAGAGGGCCCTCCGGGAGCAGGCGGGCCTGGCCCGGGAGGCGGGCCTGCCGCTGATCCTGCACGTGCGCGGCGCATTCGACCGGCTGGTCCGGGTGCTGGAGTCGATCGGCCCGGGCGGCCCCGGGGGGGTGCTGCACGCCTTCGGGGGCTCGGCGGAGGTCGCGGCGCGACTGCGGCGCCTGGGCTACGTGCGCGGCGTCGGTGGCGGCGCGACGCGGCCCGAGGCGGCGAAGGTCCGGGCGGCGATCGCGGCGACCCCTCTGGACGCGATCGTGCTGGAGACCGACGCCCCCTACATCGGGACCCGGACGCGGCCGAAGGGGCAGGTCGAGCCCGCGGACGTGGCCGAGGTCCGGGACGCGGTGGCCACGCTGCTGGGGGTGTCCCCGGGCGAGGTCGAGGAGCGCACGACCGCCACCGCGCGTGCCCTGTTCCGGACGGGCCGGCTCACTCCGCCGCCCGGATCCTGACGAAGTCCGCGAAGAACGGCACCGCGGTGTTGCCCCCCGTCGCCCCGTGCATCGGCAGCCGGTCGTCGTAGCCCACCAGGACCGTCACTACGCGCTGCCCGTCCGACCCGGCGAACCAGGCCTCCCGGGACCGGTTCGACGTCCCGGTCTTGCCCCACGCCGGGACCGGCAGGTCGGCCGCCGCCCTCGCGGTGCCGACGACGACGGCCTCCCGCAGCGCCTTCCGGACCCACGTCGCGACCCGCTGCGGCATCACCCGGGACGGCCGGGGCTGATGGGACAGCAGCGTCCTTCCGGCCGCGTCCAGCACGGAGGACACCAGGAAGGGCGTGTCGTGCTGGCCGCCGGCCGCGAAGGCGGACACGGCGTTCGCCAGCGCCAGCGGGCTGGACTCGGCGCTGCCCAGCGCCAGCGAAAGGTCCTCCGGGATCCCGCCGTCGATGCCGACCTGCGACAGCAGGTCCGCCACCGGCGCCACTCCCACCTGCGACAGCACCTTCACCGCGACCACGTTGATCGACTTCGCCAGTGCCTCCGCCAGCCGGTACTCCCGCCCGTCGTACCCTCCCTCGTAGTTGCGCGGCGTCCATGCACGCCCGTGCGCCCCGCGGAACGAGACGGCCGTGTTCGCGACCGACAGGTCCTCGGGCACGCCGGCAAGGATCGCCGCCGCGTACAGGAACGGCTTGACCGTCGACCCCATCGGGCGCCGCGACTGCACCGCCCGGTTGAACGGCCGCGACTCGAACGACTCGCCGCCGACCAGTGCCAGCACCGCCCGCGTCCGCGGGTCCAGCACCGCGACGGCCGCCTGCGGCCCGCACTCGGCGTTGACGCGCACCTCGCCGTCCCTCGCGTCCGCACCGCCGGGGGCCCGCGACACGCGCAGCGGGCCGGCACCGGGCGCGCAGACGGCGTACGGGTCGGGATGTCCCGCCAGCAGCCGTCGCTGCAGCGAGGCGGGGTCCAGCACCGCCCGCTCGCCTGCGGCTTCCACCTCGATACGCCCCGCCTTCCGGTCGCATCGCACCACCCGCGCCTCGACCGCGCGCGGCGGCTGCGGCAGCCCGCCGTCCTCCGTCCCGTCGTCCAGCCCGTCCACGCGGGCCGCGGCCTCCTCGTCGGACTCCCGCGTGCGCCCCGCCCGCCACAGCCGGGCCAGCCCCATCGCGACGGCCGCCTCGGCCGCGGCCGACGACTCCAGGTCCAGCGTCGTCCGCACCGTCAGCCCGTCGTGCAGCAGGCGCCCGGTCCCGAACAGGCGGGTCACCTCGCGTCGCACCGCGTCCACGAAGTACGGCGCCGCTCCCAGCCGGTCGTCCTCCCGGGCCCGGAGGCGCGCCTGCTGCCCCGCGGCCTTCTCGGCCTCCGCCACCGGCACGAAGCCCTGTTCGGCCATCCGCCGCAGCACGTACCGGCGCCGGCCGATCGCCCCCTCCGGGTTCCGGATCGGCGAATTCGCCTCGGGCGAGGACACCAGGCCCGCCAGCAGCGCCGCCTGGGACAGGTCCAGCGCGTCCGCCGGCCGTCCGAACCAGTAGCGCGAGGCCTCCTCGAACCCGTAGCGGCCGGCGCCCAGGTACACCTCGCTGAGGTAGATCGCCAGGATCTCGTCCTTGGTCAGCGTCGCCTCCAGGCGCCGTGCCAGCAGCAGTTCCTTGAACTTCCGCTGCCACGTCCTCTCCGGCCCCAGCAGCACCTGCTTGACGACCTGCTGCGTCAGCGTGGACCCCCCCTGGGCCACGCGCCCCTTCCACAGGTTGACCAGCATCGCCCGGGCGATGCCCGCGTACGACAGGCCCTCGTGCTCCCGGAACCCGGCGTCCTCGGCGGCCAGCACCGCCTTCTCGACCAGCGGCGGGATCGCGCCCGGCCGGATCAGGGTGCGGCGCTCGGTGAAGAACTCGGCGACGACCGTGCCGTCCGCCGCCAGCACCCGGCTGACCTTCGGGACGGCCTGCGCGTACTCCTCGAAGGACGGGACCTCGGGCAGGCCCGACTCGACGACCGCCACGACGCTGGCGGCCGCGACCAGCCCCAGCACGCCGGCCAGGGCCACCCCGCCCGCCACGACCGCCCAGGGGCGCCACGTCGGCGCCTTCCCCTTCCTGCCCCTGCCCCGCTTCGGCGCCACCGCATCCTCCCGGTCGGCGCGACGATACCATCGCCCCTCGCCCGTCGCCCACGGGACGTCCGTCGATTGACCGCCAGGGACGTTCCGGCTAGCATTCGCCCCGTCATCCACCGGAGGCCCCGGATGCCCGCCCAGATCATCGACGGGAAGGCGATCGCCGCGAAGGTCCGGTCCGAGGTCCGCGAGGCGGTCGATCGCCTGAAGACCCAGGGGGTGACCCCCGGCCTGCACGTGGTCCTGGTCGGCGACGACCCCGCCTCCGCGGTCTACGTCCGCAACAAGGCCAAGGCCTCCGAGGAAGTGGGCATCGCCGGCGTCACGCACCACCTGCCGGCCGACACGTCCGAGGCCGACCTGCTGAAGCTGCTGCACGACCTGAACACCTCGCCCTCCGTGGACGGCGTGCTGGTCCAGTTGCCGCTGCCGAGGCACATCGACGCCAACCGCGTCACCGACGCGCAGGACGCCGCCCGCGACGTGGACGGATTCCACCCCGTGAACCTGGGCCTGCTGCTCTCCGGCCGGAAGGGGCTGGTCGCCTGCACCCCCGCAGGCTGCATGCGCCTGATCGACGAGACCGGCATCGACCTGTCCGGCAGGCGCGCCGTCGTCGTGGGCCGCAGCCTGATCGTCGGCAAGCCGATGTCCCTGCTGCTGATGCAGCGGAATGCCACCGTCACGGTCTGCCACTCGCGCACCCAGGACCTGAAGGCCCGCGTGGCCGAGGCCGACGTGGTGGTCGCGGCGATCGGCCGGACCCGGATGATCCAGGGCGACTGGATCAAGCCCGGCGCCGTCGTCATCGACGTCGGCATGAACCGGGACGAGAACGGCAAGTTGTGCGGCGACGTCGATTTCGCGGCGGCCTCCGATCGCGCCGGCTTCATCACCCCCGTGCCCGGCGGCGTCGGCCCGATGACCATCGCCTTCCTGCTGCGGAACACGGTCCTCGCGTGCGCGGCGCGCCGCGGCCTGTCCGATCCCTTCTGACTCCGCACCCCCCGTTTCCGACGGGCCGCCCCCGGCCGCCGACCCGCCTCTTCCTCTTTCCCCTTGACTCCCGTGGGAGGCTGCTGTATTCGGTGCCGCGGGTTGCGGAGGGAGGCTGCGATCGTGAGCGGACACGAGGACGTGAAGAAGACCTTCCTGTACGACGAACACGTGAAGGCCGGCGGCAAGATGGTGCCGTTCGCCGGCTTCTGGATGCCCGTGCAGTTCGAGGGCATCGCGAGGGAGCACGAGCGCGTCCGCACGAAGGTCGGCCTGTTCGACGTCAGCCACATGGGCGAGATCGTCTTCCGCGGGCCCCGCGCAATGGCCGTGGTGCAGCGCCTGACGACCAACAGCGTCGGCACGGTGGCCCCGGGCAAGGCGGTCTACACCCCGGTGTGCCTGCCCTCCGGCGGCATCGTCGACGACATGATCTTCTACAAGGTGTCCGACACCGAGTGGTTCGTCTGCGTCAACGCCTCGAACAAGGACAAGGACTACGCCTGGTTCGTGCAGCAGACCGCCGGCGAGTGCGAGGTGCTGGACCTGTCCGACCGGTACAGCCAGGTCGCGGTGCAGGGCCCCAACGCGCTGGAACTGATGGGCCGCCTGTTCGGCGACGACGTGAAGGCCATGAAACCGTTCACGTTCGTCAGGAAGGAGTACCAGGGCGCCGAGGTCATCGTCGCCACCACCGGCTACACCGGCGAGAAGGGCGGCGAGATCTACGTCCCGAACGCCGCGGTCGTGTCGCTGTGGCGCGAACTGCTGGCGAAGGGCGAGGACCTGGGCGTCGGCCCGATCGGCCTGGGCGCCCGCGACTCGCTCCGCATGGAGTTCAAGTACTGCCTGTACGGCAACGACATCGACGAGACGACGACGCCGATGGAGGCCAACCTGGCCTGGACCATCAAGTTCGACAAGGGCGACTTCACGGCCCGCGACGTGCTGGTCCGCCAGCGCGACGAGGGCTGCGCCCGGGCGCTGGTCATGTTCGTGGTCGAGGGCAAGGGCATCCCGCGGCACGGCTACCCGGTGATGGTGGGCGACGAGGTCGTCGGCCAGGTCACCTCGGGCACCCTGTCGCCGACCGTCGGCGTCCCGTTCGGCATGGCCTACGTCGCCAGGCCGCACGACGCGGTCGGGTCGAGGATCCTGATCGATATCAAGGGCATGAAGAAGGTCGAGGCGCGGGTGGTGCAGCCCCCGCTGGTGAAGCGCTAGAGGGCCAAAGGAGGCTACGATGTCGGTCCCGAAGGACTACCGGTACACGGAATCCCACGAGTGGGTGCGGATCGAGGAGGACAACGTCATCACGATCGGCATCACCGACTACGCGCAGGAGAAGCTGGGCGACATCGTCAGCATCGACCTTCCCCGCGTCGGGGACGAGGTCGAGCGCGGCGAGCCCATCGGCATGATCGACTCGCAGAAGGCTTCGTCCGAGGTCTTCGCGCCGATCAGCGGCGTGGTCCTCGAGATCAACGAACTGCTGAACGACGACCCGGCCGTGATCAACACCGACCCCTACGAAGAGGGCTGGCTGATCCGCATCGAGGTCGAGGATCTCGAGCAGATCGACGAACTGCTCAGCGCGGACGACTACGAGGAACTCCTGGGCAAGCTGGACGACGAGGAGGGCTGACGCCTTTCCCGGTCCCGTCTGCACCCGGGTTTCCCGTGGCCAGGCCGTCAAGGAGTTCCACGCCATGGACTTCACCCCGCATACGGACGCCGAAGTCGCCGAGATGCTGAAGGTCATCGGCGTCTCGACGATCGACGAACTGTTCCAGTCGGTCCCCGAGGCCTTCAAGATCACGAAGGGCCTGGACCTGCCGCCCGCGATGTCCGAGGCGGAGGTGCTGGGGTACGTGCGCGACCTGGCCGCCCGCAACACGGGGGCCGGCGCGGTATCCTTCCTGGGTGCCGGCGCATACGACCACTACGTCCCGGCCGCGGTGCACCACCTGACGTCGCGCGGCGAGTTCCTGACGACCTACACCCCGTACCAGCCCGAGGTGTCCCAGGGGACGCTGCAGGGCCAGTTCGAGTACCAGACGATGGTCGCGTCCCTGCTGGGCATGGACGTGGCGAACGCGTCGATGTACGAGGGCTCGACGGGGTGCGCCGAGGCCGCCCTGATCGCGACCCGCCACGCGCGGCGCCCGAAGGTGGCGGTGTCCGCGGCCGTGCACCCGCAGTACCGGGACGTCCTGCGGTCGTACGTCGGCCCGGAGCACGTGGTCGAGGTCCCGTTCGACGCCTCCTCCGGCGCGACGGACCTGGCCGCGCTGCAGGCCGCGCTGACGCCCGACGTGGGCGGTGTCGTGCTGCAGTCCCCGAACTTCCTGGGCGTCGTGGAGGACGTGAAGGCGGTGGCCGACCTGGCCCACGCGGCCGGCGCGCTGCTGGTCTCGACGTTCACCGAGGCGCTGGCGTTCGGCCTCCTGGAGGCCCCGGGCAACCTGGGCGCCGACCTGGCGACCGGCGAGGGCCAGTCGCTGGGCCTGCCGCTGTCGTGGGGTGGCCCGTACGTGGGCTTCTTCGCGGTCAAGCAGCCGTTCGTCAAGATGATGCCCGGCCGGCTGATCGGCCGGACGAAGGACGCCCGCGGCAACCCGTGCTACGTGCTGACGCTGGCGGCCCGCGAGCAGCACATCCGCCGCGAGCGCGCCTCCTCGAACATCTGCAGCAACGAGGGGCTGTGCGCGCTGTCGGTGGCCATCCACCTGTCGCTGCTGGGGCGCACGGGCTTCCAGCGCCTGGCGCGCTGGAACCACCACCGCGCCGAGGTGCTGAAGGCCCGCCTGGCCGCGAAGCCCGGCGTGTCGCTGCCCTTCGCCGGTCCCACGTTCAACGAGTTCGTCGTTCGCCTGCCCGGTTCCGCGGCCGAGGCCGTCGCGCGCCTGGCCGCTCAGGGGGTCGTCCCGGGCCTGGACCTGGGCCGCTTCCTGCCCGGGTTCCCGGACTGCCTGCTGGTGACGGTGACCGAGCAGCGGACGGACGCGGACTTCGATCGCCTGCTGGCGCTCCTGTGACCCGTGCTTGACCTGCCCTCCCCCTCGGCTACAATGCGAGGGGATCGAATTCCGTGGAGGTGACCGGTGTCTCGCAGCCGTTTCACGGCCCTCTTGGGGGGTGCGTCGCTCGCCTTCTTCTGCCTGGCATGTCCCGAGAAGGACATCTACCAGACGTGCCACACCAGCGAGCAGATCCGCGCCGACTGCAAGACCAGTCTCGAGAAGAGCAGTTCGCAGTGCGGCGAACTGGAGGTGTTCTGCTACGACTCGTGCCTGGTGCGGGACCATCCGCAATGCGTCGAGGGTCCCTGCGTGCTGTACGAGGAGAAGCTGCTGGGCGAGACGGACCCCGCGAAGTGGGCCACCGTGGACCCGTCCTCCTCGTTCGACGAGTCGTTCTGTTCGGTGCCGTGCCACGGCGTGGCGTGCAGTTCCGACGCGAAGTGCGAGCCGATCCGCAGCCTGAAGTTCGCCTGCACGAAGGACTCGGAGTGCGACGCCAGCGCCCCGTGGGCGAGGTGCGAACCGGTCCTCTACTGCGAGACCAGCAAGGTCGAGTGCGAGACGGACGCCGACTGCGGCGACCAGCGCTGCCTGGTCGACGACGACGCCCAGAAGTACTGCACGTACAAGTTCTGCATCCCGACGAAGTACGTCGCGAAGCAGGCGCCCGCCGACTGAACCCGGGGATTCCCCCTACAGGCCGCCGACGATCCGCCAGGTGCCGTCCTCCCGGGCGAACTCCAGGCGCGCGAAGTCGTTCTTGGCCGACCAGCGATCCTTGCCGCCCTCGACGTAGAAGAACTTGTAGTAGTACTCGAAGTCCGCGGTGGCGCGGTTCTCGTCCAGGAACTCCACCTTGCGCAGGTAGACGTGGTACTGCACGGACTTCACGTTCTCCTGCAGCATCGGAAGGACGCGCTTCTCCAGTTGCTCGTAGCCGTAATCGTCGCCCGGTTCGGCCGTCGTCCCGGCGTTCGAGAAGTACCGGCGCGACACCATCTCCTTCAGCACGTTCACGTCGCGCTGCTCGACGGCCACGCGATAGCGCTCGACCAGGTCGGCGATGACCCGGTTCATCGCGGTATCCTCGACCTCGGAGTTCGTGAGGTAGCGGGGGCCGCAGGCCGCCATCGCCAGCAGCGGGAGAATGGCCAGGGTCGCACGATTCATGGTTGCCTCCGACTCGGCGCAAGCCTAGGGCACGGGCCGCCCGCTGTCAATTCCACGGGGGCGCCGGATATTCCCGGTCGGCCCATCCATATGTAGGGCGGGTGCCCTGTCCCCCGCCATCGTATTGCCGGGGCCCCGTCCCCCGACTCGTGCTTCCACGGGACACCGGGATGTTCCCCGACGGGCCGTCGGTGGTAGAGTACGCCGTCGTCCGGAAGGAGGTTGCCATGCGGCGGTTCCCGGTTCTCGCGGCGGCGCTGGCCGCCCTGGTGATGGCGGGCTGCGGAGGGTCGTCGGAGAAGGCCGACCCGGGGACCGACCCGGGCCTGGAGATCCCCCCCACCGAGGACGTCGTCGCCGACGCGACGCCGGAGGCAGCCGAGGAGGCCTTCCCCGAGACGGCCGGCGAGGACGAGGGGCTGTCCGAGGAGACGGCGGCGGACGCGGTCGAGGACGTCCCTTCGGGCCCGCTGATCCCGAAGGAGGAAGGCGACCTGCTGACGGTCGACAACGGCGTGATCACGCTGGTCTACAACCTGGCCAACGGCACCTTCAACCTGAGCAGGGTCCCCGGCCAGGACGGCCTGGTCAACGCCCACTCCGAGGCGGTGCTGAACGTGCAGGGCGCACGGACGGTCATCGCGTCGTCGGACGCCGGTCCCCGGATCCAGTACCAGGTCCTCAGCGCCCCGGACGAACTGGGCGAGGCGGTCAACATCCGGTTCGACGCGGTGCCGAACAACAAGATCGGCGGCGTGGCCACCTACATCATCCTGCACCGCGACACCCCGGCGGTCACCTTCCGGACGATCGTGGCGATGCCGTTCTCGGCGGACGTCGAGGTCCTGGAGATCCGGCCGGTGGTCGCGCGCCACGCGGACGGGGCGACGCTGCACCTGGGCCCGGGCACCTCCGACGCCGTGCTGGTGGACAACGGCAGCGAGGTCGTGCTGGACATGAGTTCGGACGCGCAGGTGGTCGGCGAACTGAGCCCGGAGATCGTGGGGGAGGGCCTGTCGTCGAACTGGAGCGCGGTCCTGTGCACCGCCGCGAAATCCTGCGCCGTGGCGGGGTTCGTGACGACCAACAAGGCCTTCGCGCTGGTGTCCACGGACCAGCAGTCCGGCGAGGCCGTGGAGATCGGCGGCGAGGAGGGGCTGACCCTCTTCTCGATGCGCAGCCGGTTCACGCCGCCCGCGGCCCTGGACGCCGGCCGGACCCAGACGTCCGACATCGCCTACGTCGACCTGACGGACGACCCGCACCAGGCGCTGCTGCGGTATGGGCGGGCCATCGCCACGTTCAACGGGCGCCAGCCCAGCCCGGTGGCGCCTTCGTCGTGGAACTCCTGGGCCGGCGGCGGGGGATCCGGCGGACAGGGCGCGGACATCGACGAAACCTTCATCCTGCAGAACCTGGATGCGGCCGTTCGCGACTTCCTGCCCTACGGCATGGACTACTTCTGCATCGACGACGGCTGGCAGCGGAACGACGGCACCTGGACGACCGACACGACGAGGTTCCCGAAGCACGGCGCGGCCGACGGGATGGCCTGGATGGCCCAGCAGGTCACCGACGCCGGCTTCCTGCCCGGCATCTGGGTGGCGCCCTTCCGGGCCGGGAAGGACTGGCCGATCGTGACGCAGCACCCGGACTGGATCCTGCCGCTGGACGACCTGGGCACGATGGCCCTGGGAGGGGGCTCCACGGACGTGATCCTGGACCCGTCCAACGACGAGGTGAAGGCCTACCTGCGGGAGATCTTCACCCGGATCACGAAGGACTGGGGCTACCGGTTCGTCAAGCTGGACTACAGCGTCTACGCGATGCTGGGCGCCACCTACAAGACCGCCGGCCGCAGCGGTCTCTCCCTCTACAAGGAGGCCCTGCGATCGATCCGCGAAGCCATCGGGGACGACGTCTTCCTGCTGGTCGTGGCCGGCACCGGCGTGAACTGGGGCATCGCCGACGGGCAGCGGCTGACGCTGGACAACCTGCCCCACTGGGGCGCGCCGATGCTGCCGACCGACCAGGGGGTGAAGGCGACGGTTAGGACGGCAGCCCACCGCTACTGGATTGGCAACACCGTCTGGTCGAACCACCCGGACCTGCTGTTCTTCCGGGACAACGAGGGCCTGACCTGGGACGAGGCGAAGGCGTTCGCGCTGTTCGTGTCGGTGCAGGGCGGCTTCGTGAAGCTGGGCGATTCCTTCACGTTCATGGCCGAGCACCCGGAGGCCCTGTCGCTGGTCGAGCGGATGGTGCCGCCGCTGGCGACCTTCCCGGAGCCGCTGGACTTCTTCCGCATGCGGTGGCCCGAGGTGTGGCGCGTGCCGCTGGCGGCCGGGACGGCCTCGTACGAGGCGTTCGGCCTGTTCAACTGGGGGATGAACCGCGACGTGCCGGCGCAGATGGACCTGGAGGAAACGACGCGGGACCTGGAGATCCCCCCGCAGGCGACCGGTTCCAGCCTGGGCCCGACGGCGCCCCGCGTGTTCCTGGACTCCCTGGAGGGCACGCTGCTGGCCGGCGACGGGGACGTGGCGCTGCGGCCGGGGGCCGTGACCGTGACGATGGCCCCCCGCACCTCGCGCGTGCTGCTGGCGCACCCGGTGGCGGGCCTGGACGGCCAGGGTCCCGTGTTCCTGGGAACCGACCGGCACGTGATGGGCGGGGCCTCGGTCGTCGAGGTGGCCGCGGACGGTACGGACGGCACGAAGGTCGCGTTCACGAAGGGCGTCCCGGGCCGCGAGACGAAGGTGTACTTCCTGGTCGCGAAGGGGGCGTCGGTCGACGTCCAGCCGACGGACGCCACCGGCGTGTCCCAGGCCATGACGTCGTATGCCGACGCAGACCTGGTCGCGGTGACCCTGACGACGACCTCGGCGACCGCCTCCGTGACGGCCCGGTACCAGGCACCGTAGGCTTCCTCCCGTCGGGACCGCCATGCACCGATGCGCCACCCCCGCCGGCACGGGACGCCCCGCCTGGCTGCGGGACCTTCCCTGGCTGCTGGCACTGGCCCTGCTTCCCTTCGGGGTCCACGCGTCCGTCGCGGCCGGCGTCCAGACCCTCTACTTCAACGACGTGACCGAGTTGCACGTCCCGATCCGCGCCTTCTTCGGGAACGCGTGGGCCGAGGGCCGCTTCCCCCTGTGGGCCCCGGACATCTACCTGGGCTTCCCGCTGTTCGCCGAGGGCCAGGCCGGGCCGCTGTACCCGGCGAACTGGCTGCTGTTCGCGACGCTGCCAACCTGGTGGGCGTATGGCCTGTCCTTCGTGCTGCACCTGTCGCTGGCGGGTGTCGGGACCTTCCAGTTCCTGCGGCGTTCCATCGCCCGGCCGGCGGCCTTCGCCGGGGGCCTGGCCTTCGCGATGACGGGCTTCCTGTCGCAGCACCACGTGCACCTGAACCTGCTGCAGGCGACGGCGTGGGTGCCGGCGGGCCTGTGGGCGGTCGAGCGGCTGCTGGATCGCGGCCGCCTGCGCGACCTGGCGGTCCTGGCGGGGATCGGCGGCGCGATGGCGATGTGCGGCCACCCGCAGTCCACCGCGCAGGGGTTCGGGGTCCTGGCGCTGTGGGCCATCGTGCGGGTCCTGGGCGACGCGGCATGGCGGGAGTCTCCCGGCGCGCACCTGCGGGCGCTGGGCGGGGTGGCCCTGGCGCTGGGGCTGGCGGGGGGACTGTTCCTGGTGCACGTGCTGCCCGCGCTGGAACTGGCCGAGGGTTCCGTGCGCTCGGCCGGGACCTCCTCGGTCGACCAGATGGCGCAGCACCAGACGGTGCAGTCGCTGGCCGCCGCGGTGATCCCCTCGGCCTTCGGGACGGTCGGGAACGGCACGCAATGGCTGTTCCCCGGCGGGTCCCTGCGCCAGTGTCCCGACCTCTTCCTGGGAGCGGGGACGGTCTTCCTGGGCCTGCTGGGGCTGATGGCCACGGGCCGACGGCGCTGGACCCTGGCCCTGGCCGCCTGCGGGTTGCTGCTGCTGCTGGTGACCCTGGGCCCGCTGATGGCGGGCGTGCCCGCGGCGTTCCGGCTGCCCGTGGTGCGCGGGCTGAGGTTCCCGGACCGCTGGGATGCCGAGGTGTCGCTGTTCGCCGCCGCCCTGGCCGCGGCGGGCATGGATGCCGTGGCCCGGGGTGCCACGAGGTGGCGTCACGCCCTGTGGGCGGCCCTCGGCACCGCGGTCCCGGCGGCACTGGTCCTGGGGATCACCTACGTCGACGGGCTGGAAGGCGACAGCCCCCTGCGGGCCGAGTTGCTGCGGGATTCGGCCGTGGCGGGCGCGGCCCTGCTGGCGGGGACGATCTCGGTCGTCCTGGCCCGGAGGGCGCGCGTCGTGGCCGTGGCGCTGGCCCTCGCCGCGATCGCGGCGCCCCTGATCGATTTCGCCGCGCGGCAGGTGCCCTCGACCGACCCCTCCTTCTGGGACCCGCCGGCCACGGCGAACGCCATCCTGCAGGCCGCGTGCGGCGACGGTCCCTGCCCCCGCGAGGAGCGCCTGGACCGGGTCGTCTTCCAGGAGCCCCCGGCCCCCTACCTGGACAGCGGGTGGCTGCGCGGCAGCCTGTCCCCCGCACCGCTGGAGAGCCTGGCGTACAACCTGCCGATGCTGTATGGCCTGCCGGCCGTCGACGGCATCCTGCCGCTGCGCCAGTCGGGATTCCTGGACGTCTTCAAGCCCCTGCACGACACCCAGGGCCGATCGCTGCGCGTGCTGGGCGGCCGCTGGATCGTCGCTTCCCGGCGGGCGAAGGCTCCGCAGGAGGCGCGGACGATCCTGCCGGGCACCGGCGTCCGGGTCTTCGAGGACACGACCTTCCTGCCGCGGGCGTATGCCGTGCACCGTGCCGAGGTGATCCCCGACCCGGCGAAGGCCGCGAGGCGCGTCGTGGAGGGCGACCACCTGCACCGCATCGCGATCCTCGAAGCGCCGCCGCCCATCGAGTTGAGGGACCCGCTTCCCCGCGAACGCTCGACCGTCGGGGTCGCGGCCTACCGGGACGAGTTCGTCGCGCTGGACGCCAGGATGCAGGCCGACGGCCTGGTGGTGCTGCTGGACGCCTTCGCACCGGGCTGGGGTGCGACCGTGGACGGCCGCCCGGTGCCGATCGTGCGCGCCAACCGGCTGTTCCGCGCCGTCCCGGTTCCCGCAGGCCGCCACCGGGTCGAGTTCGGGTACCGCCCCCGTTCCGTGATGCTGGGGGGCGCCCTTTCGCTGGCCGCGCTGGCCGTCCTGCTGGCCCTGGGGATCGCCGAGGCCGCCTTCCTGCTGCACCACGGGCGCGTCCCGGCACCGCTGTGCGCCCGGATGGGCCCGCCGGAACGTTCCGCGCGGCCCGGCCGCCGGTTCCTTCTCGCGATGCTGGCGTCGCTGCTGGCGTGGGCCCTGGTGTCCGCGATCCTCCAGTGGCCGCGCTGGCAGGCCACCTGGCAGCGCCACGCAGGCTGATTGAGGAAAGCCCCCGAGCCGCAGGGGAAACGAGACCTATCCGGCCTTCGTGACCTCCAGGTGCAACTCGCGCAACTGGATCGGCTCGACCTGGGAGGGGGACGACGTCATCAGGTCCGTGGCGCTGGTGGTCTTCGGGAAGGCGATCACGTCGCGGATCGAGGACGCGCCGGCCATCAGCATGATCATCCGGTCCATCCCGATCGCCAGCCCGCCGTGCGGCGGCGCTCCGTACTCGAACGCCTCCAGCATGAACCCGAACTTGGTCCTCGCGGCCTCCTCGGTCAGTCCCAGCGCCTTGAAGACCCGCGCCTGGACGTCGCGCCGGTGGATCCGGATCGATCCGCCGCCCAACTCGGTGCCGTTCAGCACCACGTCGTACGCCCGCGCCCGCATCCTCAGAGGGTCGGTCTCCAGCAGCGGCAGGTCCTCGGGCACGCACGAGGTGAAGGGGTGGTGCATCGCCGTCGGCCTCTCCCCCTCGGAATCCCACTCGAACATCGGGAACTCGGTGACCCACAGGAACGCCCACTTGGACGGGTCCCGCAGGCCCAGCCGGTCGCCCACCTTCAGCCGCACCGCGCCCAGCGCCTGCCGGGCCGGGCCGGCGTCATCCGCCACCACCAGCAGCAGGTCCCCGACGCCCGCACCGGTCCTCGCCCGGATGGCGGCCTTCTCGTCCGCGGTCAGGAACTTCGCCGCGGACCCCTGCCACTCGTCGGCGCCGATCTTGAACCAGGCCAGGCCCTTCGCGCCGTTGTCCGTCGCGACCTTCGACAGGCCGTCCAGGTCCTTGCGGCTCCAGGACTCGGCGTCCGGCACCCGCAGGGCCGTCACGACGCCGTTGCGTGCCGCCACGTCCGCGAAGACCTTGAACCCCGAGGCGGCCACCACGTCGGTGATCGTGACCATCGGCAGGTCGAAGCGCAGGTCGGGCTTGTCGCTGCCGTACTTCTCCATCGCCTCGGCGTAGGGCATCCGAAGGAACGGCCTCGGCAGGTCGATGCCGAAGGCGTTCTTCCAGACGTGGGCCAGCATGCCCTCGACCAGTTCGTACATGACCTCCGGCGTCGCGAACGACACCTCCATGTCGATCTGGGTGAACTCGGGCTGACGGTCCGCCCGCAGGTCCTCGTCGCGGAAGCATCGGGCGATCTGGTAGTACCGATCGAAGCCCGCCACCATGAGGATCTGCTTGTACGCCTGCGGCGACTGCGGCAGCGCGTAGAACTCGCCCGGGTGCACGCGGGAGGGCACCAGGAAGTCGCGGGCGCCCTCCGGGGTCGGGTTGCACAGGATCGGCGTCTCGATCTCCAGGAAGCCGTGGTCGTCCAGGTACTCGCGGGTCCAGCGGTTCACCTTCGACCGCAGGGCCAGGTTCTTCGCGATGGCCGGCCGCCGCAGGTCCAGGTACCGGTAGGTCAGCCGGGTGACCTCGGACGCGTCCACGTCGTCCACGATCGCGAACGGCACGGGCTTCGCTGGGTTCAGCACCTCGATGGACGAGGCATCCACCTCGACCGCGCCGGTGGGCAGGTTCGGGTTGCGGTTCGTCCCGCGGTCCACCACCTTGCCGACGACCCGCAGCACCGTCTCCGACTTGACGCCCGCCGCGGTGGCGAACGCCTCGGGCGCCACGTTCTGGTCCGCCTTCACCTGCGTCAGGCCGAAGCGATCCCGCAGGTTGATGAACACGCACCCGCCGTGGTCCCGGACGCTGGCCGCCCAGCCCGACAGCACCACGTCCTTCCCGGCGTCCGGCAGTCGCAGGTCCCCGCACGTATGGGTCCGATGCGGTTCGGCCATTTCGTTCTCCTCCTTCGATGTGCGCCCGATCACTCGATGGGCGAGCAGATGATCTGGATGGAATCGATCATCTGGCCGTAGGCTCCACGGATGCCCGTCATCACGTAGCCCTTGGGACACGACTCGTTGTACTCGCTGGTGCCGCCGGTCCCGCCGATGCGGCCGCCGTAACGCTTGGCGCCGCCCAGCCGGCCTTTCGCCCCGCCGCCCGCCGAACCGCCGCCTTCCTCGGCCGCGCGACGCACGATGTCGTCCACGGTCAGGTTCATCAACCGGTCGCTGTTCTTGGCGTGGTCGGCCTCGACCGCGAAGCCGGCGGTGTCCGCGAACTTGGCACCGCCGGCCCTCGCGGGCGCCGGCGCGGCCGGGGCCGGGGCGATGGCGACGGAAGGGTGGGGCGCCCCGGCGGCCAGCACCGGGGGCTTCACGTCCGAGGGCACGAAGGGCTCGCGCACCAGTTCGCCGACGCCCTTGATGTTCACGGCCAGGACCATCTTCTCCAGGTCGCCGCGGGCGGGCAGGGGCCTCGTGGAGCCCAGGTGGACGGTGTAGATCCCGCGGTCGACCGCGACCCACAGCGTCTCGGTCCACACGGCCTTCCTCGCCTTCAGGCCCGGGAACAACTGGAACGTCATCGGGAAGATGCCGCTGATCGGCTTGCTGGCCTCGTCGACCAGCTTGCCCTTGTAGGCCTGCAATCCGGTTTCGGGGGCGCCGACCGGTCCGCCGCCCGGCACCCGCGGCGCCGGGACGGCCGCCAGCGTAGGCAACGCGGCCAGGCCCACCGCCAGGGCCGCCACCCACGCCACCGTTCCACCGATGCCCGACCGACGACGCGACATGCTGCAACCTCCTCGAACCGGCCGCCGCCTCACGGCAGCGGTCCCCGGACCACCTGGCAGCCGGTGAGTATATCATGCAGCATGCGCCGCCGAGGGCTGGGCAGCGCCCAGGCCGGGCCGATCCCCGCAGCGGCCCCCAGCACCAGCGACAGCGCAGACCGGGCCAGGGCCCGCCCCCATCCCACGCGCCCCCCTTCCGACGTCACGACCCGCAGGCCCGCCAGCCGGGCGATCGGCGTCGCGCCCAGCCCGCGAAGCCACGCCGTCTCCCATGCCAGCCACGCCGCCGCGAACGCCACCAGCGGGACCGCCGCGATGCGGGGCTGCCGGTTCAGGACGTCCACCGCGTAGTCCAGGACGTTCCAGTACCGGGGAGGCAGGTGCGGCGGGTGGAAGGCGAACCAGGCCCGGCAGCCGGCCGCCGCCAGCGCGGCGACCGGGACCAGGTCCAGCAGGCCCGCCAGGAGCCGCAGCCAGACGGGGGCCGCCCGGACGTCCATGACTACCTCATGTCCCCCGCGACGGCCTGCGCGACGATCACCGCCGCAACCGCCGCGGTCTCGGCCCGCAGCACGCGCGGGCCCAGGCCGGCAGGCAGGAAGCCGGCCGCCGCCATCCTCGCCCGCTCCCGTTCCGTGAACGAACCCTCCGGCCCGACGGCCAGCACCGCGCCGCCCTCCCCGGACCGTCCGGCCAGGCACCGCACCAGGGACGGCGTGCCGAGGGCCTCGTCCAGCAGGAACCTCGACAGCGGGCTGCCGCCCGGCATGTCCCCGGCCTCTTCCAGGGCCTGCACCGCCTCGTCCAGCGATGCGAACAGGTCCACCCGGGGCGCCGCGGCGCGGCCCGCCTGGCGCGCGGCCTCGGCCGCCACCTTGCGGAACCGCTCCTCCCGCCGTGCCAGGTCGCAGGCGGCCGGCCTGGCGACGGACCGATCGCACACCGCCAGCGCCACCCCGAAGACGCCCGCCTCGGTGGCCTTCTGCACCGCCCACTCCGTATGGTCCCCTTTCAGGAGCGCCAGCACCAGCACCCACCGGCGGGACTCGCGAACCGCCCGGTCCTGCAGCGACCGCGCCAGCACCCGCAGCACCATCCCGTCCTCGCCGCCGGCCAGCACGGCCTGCCAGGCGGCGCCGTCGCCGTCGATGAGGGTCACTTCCGCCCCGGCCTTCAGCCGCAGGACGTAGCGCAGGTGATGCAGGGCATCGGGAGGGGGTACGACGACCCCGCCGGGCCGCAGGGCCCGGTCGGGGACCAGCACGCGGGGGGGCGTCACTTCGCGACGACCCAGACCTTGACCTTCGCCACGACCTCGGTCGCCAGCTTCACGTCCACGGTGTAGACGCCGAGGTGCTTGATCGGCTCGTCGAGGACGATCTTCTTGTGGTCGATCGTGATGCCCTCTTCGGCCAGGGCGTCGGCGATGTCGCGGACGGTGACCGAACCGAACAGCTTGTCCTCTTCGCCGGCCTCGCGCGCGACCTTGCAGGCCACGTCCTCCAGCCGCTTCCTCAGATCATCCGCGTCCTTCAGCGTCTTGGCGATCTTGTCCGCGACGACGCGCTTCTGGTGCTCCACCTGGTGGATCGACCGCGCCGTCGCCGGCAGGGCCAGACCCCGGGGAATCAGGTAGTTCCGGCCGAAGCCGTCCGCGACCTCCAGGACCGTCCCGGCCTTGCCGACCTGCTCAACGTCCTGGCTCAGGATGACTTTCATTGCTCCACCTCCTCCCGTATCACGCCGCGGCGCCGGTGGCGGCGTACGGCATCAGGGCGATGTGGCGCGCCCGCTTGATGGCCAGGGCGACCTGCCGCTGGTGACGGGCGCAGACGCCCGAGATCCGGCGCGGCACGATCTTGCCGCGCTCGGTGACCAGCCGCTTCAGGGCCGCCGGGTTCTTGTAGTCGATCCGCGCGTTCTTGTCGGCGCAGAAGGGGCACACCTTCCGGCGCGGCGGTCCGCGCCGCTTCTTCTTGTCGGTACCCTTGTCGGGGCGAGTGCTGCGCATGGCCTACTCCTCCTCCTCGTCCTCGTCCTTGGCGTCGCCCTTCTTCTCGGAGCGCTCGCCTTCCTCCTCGTCCTCGTCCTCCTCGTCCTCGTCCTCGTCGGCCTTGCCGCCGCCCCGGTTCTGGAACTCGGCGTCCCAGCCCGTGGTCGAACGCGACCGGTCCCCCTGGTCTTCGGAGTCGGAGGGCAGGTTGTCGAACTGGCGCTCCTTCTCGAAGTCGAAGGTCGCGGGATCGACGTCGTTCTCGAGGACGATCGACATGTACCGCAGGACGTTGGTGTTCAACTTCAACATCCGGTTCATTTCGCGGACGAAGGACTCGTCGGCGAGGAACACGTGGTACAGGTAGATCCCCTTGAGGGCCTTCCTGATCGGGAACGCCAGTCGGCGCTTGCCCCACAGCTCGAAGCGGACGTGGTGTCCCCCGGTCTTCTGCACGAGTTCCTCGATCTTCTCGTACAGGCGCTTCTGGGCCTCCTGGCCCGCGTCCGTACGAGTGACGATCACGGTCTCGTACTTCCTCAGTTTCCCGTTGCTCATCCAACCTCCTTCCGGTCTCGCGGCCCGGGGTTGCTTTCGTCCCCCGGGCAAGAAGGCTTCGCCGGGCGATCTTTGGGGGAAACCTCCCTTCGGTTCACCCGGTTCTGGGCCCTCGGGACCCCCCCGACGACCCATTCCCGTATCCCCTCGACCGCCCTGGCCAGGGCCGCGTCGAGAACCTCACGCTCGTCCTCCCCGAAGGGAGAGAGCACGTGGTCTGCCATGCTGGTCTCGCGGGGGCCTTCCCGGACTTCAGGTCCGGGCGCGCCGCGGGGTTCCGCGTCCTGCGCCGCCACCGGCCTGCCAACCCCCACGCGAAGCCGCGGGAAGTCGCGGGTGCCCAGCTGCTCGATGGTCGAGCGGATTCCCTTGTGCCCGCCGTCGCCGCCCCCCAGCTTGACCTGGACCCGTCCCAGCGGGAGGTCGACGTCGTCGTGCACCACCAGCACATCGATCGGTTCGACTCGAAAGAACCCGGCCGCCGCGGCAACCGCGTGGCCCGACAGGTTCATGAACGTCATCGGCTCGACGAGGATCACGTCCTCGCCGCACAACGCGACCCGCGCGACCCGGGCCTGCCAGCGCTGGGCAAACGATGCCGACAGGGCCTCGCCGATGGCCTCCACCGCCATGAAGCCGGCGTTGTGCCGCGTCCGGGCGTACCGCGCGCCCGGGTTTCCGAGCCCGCACACCAGCTTCACGCGCCGCTCCGGCAACGTTCAAGGAACCGCCGTCCCGCGGGCGTCGGCGACCGGTCCGCGAGGACCATCGCCGACGCCCGGGGCCGATCGTCCATCACTTCTTCTCGGGCTTCGCGGGGGCCGCGCCCGCCGCAGGAGCCGCGCCCGCCGCAGGAGCCGCGCCCGCCGCAGGAGCCGCACCTTCCGCCGCAGCCGCGCCCTCGGCCGCCTTCTCTTCCTCTTCCTTGTCGGCGCGCGGGATCTTCACGGTGACGACCGCGTTGTCCTTCACGAACACCGCGCGGGCGCCCTCGGGCAGCGGCAGCTGGGACAGGGTCATCGACTGGCCGACCTGGAACGGCGTGACGTCGATCACGATCGCGTCCGGCACGGCACCGGCCTTGCACCGCAGGGTGACCTGGCGCATGGCGATGTTCAGGCGCGCGCCCAGCTTCTCGCCCTCGGCCTTGCCGACGGTGCGGACCGGGACCTTGACGACCAGTTCCGTCTCGTCCGTGACGCGCAGGAAGTCGCAGTGTTCCAGCGTGCGGCGGACCGGATGGACCGCGTAGTCGCGGATGATGGCGAGGCACTCCCCGGCCTTCTCGCCCTCGATCGACAGGCGTACGACCGTGTTGCGGCCGGCGGGGCTCTTCAGGATGCCGGTGATGACCTTCGGGTCCACCACCAGCGGGTGGCCTTCCTCGCCGCCCCCGTACAGCACCGCCGGAAGATAGCCCAGCGCCCGGATCTTGCGAGCGAACCCCTTGCCGATGACCGAGCGGCTTCTCGCCTTGACCTGCACGTGCTCCATCGTGTCCCTCCTGGGCCTTTCCCCTACGGACCGCATCGCGGGCCGTGCCGGACCGAATCGCCCACCGCGGGCGACGGGGCGGGAGGCGACGCTGCCCGCCCGGCTCGGCCGACACCGAAAGGCGCGGTTGTTTATCACTCTACCGGGGCAGAGTCAAGCCGTCGGGCCAGTTCGAGGAGATCCCGGACCTCGACGTCGGGCCTTCCCGCGGAGGCGCGCCAGAGTCCCGTCCGGACCCGGACCGAACGGACACCCGCCCGGCGGGCGGTCTCGATGTCGATGTCCGAGTCCCCCACCATCACCGCCCGCGACGGTTCCGCGCCCAGCCGCTCCAGCACGGCCAGCAGCGCGGCGGGGTCGGGTTTCATCGCGGCGAACGAGTCGCCGCCCCACGCCCCGTCGAGGTACGGGGCGAACCCCAGGCCGGCGACGATGGCCCGGGTCATCGCCTCGGGCTTGTTGGACAGCACGGCCCGGCGGAAGCCCGACAGCGCGGCCACGGCCTCGACCGCGCCCGGATAGGCCCTCGTGGCGTCCAGCAGGTGCAGCCCGTACCAGGCCTGGAACGCCCGGACGTCGGCCTCCGGGTCCGTCCCCTCCCCGGCGTCCAGCGTTCCCCGGACCAGGTTCGCGACGCCCCGTCCCACGTGGGCCATCACGGCGTCCAGCGACAGCGGCTGCAGGCCGCGGATGGCGCGGACGTGGTTCACCGCGCCCCGCAGATCCTCGAAGGTGTCGGCCAGCGTGCCGTCCAGGTCGAAGACGACCGCATCGATGTCGCGGAAGGGGTCGTTCATGGATTTCCATCGAGTGCGCCCGAGGCGACTCCGGCTCCGTCGAGAGTTTCCTGCGGAAACCCGTCGACTCCGTCTCCGTGCTCGGGCGGGAACAGGCGGGGGACGGGGCCCCACGCCTGCGTTGGCGGGGGACGGGGCCCCCGCCCTACAAGGCCTCGGCGTCGAAGTCGTTGCCCTCGAAGCCGGCCAGGCGGACCCGCAGCCGCCGGCCGGGGACGGCCCGGACGCCCCGGACGCGGACCACGCCATCCACTTCGGGGGCCTGGAACCACAGGCGACCCACGGCGCCGCCGCGCGCCGGCTCCTCGAGGACCGCCTCGTGCACCTGCCCGACCATCGACGCCCGGATCCCGGCCGCGATGCGGGACAGGTCGTCCTCCAGCAGGGCCTTCCTGCGCCGCTTCACCGGCGCCGGCACCGGGTCGGGCAGCGCCGCCGCCCGGGCCCCCGGCTCGGGCGAGAACGCGAAGACCCCCGCCAGGTCGAACCTCGCCTCGGCCGCGAACGCCCTCAGGGCCTCGAACGCCCGGGCGTCCTCGCCGGGAAAGCCCACCAGGTAGGTCGTCCGGAGCACCACGCCGGGCACCCTCGCCCGCACCCGCCCCGCCAGCGCCAGGAGTTCGCGGCTCGTCGTGCCGCGCCGCATGGCCTTCAGGACGCGGTCGTCCCCGTGCTGGACCGGCAGGTCCAGGTAGGGAAGCACGGCAGGGTGGCCCGCCATCAGGTCCAGCAGGCCGTCCTCCAGGTCCCGCGGGTACACGTACATCAGCCGAAGCCACGTCCCCTCCGGCACCGCGTCGACCAGCCGGCCCACCAGCGACGCCAGCCCCGGCTGCCCGGGCAGGTCCGCCCCCCAGTGCGACAGATCCTCGGCGACCAGCACGATCTCCCGCACGCCGCCCGCCGCCAGCGCCCGCGCCTCGGCCACGACGTCCTCGATCGGGCGGCTGCGCTGGCGCCCGCGGATCCGCGGGATGATGCAGAAGGCGCACTGCCGGTTGCAGCCCTCGCTGACCTTCAGGTACGCGACGTGCGGCGCCGTGGTGACCAGCCGGGGGTTGGCCGCCGACGGCACGGGCACGATCCCCGCGACCGCGCGACCCTCCAGCCGGCCCCGCAGCGCCAGCAGGTCCCGCACCCCGGCCAGCACCTCGGCCTCGGGCACCGCCCGCTCGATCTCCCGCCGGAAGGCCTCGGCCATGCAGCCGGTCGCCACCAGGCGCCCGCCGGGCCTCAGCGACCGGGCGGACTCCCGCAGTACCGATACCGATTCGTCGCGGGCCTCCTTCAGGAACCCGCAGGTGTTGACCAGCACGACGTCCGCGTCCACGGGGTCGGCGGCAAGGGCGTATCCGGCCGACAGCAGGTCGCCCAGCATCACCTCGGTATCGACGCGGTTCCGGGGGCATCCCAGCGTGATGGCACAGACGGATCCGGCCGCGCGGCGGCGGCGGGAGGGGCGCGACGTCGTCATTCCGCCCCCAGGTCCTGGACCTTCACCCCCGCCGGGACGGTGAACGTGAAGCCCGAAGGGGGGAGACGGGCGTACGACGGTTCCTCGAAGCGGACGTGGCTGACGTTGCCCAGCGGGTCCAGCACCTCGGTCTCCCGGGCCTGGCCGGTGACCGGGTCCACGAACAGGGTGACGGACCGGTAGGAGGACGAGGGCTGCCGCGGCGTCAGCACGATCGGCACCAGCCCCGCGGCTTTCGGGGCCTGCTCGGACGCGTCGAAGGCGTCCGCCAGCCGGGCCGTCCCCGTCAGGAAGCCCAGCGCCTGGTACAGTTCCGAGTCCCTGACCGGCAGCCGGTACGCGATCCCCTCCTCCACGTCGTACGACCACAGCACGTCGCCATCGCTGACGTAATGGACCTTGTCCGGCACGACGTAGTCCCAGCGCATGCGGCCCGGCCGCTGGAACCAGACGGTGCCGGATCGATTGAAGGTGCGCCTGGGGCTGCGGGTCTTCACCACCTGCTTGAAGTCGGCCTTGAAGTCCGTGGTCGTCTCGTAGAAGGCCTGGACCCGGGCCAGGATGCCGGTCGCGGCCGCGGGCGCGGAGACCGTCGCAGCGGCAGGCCCCGGCGCCGGCGTCTTCCCCCCCAGCGACGTCTGCCCGAAGGCGACCGGTGCCGCGAGGATCAAGGCGAGGAACCCGGCGATGGCAGCCCGGCGACCGTCCATGGGAACGGAGTGTACCGGTTTCCGGGGCCCTCGCCAAGCGGCCCCCTCTCCCGGACCCCCTTGACGCCGCGGGAATCGATCTTACCGTTTCAGCGTGACCCGGACACGGTTGCCGGACGCGGCAACGCGCGGAAGGTCGGTGGGTTACAAACTCAAACACACAGGGGAGGTCAACATGGCCATCCAGCGGTGGGATCCGTTCCGTGAGTTCGATCGGCTGCACGAGGAGGTGGACCGGCTGTTCCGAACCGCGACGCCGGACCGCACGGCGACGGGCGAATCGTGCTACGTCCCCGTCGACGTGCTGGAGAACGCGGAGGAAGTCGTCCTGCGCGCCGAGCTGCCGGGCGTCAAGCCCGCGGCCGTCAGCGTCCGGGTCGAGGACAACGTCCTGACGCTGGCCGGCGAGAAGACCCTCGAGAACGAGGACAAGAAGGACCAGTACCTGCGCATCGAGCGGTTCTACGGCAAGTTCTCGCGTTCCTTCTCGCTGCCGCACTACGTGGACGCCTCGAAGATCGCGGCGGAGTACCGGGACGGCGTGCTGGTGCTTCACCTGCCGAAGCGGGCCGAGACGAAGCCCCGCCAGATCGAGGTCAAGGTCGGCTGACCCGCGGCCGGGCGGCCGTGGGCGTCAGAAACCGCCCGCGGTCGCCCGCTGCAGGTTGGCGTACGCGGTGTAGTACCCGAACAGCGCGACCGAATAGCCGGCGCGAGCCTGGGTCAGCGCGCTCTGGGCGTCCAGCACCTCGACCGACGTCGCCGTGGAGGCCTCGTACTTCCGGGACACGACGCGCAGGTTCTCCTCGGCCGACGTGATCGCGGCACGGTTCGACTCCAGCGACGACCGGGCGGTCTTCAGGTCCAGCCAGCTCTTCTTCACGTCCAGCAGGATCTGGTCGCGGATGCCCGCCAGCGCGGCGCGCGCCTTGTCGCGGTCGTGGCCCACGGACTTCATCTTCAGGATGTCGCGGCCCAGGTCCCAGAAGTTCCATTGCAACTGGGCGCCCACGAAGCACGAGTCCTCGCGCTGGAACTTGCTGCCCTCGAAATGCGAGTATCGGAACACGCCCGCGATGGTCGGGATCAGCGCGCCGATGGACGCGTGCCAGCCGGCCTCCGCCATCCTCCCCCGCTGCTCGATCGAGTCGACCTCGGGCCGCTCGTTCAGCGCCCGCTCGACGGCCTTCTCCTCGCTGAGGCTGGGCTCGGGCGGCGGGTCCGGGTAGTCGCCCGCCGGCACCAGCATCGTCGAGGGAGGCAGCCCCATCTGGATCGCCAGGGCGGCCCGCGCCAGCGCGACGCCGGACAGCACCTGGTTGTGCTGGTCCTGGACCTTCGCCAGCATCGTCTCGGCGCGCAGCACGTCGTCCCGGCCGACCAGGCCGGCCTCGTTGAACGACTTCGCGGTCTTCAGGTGCGCCTGGACCTGCTCGACGGCCTTCTGGGTGACCTCGGTCATCTGCAGCGCCGACTTCAGCTTGAAGAAGGTGTCGGCGATGCGGAACTTCACCTGGTCCTGCCTGGCCAACTGGTCCAGCCTGGCGGCCTCCAGCGCGGCCCCCTGCATCCGGTAGAGGGATGCCAGCGAGTACAGCGGGGTGATCGGCTGCACGACCTGGAGGTTCACCGCGCCGGTGACCTGCTTCTGGACTTCCATCGGCTCGCCCAGGCTGGCCAGCAGGCCGACGAACCCCTCGCCCATCAGGCCGGAGATCAGGTCGATCTGTTCCTGGGTCAACTGCATGGCGCCGGCGTCGATGAACTGGACCTTCGTCGCCTTGTCCCAGTACTGGATGCCCGCATCCAGCGACAGCCGCGGTCCCATGCCCAGCCCGGCGGAAAGCCGGTCGTCCTTCGCCTTCTCTATGTCGGGAAGGCCCATCCGCAGTTCGGGGGAGTGGTCGAGGCCCGACCGGACGGCCTCGTCCAGGGTCACCTCGCGGACCTGGGCCCCGGCCGGGAGGGCGGCCAGGGCGACCCCCAGGAAGACCGCAGCAGCACAGGTGTTTCTCATCGGGATCCTCCTCGAAACGGCACGTCGCCGCCGGGCCGGGTCCGGGGGGCATTCCACCCCGCCTTGCCGGATGGGCGCAATTTAATCAATTGATTAGGATCCGTCAACCCCTTGACAGGCGCCCCTGCAATGCACCTTACTTGCCGGCCATGGCGGAACGCGACTACTACGCCATCCTGGGTGTCTCCCGCGATGCGGACAAGGAGGAGGTCAAGAAGGCCTACCGCCGTCTCGCGATCCAGTACCACCCCGACAAGAACCCCGACGACCCCTCCGCCGAGGAGAAGTTCAAGGCCGTGGCCGAGGCTTACGACGTCCTGTCGGACCCGGACAAGCGCCAGGTCTACGACCGGTTCGGCGAGGCCGGCCTGAAGGGGCGGGGATACGACTTCTCGGCCGAGGACATCTTCTCGCAGTTCATGGGGATGTTCGGCGGCGGGTTCGAGGACCTGTTCGGCGGCCTCGGGGGCCACGGGCGGCGGCGCAGCGGCAAGGGCCGGGACCAGCAGGTCGAGGTCGTGCTGACGCTGGACGAGGCGGCCACCGGCGTCGAGCGGGAGGTCCTGCTGCACCGGGACGAGGCCTGCGCGGAGTGCGGCGGGTCGGGCGCGGCGAAGGGGACCACCCCGGAAAGCTGCCCGGCCTGCAAGGGCCACGGCCGCATCGCCCACAGCCAGGGCCTGTTCACGATCACCACGACCTGCCCGCAATGCCGCGGCGCGGGCCGGTTCATCCGCCAGCGATGCCCGGCGTGCGGCGGCACGGGCCGCACGGCCACCGAGCGGAAGATCAAGGTCCGCATCCCGGCCGGCGTGGACGCCGGGAACACCCTGAGGGTCGGCGGCGCCGGCGGAACCGGCCAGTCGGGCGCGGCCGCGGGCGACCTGTACGTCGTCGTCAACGTGCAGGACGACCCCCGCTTCCGGCGCGAGGGCGACGACCTGGTCCACGAACTGACCCTGTCCGTCCCGGATGCCGTGCTGGGCAAGAAGATCACCATCGACGGGATCCTCGGGCCCGTGAAGGTCGAGGTGCCGAAGGGCTGCCAGCCCGGCGACGCGATCCGGGTCGGGGGCGAGGGCATGCCGCGCCTGGGGACCCGCGGCCGCGGCGACCTCTGGGTCCGCATCGATGTCGAGGTTCCCCGAGATCTCCCCCGCGCCGTCCGCAAGCTGTACGAACAGATCCGCGACCTGGAAGCCCAGTGACCCCTGTCGGAGAACCCATGGAGCCGCTGTCGGGAACCCGCCTGCTGCGCCCCCTGTCGATCACCCCCTCGGTGGAGGTCTGGTCGGCCCGCCTGGGACGGCGCGCGCTGATCGTCCGCCGCTACCCGCCCGCGCGACCGGGCGCCCCCTGGCCCGCGCCGCCGGACCCCGCGGTCCTGGCCGCCGTGAACCACCCCGCGCTGGCCCGCTTCCTGGGCCAGTGGCGGGACGAAGGGGACGCCGTCCTGCACGCCTTCCGGCACGTGCCCGGACGGACGCTCTTCGAGGCCCTGCAGGACGGGCCACTGCCGGCGGCCCGATGGACGGACGCGATGGCCGACGCCTCCCGCGGGCTGCGCTGGCTGCACGCCCGCAGCGCGGCTTCCCCCAGGCTGCACGGCGACGTCTCGCCCCGGAACCTGCTGCTGGCCCGGGAAGGAAGCGCACGATGGCTGGACGTGCGCGCCGACCCCCCGGGCGTGGCGCCCGTGCCGGGCGGCGTGATCCTCGGCACCCTGCCCTTCCTGGCCCCGGAGGTCCTGCAGGGCGACCCGCCGGGCACGGCCTCCGAGGTCTTCTCGCTGGGCCTGCTGGGCCTGGTCGCCGCCGGCATCCCGCTCCCCTGGCGGAACGCGCGGGACCCGGCCGGGGTGCTGGACGCATTCCGGCGTACCTCGCCCGCATCCCTCGCGACCCCGCTCCCGGCGCCGGCCGCCCGCCTGCTGGCGGCGATGCTGGCCCCGGCCGCCTCCGACCGCCCCTCCGCCACGGACGTCGCCGCGCGGCTCCGGTAGGACTCGCAAGGCGCGTGCCAGGAGCGCTGCGCTGGCTTTACAAGGCCGGATCCCGGCGCTATATTGGCCTTGTCAGAGCCGTTGCCCGGCAAGGATTGAATGGCTGCGATGGAGATCCGGCAAGAGCAGTCCCTGAAGCTCTTGCAGAAACTGGTCCTCACCCCCCAGCTTCAACTGGCGATCCGGTTGCTGCAACTCTCGCGCCTGGAACTGGCCGAAGAGATCCGCACCCAGATGGACGCCAACCCCGTGCTGGAGGAGGAGGGGCCGGGCGAGGAGAACCTCTCCTACCAGGATGCGGCCACCGAGCAGGGCGACATCGGCGAACCGCCGGCCGAGGAGGCGCCGCCGAAGGCGCTGGCCGACGCCGACGACGTCCCCCAGGGGGCGGACCGCGAGCCGGGTCCGCGCCTGGAGGACGACGCGGACTGGGAACGCTTCGTCGAGGGCTACAACCGATTCTCGTCCGGCCCCCAGGTCCGCGTGACCAACGAGGACTACCCCTCCGTCGAGGCGACGGTCAGCCGCAAGGGCAACCTTTCGGACCACCTGCTGTGGCAGTTGCAGTTGTCCGACCTGGACGAGACGGGGCGGGAGGCCGGCGCCTTCATCATCGGGAACCTGAACGACGACGGCTACCTGCAGGACGTCTCCGAGGAGGAGATCGCCGCCCGGGTGGGCACCGACGCCGAGACCGTCCTGAAGGTGCTGGCGCGGGTGCAGTCGTTCGACCCGGTGGGAGTCGCGGCGCGGGACCTGAAGGAGTGCCTGCTGATCCAGGCGCGCACCTTCCACCCCGACAACGAGCGACTGCGCCTTCTGATCGACCGGCACCTGCCGGACCTGGAACGCAAGAACTTCCCGGCCATCGCGCGCGGGCTGAAGTGCAGCCTGGACGAGGTGAAGGTCCTGGTCGAGACCATCGTCGGGATGGAGCCCAGGCCCGGCCGCGCGTTCGCGACCGACGACGTCGTCTACATCCAGCCGGACGTGTACGTGTTCAAGGTGGGCGGGGAGTACGTGACCGTCCTGAACGAGGACGGCCTGCCGAAACTGAAGATCAGCCCTTACTACGAGTCGGCCCTGGGCAGCCAGGCCCCGGGCGAGGCGCGGGAGTTCGTGCAGGAGAAGCTGCGGTCGGCGATGTGGCTGATCCGGTCGATCCACCAGCGCCAGAGCACGATCCGGAAGGTGACCGACAGCATCATGCGGTTCCAGCGGGACTTCCTGGAGAAGGGCGTCACGCACCTGAGGCCGCTGGTGCTGCGCGACGTGGCCGAGGACGTGGGCATGCACGAGTCCACCATCAGCCGCGTCACGACGAACAAGTACGTGCACACGCCGCGCGGGATCTTCGAACTGAAGTACTTCTTCAACAGCCGGATCGGCAGCGTGTACGGCGAGGACCAGTCCTCGGAGAGCGTGAAGTCGCGGATCAAGGCCCTGGTGGACGCGGAGGACGCGCGGAGCCCGCTGTCGGACCAGGACATCGTCGAGAGGCTGCGGCGCGAGAACGTCGTGATCGCCCGGCGGACGGTGGCGAAGTACCGGGAGGCCCTCGGTATCCTGCCGTCGTCGCGCCGGCGTGCGCTGGTGTGATCCGGGGGCGGGCCCCTGCGCCCCCCGGGCCCGGGACGGCCGGTTCGGCCGCGACGAGGCCCTTCGAGGTGGGCCCCGCGGGAAACGGGGCTTTGGCAGGCCGGCGGGGATGTCGGGCCGCGGGCCGGCGGGAAGGAGGCGAACATGCAGGTGAACTTCGTCCTTCGACAGTTCGATGCCTCGGATGACTTGCGAGCGCTGATCGTCGACAAGATCGACAAGAGGTTCGACAAGCTGGCCGGCAACGCGGCCGATGCGAGGGTGACCCTGTCCCAGGAGAAGGCGTGGACGGTCATGGAGGTGGTGGTCACGGCGCACGGCGAGGTCTTCAAGAGCACCGAGAAGACGACGGACCTGTATCCCACGATCGACGTGATCCTGGACAAGATCGAACGCCAGTTGCAGAAGAAGAAGGAGATGCTGCACGACCGCCACACCGGACGTGCGTGATCCACCCCGCGACCGGGGGCGGACGGGACCCGCGATGAGCACCGCACACGTCGTCATCGTGACCGGCCTCTCGGGGTCGGGGAAGTCCACCGCCATCCGGGCGCTGGAGGACATCGGGTTCTTCTGCATCGACAACCTCCCCCTGGTCATCCTGGACAAGTTCCTGACGCTGGCCGAGGACCACCCGCAGGTGCGGCGGGTGGCGCTGGGCGTGGACGCCCGGGAGCGTCTGTTCCTGGACGCCTTCCCCGAGACGCTGGCCCGGATCCGGGCCCAGGGGCACCGGGTGGAGGTGCTGTTCCTGGACTGCCAGGACGAGGCGCTGCTGCACCGCTATTCGGCCACGCGGCGGCGACACCCGCTGGAGGCCGAAGCGGGGTCGCTGGCGGCGGCGCTGGCGCTGGAGCGGCGGCTGCTGGAGCCTTTGAAGGACCAGGCGGCCTGGACGATCGACACGACGTCGCTGAACGTGCACCAGTTGAAGGCGCGCGTGATGCAGGCGTGGGACCCCGAGAAGTCCCGCCGCACGGGCGTCGTGGTGATGTCGTTCGGGTACCGGAACGGCGTGCCGCGCGAGGCGGACTACGTCATCGACTGCCGCGGGTTGCCGAACCCGTACTTCATCGAGGAACTGCGACCGCTGACCGGGAGGGACCCCGAGGTGCGGGGATTCCTGGAGGGGAAGCCGGAGTGGGAGCCGTTCCGGGACCGTGTGCTGGACCTGCTGCGGACGTCCCTGCCGCTGCACGAGGCCGAGGAGCGCCCCGTCGTGACGATCGCGTTCGGGTGCACCGGCGGGCAGCATCGCTCGGTGGCCCTGGCCATCGCGGTCGCCGACGCCCTGCGCGCCGACGGCCACGCCGTCTCGGTCACCCACCGCGAGCAGGAAACCGGCTAGGCCTCCGCCTCGTCGCATGAATAGGGACAGCCTCCATTTTTCCGGCGGGGCCATCCCGACCCCTGGCGCATGGGAACGTCCCGAACCCCCTGGATTTCCGGGAGCGAAATCGGAGGCAGGCCCTCATTTGGCACTCATTTCATGGAGGCTGACGGTCTTTTCCGCTTTCTTCGGGGTGCGCCCGCGTCTGGGGTACAATCCGGGCCGGTGCGGAGGGAGGGCCGTCTCGATGAAGACGATGGACGATGCGGACGTGAAGGAGTTCCTGGAGGAGGCCGAGGAGGACCTGGCGGACGCCGGCTCGCTGGTGCGCAGGCCGGGTGGCGCCCCGATGGCGATGTACCACGCGGCCCAGGCGGCCGAGAAGTACCTGCGGGGACTGGGCGAGGCGGTCGGCCGCAAGGCCAACCCGATGTGGGACCTCGAGCGGGTCTACGAAACGGTGAAGGACCAGTCCGGGCTGGGCGAGGTCCAGGCGGCGGTGGCCGTGCTGGCGGTGCACGGGACGCCCGGCAAGACGACGGCGGCACCCGGGGCCACGGGGGATTCCCTGCGGGCCGTGCGGGCGATCCGGCGCGCGGTGCTGGTGACGTTCGGGATGGACCTGCCACCGGAACCGGAATTCGTGCCGACGGCCGCGGTTCCGGCGCCCGTGCCCCAGGCCGCCCCCGCCGCGAACGAGGACGCGCTGGAGAACGGCCCGCCCGCCGGCTACGTCAACGCCCCGCCGCCGGGGTACGACGACGGCCCGACCTTCCCGCACGGCGAGCCGACGCCCCCGGTCGAGCACCGTCCCCCGCCCCCGTCCGCGCGCGGCGACGGCGAGCGGCGGACCTCGTACGTGAAGATGTTCCTGATCTGCGAGACGTGCGGCGTGCGGCTGCCCCGGACGCGCCAGACGGCCACCGGCCGGGTGCCTTGCCCGCACTGCAACCGACCGATGCGACTGGTTTCCTGAACGTCCCTGGAGGTGTCCATGTCGCTGTCCGATCGCATCAAGCGCCTGGCCGGCCTGGCCGAGGAAGCGGCGCGCCCGAGGGCCCACGTGCTGGCCGTCGCCGCGCAGAAGGGGGGCGTGGGCAAGACCACCACGGCGGTGAACCTGTCGGTGGCGCTGGCCCGGTACGCCAACCAGCGGACCCTGCTGGTCGACCTGGACGGGCAGGGGCACGTCGCCACGGCGCTGGCCTCGGTGTACCAGGACGGCAGCCCGGTGTCGATGTCGGACGTGCTGCTGGGCCACGGGCGCGACGTGATGGAGATCGTCCACCCGACGCGGATCGACCTGCTGTCGGTGACGCCGTCGGACAAGGGGCTGGCCTCGGCCGAGGGGGTGCTGGCCGGGCGCATCGGCAAGGAGTTCCTGCTGCGGGCCGCGCTGCGCAAGGCCCGCGAGCGGTTCGACGTGATCGTGCTGGACTGCCCGCCGAACCTGGGCAACCTGACGCTGAACGCGCTGATGGCCGCGGACTCCTGCCTGGTGCCGTGCGACATGAGCGTGCTGGCGATGGCCGGCGTCGTCGACCTCCTGGCGGTCGTGGACACCCTGCAGGACCGGCTGGACCACGGCGTGCGGGTGCTGGGCGTGCTGCCGACCCGGGTGGACCGGCGCAACGCGCGGGTGACCCAGGCCGTGCTGCAGGACCTGGACGATACCTACGGAGACCTGGTGCTGGCGACCCGCATCCCGGTCAGCAGCGCGCTGGCGAGGGCCCAGATGGAAGGCGTACCGGTCTTCGATTACGACCCGGCCGCGTCCGGGTCCGTGGCCTACCGCGCCCTGTCCGAGGAGGTGGCATCCCGGCTGGGGCTGGGCCTCGCCGTGTCCGCGTCCGCCTGAAGCCCTTCTCGGCCTAGCCGGCCAGTCTCGATGCCGTCAGCCCGAAGATCCGCGTCAACCGGTCGCGCCCGCGCACCCGGATGCGACCCAGGTCCTCGAAGGGCCACTCGCGGCGGGCTCGCCGGCGGGTTCGCTCGTCCAGGATGACCTGCCCGGCCATCGCCATGCGGGCCATGCGGACGGCGACGTCCACGGGCGATCCGCGAAGGGCCTGGTCCGGCGCCCCGGACAGCAGGGTCCGCCGCGAGACCGTGTCGGTGCAGACCCCGACGCGGACCTCGACGGGCACGCCGGTGTCCGCACGGAAGCGGGCCGCGCGGCGGACCACGTCGGCGGCGGCCTCCACCGCAGGCATCCAGGGCTCCTCCGCCCCGTCGTACAGCCCGAAGACCAGCCGGACCTCGTCGCCGGAATCGAAGCAGATACAGCCGCCTGCCGCCATGGCCCCGGACTCGAACGCCTCCATCTCGGGGGCGAACAGCAGGCGGGGCGTGGCCGGCCCGGCTCCCTCGGGGCCCAGGTCCAACTCGAGGTGGACCAGCGTCACCTCGACGTCGGTGGCCGAGGCTGCGACCGGGCGGACCGGCGCGGCGTCCACCGGCAGGACGACCGGGGCCAGTGTCCAGGGCACCTCGATCCGGGGTCCCAGCGTCGCCAGGTGCAGCCGCGAGCCGGCCGTCGGTGCAGCGCTGCCGGCCACGGCCAGGCCGCCCTCCGACAGGACCAGGGTGGGCTGCTCGTGGAACGAGGCGTCCCCCGGGGCCGCGGCCGGGTCGATCGCCAGCGTGGCGCGCTCGTGGAAGGGGACCAGGGTCTGCAGCGGCGACAGGATCTCGCCGATCAGGCCGGTGTCGATGGACCGGGCATGGTCCAGGGCCAGGGCGTCCAGGATCTCCCGCAGGCGCGTCCGGACCTCGTCTGCCGACACGGGCCGATCGGACGGCTCCTTGCGAAGCAGGGCCGCCACGAGGGCCTCCAGCCCCTGCCGGGCCCCGGGGGGGACCACGAGGGCCGGCAGGGGTGGAGGCGCCTCGGCGAGGTGCTGCCGCATGACCTCCGCGGCCGTGAGACCCGGGAAGGGGGGGCTTCCCGAAAGCGTCTCGTGCAACAGCACACCGAGGGAATACAGGTCGCTGCGCGGGTCGACCACGTCGCCGCGGACCTGCTCGGGACTCATGTAGACCGGGGTGCCCAGCACCTCGCCGCGATGCATCGCCCCGCGAACCGGGGCATCGGCGATCGCGGCGATCCCGAAGTCGAGGACTTTCACGAAGGCCCGCTCGCGGTCCCACTCGACCAGGACGACGTTCTCGGGCTTCAGGTCCCGGTGGACGACCCCGTGCTGGTGGGCGTGGACCAGGGCCTCGGAGATCCCCAGCGCCACCAGCACCGCGTCCGCGACCGGCAGGCGACCCTCGCGGCCGATCCGCCCGGCCAGCGTCTCGCCGGGCAGGTACTCCATGGCCAGGTACAGCCAGCCCTCCCGGGACACCCCGAAGTCGAACATCTCGACGACGTTGGGATGGCGCAGCCGCCCGGCCGCGCGGGCCTCCACGAAGAAGCGGGTGACCGCCGCCTCCTTGCCGGCCAGCACGGGCTTCAGCACCTTCAGGGCCACGTCGCGACGCGCCCGGACATCGGTGGCGCGGAAGACGCTGCCCATGCCGCCGTCGGCCAGCCGCGACCGGACCAGGTAGCGACCGTGGACCAGGGTCCCGGGTTCCGGCAGTTCCTCCGGCACGGGCTTCAAGGCGACGCCGTCCAGGGGGCAGAACGGCTGATCGAGCCCGTAGGTCCGCTGGCAACGCGAGCAGTACTGGGCACCGCCGGGCAAGGTCCGTCGCTCCTGGGGCCGCCGGGCCAGTATAGAAGCGGCGGATCGGCAGCGCCAAGACGGCGACATCCGGCAGCCCGGGCCGGACGGCGAAGGGGACCGGGGAGAGGCGCCCGGCGGCGCGGGTTCAGCGACCGCGGGTCCCCAACCAGCGGGACGCGAGGGTGGCGGCGGGGTGCACGACCAGCGTGCGGACGACCTTGCGGGCCGCGTCGGAAGAGGCGATGGCCCGGGCGATGGGCGGCGAGATCCGATAGTACAGCGACAGGGCGGCCCGGCCCGCCCGGTGGGGGTACAGGACCTCGTCCCGGAAGTCCCTCAGGGTCTGCACCTCGGGGTCGTCCTCGCCGGAGGCCGCCGTGGCGATGAAGCATCGCTTGTCCCGGCCCAGAGGCGACGACGACCCGACCTGCTCCCGCAGCGCCTCGGCCTCGCCGCGGAGTTCGTCGGGGCAGTCCATCTCCAGCAGGCGGTCCACGATCGCGCGGGCCTCGCCCACGTCCCCCTTCGCCAGCCGCAGCCGGGCCAGGCGAAGCAGGTCGGACAGTTCGACCCGCAGGGTCAGCGCCTCCTGCAGGGCCACGATCGCGTCCAGCAGGTAGGTCTGCTGCTCGAAGGTGCCGACCGGCGACTCGTGCAGCGGCGGCCCGATCCTCCCCGCCGCATCGACGTACGCCGCCTCCTCGGCGAGGTAGGTCTGGCGCAGCCGTTCGCCTGCGGCCACGGCCCCCTCGGGGACTCCGGCGATCCCGTCGTCCAGCGCCACCCCCTGGAGGATCTCCCTTGCCTCCTCCAGCGGCGCGACGGCGGGGTCCAGGACCTCGTCGATCGCCTCGGTCGTCGAGTGCGCCGGCAGGGCTTCCAGCGCCTTCACCTTCGCCGCCGCGTCGGCCAGCAGGGCCTCGGCACGGGCCATCCGGCCGGCCCGATCCGGGTCCGGTCCCTCGCCCGCGTCCCGCATCGCCTGCAGGATCGACTCGCGGTGATCCCCCACGAACCGGCCCACGACCACCGCCAGGGCGTTCCGGGCCCGGTCCGCGAACTGCGGGCGTTCGTCCCGCACCCAGCCGATCGCCACGGCCGGCAGGCGGGCGTCGTCCGGCAGCTCGCCGAACTCCTCGGCGTCGTCGCCCAGCATCTCCCGGAACCGCGGCAGCCACTGCGCGTCGATCGCCTCCAGCAGCCCGCCGGACAATCCCCCCTCGATCCGGACCTCGCCGGGCTCGGGCGGCCCCTCGCGCTCCGGCCAGCGGGCACCCAGCGCCCGGGCCACCCGCAGGTCGGGCATCCCGGCCAGCAGGGCCTTCAGCAGTTCCTCGAACGCCGCGGACTTCTCGTACATTTCGTCCTCCGTCCCTCGGGCCCAGCGCCGTGCCGATTGTACGGGGACGGCGCGGAAGGGCAACCGCCCTCCGCCGGAGGGATGTAATCAAACGTTTGATTGACTTGGACGGACGACCGTGCCATGCTCCCGGCATGAAACGCACATCCCCCCATCCGGAAGGACACCGGGACGACGTGGACACGCGATCGCGGCTGCTGGAAGCGGCCCGGAGCCTGTTCATCACGCAGGGCTTCCGCGGGACCAGCACGCGTGCCATCGCGGCGCAGGCGGGCTGCAACCTGTCGCTGATCAAGTACTACTTCGGGTCCAAGGAGGGCCTGCTGCGCGAGGTCCTGCGGCCCGAGATCGAATCGGTGCGCTCGCTGATCGACGCGCTCGACGGCGACGTGCCCCCCTCCGCCGAGCAGTTGCAGGCCTTCTTCCTGGGCCTGGCCCGGCACATCGACGCCAACCGCTGGTTCTTCCGGCTGGTGTTCGCCGAGCTGCTGCGGGAAGGCAGCCCCTTGAGCCAGGAGATGCTGGAGCCGATCCGCGGCAACCAGGCGGTGGGCCGGCGGCTCCTTCTGCGGGCGAAGGACGCCGGGATGCTGCGGGATGTCGATATCGAGGTCGCCCTGATGGGCATCATCGGCTCGCTGCTGTTCTATCACCTGGGGTATCCCCTGGCGTCCATGCTGGTCGGGCCGCGCTCGCCCGCGGTGATCGAGCGGATCGGGCTGGCGTCCGCCGACCTCTTCCTGCACGGGATCCTGAAGCAACCCGGGGACCCGGCCTCCCGTGCCGGGAAGGAGACGGCTCGATGAAGCGGTTCGTCATCGTCCTGGTCGTGCTGACGATCGCGCTGGGCACCGCCCTGGCGATCTGGATCGCGCGGCAGTCGGCCGACCGGCAGGGCCCCCCGGGGTCGTCCGGGGTCATCGAGGGGACCCGCGTGCAGGTCGCGGCGCGATTGCCGGCCCGGATCCGGGCCCTGCACGCCCGGGAGGGCGACGGGGTCAAGGCGGGCGACCTCCTGGTGGAACTGGACTGCAGCGAGCCCGACGCGCTGGTGGCCGAGGCCGGGGCGCGAATCGAGGCGGCGAAGGCCCAGGTGGCGGCCGCGCGCGCGCAGGCCGAAGCGGTCGACTTCGCGCGGAAGGCGGCCGAGCGCCAGGCCCGCAGCCAGGCCACCGGCGCCGGGTCGTACGCGGTGCAGGAGGCCAACGCAAGGCGGCAGTCGCAGCGCGCCCAGCGGCTGGACAGCGAGGGCGCGATGGCGACGGCCCAGCGCGAGAACCTGGACACCGTGGCGGAGGACCTGTCCAGGCGACGCGCGGCCGCTCTGGAACTGGCCGGCGCGGCGGGCGAACAGGCGAAGGCGGCCGGCCTGCAGGCGGCCGCGGCGGCCGAGCAGGTGCGCGCGGCCGAGAAGCAGGTCGCGGCCGGCGAAGCCGCCCTGTCCCGTGCGAAGTCGGCCCAGGCGGAGTGCCGGATCGAGTCGCCGATCGCAGGCACGGTGACGATCCGGGCCAAGGAGCCCGGGGAGGTGGTCCTTCCCGGCACGACGCTGTTCGAGGTCACCGACGCCAGCGCCCCCAGGGTGACGTTCTACGTGACGAATGCCGACCTGGCGCGGGTGTCGGCCGGCCAGGTCGTGACCATGACGGCCGACGCCTGGCCCGGCGAGACGTTCGAGGGCCGCGTCCGCAGGGTGTCTCCGGAGGCCGAGTTCACGCCCCGCACCATCCAGACCCGCAGCGACCGGGACCGGCTGGTATACGCCGTGGAAGCCGACGTGAAGAACCCCGACGGGAAACTGCGCGTGGGGATGCCCGTCGAGGTCCGCGTGGTGCCGTAACCCCCGGGGAGCCGTAACCCATGGGCAACCCGCCCGTCGCCGTCGTGTCCGGCCTTCGCCACCGCTTCGGGACGACCGTCGCCCTGGACGGGATGTCCTTCGAGGTCCGGCCCGGGGAACTGTACGGTCTGGTCGGGCCGGACGGCGCCGGCAAGACCACGACGGTCCGGGCGATGGCGGGCCTGCTGCAGCCCGCGGAGGGCACGGTGCGCATCGAGGGCCAGGACCCCCTGGATCCGGGGTCCGGCGTGCGCGAGCGGATGGGCTACATGCCGCAGCGGTACGGGCTGTACCGCGACCTCAGCGTCCACGAGAACCTGCGCTTCTTCGGGAACCTCTTCTGCCTGGACCGGTCGGAGTTCCGGAGGCGCCGCGACCGCCTGCTGGACATCACCCGGCTGGCGCCGTTCGGGGACCGCCGGGCGGACGCGCTGTCCGGCGGCATGTACAAGAAACTGGCGCTGGCCTGCGCCCTGCTGCACCAGCCGTCCTTCCTGCTGCTGGACGAGCCGACGAACGGCGTGGACCCGGTGTCGCGCGGCGAGTTGTGGGCCCTGCTGGCCGACTTCACGGCGGGGGGCATGGCAGTGCTGGTCACCACGTCGTACATGGACGAGGCAGCGCGCTGTTCCCGGGTGGGCCTGGCCTTCGGGGGCCGGCTGGTCCTGCAAGGCCGCCCCTCCGACCTGGTCGCGGGGTTCGGCGACGCGGTGCTGCGGGTGGAGCCGGCCTCAGGCGAGGGCATGGCCACGGTGGAGGCCGTGCTGGCGGGCCCCGGGAAGGGGGTCGAGGCGGTCACGCCGCTGGGGACCGGCCTGCGCGTCGTGGTGCGCGCCGCCGAGGCCGATCGCGTGGCGTCCGACATCCGGGCCAGCGGCGCGACGGTGCGCCGCCTGGCACCGGGCTTCGAGGACCTGTTCCTGGCCCGGGTGGCGGACAACGACTCGCGGGGGGCGGGATGAGCGACACCGTCATCCGCTGCCGCGGCCTGGGCCGCACCTTCGGCGACTTCCACGCCGTACGGGACGTGTCGTTCGAGGTTCCGCCCGGGGAGATCTTCGGGTACCTGGGCGCCAACGGCGCCGGGAAGTCCACGACCATCCGCATCCTGTGCGGCCTGCTGCGGCCGACGTCCGGCGCGGCGGAGGTGGCCGGCTTCGACGTCGCGAAGGACCCCGAGTCGGTCAAGCGCCGCATCGGCTACATGTCGCAGAAGTTCTCGCTGTACCCGGACCTGACCGTCGAGGAGAACCTGGACTTCTTCGGGGGCGCGTACGGCCTGTCCGGGCGGCGGCTGCGGGAACGCATCGACGCGGTCGTCGAGGAGGTGGGCCTGCAGCGCGAGCGCGCCTCGATCACCGCCTCCCTGCCGGGCGGGCGCCAGCAGCGGGTCGCCCTGGCCAACGCCCTGCTGCACGACCCGCGGATCCTGTTCCTGGACGAGCCCACGGCGGGCGTGGACCCGGCGGCGCGCCGGGAGTTCCTGTCCCTGGTGCGGCGGCGGGTGCAGGCCGGCGCGACCGTGTTCCTGACCACGCACTACCTGGACGAGGCCGAGTACTGCCGCCGCGTGGGCCTGATGGTGGCGGGCCGCCTGGTCGCCCTGGGCACCCCGGCCGAACTGAAGGCGCGATTCGCCCCGGGCGAGGTGCGGGTGCTGCACGGGACCCCGGCACGACTGGCCGAGGCCATCCGCCCCCTGCCCGGCGTCCTGGCGCTGCAGTCGATGGGGGGCGGCGTCCGGGTGCGCACCGGGCCGGAGGCCCTGGAGGAGGTCGTCGCGGCGGCACGGCGCGCCGTTCCTTCCGTCGAGGTGGAGGTCTCGGAGCCCACCCTGGACGACGTGTTCCTGTCCGTGGTGCAGGGGAGCGCCCCATGAAGCAGCGGCCCGCCACGCGCCTCCCCCCGCTCCTTCGGGCCCGGCGCTTTTCGCGCAGGACGCTGGCCGTCTCGGCCAAGGAGATCCTGCACGTCGCCCGCGACCCCTCGACCCTCTACATCGCGCTGGGCCTGCCGGTCGTGCTGCTGCTGATCTTCGGGTACGGCATCTCCTTCGACCTGGACCATTCCCCGCTGGCCGTGGTGGACGACGACCGGACCCCGACGTCGCGGGCGTTCGTGGATGCCCTGACCTCCTCCGGCGAGTTCCGGGTGGCCGCCTGGCCCGGGGACGCCGACGACGTCGACGAGTTGTTCCGCCAAGGCGTCGCCTCGTCCGCCATCGTCCTGCCGCCCGGCTTCTCGGACCACCTTGCGGGCGGCCGGGACGCCCCGCTGCAGGTCCTGGTGGACGGCAGCGACGGCTCCCGGGCCGGCGGCGTGATGGGGACCCTGGCCGCCCTGCTGCGCCGCGAGGTCTCGACCCTGGCCGGCGCCTCGGCGACGCCGCCGATCGAGGCCCGCGTCTCCCTGCTGTACAACCCCGGCCTGCGCTCCGCCATCTTCTTCGTCCCCGGCCTCGTGGCCTACATCCTGGCCATCGCCGGGGTGCTGCTGACGGCGCTGACCATCGCCCGCGAGGAGGAGCAGGGCAACCTGGAACAGTTGTTCGCGACGCCGATCGGGCGCCTGGAGGTGGTACTGGGCAAGCTTCTCCCGTACCTGGCGCTGGGGATCGTGCAGGCGCTGACGGTGCTGGTCGTCGGGGCGTACGCCTTCGGGGTTCCCGTCACCGGCAGCCCCGCCACGCTCGCCGTCGGCACCCTGCTCTTCCTGGTGGCGATGCTGTCGCAGGGCCTGCTCATCTCGGTCGTGGCGCACAGCCAGCAGGTGGCCACCCAGGCCGGAGCCCTTTCGTCGCTGCTGCCGGCAATCCTGCTGTCGGGCTTCCTGTTCCCGGTCGAACGGATGCCCTGGATCCTGCAGATCCTTGCGTCCATCTTCCCGTCCCGCTACTACGTGACGGTCCTGCGCGGCGTGCTGCTGAAGGGCAACGGGTTCGACACCCTGTGGCCGCACCTGCTGGCGATGGCCGTCTTCTCCGGGGTCGTCCTGACGATCGCGACGCGGCGCTTCCGGCGGAGGGTGGCATGACGCCGGGCCTGATGGCGGTGATGCGCAAGGAGGTCCGGCAGGTCACCCGCGACCCGCGCATGATGCCGATGCTGGTCGTCGCGCCGGTGGTGCAACTGCTGGTCTTCGGCTTCGCGGTGGACTTCGAGGTCGAGCACCTGCGTACCGTGACCTGCGACCTGGACGGCACCCCCGAGTCCCGCGAACTGGTGCGGCGGGCCACGGCGGACCGCTCGTTCCTGGACATCGGCCCGGCCCTCGATTGCTCCCGCCCCGAGGAGGACGTCCGGGATGGCCGCGCCGAGGTCGCCCTGGTGGTCCCGCGCGGGTTCTCCCGGGACGTGCAGGCCGGCATCCCGGCGACGGTCCAGGTCCTGGCGGACGGCACCAACCCGCTGTATGGCCGCTTCGCCCAGCAGGCCGCCGGCGCCGCGATCGACGCCCTGTCGCTGGACGTGCTGCGCGGCCGGGCGGACCTGGCGCGCGGCCTCCTGTCGGCGGACCCTCCCGTCGCCCGTCCCCGCGCGGAGGTCCGGGTGTTCTACAACCCCCGCCTGAAGAGCCCGATCTTCATGGTCCCGGGCGTCGCCGCGATGATCCTGCTGGTGGTGACGACGATCGTGATGGCGATGAACCTGGCCCGCGAGCGGGAGATCGGCACTCTGGAACAGGTGATCGTCACGCCGCTGAGGCCCTGGGAACTGATCCTGGGGAAGGTGCTGCCGTTCGTGCTGCTGGGCTGCTTCGACGTGCTGCTGGTGCTGACGGTCGGGGCCTGGTCGTTCGACGTGCCGATCCGCGGGTCGCTGGGTCTGCTGGCGCTGGGCACGCTGCTGTATATCCTGTGCACGGTCGGCACCGGCCTGTTCCTGTCGGTGGCGGCGCGGAACCAGCAGCAGGCGTTCCTGCTGGCCTTCTCGGTGATGATGCCCGGCCTGCTTCTCTCCGGGGTCATGACCCCGATCGAGAACATGCCCCGCTGGCTGCAGCCCGTGACGTACCTGAATCCCATCCGCTACTACGTCGAGATCCTTCGCGGCGTGCTGCTGAAGGCGTCGGACCTGCACGACCTCGGATGGCAGTTCGTGGCCCTGCTGGGATTCGGACTGGGGATCCTGGTGGCGGCGGGCCTCAGATTCCGCAAGAGGATCGGCTGATTCCGGCCCCGGTGTTTCCGCGCAACGGGCCGGGTTTTCGTGTAGAATTCGACCGGCCCGCCCCCGCGGCGGGAACGGATTCGCCTTCGACGATCGAGGTGGCCCATGCGGCGTGCATCCCTGACCCTCCTTGCCCTGCTGTCGGCTTCCCTGCTTGCTGGATGCGAGGGGGGAGGCCTTTTCAGGAACCTCGACGCCGACCCGGGGATGCCCGACGGGGGGCAGGGGAGCCTGGACGCCGAGGTCACGCCGGAGGTCATCCGGGACGTACCCGACGCCGAGTTGGCCGAGGTTGCCGGGGACGTCCTCGATGCGACCGACGAGGCACCGCGCGACCTCCCGGACGAGGCCTCCGTGGACGTGCCCCTCGACCCGATCGAGGACGCCGAGGTCCCGCCGGTCGACGTGCCGCGGGACGAGATCGCGCAGGACCCCGGCACGGACGAACTGCCGGGCGACGTGCCGGCGGACACGCTGCCCGACGGCGTCGAGTGCCTGCGGGATGCCGACTGCGCCGACCGGGTGGAACTGGAGACCTGCCAGGTGGCGGTGTGCGACGACGGCAAATGCGCGGCGGCTCTCGCCGAGGCGCTGACCCCCTGCGACGACGCGAACGCCTGCACCCGGGACGACGTCTGCGACGCGGAAGGCGCGTGCGCCGGCACCCTGATCACCTGCAAGGACACCGACCCCTGCACCACCGACACCTGCGACCCGGCGACCGGCTGCCGGTTCGTGCCCTATACCGGCCCTTGCAGCGACGGCAACCTCTGCACCGGGAACGACTCGTGCGCAACGGGCACCTGCGTCGGCACGACGGTCGACTGCAACGACGACAACGCCTGCACCAGCGACGGCTGCGCCGCGGCGACCGGGTGCACCTACCAGAAGCTCAACGGCGGCACCTGCGACGACGGCGACGAGTGTTCCAGCGGCGACACGTGCGTCGACGGGGTCTGCCAGGGCACCGGCGGCTGCAACGATGGCAACGCCTGCACCCGCGACATCTGCACCCCCGGCGTGGGCTGCTCGTACGAGAAGCTGACCGGCACCGCGTGCAGCGACGGCAACCCGTGCTCGCCGGACGACCACTGCGAGGACGGGACCTGCATCGGGTTCACGAACTGCGACGACGGCAACCCGTGCACCGAGGACACCTGCACGGCGACCGGCTGCCAGCACCGCGAGACCACGGCCCCCTGCGACGACGGCGACGCGTGCACCTCCGGCGACACCTGCTCGATGGGCGCGTGCGTCGGCACGCCCTACACCTGCAACCCGGGGGACTGCGAGGAATCGGCCGCGTGCGACGGCCTGGGCGGCTGCACGGTGGTGGACAAGCCGAACGGCACTGCCTGCACGGCGGACGCCGAGCAGTGCACGAAGGACGTCTGCGCGGCGGGCGAGTGCACGCACCCGGCGAAGACGGACGGCACCTCCTGCGACGACGGCAACCTCTGCACCCGCACGGACGCCTGCGACAGCGGCGTGTGCGTCGGCGGCAACCCGGTGACCTGCACGCAGACCGACCCCTGCCAGCCCGGGGCCTGCGACCCGGCCACCGGCACCTGCACGCTGGGCGGCAAGCAGGAAGGCGATGTCTGCGACGACAACAACCGGTGCACGCAGGGCGAGACCTGCCACCTGGGCGCCTGCACGCCGGCCACCCGGACGGTCTGCACGGCGCTGGACCCGTGCCACGAGGTCGGCACCTGCAACACCTCGACCGGCATCTGCTCGAACCCGCCGAAGTCCGACACCTCGTACTGCGACGACGGGGACCTCTGCACCCGGATGGACATGTGCCGGTCCGGCGTCTGCACCGGCCTGGACCCGGTGGCCTGCCCGGTGCCCGACAGTTGCCACGAACCGGGAGTCTGCAACCCGGCTTCGGGCGTGTGCTCGAACCCGCCGAAACCCGATGGCTCCGAGTGCAACGACAACGTTCTGTGCACCCGGGAGGACCAGTGCACCGCCGGTGTCTGCGCAGGCCAGGCATACAGTTGCAACGACGGCCTCACCTGCACGACCGACGCGTGCGACGGCGTCGGGTGCGTGAACACCGTCAAGCCGAACTACTGCGTGGCCGGCGGCGCCTGCCGCACCCCGTTCAAGGTGAACCCGACCAACCCGTGCCAGGTCTGCCTGCCGGACGTGAACCCGAACGACTGGTCCAACAACCCCGGGCCCTGCACCGACAACGATCTGTGCACGAAGAACGACTCCTGCATCGACGGGCAGTGCCAGGGCGAGGCCTTCTCGTGCGGGGACGACATCGAGTGCACCGAGGACCTCTGCGACGGCGCGGGCGGCTGCAACAACCCGCTGAAGGCGGATTCCTGCCGCATCGACGACATCTGCCGGGTCCAGAACGAGTCCAACCCGGCCAACACCTGCCAGCGCTGCTGGCCCAGCGAGAGCCAGGTGCAGTGGAGCGGCCGCCCCGAGGGCGACGAGTGCAACGACGGGATCGCCTGCACGACGACGGACGTCTGCGTGTCCGGGACGTGCACCGGCACGCCCTACGAATGCGACGACCTGAAGGACTGCACGGGCGACGCGTGCGACGGGCGCGGCGGCTGCCTGTTCACCGTCCTGCCGGGCACGTGCCTGATCGACGGCCTGTGCCTGTCGGACGGGGACACCAACCCGGCCAACGTCTGCGAGGGATGCGTGCACGACAACGCTCCGGAGACCTGGAGCGGCGTGAACGACGGCATGCAGTGCAACGAGGGGGACGCGTGCACGAACCCCGGCAAGTGCATGGGAGGCGTCTGCGAGGAGGGGACCTCGAAGTGCGACGACGGCATCAGTTGCACGATCGACGCCTGCACCCCCGAAGGCGCCTGCTCGAACACGCTGCTGGCCGGGTGGTGCGTGATCGACGCGGTGTGCGCGCAGGCCGGCGAGATGAGCTCGACGAACCCCTGCCTGGTGTGCGACCCGTCCACGAACCCGAACGGCTGGTCGCCGCTGAGCGGCACGGCCTGCAGCGACAGCAACGAGTGCACGCTGGACGACGTCTGCGTCGAGGGAACGTGCACCGGCACGCCTATGGATTGCAGCGACGGGTTCGGCTGCACGGACGACACGTGCCAGGCCGGCGTCTGCCTGCACGCCGTGCAGGCCGGCTGGTGCAACATCCAGGGTGCGGGCTGCTTCCCGAACGGCGCGATCAATCCCGACAACCTCTGCCAGAAGTGCGACATCTCCAGGGAATACGAGATCTGGTCGCCCAACGACGCCGGCGCGTGCGACGACCGGATCGCCTGCACCTACGACGACACCTGCGTCGAGGGGACCTGCCAGGGCACGCCATACTCCTGCTCGGACGCGCTGACCTGCACGCAGGACGCCTGCGACGGCCTGGGCGGCTGCACGCACACGCCGAACGACGGCTTCTGCGCCATCGGGGAGTCCTGCTGGACGGCCGGCGACGTCAACCCGGTCCAGCCCTGCCTGGGGTGCGACCCGGCGCTGGACGCCCGGGACTGGAGCCCGCGCGTGGGCGACGTCCCCTGCGATGACGGCGAGGCGTGCACCCGGGACGACCTCTGCGTCCTGGGCGCCTGCGCCGGCTCCTCGTACTCGTGCGACGACGGCCTGGGGTGCACCGCCGACCAGTGCGACGGGACGGGCGGCTGCCGCAACGTGATCTCCGGCGCCTGGTGCATCATCGACCACACCTGCTACGAGGACCAGACGCCCCAGCCCGGCAACCCCTGCAAGGGATGCATCGCGGCCTACCAGGCCGACACGTGGTCGTCCCTCGACGGCGCGTCCTGCGACGACGGCAGCCTGGCGACCTGGGGCGACCTGTGCTTCGGCGGCGAATGCCGGGGCATCCCCTACTCGTGCGACGACAGCCTGGCCTGCACCGAGGACCTTTACGACGGCAATGGCGGCTGCAGCCACACCCAGATTGCCGGCACCTGCCTGATCGACGGCGCCTGCATCGCCGACGGGGCGCAGGACCCGGCCAACCGGTGCCGCAAGTGCGATGCGGTCGGGGCTCCCCACGACTGGTCGGCGAACGACGGCATCCCCTGCGACGACAACCAGGGATGCACCCGGGACGACGTCTGCAGCGGCAAGGTCTGCGTCGGGACCCCGTACTCGTGCGGCGACGCGAACGACTGCACCCTGGACATGTGCGACGGCGTCGGGGGCTGCGCCAACCCGCTGCGCCCCGACGTGTGCGTGATCGACGACGTCTGCTACATGGCAGGCGCGCCGAAGCCGGACGCCACGTGCGAGGCCTGCGTGCCGGACAAGAACCAGTTCGGATGGACCCAGCTGAACGCCGACGCGAAGGAGGTCTGCAACGGCGCCGACGACAACTGCAACGGCCTGGTCGACGACATCGACGAGAACGACCCCGAGTCGGGTTGCACCAACTACTACGCGGACGTGGACCGCGACGGCTACGGCGTCACGTCCGACCTCCGCTGCCTGTGCGCGCCGTCGGCCCCCTACTTCGCCCTGGTGCCCGGGGACTGCGACGACAACAACGCCGACGCCAACCCGAACCCGCTGCGCGTCGAGACCTGCAACGGCTTCGACGACAACTGCGACGGCCTGACCGATTCCGAGGACTCGATCGGCTGCGCGGTCTACTTCCGGGATGCCGACGGGGATACCCACGGCGTGGCGGGCGACTCCAGGTGCCTTTGCGCCCCGAAGGGCGTGTACCAGGGGCTGGACAACCTGGAATGCCCCGACACGGCGGAATGCGGGGACTCGGACGTCGACTGCTACCTCGGCGCCGAGGAGAAGTGCGACGGGAAGGACAACAACTGCGACGGTCTCGCCGACCCGGTCGGGTCCACCGGGTGCAAGACCTACTACCTGGACGCCGACGGTGACGGGTACGGCAACAGCGTCCTCATGCAGTGCCGGTGCAGCGCCGCCCGCCCCTACAGCGCGCTGGTGCCCGACGACTGCGACGACTCGGCCGCGACCACCAACCCCAGCCGCTCCGACATCTGCAACGGGGTGGACGACGACTGCTCGGGGTACGCGGACGACGGCCTGCTGACGACGCTGTGCCCCGTCCCGGCGGGGACGCTGCTGCACGGCGACCTGTTCTGCCTGGGCTCCTGCCAACTGGACTGCACCGAGGCCGCCGGCGGAGAACCGGCCTGGTGGGACACGGACCAGAACTACAAGACCGGCTGCGAGTGCCAGGGCGACGACTACGACGCCTCCAACCACTACCGGTGCGACTACGCGGTCGATCTAGGCGTGCTGGTGGACAACGAGGCCCAGAAGCTGGTGGTGGACGCGAACCTCGCCGTGCCGGGCCTGGACGACTGGTACAAGGTCGTCGCGACCGACGCCACCTGGGACTCCGAGGACGGCGCCTGCGACAAGTACGGGTTCAAGGCGCGGCTGGTGACCAACCCGGAAGACGCCTTCGCCATCGACGTGCGGCGGGGCAACTGCGAGACATCGGCGCAGTTCTGCTCGGGAGCGTCCGAGATCGACTGGGCCACCAGCTTCCACAGCCCCGACGGCGGCGAGTGCCTGTGCAGTCCGGCCGACAACCCGATCTGCGAGACCCCGGCGGACCTCGGCGCCTGCATCGCCGAGGCGGGGGCCCAGAACTGCAACAACTGCCCCGGCGTGGCCGCACCCGGCAAGAACCAGTGCACGGACAACTCGTCCACGTACTACGTCCGCGTCTACCGGAAGGCCGGCGTCGCGGCGAAGTGCGCCTACTACCAGCTCGAGTTGTCCAACGGCGCCTACCCGTTCTCCCCGTGACGGGAGCGGCCGAGGGACGGGACGGGCCTACAGGGAACGGGCGTAGGTCCCCATGCACTGCGCCGTGGCCAGGACGTGCCCCTTCATCGCATCCTCCACCGCGGCACGCGTCGCGGTCCCCAGGTCGGGCAGCACCTTGTCCAGAGCGTGCAGCCGGAAGAAATAGCGGTGGCGACCGATCGGCGGACATGGCCCTCCCCAGGCCTTCTTCCCGAAGTCGTTGGTCCCCGTCCGGGCGCCCTCGGGCAGCGGGGTCCCCCCCTCGGGCAGGCCGGTGGAGGTCGGAGGGAGGCCGTAGACGACCCAGTGGACCCAGTCCATTCTCGGCGCGGCGGGGTCCGGGGCATCGGGGTCGTCCACGATCAGCACCAGGCTCTTCGCGCCCGGCGGAACGCCCGACCACTGCAGCGGCGGGGACACGTCGGGCCCGTCGCAGGTGTGGCGGGACGGGATCGCCCCCCCGTCCTGGAAGGCCGTCGACTGGAGGACCATCGCCCCGCCCGCGGGTTGCGTGCCCGGTCCCTTCCCGGACGCCGGGCCTGGGTCGCACGCGGCACCGGCGGCCAGCAGGGACGCGGTCGCCAGGGTGGCCGTCACCAGTTCGTTCATGGACGCCTCCGGCCTCGGGCAGGATTCCAGGGTAGATCCCCCCGTTCGGGCAGGTCAATCCCGCATCCCATCGCCCCGGATTCCAGGCTGTTTCCGCGGGCGCCGGGACCCGGGGACGGGCGAGGTGCTACAATTCCGGCAGGCTGGATCGGGAGCAGGGAGACTCGATGACGACGAACCGGAAGTGGATGGCGGCGGTGGCGACGATGGTCCTGGCGGCGGCCTGGGGCTGCAAGGACGGCGCGGCCTCGGACAAGGGGGCGTGGTACCGGATCGACGCGGCGGCCGTGACGCTGGCGCCGGGTGCGGACGGGGCCGCGCAGGTGAAGTTCGTGCCCCGGGACGGCTACCACTGGAACCCCGAGTTCCCCGCCAGGCTGAAGGTCTCGGACCCGGGGACCGTCCGGGCCGAACGGACCGACTTCTCCATGTCGAACGGCGACTTCCAGGACCAGGGCGGGACCGGGGTGCTGGCCATCCCGGTCACGGCACAGGCGGCGGGGACGACGGCCTTGAAGGCGCAGGCGGACTTCTCGGTCTGCAGCGCCAAGGAGTGCCGCATCTTCAAGCAGGTCGCGGTCGAGGTGCCCATCCATGTCCAGTGACGGACAGGACGAGCCGGTCGCCTTCCTGAAGGATCTGGCCCAGTCCGTCCGCAACGACTTCATCCTGAAAAAGCGGGTCCTCTCCTTCGAGGAGTATGTCGCCCTGGTCGCGGCGAACCCCCGCCTGCACGCCCGCAACGCCGCCCAGTACGCGGTGGACTGCTTCGGGCACTTCGGCCTTCAGAACGGCCGGCGGTTCCGGCTGTTCGACGTGCCCTTCGACGACGGCACGGACCGGCTGGTCGGCCAGGAGGACAGCCAGAACGACGTCTTCCGCTGCCTGGAGAAGTTCTCGCGGCAGGGGAAGGTGGACCACCTGATCCTGCTGCACGGCCCGAACGGCAGTGCCAAGAGCACGCTGATCCAGTGCCTGGCGCGCGCCCTCGAGTTCTACTCGTCCACCGACGAGGGCGCGCTGTACCGGTTCAACTGGGTGTTCCCCACCCTTCGGCTGGAGAAGCAGGCGCTGGGCTTCGGGCGCCCGGAACAGGCGGCCGCCGAGCCGGGCACGCTCCGTTCCTACGCGTTCCTGGACGAGGACGAGGTCGACTCGAAGATCCAGACCGCCATGAAGGACCACCCCCTGTACCTGCTGCCCAAGCGCCAGCGGCGGGAGCTGCTGCGCGGTCTGCTGGCGGGAGCGCAGGACTTCCACCTGTCGGAGACGCTGGCGGATGGCGACCTGTCCCCGATGAACCGGCTGATCTTCGACAACCTGCTGGTGGCCTACAACGGCGACCTGCAACGGGTCTGGCAGCACGTGCAGGTCGAGCGGTTCTTCCTGTCGCGGCGCTTCCGGCGCGGCATGGTCACCGTCGAGCCGCAGATGCAGGTCGACGCCAGCCTGCGCCAGTTGACGCTGGACCGATCGCTGGAATCGCTGCCCAAGATCCTTCAGAACGTCACGCTGTTCGAGCCGTTCGGCGACCTGGTGGACGCCAACCGCGGGATGATCGAGTACAACGACCTGCTGAAGAAGCCCATCGAGGCGTTCAAGTACCTGCTGGCAACCTGCGAGAGGAGCACGGTCACGCTGCCGACCGCGATCCTGCACCTGGACACGGTGTTCATCGCGTCGTCCAACGACCGCTACCTGCGGGCCTTCCTGGACCACCCCGACTGGCCGTCGTTCAAGGGACGCATCGAACTGGTCCGCGTGCCCTACCTGCTGGACTGGGTGGCCGAGGCGGGGATCTACGAGTCGCAGGTGCGCCCGGACGCGGTGGGCCGGCACATCGCACCCCACGCGATGCGGGTGGCGGGCCTGTTCGGGGTGCTGACGCGCCTGGTGAAGCCGCGCGGGAACGGGCTTCCGGCGGGCGCCGCGGAGGCCGCCGGGAAGCTGACGCCGCTGGAGAAGGCGGACTTCTACGCCACGGGCCAGGCCCCCGAGTGGGCGCCCCTGGCGGTCGCCATCGACCTGTCGGCGGCGCGCGACGCGATCCGGTCGGATGGCGCCTCCCGCGACCCGTACGAGGGCGAGATCGGCGCGTCCCCGCGCGAGATCAAGACGATCCTGTTCAACGCCGCCCTGTCGGACCGGTACCGGTGCCTGTCGCCGCTGTCGATCTTCGAGGGGCTTCAGGAGCTGCTGAAGGACCGGTCGCTTTACGAGTTCCTCCGGGTGCCCCCGGACGGCGAGTTCATGGACCACCCGAAACTGGTCGAGGCGGTCCGGCAGCGCTACCTGGAGTGGGCCGACGACGACGTGCGGCGGTCGATGGGGCTGGCGACCGAGGCCCAGCACCTGGACCTGATGGAGCGGTACGCCCAGACGGTCAACGTGGTCCTTCGGGGCGAGAAGGTCCGCAACCCGATCACGGGCAAGATGGAAGAGCCGGACACCCACCTGCTGCAGGACGTCGAGCAGATGCTGGGCACGGGGAAGGACCCGCAGGCGTTCCGGAGGCAGGTGCTGGGCACGATCGGGGCCTGGTCGCTGGACCACGCGGGCCAGCCCGTGCCCTACGGGACGCTGTTCGCCAACCTGCTTCAGCAGATCCGCACCGCGTACTTCGAGCGGCACCGGCCGCTGATCCGGCGCATGGGCCAGTCGGCGCTGGAGATCCTGTCCGGCGAGAACCCGTCGCTGACGGCCACCGAGCGCAGCCGCGTGGACGCCGCCGTCGCCGACCTGATGGCGCGCGGCTACTGCAGGCACTGCGCGGGCGAGGTGCTGGGCTTCGTGCTGCGCGAGAAGTACGCCTGATCGCCCCCGTCCGGGCCCGTGCGTCCGCCCGGACGTCCCCCGGAGGCATCTCTCCTAGTTCCCGTGGCAGGCGCGGCAGGCCGGGCCTTCCTTGTCCCCCCCGCGCCAGCCGTCCGGGTGGGGCTTGCCGCCCACGGCGCCCGGCTTGTGGCAGGTGACGCAGTTCGACGCCCCGCCCCGGTCGTGGCAGGACGCGCAGGAAACGATGTCCCGGCGGGCCTCCCTGCCGTGGAAATTCGGGGAGGACGGGTTCAGGTTCCAGCCGTCCGGGTGCGGCGACGCGCCCATGGCCCCGATGCCGTCCTGCTTCTGCGCCAGGCCGCTCTTCCGGTGGCACGAGGTGCACTGCGCCGGCGTATGGCAGGTCGTGCACTGGCGCGAGTCCGCCTTCGCGTCGATCGGGTGCCGCGTCAGGAAGTCCGCGCGGTGGACCAGGGTGCGGTCCACCTTCTCGGAGTTCCGCAGCGCCGGGGGAAGCCGGTCCAGCCGGTTGTGGCAATCCGAGCAGTCCGTCTCCCGGTGGCAGTGGCTGCAGACGCCGTCCTCGCCCCGCGCCAGCGTGCCGTGGCGCTTCAGGAAGTCCCCGTCGTGCGAGAACAGGTCCAGCGGCGCCGACGGGTTCTCCTGCAGGTCCGCGTGGCACTTTCGGCAGTCGATGACGCGGTAGTCCTTGCGGTGGCAGCCCATGCAGGTCGAATGGTCCATGCCGGACGAGGCGGCGGGGGCGACGCGCTCGGCCACCGCGCCGTGGCACACCTGGCACTTCGCGTCGGGTCGCGCCAGGTGGGCCTTGTGCGAGAAGGTCACTGCGATCCGCGGCCGGTCCGGCCACGTCCCCGGATGGTCGGGATCGGTGTGGCACTGGCCGCACTTGCCCTCGACCTTCTCGTGGCATTCCATGCACTTCGCTTCCTTCGGGATCCCCGTCCCCAGGCGTCCGGAAGCGATCACGTCATCGTGGCAGTCCTTGCACTCCAGGCCCTGGCCCGAGACGTGTTCCTTGTGGCTGAACCGGATCCGGTCCTGCCGGCGCACCAGCGACGCGCACGCGAAGACCGTCCCCAGGACCAGGCTGGCGATGGCGGCGACCCACAATCCACGGCGCATGCGAAGTCCTCTCATCCCCCCACCTCACTTCACGTTCGTCGAGAAGGCGTACTGGAACTTCAGCAGGCCCGACCAGCGCTGGGTGAAGTCCGGGTTCACCGTCACCGCCGCGTCCACCTGGAGCCGCCCTCCCCGGAAGACGTCCACGCCGGCAGTCAGGCCCACCACGTGCGACCGCGAGTACCCGCCGTCCCCGGTGTACCGGTAGGCCTGCAGACCCTTCGGGTCCATCCGCCGCCACATCTCCCAGCCGTTGATGGCGTCGTCGTAGAAGTAGTTGTCCAGGTCCAGGGTCAACTGGACGAGGCGGTGCGGCCGCACCGACGTGAAGATGCGTGCCTCGGTATACGCGTTCGAGGCGTTGGCCAGCCGCGCGATCTCGACGCCGGTGACCGACGCGACCGCCCCCTTCGTCTCGACGCTGGGCTTGCAGCGCAGCAGGTAGCCGTGGCCGTCCCCGCCGTAGTTGTAGTACCGGCCGTCCACGTCCAGCAGCACCCGCGCACCCGTGAACCAGTTCGACCGCCATGCCACGTCGGCGCCGACCTTGTGGTGCCTCGCGTCGGTGAAGACCCGGAAGATCGACGTCCTCGGCAGGCGCGCCGCCGGGTCGAAGAAGCCGTAGTCGACCGACACCCGCAGCGCCGGGCTGGCCCGGTAGGACAGCGTGTTCCCCGTCTCCTGGAAGCCCCCGTTGAAGGGGTCGTAGGCGGCCCATCCCTGGAACTCCAGGCCCCGGACCAGGGGCTGCAGCCGGAGGGCGTAGTCCAGGGCCAGCGCAGCACGCGACAGGATCCCCTGGTCGTGCTCGCCGGCGAACGACAGCCCGATGCGTCCGTAGATCCACGGGTCGTAGGCGATCCGCCCGCCGAACGCCAGCCGGTCGATGCCGTATTCGAACTGCGCGTCCGGCATCCAGCCGGCATACGCCTGCAGGTCCAGGTCGGCCCCCGGCCGCACCTTCACCCACACGCCGTCCATCAGCACGTACCCGCTGGCGATGGTGGTGACCATCTGGCGCCCCGCGCGCAACTGCCACGCCCCCTTCGGGTCGCGGTACGACAGCGTGCCGACCAGCAGGTCACCGAAGAAGGAGTCCTCGCCCAGCCGGTTCGTCGGCTGGATGGCACCGAAACCCCGCACCTGCAGCGACAGCCCCGGGACCCCCACGTCGTCGGCGCCGACGGTCAGGTACTCGTAGATCGGGAACCGGTACAGTCGCGACGACGGGTCGTTCGGGTCCAGGACCTGCTGCTGGATGAAGTAGGTCGTCGTCGAGTGGTACACCCGGGCCGTCGGCCCGCCGTCCGCCTCGGGGACCGGCGCCTGGGCCGTCCCGGCCAGGGCCAGGACGCTCCCCGGCACGAAGGCGGCCAGCGACAGGGCGGCAAGGCACGCCCTCCATGGTGCCGCGATGCCCCCCAGCCACGATGCCCGCGGATGCGTCATGTCTCCACCCTCCCCCCGGCGGGGGTCGATCCCGGCGCCGGGTCGCATCGAACGCCCCTTTCCCGGGGCGGGCTCACCAGTACTGCGGGCCCGGATCGCTGCCGTGGCACGCCGGCGTGCACAGTTTCGTGTCCGGGTCGTAGGTGCCTCCCAGCGAGATCTTCACCTCGACGATCCCGTCGATGTGCTTCGTCTTGTCGGCAATGGCCGGGGTCGCGGCATTGGTCGCCGTCGACTGGTGGCAGAAGTAGCACCGCTGGCCCGTGTGATCGTCGAACACGGAGGGATGGCGCCCCGTCGTCGGCGAGACGCCATGGCAGGTCCCGCAGGCCTCCTGGGACCCGTCCACGACGGTCCAGGTCGGCGACCGGTTCGTCGCGCCTCCCGCCGGCAGCGTCGCCCCGTGGCAGTAGGTGCCCGAGCACTTCGCGGCGCCGTGGTCCCAGGACGGCGTGGCGCCCTTCGACTTCGCCAGGGCCCCGAACGTCAGGTCGGCCGGCGGGTTCGTGTCGATGTGCCCGGCATCCTCCAGCGAGGCCGGCACCTTGTGGCAGTCGGTGCAGGCCAGCGGGACGGCCAGGTTCCTCGTGCCCTTCAGGTGCGACTGGTGGGCGCCGACCGAGACCCGGCTGGTGTCCGACTGCCCGGCCAGGTCCGCCGGCGGCGCATCGTTGTCGGCCCCGCCGTGGCAGGAGTTGCACGCGTAGGTGGTCCGCACGTCCAGCGTGCCGTCGACGTGGTGCGTGGCGTCGGCGATCGTTCCGTCCGCTGCGGCGGTCGGGGCGTGGCAGGCCCCGCACGCGGGCGACGTCGTGTGCGTCTCGCCGGGGGGGTATCCGTGGCAGGTCCCGCACGCCTTCTGGGTGCCGTCCACCTGCGTCCACTTCGGCGCCTTGGTCGTGCCTCCGGACAGCGTGGCGCCGTGGCAGTAGGTGTTCGTGCACACCGCGGCATCCCGGTCCCAGGAGGGCGACACGCCGCCCTGGCCGGCCAGGTCCCCGAAGGTCACCGTCGCGGTCTCTGCATCGATGTGACCGGGGGCGTCCACGGTCGCCGGCACCACGTGGCACTGCTCGCACTCGATCGCCTTCGACAGGGAGGCCCGCACGTGCGCCTGGTGCGCGCCGACCGTCACCCGGGTCGTGTCGGACCCGCCGTGCGTGTCCACCGGCGGGGCGTCGTCCGTGGCGCTGCCGTGGCAGTCGTGGCAGGTCGTCGTGGCACGGGCCTGCACCGTGCCGTCGACATGCTTCTCGGGGTGCGCGATCAGGGTCTTCGCGCCGTCCCAGCCGGCCGTGTCCGGGTGGCACATCGCGCAGTTCGAGTTCTGCGGGTGGGGGGCCGGCGGCGGGAAGCCGTGGCAGGACGCGCAGGTGACGGCCGAACCGTCCTGGACCGTCCACACCGGGGTCTTCTGCACGCCGCCTTCCCGCGTGGCTCCGTGGCAGTACGTGCCGGCGCAGGTGGCGGCGGCGCGATCCCAGGCGGGGGACGCGCCGTCGGCCGTCGCCAGGCCCTTGAACAGGACCTCGGCGGGAGCCGGGGTGTCGGCGTGGCCCGAGGCATTGGCGGTGGCCGGCACGGCGTGGCACGAGGCGCACGCCACCGGCGAGGAGAGGCCGCGCGATGCCTTCAGGTGCGCCTGGTGGGCCCCGACGGTCACCCGCGACGGGTCCGAATTCCCGTCGCGATCGACTGGCGGCGCGGCGTTGTCCGCGTTCCCGTGGCACAGGTTGCAGTTCGCCCCGGTGTTCACGTCCAGGTTGCCGTCGGCGTGCCGCTCCGGCGCCTTGAAGGTGAGATCGGCGTTGACGACGTCGCCGTGGCACGTCGCGCAGGCGTCGTTCTGGACGTGGGGCTCCGGCGGGGGCGCGCCGTGGCACGTCCCGCACCCGGCCTGCGTCCCGTCGACCTTCGTCCACCTCGGCGTTGCCAGCGAGCCGCCGGCAAGCGTGGCCCCGTGGCAGTAGACGCCCGAACAGGTCGCCTGCTGGGGGTTCCAGGCCGGGGTCGCTCCCTCCGCCACGGCAACGCCGTGGAAGACGACCGCGGCCGCACCGTCGATGTGGCCCGCGTCTCCCACCTGGGTGGGGATCGCGTGGCAGGTGTTGCAGGACACCGGCCCGAAGCGCCCGGACGGCACCTTCAGGTGCGCCTGGTGCGCACCCACGCTGGTCTTCGTGGTGTCCGACGACCCCTGCGTGTCCACCGGCGGTGCGGCGTTTTCCGTGCTGCCGTGGCAGGAGTTGCACGCGGTCGCCGACGCCTGCACGGTCCCGTCGACGTGCTTCGATGCGTCCTTGAACGTGCCGTTGGCGTGGATCACCTCGCCGTGGCAGGCCGAGCAGTCGGAACCGGACGGGTGCGGTGCGGGCGGGGGCGCGCCGTGGCAGGCGCCGCAGGCCCCGAACGAAACGGGATTCGCGGAGTTCCAGACCGGTTCCGTGGCCGCCCCGCCGTCCATCGACGCGCCGTGGCAATAGACGTTGCGGCAGGTCACCGGCGACTCCGGGGCACCGTCCGTCGACGAGGCCGCGGGCATGGCTCCGCCCGTCAGCGCCACGCCCGAGAACACGACCTCCGCGTGCGGCTGGTCGTCCAGGTGGCCCGGATCGTCCACGCGCGCAGGCACCTTGTGGCAGGTGCCGCACGCCACCGCAGCCCCCTTGCCGCCCGCGAGGTGGATGACGTGGGCCCCCACCCCCCGGAAGGTCCCGCCCGTTCGGCCTTCGAGGTCGGCCGGCGGGTTCCAGGGCGCCTGCGTTCCATGGCAGCCGGCGCACGCCGCCGTCGGCGCATCCGTTTCCGGCAGGTCCGGCAGCGGCCCCGAGTCGGAGGATTCCCGCGCCGAGGTGCACCCGGCCCCCCCGAGGACCAGCGCCGCCAGGAGCCCAGTCAGCCGCCACGCCATGACCCACCTCCCGCGAACCCGGATGGAACTGGGCGATTATAGCCTCCCCTTCCCGGTCCGTCAGGGATTTTCATACATATCGGAGCCGGTTGTTCCGGTATCCTGGGGGGCGCGGGCGTCCTTGACCCGTCGCGGGGGAACCCCTATCCTCCCGTCGTCCCCGGCCCGCGCCCGGGGTCCGTGCAGAGGGGGACAAGGATGCTGGTCGAACGCCTGATGCAGGTGACCCTGCTGGGGACCGAGTGGGTCCTGTACCTGCTGATCGGCCTGTCGGTGGTCTCGATCTCCCTGATGATCGAGCGCCTGTGGTTCTTCCGGGCCAACCGCACGGCCTGGGACAAGCTGCTGGCCCGCGTCGAGCCCCTGGTCCACGCCGATGACGCCGCCGGCGTGTCCGAGGTGCTGCGGTCGTGGCCGGGTCCCGAGGCCGACGTGCTGCGTGCCGGCGTGGAGGGCGCCCGGAAGGGCAAGGCCGCCGCCGAGAAACTGGTCCACGCGGCGCTGCTGGTCGAGACGCAGCGGCTGGACCGCCGCCTGGCCTTCCTGGGCACGCTGGGCAACAACGCCCCGTTCATCGGCCTGTTCGGCACCGTCCTGGGCATCATCCGTGCGTTCCACGACCTGTCCCTGGACGTCAAGGGCGGCGCGAACGTCGTGATGGCGGGCATCTCCGAGGCCCTGATCGCCACGGCCGCCGGCCTGTTCGTCGCCATCCCCGCCGTCATCGCCTTCAACGCCTTCCAGCGGCGCGTCTCGAAGGACATCAACCGGGCCCAGGCCGCGTCGGACCGGCTGCTGGCCGTGCTGGTCGGCGGCGGCGAGCCGTCCTCCGACGAGACGATCGACTGACGGGACGCTCGACCGGCGCCCCGCGCGGCTTCCGTTTCCCCCTCGACGCCCGCATTCCCCGTGACACCGTGTGCTACAATCCTTTTTCCCGAAGCCCGGCGACGAGGAAGGGGTGAGCGAGTTCGACGTCCAGTGCACCGAGCACAACGAGGTGATCGCCTCCGCGATGTTCCTGACCCGGGCGGCGGCCCGCGTGTCCCGCGAACGGACGCTGCAGGGCGTGTACCGTGCGCTGACCGCGGCGGGGGACGGGCTGCCAGGTCTCATCCTGGGCTGGATGGCCGTCCTGGATCCGGGCGAGACCCGGGTCAAGCTGGTCGCTTCCTGGGGCGCCGAACTGGAGCCCCTGCAGGCGCTGCACATCACCGCCGACGAGTCCGAGACCGGCCGCGGTCCCTCCGGCACCGCGCTGCGGACCGGCCGGGTCGCGATCCTGGACTCCGTGGACGAGCCGCATTTCGCCCCGTGGCAGAACCTCGCGACGCGCTACGGGCTGCGCTCCGGCGCGGCGTTCCCCCTGAAGGCGGTCGATGGCGGGCTGGTCGGCGTCCTGACGCTCTACTCCGACCGGGAGGGCTTCTTCACACCGGTGCGCCAGGCCCTGTTCACGGTCTTCGCCGAGATGGCCTCCGTGGCCATCGAGAACGCCCGCCTGGCCGAGCGCCTGGACGCACGCTCGGAGGACCTGGAGGCGACGGTGCGGCGGCGTACCGTGGAGGTCGCCCGGCGGAACGAGGAACTGGCCCAGGCGAACGCCCGGCTGGCCGATTCCGCGCAGTTCCGGACCGAGTTCCTCAGCCACATGTCCCACGAGCTCCGGTCGCCGCTGACGGCCATCCTGGGATTCGCCGAGGTGCTGAAGGACGAGTTGTACGGCCCGCTGAACCCCCGCCAGAAGGAGCACCTGGGCCACATCTGGCAGGCGGGTCGCCAGTTGCTGGACGTGATCGACGACGTGGTGGAACTGTCCCGCGTCGAGTCGGGCCGCACGGTGCTGGACCTGCAGGACTGCTACCCGCGCCAGATCCTCGAGGCGGCCGCCTCGCAGATGGGGTCCGTGGCCACCAGCGCCCGCGTTTCGTTCGCCTGGAGCGTGCAGCCGTCGGCCGAACGCACCATCCACGCCGACGCCCGCAAGATCAAGCAGGCGCTGTTCAACCTGGGGGCGCTGGCCGCCCGCAGCGCCGGCAGCGGGGGCCGGATGTCGATGGTTGCGGACACCCGGCCGGACGCGATCACCTTCGAGGTGACGTGGGATCGCGCCGGCACACAGACCCTCCCGTCCGACCCGGCGGCGCGCAGGAGCCCGGGATTCGGCGTGTCGCTGGCGCACCGGCTGGTCGAGTTGCACGGCGGCGTGGTCCTGCGCGAGGACCGCCCGGACGGCGGGTGCTTCCGCATCGTGCTGCCGTTCTCGAGGGATGCCGCCCCGGCCTGACCGGGACGCATGCGAGGATTCGATGCATCCGATCCGGGTCCTGCTGGTCGACGACTCCCCCCACAACCGGGTGCTGATCCGGGCCATCCTGGAGGCCGAGGGCTACTCGGTCACGGAGGCGGACACCGGCGAGGCCGCGGTCGATGCCTTCCGGGCCGAGCCGTTCGACCTGATGATCCTGGACCTGGTGCTGCCCGGGCTGGACGGGTTCGGGGTGCTGAAGGCCGTCAAGGGCGTGCCGCGAACCGGCGACACCCCCGTCCTGGTCATGAGCGCGCTGGGCGAGGAGGCGACGCGGATCCGGGCGCTGGAACTGGGCGCGTCGGACTTCCTGACGCGCCCCGCCGGCCGCGCGGAACTGGTGGCCCGCGTCCGCGGCCTGGTGCGCGCCAAGGTCCTGCAGGACCGGCTGGACGAGTCCTTCAGCAAACTGACGGCCCTGGGCCGCACCGCCGAGGTCCACCTGGCCGAACTGAACGCCGTCGGCGCGCTGGCGCCGGACCCGCTGCCGGCCCTGGTCGAGCAGCTGCGGTCCGCCAGCCGGGCCGGCCGCATCCCGGAGGTCATCGCCGCCCTGGACCGCGTGAACGGCGGCTTCCACGGGCGCATGTTCCTGGCGACGCTTCAGCAGGTCGAGGTGCACATGGACACCTCCGCCGGCCAGGCCCGGCCGGTGTCGTACGTGCAACCCGTCGTCGGGACCTGGACCGCCTCGCCGGAGGCGTCGGTCTCCCCCTGGGTCCGCAAGTTGCTGGAATCCCTGTCCCCGGCTTCGGGCGAGGTCCGGAACATGGTCTACTGCGTGACCCCGGGGGCCGCCCTGGCCGCGGTCAACTACCCCGGCGGGGTGGACGACCTGGACGCCGAGGTGGTCCGCGGCTTCGCGCTGCACTGGGAGTTCGTCCGGCGCATGTCGGCCGCGGCGCGCGAGATCGAGGAGGCCTTCGAGTACACGGTGGGCGCCCTGTCCCGCGCCGCCGAGGCGAACGATCCGGACGTCGGAGCGCACCTGCAGCGCGTGAACGCGTTCAGCCGCGCCCTGGCCGAGGCCATCGGCATGCCCGCGGCGTTCGTGCGCACCATCCAGGTCCAGGCCCAGTTGCACGACGTCGGCAAGATCCAGATCTCGATGGACCTGCTGAAGAAGCCGGACTCGCTGACCGAGGACGAGTACGAGGTGATGAAGGCCCACACCGTGCACGGTGCCCGCATCCTGGGCGACCACCCGCGCCTGGCCATGGCGGCCGCCATCGCGCTGACGCACCACGAGCGCTGGGACGGGACCGGCTACCCGCGCGGCCTGAAGGCGGACGCGATTCCGCTGGAGGGGCGCATCGTCAAGCTGGCCGACGTGTACGACGCCCTGCGCAGCGTGCGGCCCTACAAGGCCGCGATGGCGCACCGGTATGCCGTGGAGGTGATCACCCGCGGCGACGGGCGCATCCGGCCCGAGCACTTCGACCCGGCGCTGCTGGACGCCTTCCGCCGGATCACGCCCCGCTTCAGCGAGATCCACGAAAGTTTCGCCGAGACGCTGTAGCAAGGGCGGGGGCCCTGTCCCCCGCCTCCTTGCACCGGGTCGTCCTGGCGGGGCACGGGGGCCCCGCCCTACAATTCAAACGCCTTCCGGATGCGTGCGGCCGCCTCGGCCACCCGTTCCACCGGCGGCACCAGCGCGAACCGGACGTGGTTCCTCCCGGGATGCGAGCCGTCCGCCAGGGGCTCGCCCAGGGCCGGGCCGGGGCTGCAGACGACCGCGACCGACGGGTCCAGCAGCCGCTTGGCGAACGCCAGCCCGTCCAGGCCCTCCGGCACCCGCGGCCACACGTACAACGTCGCCTGCGGAACGAACACCTCGCACCCCACGTCCCTCAGCGCCGGCGCCAGCATGTCGCGCTTGGCACGGTACAGGTCGCGCATCGCGGCCACGTGCGCCTCGTCGGACAGCGCCGCGATCGCCCCGTCCTGGATGTAGGTCGCGGTGCCGCTGTCGATGTTCGTCTTCAGCTTCTTGAACAGGTCCACGATGCGCGCGTCGCCGGCAACCCACCCCACCCGGTGCCCGGTCATGTTCGACCGCTTGGACAGCGACTGGAAGACCACCACGCCCTCGCGCCCGAATTCCAGGATGGTCCGCGGGGGCGCGTCGAACCACACCTCCGTGTACGCCTCGTCCGACGCCACCACGATGTCGTGCGCCCGCGCCCAGGCCAGCAGCGCCGGCCAGAAGCCGTCCGGAGCCACGCGACCCGACGGGCTGTTCGGGTAGTTCACCCAGATCAGGCGCGCCTTCGCGGCCACGTCCTCCGGGATCGCGGACAGGTCCGGCAGGAAGCCGTCCTCCATGCGCAGCGGGTAGTACCACGGCACGCCCCCAGCGAACAGCGTCCCCCGGTTGTAGGGGGGGTAGCCTGGCGTCGGGCACAGCACGACGTCGCCCGGGTCGATCAGGCACAGCGGGAAGTTGAACACCGCCTCCTTGGCGCCCAGGTTCGCGCAGATCTCGCGCCCGGGGTCCAGCGCCACGCCGAACCGCCGCCCGTACCAGTCCGCCACGGCCTGCCGGAACTCCGGCGCGCCGACGTAGGACGGGTAGCCCTCGCGCGCCCTCCGGTCGACCCCCTCCTGGATGGCCCGGCGCACGACCTCCGGCGTCGGCTCGGTCGGGTCCCCCACCCCGAAGTCGATCGGATCGTGGCCGCCCGCCTTCAGCGCGGCGACCATCCGGTCGACCTCCGCGAACGGGTAGCCGGGCAGCGAGGCGATGCGCTTCGAGGATCGGATTTCCATGGGTCCTCCAGGTCGATCGGCCGGGCGCAGGGATACCACGAGGCGCGGGTGCGGGGCAACGTCGGGTGCGGGGATCCGGCGGGCGGGAGGACGGCGCTACTGGTTCATGCTGTTCAGGAACTGCTTGTTGCTGTCGTAGCGCGACAGCTTGTCCAGCAGGAACTCCATCGCGTCCAGCACGTTCAGCGGGTGCAGCAGCTGGCGGAGGATCCACACGCGGTTCAGCGCCAGCGGGTCCAGCAGCAGTTCCTCCTTGCGGGTGCCGGACTTGTTGATGTCCAGCGTCGGGAAGATGCGCTTCTCCATCAGCTTGCGGTCCAGGTGCAACTCGCAGTTGCCGGTGCCCTTGAACTCCTCGAAGATGACCTCGTCCATGCGGCTGCCGGTGTCGATCAGCGCGGTGCCGATGATGGTCAGGCTGCCGCCGTCCTCGATGTTGCGCGCGGCGCCGAAGAAGCGCTTCGGCTTGTGCAGCGCGTTGGAATCGACGCCGCCCGACAGGATCTTGCCCGACGGCGGGACGACGGTGTTGTAGGCGCGGGCCAGGCGGGTGATCGAGTCGATCAGGATGACGACGTCGCGCTTGTGCTCGACCAGGCGCTTCGCCTTCTCGATGACCATCTCGGCGACCTGCACGTGCCGGGCGGCCGGCTCGTCGAACGTGGACGAGATGACCTCGCCCTTCACCGAGCGCTCCATGTCGGTCACTTCCTCGGGCCGCTCGTCGATGAGCAGCACGATGAGGTAGACCTCCTTGTGGTTCGTGGCGATGGCGTGCGCCAGGTCCTGGAGGATGACGGTCTTGCCGGTGCGCGGCGCGGCGACGACCAGGGTGCGCTGGCCCTTGCCCTGCGGGCACAGCAGGTCGATCACGCGCGTCGAGTAGTTCTTCGCGTCGAATTCCAGGCTGAACCGCTGGTTCGGGTACAGCGGGGTCAGGTTGTCGAACAGCGTCTTGGTCTTCGCGACTTCCGGGTCCTCGTAGTTGATGGACTCGACCTTCAGCAGTGCGAAGTACCGTTCGCCGTCCTTGGGCGGCCGGATCTGGCCCGCCACCGTGTCGCCGGTCCGCAGGTTGAAGCGGCGGATCTGCGACGGGGACACGTAGATGTCGTCGGACCCGGGCAGGTAGCTGGTGTCCGGGGCGCGCAGGAAGCCGAAGCCTTCCGGCAGCACCTGCAGCACGCCTTCGCCGAAGATCGAGCCGTTCTGCTCGGTCTGGGCCTGCAGGATGGCGAAGATCAGCTCCTGCTTGCGCAGGCCGCGGGCGCCCTCCAGGTTCAGGTCCTTGGCGAGGTTCAACAGGTCCGAGATCTTCATGTCCTTGAGTTCTTTCAGGTTCACACGTTCCTCCCTTGCGAAGGCATTGACGCCTCGTGACGTGGTTCCGTAGCCGTCCGGGCGCCGCTCTGCGGGACTCCGAATGACGGAAAAAAAAGCCGGAACCTTGCGGAAAACCTGCGGATGGTCGGTGCCGATCCGCGGAAAGCACGGCACACCATAGCAGGGGCCACGCGGGATGTCAAGATCGGAAACACGGGGGTCAGACGCGGGCGATGGCGGACCGGTAGGTGGCCAGCCGGGCCTCGCGGGTGGCCAGGTCGAGCGTCGGCTGGAACCTGCGGTCGGTGGCGGCCATGCGGGCCAGGTCCGCCTGGGTCCACAGGCCGACGCCCAGGCCCGCCAGCATCGCCGCGCCCATCGCCGTGGTGTCCACGTTCTTCGGGCGGATGACCGGGATGCCCAGGATGTCCGCCTGGAACTGCATCAGCAGGTCGTTGGCGCAGGCGCCGCCATCCACGCGCAGTTCGGCCACAGGGGCGTCGGTGTCGCGGCCCATCGCCTCGATCAGGTCCGCCACCTCGAAGCCGATGCCTTCCAGCACGGCCCTCGCCAGGTGGGCCCGGGTGGTGGCGCGGGTCAGGCCGAACAGCCCGCCGCGCGCCTCGGGCCGCCAGTACGGCGCGCCCAGGCCCGCCAGCGCCGGCACGAACACCACGCCGCCCGCGTCCGGCACCGACGCCGCCAGCGACTCGATCTCCGACGCCTTGGCGAAGAAGCCCAGCCCGTCGCGCAGCCACTGCACCGCCGCGCCGGCAATGAAGGCGCTGCCCTCCAGCGCGTAGAACGTCTGCCCGTCCAGCCGCCACGCCACCGTGGTCAGCAGGCCCGACCGCGACGGCACGAAGCGGCTGCCGGTGTTGACCAGCAGGAACGCCCCGGTCCCATAGGTGCACTTGGACTGGCCCGGCGCGAAGCAGGTCTGCCCGAACAGCGCCGACTGCTGGTCGCCCGCGATGCCCGCGACCGGCACGCCGTCCGGCAGGAAGTCCACTCCCTTCGTGACGCCGACGATGCCGGAAGACGACGCGACCTTCGGCAGCACCGCCATCGGGACGCCCAGCGCGGCGCACAGTTCGGGGTCCCAGTCCATCGTCTTCAGGTTCAGCATCAGCGTGCGGGAGGCGTTGGACACGTCGGTGGCGTGCGTGACGCCGCCGGTCAGGTGCCACACCAGGAAGCAGTCCACCGTTCCGAACGCCACCTTGCCGGCCTCGGCGTCGGCCCGCAGCCCGGGGACGTTGTCCAGCATCCAGCGGACCTTGGTGCCGCTGAAGTACGGGTCCAGCACCAGGCCGGTCCGTTCGCGGAACATCGGTTCGAGGCCCTGCGACTTCAACTGGTCGCAGAACGGGGCGGTGCGCCGGCATTGCCAGACGATCGCGTTGTGGCGCGGCGCGTTGGTCGCCCGATCCCACAGGATCGTCGTTTCGCGCTGGTTGGTGATGCCCACCGCGACGCAGTCCTTCGGGTCCACGCCCGCCGCGGCCATCGCCTGCCGGGCCGAGGTGCACGTCGCGCCCCAGATCGCCTCGGGGGAGTGCTCGACCCACCCCGGCTGCGGGTAGATCTGCGGGATCTCGTTCCCCGCCTTCGCCAGGCACGTCAGGTCGGTCCCGACGACGACGGCGGTGGTGGCAGTGGTCCCCTGGTCCAGTGCGAGCACGAATCGCGGCATGTCGATCCTCCGGCGGAAAGGGAATGGGTCGCTGACCCGGCCGGACGGATTCTAGCCCGAATCCCGGGCAAGAACAGGGGCACCCGGACGGGTGAATCGCAGCAGGCAGGCCAGCAGCCCCCCGGTCGCGGCGTAGGCGGCCGCCAGCTGCCGCGGCGTGGTCGTCGGGGCATCCCACGGCACCACCAGCGCACCGTCGGGGTCCGCCGAGTGGATCACGCCGAACAGGCTGAATGCCGCCAGGGCCAGGAACGCCAGCAGCACGGGAAGGGGCCGGCGATCCACCAGCCACGCGGTGGCGGCCCCCCACAGCATCGACGTCAGGATGAAGCCGCGGCCCAGGATGGCGATCGTCTCCACCTCGTCGGCCAGCACCGGCCCGGGCTGCGCACCGGCGGACAGCAGTTGGCCGGTGTAGATCGACACCAGGTACGCCAGGGCCGGCACGATCGACACGACCACCGCGGCGTGGTGCCGGGCCGGGGGCACCCGGAACGCCTGCACGCAGATCTCGATGCCGACGAACAGCAGGATCGGGGCGACCGCGACCGCGGGCAGCGCGTCCACCACCATCCCCAGCAGCCCGAAGGTGCCGAGGACCCCGATGACCAGCCCCGTCGCCAGCGTGTACCCGGCACGCGCCTTCATCGCCTTGTAGGCCGGGTGGCCGATGTAGGGCGTGGACTGCGCGACGCCGCCGAACGCCCCGGCGACCAGCGTCGCGACCGCCTCGACCAGCAGGATGTCGCGGGTGCGGTAGTCGTCGCCGGCCTCCCGCGCGGAGGCGCTGACGTTGATGCCGCCCACGATCGTCAGGATGCCCAGCGGGATGCTGATCGGCAGGAAGTCCAGCGCCCGGGGCAGGCCCGCCCACAGGTGCGCCGGCTGCAGCAGCGGCGGGTGGAAGCCCAGGTCCATCGGCGTCGCGGCATGCTCCGGGGAAAGGCCGGCCAGGACCGACACGAACGCCAGGATCGCGCCGGCGACGACGGCCACCAGCGCCGCCGGCAGCCGGAAGGGCAGGACGTGGCCCGCCGTCAGCCCGTACAGCACCAGGCCCATCGCGACGATCCCGGCGATCGGCAGCGAGAAGATCTTCAGGACGGGGAACAGGCCCATCAGCGCCAGCCCCACGCCCGCGATCGGCCCCAGCAGCGCGGCCGCCGGCAGCACGCGCGTCACCGCGTCCCCGACGAAGGCCAGCAGCGTCTTGGCGATGCCCATCAGGAACAGCGTCGCCATCCCGACCTCCCAGGCCACGATCGGGTCGCCGGACTGCAGGAAGACCGGCCCGATCACCGCGACCGACATCGCGATGGTCGACGGCGTGTCCAGTCCCAGCGGCATCGCGGTGGCGCCCTTCCCCTTCCGGATCGCCATCCAGGTGTAGGCCAGGTCGCCCAGCAGCACGCCCAGCGCGGTCCCGGGGACCATCCGGGCCAGCACGAAGTCGATCGGCATGCCGAAGCCGAAGGCCAGGATGCCGGACATCAGGACCAGGTTGACCACGTTGTCCAGCAGCAGGGCGAAGAAGGCGTTCAGATCGCCGAAGGACACCCAGGACGGCCGTCGCGGCATCCGGACCACCTCGTCGGGGCTGGCGGGAATGTACCGCAGATCCGGCCGGCACCCGTAGACGGAACGACGGGAACGCGCGGCGGTTTCCAACCGGGAACGGGAGCTGCCCGCACGTGCCGATATTTACAACCGGCCGTCGACGTTGCAGACTTCTCCCGCCTGCTGACGGCGAGGGCGAGGAATGACGAAGCGCATGTTGAAGTGGCTGGCCCCGATCCTGTTCGTCGCGGCGTGCTCGGGCACGGAGTCCGGGACGCGCTACCAGGCCGGCGTCGCGCGCGAACTGGTCAACCCGGACCACCCGGTGGCGCTGGGCGGCTACGGGCTGTGCATCGGGTCGCCCGAGATCTGCCGGTACTCGACCGGCGTCCACGACGACCTGGCGGCCAGCGCGGTCGCCCTGCGGGATGCCGAGACCGGCGAGGCGGTCGTCTTCGTCGGGGTCGACACGGCCGGCCTGATCCGGTGGGACATCGACCTGATCCACCAGGCCGCCACGAAGGCCTTCCGCGAGCAACTGGGCATCGATTTCGACGGCACGCGGGTCGTCGTGGGGTCGTCGCACTCGCACCAGGCGCCGGACACCAGCGGCATGTACGGGCCGATGGAGGGCGCCGGCCGCGACGAGGACTACGCCGCCTACCTGCGCGACCAGGTTGTCAAGGCCGCGATCCGGGCGTACCAGGATCTCCGCGACGTGAACCTGGACTGGGCCAGGGGCACGAAGGAGAACACCACGAAGGACCCGTTCTCGGTCGATCACGACCTGTACGTGCTGCGCGGCCGCACCCCGGCCGGCGAGACCGTCTTCACGCTGTCGCGATGGTCCTCGCACCCGACCACCTACCCGGAGACGGGGCACGTCGTGTCGTCGGACTTCATCGGCGTGTACCGGCACGAGATCGAGCGGCGGCTGGGAGGCCTGGCCGTGTTCTTCAACGGTGCGGCGGGGTCCACGTACCCGATCACGCCGGTCCCGTGCACGATGCCGGACACGTTCCCGGAGGGCCAGAAGAACCCCGTGGACGGCCCCGACGAGATGTTCAACGTGCCGCTGCAGTTGTACTCGGACTGCGCGTGCATCGGCAGCGAGCTGGCCGACGCGGCCGAGGCGGCGATGCAGGCCGCGGTGCCCGTGGCCGAGACCGGTATCGTCGCGAGGTTCCAGCGGTTCCGGTACCACCCCACCAACGAACTGCTGCAGTCGTTCGCCGAGATGGCGCCGATGCACTGGGACAACGCCCCCGTCGAGGACCCGGAATCGCGGATCACCAGCCAGTTCTCGTGGGTCACCGTGGGCGACCTGGACTTCCTGACCGTGCCGGGCGAGGCCTTCCCCAGCCTGTCGGACAGCTTCAAGGCGGCGCTGGGACGGGCGAACACGATCGTGCTGGGCCTGTCCCAGGACTGGACCGGATACCTGCTGACGAAGAAGCTGTGGGACGAGCAGACCCAGTACGTCCAGGTGCAGTACCACATCAGCCTGTCGCTGTCGCCGGACATCGAGTCGACTTACATCGACGCGCTGCAGGCCCTGAAGGCGGCGGGAACGAAGTAGCGATCAGAACGGGACGTCGTCGTCGCTGATCGGCGTCGGCGGGGCGTCGCGCCCGACCGGTTCCGCGATCGGCGCGTCGAAGTCGCCGCGGCCGCCGCCCTGGCCCTGGCCCTGCCCGCCGCCGATGAACTGCACGTTCAGCGCGTTGATCTCGGTGGTCCAGCGCTTCTTGCCTTCCTTGTCCTCCCACTCGCGGGTCTGCAACCGCCCCTCGATGAACACGGTGCGGCCCTTCTTCAGGTACTGCTGGCACTGCTCGGCCTGGCGGCCCCAGACCACGATGCGGTGCCACTCGGTCCGTTCCTGGCGCTGGCCCTGCGCCTTGTCGAACCAGGACTCGCTGGTGGCGACGTTGAAGTGCGCCACCGCCTGGCCGCCCGCGGTCATCTTCAGTTCCGGATCGCTCCCCAGGTTCCCCAGGATCAGCACCTTGTTCAGCGACGCCATGAATCCCTCCTCGTCAAGCCTGTCCACCCCGCGGCGGGCCCGCATGCCGGCCGCTCACGGAGGGATCGCACCGTTCCCCCGGATGTTTCAGCAACCGGCGCCGGGGGCCCCGAGGCACGCCCCGTGAAGCACCCGGGTCGCCTCGTCCACCGCGTCGGCCGGGACCACCACCGTCACCGCGGTCGGCGACACCACCATGCCGCATGCCTGCGACATCGCCTGCAGGCACGGCAGCAGCCGAACGCGCAGGTCCTCGTGGGCCGCCACGTCCCCGACCACCGTCACCAGCCCCAGGCCCGGCGTGACGCGGGCGGACGTGCCCGCCAGCGCATCCTCCAGCATGGTGGCCAGGCCCACGTTGGCGGCCTCGCTGAACAGCAGCCACGACCCGCCCGCCGGTCCCGCGACCACGAAGTCGGGCACCAGGCAGCTGCGCGCCAGCAGCGCCAGCGCGTCGGCCAGTGCCACGCCGCCGTTCGGCGGCAGTTCCACGCCCACCACGCCCTTGCGACCCGCCACGCCCGTCGCGGCGCGCGGCGTGCGCGGGGGGTTCGCCCGGATCACGGTGCCCGGCAGGTCCGGGCGGAACGTGGACTTCGTGTAGATCGCGATGCCCGAGCGCCGGGCGAACTCGACGGCCTCGGCGTTCATCACCTTCGCGCCGTGCCGGGACAGGTCCAGCATCTGGTCGTACGTGAGCTCGGACAGCCGGCGGGCGTCCAGGACGACCTTCGGGTCGGCCGAGTAGACCGCCTCGATGTCGGAGTAGATCTCGCACCGCTCGGCGTCCAGCGCCGCCGCCAGGGCCACGGCCGTCGTGTCCGATCCGCCGCGGCCCAGCGTGGTGATCTCGCGCTTGTAGGAGGTGCCCTGGTACCCCGCGACGACGACGACCCGGCCCGCCTCCAGTTCGTCCCAGACGCGGAACGGGCGGATCTCGATGATGCGGGCGTGGGAGTGCGAGGCGTTGGTCAGGATGCCGCACTGCGACCCGGTCAGCGACACCGCGTCCTGGCCCAGTTGCTGCAGCGCCATCGCCAGCAGCGCCGTGGTCGTCCGCTCGCCCACCGTCAGCAGCATGTCCAGTTCGCGTGTGGACGGCACCGGGTTGATCTGCTGGGCCAGCGACAGCAGTTCGTCGGTGGTCTTCCCCATCGCCGACACGACGACGACCAGGTCGTAGCCCTCGCGGCGCCTGGCGACGACGCGCTCGGCCACCTTCCGGACGTGATCGACGTCGGCGACCGACGACCCGCCGAACTTCAGGACCTGGATCGGCATCGGGGAAACCTCCGGGAGCCGGATTCTAGATCGCGGGATCGGCGGCGTCGAGCGGCACGGAATTGACACGGGCCATCCCGCGACCCTAGAAGGGATGCACGGGGCCGAACGGGAGACGGAGGATGCCCGCCAACCTGACCCAGCAGTACCTGTTCGCCGAGGAACGCTTCAAGGCCGCCACGACGCACGAGGACAAGGTGGCGGCCCTGGAGGAGATGATCCGCGAACTGCCCAAGCACAAGCATACCGAGAAGATGTTCGCGGACCTGAAGACGCGCCTGTCGAAACTGAAGAAGGAGGGCGAATCCAGGGCGGCGGGCGGGCCGGGGAAGCACTCCGAGACGCCGGTGATCCGGAAGGAGGGGGCCGGGCAGGTCTTCCTGGTGGGGGCGCCCAACACCGGGAAGTCGGCGCTGGTGGCCGCGCTGTCCAAGGCCCCGGTGGAGGTGACGGAGTACCCGTTCACGACCCGGAAGTGCATCCCGGGCATGGCCGCCTGGGAGGACGTGCGCTTCCAGCTGGTGGACAGCCCGTCGGTGGACCCGACCTTCCTGGAACCGAACCTGATGCCCCTGTTGCGGCAGGCCGACGCCGTCGTCGTCGTGGTGGACCTGTCGGCGCCCGAGTGCCTGGACCAGCCGTCCTGGGTCTTCGAGGCGCTGGGCCAGGCGCGCATCGACGTGAAGCCGGGGACGGTGCACACCGTGGAGCAGGAGCTGGGTCGCAACGTGCTGCCGGGGTTCGTCGCGGCGACGCATTCCGACCACCCGGACGCGACGCTGGCGCTGGAACTGCTGGCGGACGAGTTGAAGGGCCGCCTGCCGGTGGTGACGGTCTCGATCGGGGATCCGGCGTCGGTGAAGGCCTTCGCGAAGGCGTGCTTCGACCTGTTCGGGGTGGTGCGGGTCTACAGCAAGCAGCCGGGGAAGGAGGCCGAACGGGACGCGCCGTTCCTGGTGCCGATCGGCGGGACGGTGCTGGACTTCGCCGAGCGGGTGCACCGGGACTTCCGGGAGCGCTTCGACTTCGCCCGGGTATGGGGTCCGGGCAAGTACGACGGGCAGCGCGTCGCCCGGGACTATGCCGTCGAGGACGGGGACGTGATCGAGCTGCACCTGCGGTAGGGTCGTTCTGCCGCGCCTTCCTTTACCTTTCCGGGCGTCCGGGCTACAACACGCGCGGGAGGATGCCGACCGATGGAAGCGATCGTCGAACGCGTGCTGACCGAGGCGATGGAGCGGCTGCGGGCCGAGGGCAAGGTGCCGGCGGACGTGCGGCCGGCCGTCGTGATCGAGCGGCCGAAGCGCGAGGAGTTCGGGGACTTCGGGTGCGCGCTGCCGCTGGCGCTGGCCAAGGCCGCGCGGCGCAACCCGGTCGAGTGCGGGAAGGAACTGATGGCGGCGATCCAGGCGCCGCATGGGCTGTTCGAGGCGATCACGTTCGCGCCCCCGGGCTACCTGAACTTCAAGGTCGCCCCGGCGGCGTGGTTCGACCGGATGCAGGACGTCACGACCATCCCGGCCGTCGGTGGCGGCCAGCGCGTGCTGCTGGAGTACGTGTCCGCGAACCCGACCGGCCCGCTGCACGTGGGCCACGGGCGCGGGGCCGTGCTGGGCGACGCGCTGGCTCGCGTGATGCGCGCGGCGGGGTACGCGGTCGACACCGAGTACTACGTCAACGACGTCGGCAACCAGATGGCCATGATGGGGCTGTCGTCCTATGCACGTGGTCGAGAGAGTCTTGGTCTCGACGATTCAGAGTTCCCAGAAGAGGGATACAAGGGCAGTTACGTTGGAGTGGTTTCAGGAAGCGCGGGGAGTCCGGATCTGGACGAGCACATCCGGAGACACCCTTGGCTCACGTACTACCAAGACTACCTCAAACAGTTCAAGTCCATCGGGACCGGAGACTCCAGTCTTCGATCGTTTGCAGACACTTTGCGAAAGGAGTTCCAGAAGCCTCGAATTGTGGCGTTGGCCTCCCGAGACCGGAACGCGATTACCACCGTGAACGAAAAGATCCTTCTAGGCTGGATCGCCAACACCCTCAAGAGACTTGGAATCGAGTTCGACAGATGGTTCTTCGAGCATGAACTGCACCAATCGAATGCCGTTCAGGATACCTGGAAGAAACTGATCCACTCCGGACACGCATATCCTGACGAGGCCGGGGCGGTGCTGTTCCGGATGGAGGGCAAGGCGGACGAGGCGGATCGCGTCATCGTGCGGGCCAACGGGGTGCCCACCTACTTCGCGGCGGACATCGCTTACCACGACGACAAGGCGCGGCGCGGGTACGCGCGACTCATCAACATTTGGGGCGCGGACCACCACGGCTACATCCCGCGCATGCGGGCGGCGCTGGAGGCCCTGGGCCACGATCCGTCGATGCTGCAGGTTCTACTGGTGCAGATGGTGACTCTGATCCGGGATGGCCAACCTGTACCAATGGGCAAACGAAGTGGTGACTACATCACATTGCAGGATCTGGTCGAAGAAGTAGGAAGCGACGCGGTGCGGTTCCTGTTCCTGCTGCGCAAGGCCGACTCGCAGATGGAGTTCGACCTGGACCTGGCCAAGTCCCAGTCGATGGACAACCCGGTCTACTACGTGCAGTACGGGCACGCGCGCGTCGCGGCCATCGTGCGCAAGGCGGCGGCGCAGGGGATCGAGGTGCCGGGGTGGTCCGCCGACCTGGCCGGCGTGCTGGCGCTACCGGAGGAGCAGGCGCTGGTGAGGGACCTGGCCCGGTACGGCAGCGTCGTGGCCTCGGCCGCGCGTCGGTGCGAGCCCCACCACGTGGCCTTCTACCTCACGGACCTCGTCAAGGGCTTCCACGGGTACTACACTCGCTACAAGCACTCCGAGAAGGTGATCTCGGCCGACGCTCGGAAGACCGCGGCGCGTCTGTTCCTGGTGTCGCGGCTGCAGTCGGTGCTGGCCGAGGGGCTTGCCCTCCTCGGCGTTTCGGCCCCGGGGGAGATGCGCCTGGCGGCGGACGATGAGCCGGCCTGACAAGGACAGCGACGGCGAACGCAAGCGGCCCGAACGGCCACCCATCGAGGTGAAGGTCCGGGACCTGGACCGGCTGCGCGAGAAGACCCCCCTCTACCTGGAACCCGCGCACATCGCCTGGGGCGCGCTGGCGATCCTGGCCGTTGCCGGGGCGGTGTTCGTCGGCGGGTACTTCCTGGGCCGCAACGAGGGCGAGCCGGGCCCCAGCCCGTTCGCGCCCGGGCCCGCGGTCGCGGTGGCCGAGGCCCCGGCGGCCCCGGCGACGCGGTCGCCGGGTAACGGCGCGACCCGCGGGCAGGTGCTGCCGCCGCCCCCGGAGGTCGAGGCCCGCGGCGGCGAGGAGGCGATCGCCACCGCGCGGCGGACGCACGAGGCCCTTCCCGAACCGCCGCCGCAGCCGGCCCCCGTCGCGACCACGGAGCCGCCCGTGCCGCCGCCGGCACCCTCGATCGCCGTCGAGCCCGTCCCCGCCCCGGAGCCGCCCGCACCCCCGCCGGCACCCTCGATCGCCGTCGAGCCGACCCCCGACCCGGAGCCCCCGGCGCTCGAGACGCCTGCCCCGGCCCCGGAGACTCCTTCCCCGACGCTCGCCTCCGCGACGCCGGCCCCCGCCGGGGACGGCGACGACTTCTGGCCCGGGGTGCGAGTCACGGACCTGGACGCGTGCGTCTCCTGCATCGTGGCCGACGGGGCCTGCCTGCCACCCGCCCCCGCGATGCCTGCCGGCGCGCTGGCGGAAGCCGCGCCCCCCGCGAAGGCCCCTCCCTCGAAACCGGCCGAGCCTGCTGCCGCCGGGCCCGCGAAGGTCGCGCGGGCCCTGTACGCCGTGCAGGCCCGGGCATTCCGGGACGAGGCCGTCGCGAAAGAGTACGTCGCCGTGCTGAAGAAGCGCGGCTACACGGCCCGCACCCTCCCCTTCAGGAACCCCGCCGGCGAGACGTGGTACCGGATCCGGCTGGGCCGTTTCGAGACCCTGGCCGCGGCGCAGTCCTTCGCCGCGAAGTTCAACCGGCGCGAGAACGAGCAGTCCATCGCCGTGGAGGTGAAATGATAGTCCTGACCCCGCCACGCCGCGTCGAGAAGCCCTGGGGCTACGAGTCGATCCTGGCCCACACGGACCGCTACGTGGGCAAGATCCTGCACATCGACCGGGGCCACCTCCTGTCGCGCCAGTACCACCGCGTGAAGGACGAGACGGTGTACGTGCTGCGCGGCACGCTGATCCTGGAGATCGGCCCCGCCGATACCGTCGAGCGGGTGGAGGTCCCGGCCGGGATGTGCTATCGGACCCTGCCGGGGACGATCCACCGCTATATCGCCCCGCCGGACGGGGACGTCGACCTGATCGAGACCTCGACCCCGGAACTGGACGACGTCGTCCGGCTGGAGGACGTCTACGGCCGGGAGGGCACGGACCGGCCGTAGGCCGCCCATCGGAAGGAACGGATTCCCAGGAGGAGAAGACGATGTCGAACCTGACCGTGGTGGACACCCCCGACGCCCCGAAGGCCATCGGCCCCTATTCCCAGGCCCTCGAAGGCCGGCCCGGGCGCCTGCTGTTCCTGTCCGGCCAACTGGGAATGGACCCCGCCACCGGCACGATCGTGCCCGGGGGCGTGGAGGCCGAGACCCGGCGGGCCCTGCAGAACCTGGACGCGATCCTGACGGCCGGCGGGATGGACCGCTGGAACGTGGCCCGGACGACCATCTTCCTGGCCGACCTGGGCGACTTCGGAGCCGTCAACGCGATCTACGCGGAGTTCTTCGGCGAGCACCGGCCGGCCCGCGTCACCGTGCAGGTCGCCGCCCTGCCGCGCGGCGCCCGCGTCGAGATCGACGCCATCGCCTCGGCCGGCTGAGCAGGCGGCACCGGCGCCTCAGGGCTTCAGGATCGCCTCGTAGTACGACCGGACCAGGTCCGCGTAGCCCTCGGGAACGGCCTCGCCCAGGTGCTCGCGGACCGCGCGTTCCAGGTCGTCCGACGCCCTTCGATCGGGCGGCTTCGCCGGCAGCCTCGGCTCCTCGGGGTCCTCCCGGTCGGCCGGTCGGCGGGCCAGTTCCATCGCCCCCCGCTCGACAAGGTACCGCAGCCGGTTCAGGTCCTGGATGGCCTGGCGCTGGTGGGCCTCGGCCGCGGCCGGATTCCACTCGGCCAGCCGTCGCGACGCCTCCTCCATGTTCCTCTGCGCCGACACGGCCATGCCGTTGGCCTCGCCGGCATCCCCGCCCGCGGCCCGGTGCAGCGCCTCGGACACCCTGGCCGCGAACACCGCGGCCCGGTCCTGCGCCCGCTTCTGATCCAGGAGTTCCGCGCGGTCGGCAACCTCCACCAGCCGCGAACGATCGCGGCGCCAGTCCGCCAGCGCGCGGGACACCTCGAACAGCGCGGGAGCCGCCTTCGCCAGCCGCGCCGCCACCGCCCGCAGCGCGTCCGGGTCGCCGGGGGACTCGTCCCGGAACGACGCCTCCTCCCTCAGGTCCGACCCCAGCCTGGCCGCGGTGGACGCTGCCGCCTCCGCCACGCGCGCGGCGGTCTCCATGTCCCGGCCGGCGACCAGGTCCGCCAGGTTGTCGACGTCCGCCATCAGCCTCGCCACGTCCTCCGCGTCGTACCGGTCGATGCGGCCGACGTCGGGCCGTCCCAGAACCTCGCGGGCCTCCTCGATCCGCGCGGCCATTCCCCTGACGTCCGGGGCCCGCGACTGGGCCATCGCGTCGGCGCGCCGCTTCAGGACGAAGGCGGACTGGGCGGTGCGATCCATCACCTCGCGCTGGATGCGCGCGGCCTGGCGCAGGTTGATGCCCACGCCGGCCGGCAGGACGATCTCGCGAATCCCCGGGATCGACCATTCCCGCATCTCGGTCCGCCAGGCCGCCGCGACGCGGGCCAGGGCGTCCGGGACCGCGCCCAGAACCCCGGGTTCCACGCGCCCGTCCTCGCGACCCGCCTCGACGGCCAGGATGGCCTCGCGGGCCCGGGTCGCCACCTCGCCCAGCCGCTTCGGGGCCAGGCGGGCCGGCCCTCCCTCCAGCGAGGCCCGACGCTCGACCTGGCGGCGAACCGTGTCCATCAGCCGCAGGGACCGCCGGACCCGCGACAGGACCCGCTCCACCTCGTCCGGCATCCCCGGCCGCGACGCGGGCGCCGACGACAGTTCCCGCAGCCGGGCCGCCCCGCGCTCGACGTCCGCCAGCCATCCCGACAGCAGCGCCCTCCACTCGCGCCAGGTACCATCGTCCAGCAGCAGGACCGCCTGTTCGACCTGCCGCACCGCCAGGTCCCGCGGGACCGAAACCCCCTGGCCGGCCTCCTCCAGGACTCCGGCCGCCTGATCCAGGACCGGCCGGATCACGGCGGCATCGGGGTCGCCGGTCGCGGCCGCAGCCGCCTTGCGCACCCGGTCCGCAAGCGCCCGCAACGCCTCCAGCGACGCCGGGGGCAGCCCGGGGTTGCCGGGCCCCGGAAGGTCCAGCAGGTCTCCCAGCATCGACACGGCCCCGTCGCGAAGGCGCTCCCACCCCTCCACCGCGACCAGGCGCCGCACCGACGGGACGTCCACGAAGAACCGCAGCGGCTCCCCCCGCCCGGTGGCCTCGGGCCTTCGGGACATGCGCCCGAACGCCTCGATCACCACGTCCACCCGGCCTCCCGCGTCCAGGGCGTCCGGCGGCATCGTGAACACCAGTTCCCCCGACGCCTGCCGGAGCCCCACCGCGACATCCTGCTGGTGGATCCGCACCACGGGCCGCTCCGGCTCCATCGGGAAGGCATAGATCGCGTCGATCCCGGCGATGCCGATGGGGGAGTCGACCGACCATCGCACCGTGGCCGACTCGCCGGGCTGCAGGCCGAGGCGGGAGGGAGACAGGATCGAGACGCGGGGCGGGTCCAGGTCGGCCACCGCGATGCGACGCCGCACCTCCTCCACCAGCACCATGCCGGGCGGCACCAGCACGGACACGTGCCAGGATCCGCTGTCCCGCACCGGGAAGAAGGCCGTGAAGGCACCGTCGGCGCCGATCTCCAGCGGCACCCGGGTCTCGCGCCCGCCCGCCTGGATGACCACGTGGCCGCTGGTCGCCCCCCGGAACAGCCGGCCCGACACCTCGACGCCGACGCCCACGGGGACGGTCACGTCGCCGCTCTCGTCGCCGGGGATCCGATCGGGCTCCCCGGAGGGCGAGGGGACCACCACCGTCGTCCGCAGGTCATACGCCAGCACGCCCACCGTCGTCGGCGGGCCGACCAGCCAGGACACCTGCAGGCGATCCGACAGGCCCAGCAGGTTTCGCACGCCACGGGCCGCGAACCAGGGGACGCTGGCCGCCGCCAGCAGCAGCACCAGGGCCAGGACCCCGGTCCACTTCATCCGGCGCCGGATCCGCGGGGGAGGGTTCAGCCTCGCGGGCAGCGCCCGGTCCAGGAGCGCGCATACGCGCAGCGCCTCCGCGGCCAGCAGCGCGGACGAGAAGGGCGCCGGGTCCACCGCCCGCGGCCGCAGCCCGGCCACCGCCTCCACCCCGTGACCCACCCCGGGAACGCGCCGGCGCAGGACGTGGCCCAGGTGTTCCGGGCGGGCCAGCCGGCGGGGCAGGTCGAAGCCCACGTGGACGGCGAAGGCGATCACCCCGGCCAGGACCGCGACCAGCAGCGTCAGTCGCACCGGCCCGGCGTCCGGGCTGACCGCGGCCAGCACGACCGAGACCGCCAGGATGATCATCCCCAGCCCGGCGCCCAGGACGGACAGGTCCGTCGCCCGCTCCCGGATCAGGGTCTTGCGGGCGGAGGCGAGGCGAAGGTCGAGGGCGTCGAACGGTCCCATGGCGGAAGTCTAGCCCCGATGCGGCGCGGCGCCCAGTGGGGACGTCACGCACCGCGCCCGGCCGCACCGAAGGGGCACAGGCCCAGCAGGCGGCACCCGGCGCACCGGGGCTTGCGGGCCGTGCAGAAGGACCGGCCGAACCAGGTCACCCGGTGGGAGAACGCGGTCCATTCCGGGGCGGGCAGCAGATCGCACAGTTCGGCCTCGACCTTCACCGCGTCCTCGCCCCGTGCCAATTCCCAGCGATTCGACAGCCGCAGCACGTGCGTGTCCACGACCATCCCGGGAACGCCGAAGCAATTCCCCAGGACCACGTTGGCGGTCTTCCGCCCGACGCCCGGCAGGTCGGTCAGCGCCTCCATCGTCCGCGGCACCTCGCCGCCGTGCGCCTCCACCAGCCGCCGGCAGCAGGCCATCACGGACCGCGCCTTGGCCCGGAAGAAGCCCGTGGTCCGGATGATGGCCTCGATTTCCTCGACCGGGGCTTTTGCGATGGCCCGCGCGTCGGGGAACCGTTCCAGCAGCCGCGGCATCACCTGGTTCACCGTGTCGTCGCGTGCCTGGGCCGCCAGGATCGTCGCCACCAGCAGTTCCAGGGGACCGCGGAAGGCCAGCGGGGTCCCCGTCGAGTCCGGGTACCAGTCGGCCAGCACCGCCGCGATCCGCTCCGCCCTCTCCCGCCTGCGGGCCTTCGACTCCATGCTCCCCCCTCACGGCCGCCGGTGCACCTTGTGGAACGCGGCCTGGTCCCTCGGCTTGACGATGATGCGATCGATGTTGACGTGGTCCGGCAGCATCACCATCCACCGGATGCACTCCGCGATGTCCTCGCCGGTCAGGGGCGTCATCCCCCGGTAGACCCCGTCGGCCTTCTGCCGCGAGCCCAGCCGGACGACGCTGAACTCCGTTTCGACCATGCCCGGATCGACCGTCCCGACGCGGATCGGCTCGCCGCACAGTTCCAGCCGCAGCGTGTCGGTCAGCGCGCGGACGGCGTGCTTGGTCGCGGTGTAGATGGACCCGCCCTCGTACACCCCGTGGCCGGCGACCGAGCCCACGAAGACGACGTGCCCCCATCCCGCGGCCCGCAGGTGCGGCAGGGCCGCCTGGGTCACCCGCAGCACCCCCTCGACGTTGGTGTCGATCATCTCGCGCCACGACGCCTCGGGCGCGGCCGCCATGACGTCCATGCCCAGGGCCAGGCCCGCGTTGTTCACGACGACATGAAGGGCCCCCAGCGCCTGCACCGCGCCGGCCACGAACCCCTGCACCGAGGCCGTGGACCGGACGTCCAGGGACGCCGCGTGCACCTGCACGCCACGCGACCGGCGCAGTTCCTCGGCCAGGTCGCGGATCGGCGCCACGCGACGGGCCCCCAGCGCCAGGTGGAAGCCCTCGGCGGCCAGGGCCCGCGCGGTGGCGGCGCCGATGCCGGCCGACGCGCCCGTGACCAGGGCGACGGGATGTTCGGGACGCATTCGATTCCTCCCGGGGGCAGGCCCCGTCAAGGGTTCGGGTTCTGCGCGGGCAGGTCTCGCACGGCGAGGATGAACCTCAGGACGCTCTCGCGCCGATCCGGGTCCAGTTGGGCCTTCCGCGCCATCCGGTCCATGATGGGGCCCCACTGGGCCTCGGTCCGGCTCCTGGGGGTGGGCAGCCTGTGGCAGAGCCCCCCCTTCCCGCACGAGGCCGTGAACACGTCCCGCCCGGCCTGCAACGAGGTCTGGGTCGTGTCCGGCCACCTCGCCTGGCCGATCGCCACCAGGTCCCCGTCGACCTCCGGAGCCACGAACGCGGCGCCGCAGGCGGCGACCAGCAGCGCCGCCACGATGCCGGCGAACCCGAACCGGATCCTGCGTGATGCCATTGCGATTCCCTCCCTGGCCGGCCGGGCGTTCCGACGCCGGGGCCGGCGCCTGCTCAACGGATACCGACGTCCTTCAGTTTCCGGTCCAGTTCGGACCCGAACACCTTCGGTGCGGCGGACTCGCGCACCTTCACGCGGATGACCGCCTGCTGGCCCGGGGCGGCGCTGCCGCACACGATCACCAGGAACGAGATCGGTCCCCGCCCGAAGGCGCCGCCCCACGGGTTGCGACACCTCTCCGGAACCTCGGCCTCCCCCAGGTCCCGCAACCGCTCCCACCCCAGGTCGATGAGGGCCTGCCGGTAGTAGTCCGAGACGTTCCGGGCGCCATCGCGGGACAGCAGCACGAACTCCAGCGCGCCGCCGGCGGACACCTTCTTGTCCAGGTCGGCCCCCGGGTAGACCAGCGACCGGAAGGGCGCGGCGCCCCCCCCCAGGCCCAGCCGCCGCAGGGCCAGCCGGGCCGCCACCGCCACCCCCGGGTTCCGGTCCTGGGTCCGTGCCTGCAGCGTGTCGGTCGCCCAGCGGGCCTTCAGGTCCCCGACCCGCTGCACGGCCGCCATGCGCCAGTCCGGGTCGCGGTGGCGCATCGCCTCGCGCAGGAAGGGTTCCTCGTCCACCCCGGCCTCGGCCAGGTGCGTCAGCGCATCCTGGTCGCTGTTGCGAAGCGCCCGGGTCCAGTCCCGGGGCCCGTCCGCCTTCCCCTGCGCGGACGCGGCGAGCGGGGCGCCCGCCAGGATGCAGGCCAGGGTCCATCCCCACGGGAATCGACGCATCCGTCACCTCCGTTCGATGGCCGGGCGGTCCGGATCCTAGCACGCGTTCCCCCTGCACGCCCACGCCGCGGCCTGCCGCCAGGGATGCAGTTGCCGGGCTCGGGACCGGACGGTCTTGACCCAGGATCCGGGTGTGCTAGAAGGGGTGCGACCTCTGGGAGGCTTGCGATGCCGAATCCCGATCCCGTCCGACAGTTGCTGGAAGGCCTGGGAAGCACGGCCCGGGTGGATCCGCCCCGGCGCCGGCTGATCGAGGACGTCATCTCGCGACGCGAGGCGTTCGTGTCGGCCTGCGGTGCGCTGGCGACGCTGACGACGCCCGAGTCCACGGGCCGCAGCCCGAAGGACACCGTCACGGTCCGGCGCCCGGGCAGCGAGGCCCGCATCGACTGGGACTCGGCGAACAACATCGCGATCGAGCCCGGCACCTTCGACATGCTGCTGGAGGACGCCCTGGAGCGGCTGCGCGGCAGCGACGCCGTGTACGTGACGAACCGCGCGCTGGGAGCCGACCCCTCGTGGGCGATGCCCGTCACGACGGTGACGAACCGGGCCCTGACGGCCCTCTTCACCGACAACATGTTCCGGCCGGTCCCGCCGGCCATCGACGGCAGCCTGTTCGCGCAGCGCCCGTTCACCCTCCTGGCGCTGCCGTGGGAACGGCTGGACCCGGACCGCTACCAGGGACGCCTGCGGGTGAGCCCGGCCACCGGCCGGACGACCCGGATGGCAGTCGCGCTGGACTACGATCGTCGCATGGGCATCGTGTTCGGGTCCGCCTACCTGGGCACCGTCAAGAAGATGGCCTTCACGGCGATGAACTACTACCTGCCGGCCGAGGGCATCCTGCCCCTGCACTGCTCGGCGAACGAGGGCCGCGACGGCGACACCGCGCTGATGCTGGGCCTTTCGGGCACCGGCAAGACGACCCTTTCGGCCGACCCGGAGCGCGCGCTGCTGGGCGACGACGAGCACGGCTGGGGGCCTGCCGGAATCGCCAACTTCGAGAACGGCTGCTACGCCAAGCTGATCCACCTGGACCCCTCGAAGGAGCCCGCGATCCACCAGGCGGTGTTCCACGCGGCCGACCCGCTGTGCCATGGATCGATCGTCGAGAATGCCCTGATGTTCCCGGACGGGACCTTCGACCTGGACGATTCCCGGCTGGCCGAGAACTCGCGGGCCTCGTACCTGCTGTCGGCGCTGCCCGCCATCAAGCAGAGCGGCGCCGGCGGCCACCCGGGAACGGTGCTGTTCCTGACGGCCGACGCGAACGGGGTCCTGCCGCCGGTGTCGCGGCTGACCCGCTCGCAGGCCATGCTCTGGTTCCTGATGGGCTACACCAGCAAGCTGGCCGGCACCGAGACCGGCGTTTCCGAGCCCGGTTCGACCTTCAGCCGGTTCTTCGGGGAGCCCTTCATGCCGCTGCTCCCCTCGACCTATGCCTCGATGCTGGGCGAGCGCCTGCAGCAGCACGGCACCAAGGTCTACCTGGTCAATACCGGCTGGGGCGGCGGCCCATACGGGGTCGGGCGCCGGATCGACATCCGGCTGACCCGCAGCATGGTCGGCGCGGCCCTGTCGGGCGCCCTTCGGGACGTCGAGTACGACGAGGACCTCCGGTTCCACTTGCAGGTACCACGGGCCTGCCCCGGCGTGCCCGACGCCCGCCTGCTGCACCCGCGCTCCGCGTGGGCCGACCCGCAGGCCTACGACACTCGCGCCGACAAGCTGGCCGCAGCGTTCGCGGCGCACTTCCGGAAGGCCTACGGCAACAAGGCGATCGCCCCCGACGTCGCCGCGCAGTGCCCGGGTCTCTGAGCTCCGCCTTTTCCCGCCCTCCGCAATCAGGGCTTGCATGGCCGTGGCGACCTGCGGCAGGATCGCCCCGAGTCCCCCGGATCGACCCCCGCAGTCCCGTCGGGCGGGGTCCGTCCCGGGGAAGGAGGCGCGATGGCCGACGACTGCCCCGCCCCGCCCGGCGACGCGAACGCGCCCGTGCGGCCCGTCCTGGCGGCCACCGTCCTGGTGCTTCGAACGGGTTCCTCCGGCCCCGAGATCCTGCTGATCCGGCGCCCGCCGACCGTCTACGTGCCCGGCGACTGGGTCTTCCCCGGGGGACGGGTCGATCCTGCGGACCGGCAGTTCTCCGGCGGGTCGCTGTCCCCGGCGGAGTGCGCGCGGGCGCTGGGACTGGAGGACGCGACCTCGGCCCGGGCCTGCTGCCTCGCGGCGGTGCGCGAACTGTCCGAGGAGACCGGCCTGCTGCTGGCCCGCGACCGCGCGGGACGGATCGCCGGCGCCGACGCGGCCCGGGAGATGGTCGATGCGGCCCGGGGCAGCGCGGCCGGCTGGTACGCGGCGATGGCGGCCCAGGGCCTGGTGCCGGCCACGGACATGCTGGCGCCGTTCGCGCACTGGGTGACGCCCGAGGGGCTTCCGAAACGGTTCGACACCTGGTTCTTCGCGACGCGCGCCCCCGAGGGGCAGCCGGCCTCCGCGTGCAACGAGACGACCGGCATTCGCTGGATCCGGCCGGCCGATGCCGTGGCCGAGAACGCCCGGGACGGCGAGGTCTCCCTGCCCCCCCCGACGCTGGACGCCCTGCTGCGCCTGGCCGCGGTGTTCGACTCGGGAACCGCGACCGCCCCCGCGGGCCTGGACGGCCTGCTGGCGGCATGGGTTCGCCGCGGCCCGCCCCGCACGCAGCACCCCTGGATGCGCCTGGACGGGCCCGACAGCCCCATGGTCGTCCTGCCGGGCGACCCCCTGCACCCCGAGACCCCCGACGCCCGGCCGACCGCCAGGTACCGTTTCGTGCTGCGCCTGGGGCGCTTCCACCGCATCCGCAACGACTGACCTCCTCCCAGTCCTTGGGGGGGAGAAATCCGCATGGCGCGTCGCGCGCGCACGCGATATGATTCTGTTTCGGCCGCGAAGCCCGCGACGTCCATGGTGCTGCCGCGGCCGGCCCTGCTCCTCGAGGTGGGATATGCGCCGTGCCTTCCGCACCGTCGGTCTTCTCCTGGCCTGCAGCGCTCTCGCCTGCGGCGGCGGCAAGAAGATCCCTCCGTACTTCTACGAGGATGCCGAGGAGGACGCGTACGTCGAGGTCATCGACGGGTCCCTGGGCGACGCGGAGGCGGAGGCGTCCGACCTGGCGGCCGACTGGCTCGACGCGGATGTCCGCGACGCCCGCGATGTCCGGGACGTCCCGAAGGATCTCCCGGACACGCCGCCGGAAGACCCCGGCGAGGAGGCCTTCGACGCGCCGGAAGACGGTCCCGGCACGGGCGAGGAGGCCCGGGACGACGGGCCGGACGATGCCCTTGCGGAAGACGCGCCCGCGGACGACCTGGACGCCGAGGTGGCGGACCTGGACGTCCAGGGCATCTACTGCGTGACGACGCCGAACTGCTACGGCAAGTTGACGCTGGGGGCCTGCGAGACCGTCAGTTGCATCGACAACCTTTGCGTCGCCGTCGACAAGCCGGACACCACGCGCTGCGACGACGGGACCGCGTGCACCACGGACGACCGCTGCCAGGCGGGCGAGTGCGTCGGCCAACCGCTGGACTGCAGCGACGGGAAGGTGTGCACCAGCGATCGTTGCGACCCCGCTGCGGGCTGCGTTCACGAGAACCTGTCGGGCGCCTGCGACGACGACAGCGAGTGCACCCGCGACGACCTGTGCATGGACGGCTGGTGCGTCGGGATGGCGCTGGATTGCAGCGACTCCGACCCCTGCACCGGCGACGGCTGCGACCCCGCCTCCGGTTGCACGCACCTTCCCCTGTCCATCGGGCTGTGCGACGACGGCCGGGGCTGCACGGCGGGCGACCATTGCAGCGCGGGCACCTGCGTCGGGACGTCGACCTGCGACGACGGCAACCCGTGCACGGGGGACGCCTGCGACCCGTCCGGGTCGTGTTCGTACACCCCGATCGCCGGAGGCTGCGACGATGGGAACGCGTGCACCACCGGTGACACCTGCGCGGACGGCGCCTGCCGCGGCACCCCGGCCACCTGCGACGACGGCAACCCCTGCACCGAGGACCTCTGCATCGCGGACATCGGCTGCTCGAACCCTCCCCGGACCGGCGCCTGCGACGACGGCGACGCCTGCACGACCGGCGACACCTGCCGGGATCGCCGGTGCGTGGGCGAGGCGATCCCCTGCACCGACCCGCCGCCCGCCGAGTGCCGCCCGGACGGCGTGACCGTGGTGCGGTTCGAGGCCGTCGGTACGTGCTCCGCCGGCCTCTGCACCTACCCGTCCGGCGAGCACGTCTGCGCGATGGGGTGCCTGCAGGGGGCCTGCGTGGGCGATCCGTGCGAGGGCGTGGACTGCTCGGTGCCGCCGGGCCCCTGCCGGGGACCGGGGACATGCAGCCAGGGCTCCTGCACCTACCCGCCCGCCGACGGGAACGGCTGCGACGACGGCAACACCTGCACCCTGGGCGACTACTGCGCCGGTGGCGCCTGCCAGGCCGGGCCCGCCCGGGAATGCGACGACGGCAACCCCTGCACCGCGGACCGTTGCGATCCCGCCACCGGGTGCGTGCACGCGGCGATCGGCGGCCCGTGCGACGACGGCGACCCGTGCACGGTGGGAGACGCCTGCCTGGGACAGGTCTGCCTGTCGGGCACGCCGAGGACCTGCGACGACGGCAATCCCTGCACCGAGGACTCGTGCACGACCGGCGTGGGGTGCGTCGCGACCTTCCTCCAGGACGGGACGACGTGCGACGACGGCAACCACTGCACCACCGAAGACGCCTGTTCGGGCGGCGCATGCCTGGGCACCGGGCTGTCCTGCAACGACGGCAACCCCTGCACCGACGACCGCTGCGACGACACCAGCGTAGGCTGCTACTCGGTCCCGAACACCGCCCCCTGCGACGATGGCAACCCCTGCACGACCGGCGATCGCTGCGCCGGCGGGTCCTGCGCGGCCGGAGGACCGGCTTCCTGCGACGACCTGGACCCCTGCACCGACGACGCCTGCGACACGGAGGAGGGGTGCGTGCACGCGCCGAGGTCCGGCGTGGCTTGCGACGACCGGGACCCCTGCACCGTCGACGACCTTTGCACGGACGGCACGTGCGGCGGCCAGCCGGCCTGCGACGACGGCAACCCCTGCACCGACGACGCCTGCGACCCCTCCGGCACCTGCATGTTCACCGCGCGCGCCGGGACCTGCGACGACGGGAACGAGTGCACCGTGGACGACGCCTGCGACGACGGGAAGTGCGTCGGGGCGCAGCGGGCGTGCGACGACGGCAACCCCTGCACCGATGACGCCTGCGTCCGCGGGACCGGCTGCGCGGCCGTGGCGGCCGCGTCCCGGCCGTGCGACGACGGCGACGCCTGCACCCAGGACGACACATGCGAGGCCGGGCGCTGCCGCGGCCTGCCGGTCTCCTGCATGACGCCCCCCCCGACCACCTGCGACGTCGAGGAGGGCGTGGTCACCGCCTGGGCCGTCCCCGGCTCCTGCACCGGCGGCCAGTGCACCTACGACCGCATCGAGTACGTCTGCCACTACGGTTGCTCGGGCACGACCTGCCTGGACGAGGACCCGTGCCTGCTGGTGGACTGCTCCGTCGCACCCGCCCCCTGCCTGCGCTCCCCGGGCACCTGCTCGGGCGGCACGTGCTACTTCGCCTACGACAACGGCGCGGCCTGCGACGACGGCAACCCGTGCACCACGGACGACACCTGCTGGAACGGCGGCTGCGTGGGCGGCGACGCACCGGACTGCGACGACGGCAACCCGTGCACCACGGACTCGTGCGAAGCCGGCACCGGCTGCGCGCACGCCCCGGCCGCCGGCCGCTGCGACGACGGCAGCGCCTGCACCGTGGGCGACACCTGCCAGGACGGGGCCTGCGCCCCCGGGACCGCGGCCGACTGCGGGGACGGGAATCCCTGCACGCAGGACCTCTGCGACCCCGCCACGGGATGCTCGAACCCGGTCGTGGGCGACGGGATCGGGTGCGACGACGGCAACTCGTGCACTGCCTCGGACCACTGCGTCTCCGGGAGGTGCGTGGGCACGGGGCTGGACTGCAACGACGGCAACCCCTGCACCGACGACCGTTGCGACGACCCGCAGGTCGGGTGCTACCACGTCGACAACACGCTGCCCTGCAGCGACGGCAGCCTGTGCACGACGGGCGACACGTGCGCCGGCGGGACCTGCGTCCCGGGGGCGCCGGCCGATTGCGACGACGGCAACTTCTGCACCGACGACTCGTGCGTCCCGGCCACCGGCTGCAAGCACGCCTTCTCCACCCGGCAGTGCGCCGACGCGTTCTGCGGCGATCTCACCTTCTACCCCGCCAGGAACTGCCTCCTGGGCCAGTGCGCGCCGGCCGCCCCGACCCGTTGCGACGACGGGATCGCCTGCACGGCGGACTCCTGCTCGATCGCGGGCTGCAGGAACGTCCCGGACGACGCCGCGTGCCCCGACGATGGCGATCCATGCACCTCCGAGGGGTGCAGCCCGGTGCTGGGCTGCCTCAGCGTGTTCGACTTCAACCCCTGCGACGACGACGACGCCTGCACCTTCCAGGACACCTGCCTGGCGGGCGGCGGCTGCGCCGGCACGCCGTACCGGTGCGACGACAGCCTGGACTGCACCGCCGACGAGTGCGACGGCACGGGCGGCTGCCTGCACCCTGTGGTTCCCGGCACCTGCCGCATCGAGGGGGCCTGCCGCGTGGACGGCGACCTGGACCCGGCCAACCCGTGCCGGGCGTGCGATTCCGCGGCCGACCCGTACGGATGGTCGCCGAACGACGGCGGGGCATGCGACGACGGCCTGGCGTGCACGACGGGCGACACGTGCCTGGGCGGGACCTGCGCAGGCGCGCCCCTGGCATGCGACGACGGCAACCCCTGCACCGCCGACGACTGCGTCGAGGGCCAGGGGTGCACGTTCACGAACAACACGGCCGCCTGCGACGACGGAAACCCCTGCACGCAGGGCGACTCGTGCACCGAGGGGTCCTGCACGCCCGGCATGCCGGCGACGTGCGATGACGGCAATCCCTGCACCTCGACCGAGTGCCTGCCCGCGACGGGCTGCACGTACGCGCTCGTGGACGGGTCGTGCGAGGACGGCAGCGCCTGCACCGTCGGAGACACCTGCATCCAGGGGGCGTGCTGGCCCGGCGTTTCCAGGAACTGCGACGACGGCAACCCCTGCACCCTGGACGGCTGCGACCCGGCGACGGGCTGCACCCGCGAAGCGGCCGCCCCCGGCACGGCGTGCGACGACGGCAACGGCTGCACCGCCGGCGACCAGTGCACCGACGGGCAGTGCCGCGGCACCGGCCCGGACTGTATCGACGGCAACCCCTGCACGGACGACCGCTGCGACGACGTCGCCACCGGCTGCTACTGGGTCCCCAACACGCTGCCCTGCGACGACGGGTCGGTCTGCACGACGATTGACCGGTGCAGCGACGGCGCCTGCGTCGGCGGCGACGAGATCCCGTGCGACGACGGCAACCCCTGTACCTCGGACACGTGCGACCCGGACACCGGCTGCAGCCACGCCAACACCGCGCTGCCCTGCGACGACGGGAACGCCTGCACCGACGGCGACACCTGCTGGATGGGGCGGTGCCTCGGCCAATCGAACGTGACCTGCGACGACGGGAACGAGTGCACGGCCGACCGTTGCGACCCGGTCGCCGGGTGCCAGTACCTCCCGCTGACGCAGCCGTGCGACGACCACGACCCGTGCACGACCAGCGACCTGTGCACGGACGGGGTGTGCGCCGGGACGCCTTACGTCTGCAACGACATGAAGGACTGCACCGTCGAGACGTGCAACGGCCTGGGGGGATGCTCCAGCACGCTGCTGCCCGACTGGTGCATCATCGACGGGATCTGCCGGGCGCGGGGAACGGCCAACCCGATGGACCCCTGCCGCGTCTGCGACCCGGACGCCGACCCGAACCACTGGTCGGCCAACGAGGGCGGGGCCTGCAACGACGCCAAGGACTGCACCTACGACGACACCTGCGTGAACGGGGTGTGCACCGGGACCACGTACGGTTGCGGCGACGGCCTCGGCTGCACGAAGGACACCTGCGACGGGCTGGGGGGATGCACCCACGCGGCGCTGGACGGCTGGTGCGTGATCGACCAGGCCTGCTGGCCCGTCGGGTCCACGAACCCGGCGAACCCCTGCCTGAAGTGCTCGGCGGGGACGCCCCTCGCCTGGTCCTTCAACGACGGCGTGTCCTGCACGGATGGCAACCCTTGCACCCTGCTGGACACCTGTTCCGGAGGGACGTGCGTCGGGGGGGCCGACAAGGTCTGCGACGACAGCAACGCGTGCACCGACGACGCCTGCGTTCCGGCCTCCGGCGGATGCGTCTACACGGCGAACGAAGACGTCTGCGTGCCCGCGGAGTGCAACGGCCTGCAGTACCAGGCCGAACTGCGGTGCAGCAACCGGAGCTGCCCGGCCCGCAACCCCGTCTCGTGCGACGACGGCGACCCCTGCACCACGGACACCTGCGACCCGGCGACGGGCTGCCACCACCAGCAGAACACCGCCGCCTGCGACGACCACAACCCCTGCACGTACGGCGACGCCTGCCTGGCGGGCCAGTGCCAGGGCACGCCCTACTCCTGCACCGCGACGGAATGCCTGTCGCGAAGCACCTGCGACGGGTACGGTGGATGCCAGCAGGTGGCGTACCCGGACGGCAGCGCCTGCAGCACGGACGACAACGCCTGCACCAACGACATCTGCCAGTCGGGGGCCTGCCGGCACCCGCCGAAGGTCGACGGCACCTCGTGCGACGACGGCGACGCTTGCACGCGCGCCGACACCTGCCAGGCCGGCACCTGCACGGGCGCGAACCCGGTGAACTGCGCCGCGACCGACAGTTGCCACCTGGACGGGACCTGCGACCCGGCCACCGGCCTGTGCACGATCCCGTCGAAGGCCGACGGCGCGTCGTGCGACGACGGCAACCTGTGCACCCGCCTGGACCAGTGCGTGTCCGGGACGTGCGTGGGCTCGGACCCGGTGGTCTGCCAGCCGGTCGACGACTGCCACCTCAGCGGCGCCTGCTACCCGCTGACCGGCGCCTGCTCGACGCCGATCAAGACCGACGGTGCCGCGTGCGACGACGATAACCCGTGCACGCGGACCGACAACTGCCGGTCCGGGACGTGCACGGGCGGCGACCCGGTGGTCTGCCTGGCCCAGGACGCCTGCCACGTCGCGGGCACCTGCCTCCCCTCCACGGGGACCTGCACGAACCCGGCGGCCGTCGACGGGACCGCGTGCGACGACCGGGACCCCTGCACCCGTGCCGACACCTGCCTGTCGGGCTCGTGCACCGGTGCCGACCCGGTGGTGTGCACCGGGATCGACGCCTGCCACGACGCGGGCACCTGCGATTCGCAGACCGGCACCTGCACCACCCCGGCGAAGGCCGAGGGGGCGCCCTGCGACGACGGCAGCCTGTGCACGAGGGACGATGCCTGCCTCTCGGGCACCTGCCTGGGCACCTCCTACTCGTGCAACGACTTCCTGCTGTGCACCACCGACCGCTGCGACGGGGCCGGGGGCTGCAGCAACACGCCGGAGGCGGGGTGGTGCGTGGTGGACGGCACCTGCCGTTCCGCCGGCACGCCGCAGCCCGGCAACGCCTGCCGCTGGTGCGACCCGGACTCCGACCCGGCGGGGTGGACGGACCGCGACGGGGCCGGCTGCGACGACCTGGACCCCTGCACGAAGAACGACACGTGCAGCGGCGGATCCTGCCTGGGCACGACCTACGACTGCGACGACCACCGGGCGTGCACCCTGGACGCGTGCGACGGCTCCGGGGGCTGCTCGAACCTGCTGCTGTCCGGCTTCTGCCTGATCGACGGGGCCTGCCACGCCGACGGCGAGGCCGACCCGGCCAGTCCCTGCCAGCGCTGCCGGACCGCGTCCAGCAGCACCGCCTGGACGGCCCTGGGCGACGGCGAGCAGTGCGATGACGGGAACCCGTGCACGATGCAGGACGGCTGCAGCCAGGGGACCTGTTCCGGCATCGGGTACTCCTGCAACGACGACCTGGCGTGCACCGGCGACACGTGCCTGGGCAACGGGTCGTGCGATCACGCCGCGCTGCCGGGCTGGTGCTGGGTGCGCAACCAGTGCTTCGCAGACGGCACCCCGGACCCGCTGGACTCCTGCCGCACGTGCGACGCATCGAGGTCGCAGACCGACCTCAGCGCCGTGGCGGACGGGACGCCGTGCGACGACGGGAACGCGTGCACGTCCGGCGACCTGTGCTCGTCGGGCCGCTGCACCGGCCTGGGCACCGACTGCGACGACGGGCGGATCTGCACCGCGGACTCCTGCGATGCCGAGGAAGTCTGCGTGCACCCGCTGCTGGCGGGGTGGTGCCTGATCGACGGGGACTGCGTCCCGGATGGGCAGGTGGACGCGGCGAACCCCTGCCGCTGGTGCCGTGCCGACCTCGCAACCGACGCCTGGAGCGGGCGTTCCGGGGCCCTGTGCGACGACGGCGACGCCTGCACGAACGGGGACCTGTGCGTCGACACCGCGTGCACCCCCGGCGTCCTGAAGTCCTGCAACGACTCGCTGGATTGCACCTCGGATTCCTGCGCGGGCGGGTCGTGCATCCATTCGGTCGCGACCGGCTGGTGCGCGATCGACGGCACCTGCCAGGCCCAGGGGGCGCACCCGGCGGGCAGCCCCTGCCTGGCGTGCATCCCCGGCTCCGCCACGGATCGCTGGACGGCGGTGGACGGCATCCCCTGCTCGGACGGCGACGCCTGCACGCGCGACGATGCCTGCAACCAGGGCCAGTGCGAGGGGACGCGGTACTCCTGCGGCGACGGCCTGGCCTGCACCGACGACGCGTGCGACGGGCTGGGCGGTTGCACCCACCCGTTGCAGGCGGGCTGGTGTGGGATCGACGGCTCCTGCGTAGCGGCGGGCCAGCAGGATCCGGGGAATCCCTGCCAGGGGTGCGCCCCGGGGACGTCCACCACCGGGTGGAGCCCGCTGGACGGGCTGGCCTGCGACGACCTCCAGCCCTGCACGACCGGCGACACGTGCAGCGGCGGGACCTGCACCGGCACCCCGATAGCGTGCGGGGACTCGCTGGACTGCACCACGGACACCTGCGACTACGCGGGCCAGTGCCAGCACGCCATCCAGGCGGGCTGGTGCGTCATCGACGGGGCGTGCGTCGCCGCGGGCGCGCTGCAGCCGGGCCAGGAGTGCATGTCCTGCCAGCCCGAGGCGAACCCCCGGGACTGGACGCCCGCCACCGGCCTGGCCTGCGACGACGGCCAGGAGTGCACGGCCATGGACCTGTGCCTGGACGGCGCCTGCACGGGCGTCGCCTACTCGTGCGACGACGGGAAGGCCTGCACCGACGACCAGTGCACCGGGACCGGAGGGTGCCAGCACGCGGTCCAGGCCGACACGTGCCTCATCGAGGACACGTGCTGGGCGGGCGGGGTCACGGACCCGGCGAACCCCTGCCTCGACTGCGACCCGACGGTCTCCAGCATGGCGTGGACCCCGCGATCCGGCCGGGCCTGCGACGACGGGCAGGCCTGCACGAAGGAGGACGCCTGCGTGGCCGGCACCTGCACCGGCACCGGGTTCGACTGCTCGGACGCGCTGGCCTGCACGCTGGACGCGTGCGACGGCCAGGGGGGCTGCTCGAACCCGCTGGCCGAGGGCTGGTGCCTGATCGACGAGGCCTGCCACGCGGCCGGGGAGGCCCACCCGACCGAGGCGTGCATGGCCTGCTCGCCCGCGACGGACCGGTACGGGTGGACCCGGCTGATCTCCACCACCCCTGAGGTGTGCAACGGCGTGGACGACAACTGCGACGGGTTCACGGACCCGGCGGGTTCCCCGGGTTGCACCGACTACTACCGGGACGAGGACGGCGACGGCAGCGGCGTGGCCGGGGACTCGATGTGCCTGTGCGCGAAGGAGGCCCCTTACTCGGCAACGGCCGGCGGGGACTGCAACGACCACGACGACGCGATGCAGCCCGGGCGGGTCGAGATCTGCGACACCAAGGACAACGACTGCGACGGCACCATCGACCCGGAAAACTCCTTCGGGTGCAGCCTGTACCTGTACGATTTCGACGGGGACGGGCACGGGCCCGGCGGGGCCACCCGGTGCCTGTGCGGCCCGGACGGCTACTACCAGGCCGTTGATGGGGGGGACTGCGACGACACCGACGATACCGTCTACGCCGGCGCGGTCGAGGCCTGCAACGGGAAGGACGACAACTGCGACGGCAGCACCGACCCGCAGGACTCGGTGGGCTGCGCCCTGTACTACGTCGACGCGGACGGCGACGGGTACGGCACGGACGGCCTCTGCCGGTGCGTGCCGGACGCCAGCCACGCGATCCTGGTCGGCGGCGACTGCAACGATTCCAGCACGGCCATCCGGCCGGGGGCGGCCGAGGCGTGCAACCTGCAGGACGACGACTGCGACGAGGCCATCGACGAGGGCAACGTCGCGCTGATGTGCCCCATCGACCCGGCCCTGGCGCCGCACGGGACGGTCGCCTGCGTGGCGGGCGCCTGCACCTGGGCGTGCGATGCCCGCGTCCCGTCCACCTCGACGCCGGCCTGGCACGACCTGGACCGGGATCCCGCCAACGGCTGCGAGTGCCAGGGGGACGCCACCGAGCACCTGGAAGCGGACACCTGCCTGGGCGCGCTGGACCTGGGCTCGATCCCCGACGACGGCACCCGCATCGAGCGGGAAGGCAACCTGTCCGTGCAGGGGGCCGAGGACTGGTACACGTTCCTGGCGGTGGACACGAACTGGAACGCCGAGGCGAACGACTGCGACGGCTTCAACGTCCGCGTGTTCCTGTCCACGAACCCGGGCGGCCAGTTCCTGCTGGACGTGTACCGGGGCGACTGTGCGCCCGACAGCCTGCTGTGCACCGAGAACTCCGACGCCGAGTGGGGGGTCAACTTCGGCCAGACCGACCGCGGCGAGTGCCCGTGCGTCGCCGAGACGCCGGCCTGCGACGCCCCCCCAGCCAGCCTCCAGGACTGCCTGGCCCAGTGGGGGACGATGGACCGGTGCGGCGAATGTCCGGGCCAGGCGCAGCCGGGAAAGCACCTGTGCACCGACAACACCCGGCGGTTCACGGTTCGGGTCCGGCGGGCACCCGCCAGCCCGGACTCCTGCGATCACTACCGGCTGGACATCTCGAACGGCGCCTTCACCTGGGACGGGTGACGCGGCGCCCGCAAGGGGGCTGGGGATGCGGCTTCAACGGCTTCGTGGAATCGCCCTGGGCGTGGCGATGGCGGCATGGGCCTGCGCCACCCCGGACCCGATCTCGCGGACGGATGGAGACGTCGGGCCTGCGGACGTCGCCCCCGACGGGGGGAAGGATGTGCCGGCCGACCTGGCCGGGGACCCGGCCCGCGAGGACGGGACAATCGCCGACCCCGGGGAGGACTGGATGGCACCGGACGGGGACGCCCCGGCGGGGGACGGGCAGGACGCCCCGGACGGGCTCGCCGGTGACGCGACGGACGACGGGGGGGACCTGGACGCTTCCTGGCTTCCCGACGGCACCGGAACGCCGGTCGTGAGGACCTGCCAGGCCACCCTGGAATACGCGGGAACGGCGACCTCCGTGAACGTGCCGGGCGACTGGAACGATTGGTCGCCGGCGGCTCACCCGATGACGGCCTCGGGCAGCGGGTGGTCCGTGACGATCGACCTGTCGGGAATGACCCCCGGCAGCCACGGCTACAAGATCCTCGTCGACGGCTCGAACTGGATGACGGACCCGGCGAACCCGCTGACGCTGTGGGACCCGACCTTCACCTACCAGAACTCCAAGTTGCGGGTACCCGACTGCAGCCTGCCGACGCTGGAACTGGTGTCGGCGACGGCGGACTGGGCCGCTCGCACCGTGACGGCCGTGGTCCAGGCGTCCACGGGGCGGGGCGGGGAGCCGCTGCTGGCATCGGGGATCGAGGTGCGGCACCAGGGGATGCCGGTGGATCCCGGCTTCGACCCGGCGACCCAGCGGTTCACGGTACGGCTGTCGGGCCTCGATCCCGGCAAGCACTCGCTGACGTTCCGGGCGTCGACATCGAGGGGCCAGGCCGAACCCCTGTTCGTGCCGCTGTGGCTGGAGGAGAAGCCCTTCGCCTGGCGGGACGCCGTGCTGTACTTCGCGCTGACGGACCGGTTCGCGAACGGCGACCCCTCGAACGACGCGCCGGCCGCCTGCGTGCCCGCGGACCAGGCGGGGAAGAACACGAACTGGGAGGGCGGGGACTGGGAGGGGCTGCGCCGGAAGATCCAGGAGGGCTACTTCGACTCGCTGGGCGTGACGGCGATCTGGATCAGCGCGCCGAACGACAACCCGGACGGGTGCTTCGGCGGCGACCTGGCGGGGGCCACCTACACGGCCTACCACGCCTACTTCCCGCTGTCCCTGGACGCGACGGAGAACCACTTCGGGTCGATGGACGATCTGCGCGCGATGACCGCGGCCGCGCACCGCAGGGGCATCCGGATCGTGATGGACCTGGACGCGAACCACGTGCACCAGGACTCGGACCTGTGGAAGGCCCACAAGGAGTGGTTCCACCAGGATCGGCGGATCTGCGGCCAGGACGACAACTGGAACCAGCACCCGGTCGACTGCTGGTTCCAGGACTACCTGCCGGACTTCGACTACCGCGTGGACGACGCGGTCGAACAGGTGACCGATTCGGCGATCGACTGGATGCGCGAGGCCGACCTGGACGGGTTCCGAGTCGATGCCGTCAAGCACATGGAGCACGCCTTCGGGTACCACCTGCGGGACAAGGTGCGACGCCGGCTGGAGACGTCCGGCGTGCCCGTCTGGCTGGTGGGCGAGACCTACGTGGGCGACTGGCAGGGGGGCACCGGGGCCAACGAGGGCACCATCCAGGCGTACCTGTCCGACCGCGAACTGACGGGACAGTTCGACTTCCCGCTGTACTGGGAGATCGTGGGCGCACTGGCCCGCGGGGAGGGTTCGCTGGCGCACATGGCCGAGGTCGCCGTCGCCGGCAACGCGCTGTGGCACCAGGCCTTCGCGGGCGCCGTCATGTCCAACTTCCTGGGCAACCACGACATCCCGCGGTTCATCAGCCACGCCTCGGGCGTCATCGCGGACAAGTGGGGCAACGGAGCCAAGGAACTGGGATGGAACTCGCCGCCCCCGCTGCCGACCGATGCCACCCCCTTCCTGCGCCTGCGGCAGGCCTTCGCGTTCCTGATGACGATCCCGGGCGTGCCGCTGATCTACTACGGCGACGAGGTGGGCATGCCCGGCGCCGGGGACCCGGACAACCGCCGGAGGATGACGTTCGAGGGGTGGACGGAGAACCAGTCCGCTCTGCGCGACGCGGTCGGGGCGCTGGCGGCGTTCCGGGCGGCCCACCCGGCCACACGGTCGGGCACGTTCGTGTCGCTGCTGGCCGAGAAGGACGCGCTGGCCTACGGGATGCACGGGGGCGGGGACGCGGTCGCGGTGGTGCTGAACCGGGGCGAGGCGCGGACGATCGGGTTCGGCGTGTCGTCCGTGCCGGGCCTGCCGGCGGACGGCACGATGAAGGACGCCCTGGGGGGCGCCGACGTGACGGTCCAAGGGGGAACGGTGTCGATCCCGATGCCGGCCCAGGGAGTCGTGGTGCTGGCCCCGTAGGCGCCCGGCGTGCCGCCGGGGAAGGGCCTGCCGGAGGGTCTACGGCAGCGTGGACCGCAGGCGCCGGACCCGGTCCAGGGCGGCGTCGATCCGCCCGCGCGGCAGCCGACCGTCCCGCACGCCCTGCAGCATCGCATCGGCCAGTTCCGGCCCCTCGCCCGTGGCGCCGCAGTGCAGGAACAGGTCGATGCCCGCGTCCAGGCCGCGCCGCAGGACCTCGCCCGGCGCGAACCGGTCGGCGATCGCCTTCATGCCCAGGTCGTCGGTGATGACGCAACCGTCGTAGCCCAGCCCGCGCCGCAATCGCCCGTCCACGATCGCCTTGGACAGCGTCGCGGGCACGTCCGGGTCCAGGGAGGGGTACAGGCAGTGCGCCGTCATGACCAGCCGGATTCCCGCGGCGACGGCGTCCGCGAACGGCAGCGCCTCGCGGGTGCCCAGCACCTCGGCCGGAGCCTCGATGACCGGCAGTTCCAGGTGGCTGTCCGCCGCGGCGTCGCCGTGGCCGGGGAAGTGCTTGCCGCACCCCGCGACCCCGGTCGATTCCAGCCCCTGCAGGAAGGCCAGGGCGCCCTCGGCCGCAGACGCCGGGTCGCGGCCGAACGCGCGGTCCCCGATGATCGGGTTGGCCGGGTTGGTGTCGATGTCCAGCACCGGCGCGAAGTCCAGGTTGAAGCCCAGCGACCGCAGGTCCTGGCCGATCGCCCGGCCGGCCTCGCGGCACGCGGCAGGCCCCAGGGCACCCAGTTCGGCCGCCGGCGGGTGCAGCGGGCACAGCCGCCTCAGCCGCTGGACCCGTCCGCCCTCCTGGTCGATCGAGATCACCGGGGCCGGATGCCCCGCCGCCGCCTCCCGAACCTGCCGGCACAGGTCGCGGACCTGCTCCGCGTCGTGCAGGTTGCGCGCGAACAGCGCCACGCCCGCAAGCCCGCGGGACAGCAGCCGGGCGATTTCGTCGGACAGGGTCGGGCCGTCGAAGCCGAGGACCAGCAGGCCAAGGGGATCGTCAGGGGACGGCGCGGTCATTCCACGATGCCGCCGAGGGACTCGACGAGCCGGCCCAGGCGGGTGCGCTGCGTGGGGTCCTGCGTCATGCTCATCGCCTTCTTGTAGGCGCGGATGGCGCGATCGTCCTGGCCGGCGTTCTTCAGCGCGTCGCCCAGGGCCCTCGCCCGGCTGAAACAGCCCTTGCCCGTGCACTGGCCCAGCAGCCTCTCGGCCCCGGACAGGTTGCCTTCGGCGATCTCGTCGTCGATGCGGGACGGGATGTCGCTGCCGGTCGTGGAGGCGGCGGACGGGGCCGACGCGGGGGCCGCGGCGGGTGGGGGCACGGCGGGGCGCGGCGCGGGCGCGGCCGCCGGAGCAGTCTCGCGCGCGGGACGGGCGGCCTCGGGCGCCGGGGCCTTCGCCGCCTCGGGGGCGCGAACCGGGGCCGGCGCGGCCACCGCCGCAGCCGCGGCCGGGGCCGGGGCCGCTTCGGGTGCGGCCGGCGCGACGGCAGGCGCAGCCTTCTCGACCGGCGCGGCCGGGGCGATCGCGGGCGCAGCCTTCTCGACCGGCGCGGCCTTCCCGTTCGGGGTCGCCGGGGAGGCCTGCCGGGGCGGCGGGGCCATGTACTGGTCGTCCGCCACGTACAGTTTGTAGTAGGCGAATCCCAGGCCCGCGGCCACCAGCACCAGCGCCAGCAGCAGCAGGATCCGGCCGACCGCGCGCTTGCGAGCCGCCGGCTCGTCGTCGTAGAAGTCGGACCGCCAGCCCAGTTTCGCGACTTCCTCCATCTCCTGGAGGGTCATCATGCCGACGTCCAGGCCGACGTTCGTCGCGGCCTCGGAGGGATGCACGGAGACCTCGACCGAGGTCGATCGGCGAGGCTTTTCGGCGGCGGCCCCGGGGGTCGCCCCCTCGGGCGCCTCGGCCAGCGCCGTGTCGGGCGCCATCAACTTCATGTGGAAGTCGCCGACCTGGAACATGTCGCCAGGTCGCAGTTCGACCTCGCCGTCGAGGCGTCCGCCCTCGATCCGGATCCCGTACCGCGAGCCCGCGTCCGACAGGTACACGCGACCCTCGGCGGAACGCAGCCGGGCATGATGGCGCGACACGTTCCGGTCCTTCAGGACCAGCGTGTTGTCGTCCGCCCGGCCGACCGTGACGGGATCCTCCCCGAGGGGGACGACCCGGACGTTGCCCGCATCATCCTCGATGTACAGCCGCATCTTTTCTTCCTTACCCCGCGGCAGTATAGCATGCGAACCGATCCCGTCAAATCCGGCGCGGGGGGGCGTTCCCCGTCACGGGGTGGTCGAGGACGCCCCCTCGACGTCCGCCGCCGCCTCGGCGCCTGCGCCCCCGTTTCCCGCCGGGTCCGGCTCGGGCACGGCAAACTCCCCGGCACCGCCCGGGGCCAGCGCGCGCATCAGCAGGACCGGCAACGGCTCGATCGACCAGGGGGCCGGCCGGATGCCCAGGCCCGCCGCGACGGCCTCCACCAGCCACCGCCCCCCTTCCTCCCCCATGCGGGATGCCTGCCGGGCCAGCTCGACGGCGACCATCGAGGGCTCGCCCTCCAGGCCGCGGCGCCGCATCGCCTCTGCCCACCATTCCCGCGGCGCGCGGTCCTTGTGATCGCGCCACCAGGCCCGCCACGCGCGAGCCGCGGCCTCGGAATCGGGCGCGCCTTCGTCGGGGTTCGCCCCGGTCATCTGGCGCATTCGTGCGGCGATCTTCGCCGGCGGGGCCTCCCCGTTCTCCAGGGCGGCGGCCAGCAACTTCATCGCGACCGCGACCGGCAGCCGGCCGATCGCATCGAGGGCCCAGTCCTGCACGGTCCCCCGGATCGCGAACACGCCCAGGTTCTTCACGCAGGGGCGCGTCACGGCCAGCAGCGCCGCCAGCACGCGGGGCCGCTTCCACCGATCGCAGCCGCGATCCAGCGCCCCCAGCAGCAGCGCCGTGACCGTGCCGTCCGTTTCCGCCCCCAGGCGCCGGGCCAGTGCGTCCTCGATCCCCTCGACGCCGCCGTCCAGCAGCGATCGCGCCGCCGCCCGACGCACCTCGGCCTCCCGATCGTCCAGCCGGCGCAGGACCTCCTGGCGCGCCTCCGGCGTCCCGATCCGCCCCAGCACCGTCACCGCGTCGGCGCGGACGGCCGGGTCGTCGTGCTGCACCAGCGTCAGCAGTTCCTCCACCCGCACGTCGATCCGGGACGACGGGTCCCGGAACCAGGACCGCTGGGTCCCCGTGTCGCGACAACCCTCCAGCACGTCGTCGGGTGGGCACCCGATCCGCAGGTGCAGGTGGTCATTGTGGGGCTTCGATCGCCGGGGCTGGTTCAGGACCTCGTCGGCCCGCCGCAGCAGGTCGGCGCTCTCCTTCGCCTTGCGGGCGTGCCGCAGCATCATCCGCTTCAGCGGGTTCGCCAGGAACATCCACTGGACCGAGATCGAGGGATTCGTCAGCAGGGCCTTCACCAGCAGCCAGTTCCGCACCGTGTCGAAGCGCACGGGAACGCCGTCGGCCTCGCCCATCCCATTGCGGTCCAGCAGCACCAGCGACGACGGGAAGAACGGTTTCCCGTCCGGTCCCAGCACGTACAGGCCGATGTCGGCATCGCGTCCGGAGCGGTGCGAGACGCTCCAGGGGATGTCTCCCCCCCCGGCCCGGCCCAGGTTTCCGATCGCCATGCGCGCAGCAGGCCGCTTTTCGCCGACCTGCGCGGCGGCGGCCAGCAGCGCCTCCACCAGGTCATCCGTGGCGCAGGCCGTGCCGCGCTGCGCATGCTCGCGGAGGATGGCGTGGAAAGGGCCTTCCGCCGGCATCGTCCGGCAGTCCACCACGAACCCGTGGGTCGCGCTGCCGATCGACAGCGACCCTTGCCCCCGGTGTCGCCCGATCCTCGGATGGCTGCGGTTCACGCCGACCAGCGGCAACGCGTCCAGCCGCGGCTCGAGGTCGTGGCGCGCGGCAGCCGCCACGCCCTCGGGTTCGCGGCGGGGCAGGGATTCGCACGGCACCCCGGGGGGGCAGCCTTCCCCGGTCTTCCGGTCCGGCAGGCCCGCGCACCCGAACGTCGTCGCGAGGCTGCCGACAAGAAGGATCGAGGCGAGACGCATCCCGACCGGCACCGTGCGGGTCAGTAGGATTCTAGGAGGCCGCGGCCGCGAGTCAACCGAATCCGGTGGGCCCGGGTCGGCTCCCCGCCGGCCGGATGCCGCTTGACACAGGCCGGGGCGCGGCGCTATTCCTGCCGGTGGATCGTGGAGGATCCGCCCAGCATCCCTCAACGCGAGCCTGAAGTGATCGACGAGATCCCGTTCTCCCGGGAAGCGAAATTCGTGTTCGCGGAGGCGGCCGACATCGCCCGGCGGTCGCAGCAGCCGCTGGACACCATCCACCTGGTGCTGGCCCTGTTCGCCGTCCGCTGCGAGGCCCAGTCGATCCTCCTGGAGAAGCGCGTCGACTACGACCGGATCCTGGAGATCCTGCCGCGGATCGCCCCCGAGCCCCCCGAGACGCTCTCGATGGTCTACTCCGCGACCGCCCGGGTCGCGGCCAACATCGGCTCGCACCAGGCGACATCGGTCCACCTGTTGATGGCCATCTCGCGGATGTCCTCGTCCCGTGCCGCCCGCGCCCTGGAGGCCGTCGACCTGCCGATGTTCGCGCTGCGGACCCAGGCCATGGCGCACCTGACCGACCCGCGGCTGCGACGCTCGGCATCCGAGCGCATCGAGGCCGTCGGCGCCGCCCGCGGCCTGCCCGGGAAAGGCGGCAACGGCCACCCCCAGCCGCAGGTCCAGCCCCCCCCGTCGTCCGGCTGGATGCCCCTCTCCCCGCCCCGCATCGCCCCGCCCGGAGCGGCCCCGGTCCAGGCGCCCCAGCGTCCCCCGGTGGCTGCCGCGGTGTGCGACGACGACGTCCCCGTGGTGTTCGAGGAGGTCCCCGACGAGCCGGAGGACCGGGTTCCCGAGGATCCCGAGCCCATCGGGAGGCTCCCCGCCCGTGCCCTGCCGCTCCCGGGCCGCTGGGAACTGGATTCCGAGCGCTTCCCGACCCTGGTCGCGCTGGGCCGCAACCTGAACACCGAGGCCGCGGCCGGGCACATCGACCCGCTGGTCGGCCGCGACGACGAACTGGAGGCGGTCGTCGACATCCTGTGCAAGCGACGCGCCAACAACCCGCTGCTGCTGGGCGACCCCGGCGTCGGCAAGACGGCCCTGGTGGAGGGCCTGGCGGGGCTGGTGGTGTCCCGCGGAGAATCCCTGCCGGGCCTGACGGGCCGCATCATCGTGTCGGTCTCGGTCGCCGACCTGGTCGCCGGGACCATGATGCGGGGTTCCTTCGCTGCACGCATGAAGGCCCTGAAGGACGAGGTCCTGGATTCCAACGGGCGCGTCATCCTGTTCATCGACGAGATCCACACCCTCATCGGGGCGGGCGCCGGCGACGGCGGAATGGACGCGGCCAACGACATCAAGGGTGCGCTGGCCCGCGGCGAACTTCCCTGCATCGGCGCTACCACCTTCGGCGAGTACAAGCGCCACATCCTGACGGACCCGGCCCTGAAGCGCCGCTTCGAGCCGGTCTTCCTTCGGGAGCCGTCGCTGGACGACGCCGAGACCATCCTGGCGGGCGTGGCCCCGCGCTATGCCGCCTACCACGGCGTGACCTTCTCGGCCGACGCGCTGCGGGCTTCGGTCCGCCTGACCGACCGGCTGATCCCGGATCGCAGCCTGCCGGCCAAGGCGATCGACGTGCTGGACCGTGCCGGGGCCCGGGTCCGGCGCGAGGGGCGCGACGAGGTGGGACGGGACGACGTCGTGCGGGTGCTGTCGGCGCTGGTCGACCTGCCGCGCGAGTACCTGGCCCTGTCGCCCACCGAGCGCCTGCGCGAGATGGACCGTTTCCTGTCGGCGAGGGTCTTCGGCCACGACGACGCCCTGGCCGTGATCGTCCGTACACTGGCCCAGAACTGGTCCCGGTTCGGCTCGCGCCGCCCGCTGGGATCGTTCGTGCTGGCCGGCCCCGCCGGGTCGGGCCGGCGCACGCTGGCCTCCGCGATCGCCGAGTTCCTGTTCGGCTCGGGGCAGGCGCTGCTGGAGGTCGACCTGGCGGACTACGCCGAAAGCCACGCCCTGTCGCACCTGATCGGTTCGCCCCCGGGCTACGTCGGGCACGAGGAGGGCGGGCTGCTGGCCGACACGCTGGTGCGACACCCGTTCCTGGTGATCGTCTGGCACCACCCCGAGCAGGCCCACCCGTCGATCCAGGGCCTCCTGGCGCAGATCCTGTCCGACGGGACCGTCACCGATCGTCGGGGGCGGCGGATGGACTTCCGCAACACCGTGCACCTGCTGGCTCCCGGGGCCGATGACGCCGGGGGGGCCGCGGCCCGGCCGGTGGGATTCGACCCGGCGAACGACCCGGCCTCCCGGGCAGCCGCGCTGGCGGCCCGCCTGCGGAAGGTGCTTCCGGCCGAGATCCTGTCGGCCGTCGATGCGGTCCTGCCGTTCCCCCGTCCAGGCGCGGACGTCCGGCGACGGATGCTGGACCGCCTGGTGGGCGAGGCGACGCGTGCGTTCGCCGACGAGCACGGCATTTCGCTGCGCGTCGCGCCGGAGGTCGCCTCGCGGCTGCTGGATCGCGTGGGACCGGACGAGGCCCCTGGGGCGGCGCTGGCGTCGGCGCTGTCCCGCTGCATCCTGCAACCGGCGGCGGACCGGGTCTTCGAGGGTCCCCTGCCTGCCGGCTCCTGCCTGCATGTCGGCCTGGCGACGGACGGAGACGACGGCTTCGCGGTGACGGTCGTGCCGGGCGAGGGTCCGGCCTGAGGGGGAACGGCTGGCGCGCCGGGTCCCCGGCTACTTCTTCTTCGGTTTCGGGGCGTCCTGGGCCGGGCAACTGGCGCCGGAGACGTCCGGGGGCTGGCCCTCGCCCTTCCCCTGCACCTGCACCGGTCCCTGGCCTGGCCCCTGGCCCGAACCGCCTGGACCACGCATGCCCGGACCATTCGCCGACCCCATGCCGCCGGGACCGCCCGGGGCCGCGTAGCTGCCCACGCACCGCATCAACCCGTCGGGCAGCGTCATCAGCAACGTGTCCATGGCCTTCGCCTGGTCCTTCTTCAGCAGGGCCTTGACCCCGACCAGCAGCCGGATGCCGCGCTGGTGGATCTCCGCCGTCAGCTGCTGGACCTGGTCCAGTTTCTGCTGGATGGCAGACATGTCGGGCTTCTCGGCGGTCAGCAGGACCGCGATCTCGACCGACAGCGTGCGGAGGTTGGCCTCGCGGACCAGGGTCTCCCGCAACAGCCCCATCCGCAGGTCGTCCATCTGGTTCTTCTGATCCTGGGTGAGTCCCGGCAGGCCCAGGTAGTCCCAGTCCCCGGGATCCAGGAGGCCGCCGGCCCGGGCCGGGGCCGACAGGGCCATCGTGACGGTCAGGATGCAAACGGCACTGGCAAAGAGACGCATACCTTCCTCCCTGGCTGGCGATCCTCGAGAATCGAGTGTACGACCGCCCTTCGACCCGCGTCAACGCCCCGGGGCTGCTGGCGAAGTTCGCGCTTGACGGGGGAGGTACCCCTCGATATATTGCGCCTGCTCCGGCGGGCGCCCTTTCTGCGTCCGGGGCCGGGGCGATGGCGCAGCGCGGCCTGAACGGGTGAGGCAGATGAGCGAACCGACCAACGAGAAGCTCCCGAAGGACGTTCACGAACTGCTCCTGAACCGGGAGGAGGAATCGGGACACACCCACGTCGCTTCCGACGTCGTCACCGACGCCCGCCGCCCTAAGCGCGAGAAGTTCTTCACGATCCCGGTAATCGTGATCACCGTCGTGGTCGCCCTGTCGGTCATCGGTCTCGGCGTGATCTATTCCAGCCCCGTGCTGTCCGAGCAGTTCTCCGCGATGCTCAGCGGCGAACTGGGCAAGTACAAGGAGCAGTTGCGCAAGGTCCGCGAGGACAAGGTGCGCGAGATCGAGAGCGTGACCGGCAACCGGTACGGCAGCCTGACGCTGTTCTACTCGCCCCGCACCGCGCGCGTCACCATCACGGAATTCAAGTACAAGCTGGACTGCTCGAAGGCCTCCGGCGAGGACGCCACCCTGGCGTGCCTGAAGAAGAAGGTCGACTACAGCCAGACCCCCGAGCAGAAGTCGATCGACAACCCGTCGATGAAGTTGAAGGACAAGGAAGTCGTCGAGCAGATCCCGCTGAACGACATCCCGATCCAGGAGGCCAGCGACGACCGGAAGACCCTGTTCAAGTACGAGATGACGGTCGTGATCGAGGCCGAGGGCTACCACCCGCGCAAGTTCCTGCTGACCGGCGACAAGGAGCACGGACGCGCCGAGGAAGGCTGGGAGACGCTGTTCTGGGAGCAGAAGGGCCCGCAGATCTGGATGGTGGACTTCCGCGGCGCCGACCTGCTGCCGAAGCCCGAGACCGCGCGCGAGAACTACAAGAAGGCGCTGACGGACTGGGAGTGCATCCGCCGCGAGATCGACAACAAGCGCAAGTCCGGCAAGAACGTGTCGGCGGACACCGAGAGCGGCCTGTTCATCGAGATCCTGAACCGCAACGGCTTCAAGACCTTCGAGGAATTCAACGTCATCGACGTGGAACTGCGCAAGGACGAGGCGTTCGCGAAGCAGTTCGACGCGGACCTGAAGAAGGTGCCCTGCAACTAGCCCCGCCCGTCCCTACCGGCCGATCCCGGAAATCGAAGGTCATGACCGCCGCTGGGCGCTGTCCAGGGCCAGGGTGACGGGGCCGTCGTTGACCAGTTCCACGGCCATCATGGCCTGGAACTCGCCGAAGACGCAGGGCAGGCCAGTGGCCTCGAAGCGGCGCTCGACGGTCGGCCAGAACGACCGGGCCTCCTCCACCGCCATCGCCTCGCTCCAGGAAGGACGGTTGCCCTTCCGGCAGTCCCCGTACAGCGTGAACTGGCTGATGACGCACAGGCTGCCGCCGACCTCGGCCGGGGACAGGTTCATGCGGCCCTCGGCATCCTCGAAGACGCGCAACCGGGACACCTTGCCGGCGATCCAGTCCAGGTCCTCGATGGCATCGTCCTGCTTCAGGCCGACGAAGACCACCAACCCGCGTCCCATCCGGGACACCTCGCGGCCGTCCACGGTCACCCGGGCCCCGGAAACCCGCTGGACCACGCACCTCATCGACGGGAACCTCCTCGAATGCGTTCAGGGACAGGCCAGGGGCAGGCAGGCCAGGGCCCGACCGGACTGCGACGAGGCGACCGGCGCCGAGGTGTCGGTGCAGACGATCCCCTCCCCCTCGGTGACGCAGTCCCCGTCGACCTCGCAGGGCTTCGCGCACCGCATCTCCTGCAGGTAGGGCACCGGGGACGCGTTCACGCACCGCAGGCCGACCGCGCAATCCAGGTCGGTCCGGCAGGTGACGCACGTGCCGACCTGCCGGCAGACCGGGACGGTCAGCGACCGCGACGGGTCCGTCCGCGGGACCAAGACGCGGGGGGCGCAGGTGGCCCCCCAGCCGGCCAGCAGGGCGCAGTCGGTCTCGATGCGGCAGGTCAGCGAACAGAACCCGACATCCTCCAGCAGGGACGACTCGCACAGGCCGGTGGCGCAGTCCGCGCCGTTCTTCCCGGGGTCGCAGGGATGGCCGGGCAGCGCCCCGCCCGAGGCCTGCACGCAGGCGTATTCGACCCGGTCCTCGCCCCCGGGTGCGCCCGCCCGGACCATCGGGTGGCAGTACTCGTCCTGCGCAGCGCAGGTCGCGAACGCGTCGCAGGACGCCAGGCTGCTGCCGCCCGGGACCGGAACGCACCAGGACGACCACACGTCGTCCGCCTGCAGGTTGGTGCCCGAGGCGGACAACACCCGCGCCTCGCAGGTCCACCGGACGGTGTCGCTGCCCGACGCGAACTCCGCGGGGCAGTCCTCGCGCGTCCGGCACGGGGCGGAACAGGTGCCGGCGACGCCGTTGGTCGCATCCTCGCCCAGGCAGGCCCGCGAGCGGCACGTGGCCCCGAAGGCCGCCTCGCCACAGGCGCTGCCGATCGGCTGCGCGCCGGCCTGCACCTCCATGCACAGCAGGTCGGTCCGGACCGGATCCGTGCCGGCGGGCAGCAGGGGGACGCACGCCCGATCGCCGCCGCAGTCGGCCTCGGACAGGCACGAGGTCGCCGCCTCCCCGACGGTCACGCACAGCGGTACCCGCAGCGGCAGGTCGACCCTGCCGTCGCCGGTGAGGTCCGTCGGGATCTCCCGCAACCCGCACCGCTGGCCTTCCGCGCAATCCGCATCACCCGCGCACAGCGCGCCGCACCAGCCGTCCAGGCAGTAGGCCTCGTCGGCGCACGGGACGTACGGCAGGCCCTCCCGCCTCTGCACGGTGCACGCCTGGCCCGCAGCGGCGCCCCCTTCCAGCCTGCGGGTGCACCGCCCCAGAGGGTCCCCGGCCACCGACGCGACGACCCGCGCCGGGTCGTGCCGGCAGTAGAACGCCGGGTCGCGGCACTCGGCATCCGACCGGCAGCCTCGCGGGGCGCAGGCCGCGTACAGCCCGGGCGGGTCCTCGACCAGGACCGACGTGGTGCAGGCCCACGCGCTGCAGTCCGCATCCGAGGCGCAGGCCCCGCCGCCAAGGGAGCACGTCCCCCGGACCGTGTCGCAGCGGGCGCCGGCCGTCAGGCAGGCGGCATCGCCGGCGCAGGGCGTCGAGCATCCGTGGGCCGAGCACGTCCAGCCCCGGCACGTCCGGGCCTCTCCGGATGCCTCGTCGTACCCGCAGGGGTCCGCCAGCACGCCCCCGCCCGACCTCCCGGCCAGGCAGCGGGCCTCGATGTTCCCGCGTACCTTCAGGTACCCGCAGGCCTCCCCTTCCGGGCAGGCGGTGCCGTCGTAGCACGGGAGGAACGAGGACCGCGGCACGCAACGACCCTGGCCGCCTACCGTCGCGCCCGGCAGCTCCGCCTCGACGCAGGCCCAGGGACCGTCGTGCAGGGCCGCCAGGGCGCCCTCGCAGTCGCCTGCGGGGGCCCCGTCGTCCTCGATGCCGTCGGCCACCGCGATGCCGGTGCCGTTCTGCACGGCATCCAGCGTCGGCGTGCACCAGATCGGAAGAGCACACGTCTGAACTCCAGTCACCGAATACGATCT
>CALJUR010000080.1 GCA_937975765.1 uncultured Myxococcales bacterium
AGGAAGACCGACGGCATCTGGTGGGCCGAGGCCGCCCTGTCCCTGGTCTTCTAGGAGGAAAACGGCGATGAAGCGGATCGGTCGGTCCTGGATCGCTGCGCTGGTCCTGGCGTGCGCGTGCGGCGGCAACGGGGGGACGGGCGGGGATGCCGGCCCGGACGGCGACGCGGCCGGCGAAGTGGCGGACGTCGCGATCGCGGACGAGGACTCGGACCCGGCGGCCGACGAACCGGGGTCCTCGGACCTGACGGGGGAGACCGGGGAGGTCGTCCAGGAGGCGCCCGTGCAGGCCGGCGTCGGGATGGCGAACATCGACCCCGACTTCGAGCCGTTCACGGACACCAACGACAACCACGTGTGGGACCCGGGCGAGCCGTTCGTGGATCGCAACGACAACAAGCGGCTGGACACCCTGTGGATCGGCGGGTTCGGCGTCCGCCAGCCCACCGGCACGCACGACCCGCTGACCGCGCGGGCGGTGGCGCTGCGGCTGCACGGCGAAACGTACGTGTTCGCGGCGCTGGACACCCTGGGCTTCGGGATGAAGCGGGTCGTCGCGGTCAAGGAGCGCGTCGTGGCCGCCCTGGGCGCCACCGCGATCGACCCGGACCGCCTGTTCATCGCCAGCATCCACACCCACCAGGCCCCGGACACGATCGGGGTGTTCGCGCCCGACAGCCAGGCGGGCTGGGACGAGGCGTACCTGCAGCACGTGGTGGACGGCGCCGTGTCCAGCATCCTGGCCGCCGTGGGCGACCTGCGCCCCGCGCACCTCCGGGTCGCGAATGCCGACGGCACCGGCCTGGTGCGCGACATCCGGTCGCCGGAGATCCTGGACCCGTACATCGGCATCCTGCAGGCGGTCGACGCCACCAGCGGCACGCCGATCGCGACGATGGCGACGATCTCGAACCACCCCGAGGCCGCCTGGGGCGACAACACCCTGATCTCGGCCGATTTCCCTTACTACCTCCGCACGAAACTCGAGGCGGACCTGGGCGGCATGGCGGTGTACCTGTCCGCGGACCAGGGCCTGATGCAGACCCCGACCGAGATCGCCCCCGAGGGGTTCGAACGGGCGCAGGCGATCGGCGAGGCATACGCGACGCGGATCGCGGCCGCCCTGGCCACGGCGGCGACCCTTCCCGACACGGACGTCGCGCCGACGTTCGGCATGGCCGCGACGACCGTGCCGCTGGAGAACTTCGGCCTGGCGGCGCTGGTGCTGGCGGACATCGCGGACGGGTACCGGGACTACGTGTACCAGGAGGACACGGGGCCCTGCTCCGAGATGGGCTGCATGGACCTGCCGCACCCCGTGCTGCGGCTGGGCGACCGGCTGACGATCCTGTGCGTCCCGGCCGAGGTGACCCCCGAACTGGTGATCGGCGGCATCGCGGCGCCGACCGAGTACGCCAGCCAGTTCCCGGACGCGCCGCCCGAGCCGATCGTGGCGGACCACCTGGCGACGCCGGACCGCTTCTTCATCGGCCTGTGCGGGTCCGACGTGGGCTACCTGTACCCGAAGATCACCACCAACCTGGACGCGGTGTACGACCAGCAGAACGGCCCGGGGCCGGGGTGCGCCGGGGTGTTCCTGGCCGGGCTGGAGGCGCTGCTGGACCAGGTCAACGGGCAGGCCGGTGCGCGCGCGGAGGAAGGGACGCGATGAGGACACGGGGATGCGCGACCCTGCTGGCCCTGGCGCTGGCGGGAGCCTGGGCCTGCGGAACGGGCGACCCGTCCGGCGACGACGCGACGGCGGCGCCGGACACGGCGGACGCCGCCGACGGGGTGGACGAGACCGGGTCGACGGATGCGGCCGAGACGCCCGACGCGTCCCCGCCGGGCCCGCCCCGGCTGCACGCCGAGGGCACCCGGATCGTGGACGCGAACGGGCAGGAGGTGGTGCTGCACGGCGCGAACCTGGGCGGCTGGCTGTTCCACGAGACGTGGATCACGCTGGTCGGCCAGGCCACCCACGGCGCGCTGTACGAGGCCGCGGTCGAGGCCGGCGTCGCGGAGCCGGTGCTGGAGGCGATGCGGGCCGCCGGCCCCGGGTACGGAACGGACCGGGCCGTGGTGCAGGTGTGCCCGGGCAACGGGGACGAGTGGATCGCCCGGTTGAAGCCGGAACTGGAGTCGCGCGTGGACGCCGCGACGGCGAAGGCCCTGCTGGACGGCCTGGCGGCACAGCCCGCGCTGTGCGACGACGCGGACCTCGGGCTGCGGAAGGTGCTGGCCGACCGCTTCGGCACCGACGGCCGGGACGAACTGCTGAACGCCTTCCAGGGCGCCTGGCTGGCCGAGTCGGACATCGCCTGGCTGGCCTCGCAGGGCTTCAACGTCGTGCGGGTGCCGATCGGCTACCGATCGCTGGTCCGCGGGGCCGACGCGGACGCCCCGCAGGCGCTGGACTTCAACCCCCTGGCCGAGAAGCGCCTGCTGGACCTGCTGGACTGGTGCCGCGCGCACGGCGTGTACGCGGTCGTCGACATCCAGGAGGCCCCCGGCGGGCAGAACTCGTACTCGGGCACCTCCGGCCTGTATGCGAACCCGCACATGCAGGACCTGACCGTCCTCTTGTGGGAGCACCTGTCCGGCCTGCTGAAGGACCGGGACGAGGTCGCGGCCTACAGCCTGCTGGCCGAGCCCTACGGCGCGCCCGACGCCGCCGCCCGCGACGCGATGTACGACCGCCTGGTGAAGGCGATCCGCGCGAAGGCCGACGACCACCTGTGCGTGATCCACGACGGGTTCATGGGGATGGACTCGCTGCCCGTGCCCTCCACGCTCGGCTGGACCGACGTCGTGTACTCGACGCACCTGTTCGAGTGGACGACCACCTCCTACGACGGCTACCGGTTCCTGTTCGAGGGGGTGTACGGGCCCACGTTCACGGAGGCGCAGGCGAGGCAGGGGGTGCCCTACTACATCGGCAGCTTCTCGACCTTCCTGGACGAGGACTGGGCGTACGACGCGGCCGGGCTGGCGGCCTGGTGGATGGGGCAGAACGGGTGGTCCTGGTCGCTGTGGACGTACAAGCGGCCCGACGACCCCGTCAGCGCGATGGTCTTCGGCTTCTCGACCTCGTGGGGGCTGCGCGGAAGGCTGGCCGGGGACTTCGCGCGGCCGGACCCGTACCACGACGACTTCGCGACCCTGAAGGCACGGTTCGAGGCCTACGCGGGGATGGTGGTGGACCCGAACCCGGCGCTGCTGGCAAAACTGAAGGATCCGCGGCCGCGCGACGACGCGGAGTGACGGGACCGGACGGGAGGACGGGATGAGACGCGCGCTGACGGCGCTGGTCCTGCTGCTGGCGACGGGGAGTGCCTGCAAGGGCGACCCGCCACCGCCCGCGCCGGGACCGCGCGCGACGCCGACCATCGACGGCCCGTACCTGCGCGACGACCGGGGCCGCTACCTGGGCCTGCACGGCGTGAACGCGTCGGGCGAGTCGAAGGTGCCGGCCTGGCGGACGGTGGACGGCGTTCCGCAGCCCTTCCGGCAGTCGCACCTGCTGGAATCGCCGCTGATCGGCGTGCCCAGCTTCGTCGGCCGGCCGTTCCCGCTGGACGACGGCTGGAAGCCCGGCGACGGGATCGAGGCGATGGACCGGCACCTGGGGCGCGTCCGGACCGCCATCCGCGAACTGCGGGACGCGGGGTTCGACTCGATCCGGCTGGTCATCCTGTGGGAAGGCATCGAGCCGGTCCGGCGCGGCACCTACGACGCCGAGTACCTGCACTACCTGCGCAGGGTGGTCGAGATCGCCGGCGAGCACGGCATCTACGTGCTGCTGGACTTCCACCAGGACATGGTCAGCCGCTACCTGACGGTGCGCTTCAACGACCGGCCGACCGTGCTGCAGGACGGGAAGGAGGTCGCGGTCGACCCGTGGGGCGTCGAGAACCAGGTGCTGTCGCTGTTCCCGCCCTACACCGACGCGGTGCGCGGCGACGGCATGCCGAAGTGGGCCGTCCAGACCTGCCTGCCCGAGAAGGACATGCGGCCGTCGAACCCCTGGTGGGGCACGCCGCGCAACGTGTCGGGCTTCGACCCGCTGATGCTGTGCAAGGCGTACTCCGTGTACCAGATGGTGTCGGGCGAGGAACCGGACGCCCTGGTGCAGGTGGCGTGCCGCACGCTGGACCCGTCGGACCCGGCGTACGACCCGGTGGATGGTCGATCGTCGGTCTGCGCGGCGGTCCAGCAGATGTCGGACGAGGACCTGGCGCCCTGGCTGAAGAAGATCGCGGCCTTCGCGTGCCAGGACCCGGCCCCGCAGTTCGAGGCCCACCAGAGCACCGACCAGTTGCCGTTCTCGCAGTGGAGCAACGTGGCGATCGTGTCGCTGGACGTGGACCGCGCGACCGCCGCCTTCTTCGGGTCCGACCGGGTGCTGCCGGGCCTGTACGCGAAGGAGTGCCGGGACCCCGGCGCGAACCCGCACGACCTGTACGGCTGCCGGGACGTCGTGCTGCCGACCCACGCGGTCTGCCGCGCCGCCGGGAGGGAGACCTGGGAGGTCGAGGGCTGCCCGCCGGGCGACCTGCGCGAGGAGTACTGGACCGTCAAGGACTACCTGCAGGAGGCGTACGCGGGGTCCTGGGAGGCGCTGATCGAGGCGCTGAAGACCGGCCCGCGGCCGGCGACGGGACCCGATACCCGGAAGGTGCTGCCGAACGTGATCGGCTACGACATCGCCAACGAGCCGGTCGGCCACGTGACGGGGCTGCTGCTGGCGAACCTGCCGCTGGCGGCGGGAGTGGACCGGCTGGTGCTGGAGAACCTGGCGAAGTCGATCACCGACGACCCGGTGACGTCGCAGGCCATCGCGGACCTGGTGCCCGCGCTGTCGCTGGTGCCGGACCTGCCGGCGGTGCCGGAGGAACCCGAGGCCCCCGTGGCGCCGGCGACGCCGGACTGCACGGGCATGGACGCCGACAGTTGCAGCGTGCTGCAGACGATGTACCGGATCGCCCTGGACGGGTACCAGGCCGACCGGGCGGCGTACGACGCCGAGATGGCGGCCTGGCCGGCGGCGAAGGAGGCGGCGGAGGCCGAACGCGCGCGGCTGCTGCGGCAGTGGGGCCTGGAGTGGGACTCGCCCGCCAGCGCCCGGCCGGCGGAGGCGGAGGCGGGCGGGACCGTCGCGAACCGGACCGATCTGGCCGGCCTGCTGGACTTCGCGACGCTGTTCGACTACGGGTACCTGCGCCCGTTCCACCGGCGGATCGGGCTGCGGATCCTGAAGGCCGACCCCGGCGCCCTGCTGTTCCTGGGAGGCTCGCTGAGCCTGGGCGAGATCCTGGGCGGCATCACGGCCCCCGTGCGCGGCATCCCGACGCCGGACGGCCTGGAGGGGCGCGTCGTCTGGACGCCGCACTTCTACACCGACATCTACCCGTTCATCGGGTTCAACCAGCCGCCGCGCGACTTCCAGGTCGAGGAACTGAGGTACCGGGACTACACCGACGGCATCCGGTCGGCGGCGCAGTGGGCGGTGGACTGGATGGGCAACGCGCCCGTGGTCTTCGGCGAGTTCGGGTCCTACTTCAACCTGGGCGGCATCGAGAAGGCGATGTCCCTGGGCTACCCGCTGACGGCGAACATCCTGGACAACAACTACGAGGTCTTCGAGCAGCAGATGCTGTCGCGCATGGTGTGGTGCCTGTCCCTGGGCAACGATGCGCGGTTCGGGGACCAGTGGAACAAGGAGGACTTCAGCATCCGGGGACCGGCGGTGCGGGACGCGGACGGCCACGTGACCGATCCCGGGCCCTGGCGCGCGGCCGAGTCGTGGGCGCGACCCCATGCGAAGGCACTCGCCGGTCGGCCGATCTCGACGCACTACTACTCGCCGCTGCACTACTACGACCCGCGCAAGGGCATCCCGGACCCGTACGGGGAGTTCGAGGTGCGCTATGCCGCGAAGGAGGTCGCCGCGCCGACCGAGATCTCGATCCCGGAGGTCCGGGTCCCGGCAACGGGCGCGGACGGCAGCGTGACCGAGCGCGTCCTGCCCTACCCCGACGGCTTCTACGTGTGGCTGTCCGACGGGTTCGCCCGGTACGACCCGGAACGGCACGTGCTGTACCACCACCCGACCGACGACGCGCCGGGTGCGGAACACTGGGTGCGCATCCGACCGCCGCGGGAAGGGGCCCGCGAGGACGGCTGGCAGTACTTCTTCCTGGGCGACCAGGCGAGGGTCGGGACGAACCTGGACTGAGGCCGGGCGACGGCCAGGCGCCCGTCGCGTGCCAGCCGATCCGGAGGGGACATGAGGAATCGACCCGACCGGGCCCTGGCGGCCCTGGTCCTGGCCCTGGCCGCGGGATTCGCGGCCTGCGGCACGGGGAACGGCAACCCGGCCGACGACGCGGCGACCGGGGGGGACGAGGCGGTGACGCCGGACGCGGCGGAGACCGCGGAGCCCCAGGACGCCATCGACGATCCGGATGCCGCGGACGCCGCGGAGGTCCCGGCCGCCCCGGTCTGCCGGGCCCGGGTCCACGGGGCCGCGGGCGACGGCACGACGCTGGACACCGCGGCGATCCAGGCCGCCGTCGACGCCTGCGCGGGCACGGGGGGCACGGTGCTGCTGGAGGCCGGCACGTACTATTCGGGCACGATCGTCCTGAAGTCCGGCTTGACCTTCCGCCTGGAGGCCGGCGCGACGCTGCTGGGCTCGCAGGCGCGCGAGGACTGGACCGGCCCCGGCCTGCTGATCGCGGAGGGGGCCCAGGACCTGGTCGTCGAAGGCCCCGGAACGATCGACGGCAACGGCCTGTTCTGGTGGACGAACCTGCTGGTCGGCGAGGACCACTGGCGCCCCGAGCGGCTGGTGCGGCTGACCGACTGCCGGCGGGTCACGATCCGCGACCTGTTCCTGACCCAGTCCCCCAAGTGGACGCTGCACCTGCTGCACAGCGACGACGTGCTGGTGGATGGCGTCCGGATCCGGAACATGGTGGGCGACACCATCACCAGCCCCAACACGGACGGCATCGACATCGACGCCTGCCGCCGGGTCGAGGTGAGGCGCTGCGACATCGAGACCGGCGACGACTGCATCGTGCTGAAGAACGGCACGGAGGGCTGGCGGCGCGAGTCGTACGACATCCGGGTCCACCACTGCACCTGCGCCGCCTGGGCCAACGGCTTCAAGATCGGCACCCGCCCCGGCATGGACGTGCACGGCGTGGTCTTCGAGGACTCGGTCATCCAGGCGACCGTGGATTCGCTGCCCGGAACCCGCGTGATGGGCGGCCTGACGCTGGTGTCCGACGACGGCGCGAAGGTCTATGACATCACCGCGCGTAACCTGCACATGAAGGCCGTGCAGGCGCCCTTCCTGCTGCGGGTGCAGGAACGGGACCTGGGGGACGAGGAGGGCGGCCGGATCACGCAGGCCGGGCAACTGTACGACGTGACCATCCGCGACGTGACGGTGGACGACTGCGCGCTGCCCGGCATGATCCTGGGGATCCCCGGTCACCCGGTCGGCAGCGTCACGATCGAGAACGTGTCCGTCACCAGCAGCGAAGGAGGCTCGGTCGCGGACCGCGAGGCCGACCCGGGCGAGCGCAACCTGGAGTACCCGGACGCCCCGTACTTCGACACGATGCCGGCATTCGGGGTGTTCGCGCGGCACGTGGAAGGACCGCTGGTGTTGCGGCCCACCGTCTCGTTCGCGTCGTCGGCGCCGTCCGAGGGGCGGGCCGCGGTCGTGCTGGAGGACGTGGCGCAGCGGGACCTGTCGGGAATCGCGGCCGGCGCCGAGGTGGTGGACCGGGACGCGGCCACCGGCCCCTGATCCCCCGGGCGGGAGGACCCCCATGCAGCGATGGACGCGACGGGCCGCGACGGTTCTGGCCCTGGCGGCCCTGGGCACGGCGTGCGCGGAGGAGAGCGGCGCGTCCCTGTCGACCGTCCTGGAACTGCGGGAGGGCTGGCGCATCCGGTCCTCGGCCCAGGTGGACGCGGACGGCGCGACCCTGTCCCTGCCCGGGGCCGCGACCGAGAGCTGGACGCCCGCCGCGGTGCCCGGCACGGTCGTGGGCGCCCTGGTGGACGCGGGCCGCTTCCCCGACGCGTACGTCGACCGGAACCTGCTGTCGCTGCCGGGCATGGACTACCCGGTGGGAAGGAACTTCAGCGACTACGACATGTCCGCCGAGAGTCCCTTCGCGGTGCCCTGGTGGTACCGGGTGGAGTTCGACCTCCCGGCCGAATGGACCGGCCGCACGCTGCGCCTGGCCTTCGGCGGCGTGAACTACCGGGCCGATGCCTGGCTGAACGGGCAGCCGGTCGCCACCCGGGAGACGCTGGCCGGCACCTACCGGGCCTTCGAGTGGGACGTCACGGGGCTGGCCCGGCCCGGCGGGACGAACGCGCTGGCCGTCCGGGTGCAGGCCCCCGGGGTGCAGGACCTGGCCCACACCTGGGTGGACTGGAACCCCTCCCCGCCCGACAAGAACATGGGCCTGTGGCGGGGCGTCGAGGTCCGGGCCGGGGGCCCCGTCGCGCTGCGCTGGCCCTTCGTCCGCAGCCGGGTTCCGGAGGCCCTCGACGAGGCGCGCCTGACCGTCGCGGTGGAACTGCACAACGCCTCGGACGCGCCGGTCCAGGGCGTGCTGGAGGGCCGCATCGACGGCGGGGAGGCCTTCCGGCGCACCGTGCAGGTGCCCGGGGGGGGCGTCGTCGAGGCGGCCTTCACCCCCGACGAGGTCCCGGCGCTGGTCGTGAACCGTCCGCGACTGTGGTGGCCGGCGGGCATAGGCGATCCCGTCCTGCACGATCTGGCGCTGACGTTCACGGTGGCGGGGGAGGTGTCGGACCGGTCCGCGTCGCGCTTCGGCATCCGGGAGTTCCACTCGCGCCTGACGGAGGAGGGTTTCCGGCAGTACTCGGTGAACGGCCGTGACGTGCTGATCCGCGGCGCCGGCTGGTCCCAGGACATGCTGCTGCGGGACGACCCCGACCGGGAGGAGGCCGAGGTCCTGCTGGTGCGCCACCTGGGCCTGAACACCGTCCGCTTCGAGGGCAAGCTGGGCACGGACCACCTGCTGGACCTGCTGGACGAGAACGGGATCCTGGTCATGCCGGGCTGGTCCTGCTGCGACTGGTGGGAGAAGTGGTGGGCGTGGTTCGCCGCGCCCGAAACGCCGGCCCTCGCGAAGGCCTCCCAGGAGGCCCAGATCCGGCGCCTGCGGGGGCACGCCGGCGTCTTCACCTGGCTGTATGCCAGCGACGGCCCCCCGACGGCCGAGGTCGAACAGATGTACCTGGACGCGCTGGACGCGGCGGGGTGGCCCCGGGACCTGGCCCTTTCCTCGGCCAGCCAGGCGCCGGCCCCGCTGACGGGCCCCTCGGGGGTCAAGATGACCGGCCCCTACGAGTGGGTGCCGCCCCGCTACTGGCTGGACCCGTCCTCCGCGGGCGGCGCCACCGGCTTCAACACCGAGACGGGCCCCGGCCCCGACGTGCCGCCCCGCGGGTCCCTGCAGCGCTTCCTCTCGCCCGCGGCCCGCTGGCCCAAGGGCGACGAGTGGGCCTTCCACGCCAACGGCGGCAACTTCGCCACCTTCGACCTGTACGACGACGCGCTGGCCCGGCGCTTCGGCGCGCCGGCGGACCTCGACGACTACCTGCGCAAGGCGGCGGCCACGGACTACGAGAGCCACCGGGCGATGTTCGAGGCCTGGGGGCGCAACCGGCCCCGGGCGACCGGCGTGATCCTGTGGATGCTGAACGATGCGTGGCCCGAGGTGGTCTGGCACCTGTACGACTTCTGGCTGCGACCCCTGCCGGGGGCGTGGGGCGCGAAGAAGGCCCTGGAGCCCGCGCACATCCAGTACTCGTACGACGACGGCACCGTGGTGGTGGTGAACGACACCCGGAGGGACCTCTCCGGCCTGCGGGCCACCGTGCGCCTGCTGGACCCCTCGATGGCCGAACGATACCGCCACGAGGGGCCGGTGGACGCGCCGGCCGGGCGCAGCGTGGTCGTCCAGACGCTGCCGGGCCTGCCGGTGGAACCCGCCCGCACCGCCTTCCTGCGCCTGGACCTGGCCGATGCCGCCGGCGTGCCGCTGTCCTCGAACTTCTACTGGCTGTCCACGGTGCCGGAGGATCTCGACTGGGACTTCGACGGGAAGGGGGAACGCCGCCGCTGGCAGTCTCTGGCAGACTTCCGCGTGCTGCAGGACCTGCCACCCGTCGCGCTGGAGGTGGCCGCGGCCCGGCAGTCGTCCGGGGGGCGGGACGGCCTGCGGGTCTCGGTCCGCAACCCTTCGGAGTCGCTGGCGTTCATGGTGCGCCTGGAGGTCGTCCCGACCCCCGACGCGGACGAGGTGCGGCCGTCCTTCTGGGAGGACAACTACGTGACGCTGCTGCCCGGCGAGACCCGCGACCTGTCCGTGTCCTGGCGCGCCGGGGACATGGCGGCGGCCGTCGCGGAGGGCGGCGGTCGCCCGGACGCGCCGATGGTGCGGGTCTCGGGATGGAACGTGACGCCGTTCGTGGCCGTGCCCGGGGACTGACTCATGGCCGTTCGGGCATCAGGGCATCGCGGGCGAGTCGCCCCGAAGGAAGGTCCGGTCCAGGCTGCGGATCAGCACCAGCGTACCCCGGGACGCCTCCACCAGGTCGTCCCCGCACTCGTTCCCGAACCACTCCTCCAGGTTCGACCCGATCGCCCCGAAGATCACCGACGCCAGGAAGCGCGCGGAGCTGCCTGGCAGCCCGCACTCCTCCAGTTCCGTCGCGATCAGCAACCGGTTCCTCCTCTCGATCTCGGCGCCCCGGGCGATGAGTTCCTTCGATCGGCTCTCGTACTTCCACTCGCGCAACAGGTCCTCGCGCAGGCTCATGTACCAGCGCCCGAACTCGACCAGGGCGGCGGAGACCCCCCCCAGCGGGTCGGCCGCATCGCGGTGCTCCCGCAACAGTTCCTGCAGCCTCTCGGAACCCTCCTCGCTGCGGGGGAAGGCCAGGTCCAGCTTGGTCGGGAAGTACCGGAAGAAGGTGCGCATCGAGATCCCGCCCGCCGCCACGATCTGCCGGACGGTGGTCTCGTCGAAGCCCTGCCGCACGAACAGGTCCAGCGCGGCCTGGATGACCCGCTCGCGCGACCGCTCCTTCCGACGCGACCGGCCGCGCTTCGGCACGTCGCCGGCGGGGGATGCGCCCGCCTGCGAAGGGGCGACGGCAGGACCCTGCTTCTTCCGGTTCATGCGTCCATCCTCCCTTCCGGGCGTCCGCGAACGTACCCCAGGACGCGGCTCCCGGCAAGGGCGCTGCCGCGTTCCGCGACGCCTTCGTCGCGCGAATCCATCCTCCCCCCATGCAGGAGCCTCGCGATGCGGCCGGTCCGTAACGGGATTCTCGAAGTGGCCCTGGCGGGCCTGCTGGCGGCCACGGCCGCGACAGGATTCGCCGCGGGATGCGGTCCGGCCGGGGAGTCCCCCGTCCTGGGCGACGTCCCCCGCAGCATCCTTCCCTGCGCGCGCCTGGCGGCCAGCGGCACGCAGCCGCGGGGCTTCTGGCCCTTCGAGGCCGAGGACGCGATCGCGACGGTCCGGGATTCCCGGCCCGGAACCACCTGGAAGGCGCCGGTCGGCGAGCCCTCCTGGATCGAGATCGACCTGCAGCCCCTGGCCGCGGCCCCGGTCGCACTGCACGCGCTGTCGATCGCCTTCTCGTCGGACGCGCCGGCCGGCATCGCGGTGCACCTCTCGCCCTCGTGCGGCGCGATGCCAACCGCCTCGCTGGCGTGGCCGGACCCCTCGGTGCCCCTGGACCTGGCCGACGTCCGGGCCGGCTGCGTCCGGATCGACCTCCCCGCCTCGGAGGAAGGCTTCGAGGTGGCCGGCCTGGACCTGGAATCGCGCGAGGTGCGGCTGGCCTCGCCGGGCCCGGACCCCGCCGGCCTGCCACGCGCCGGCGTCCGCCACTCGAACTCGGGCGCGATCGAGGGCTTCTACGGCATCCCGTGGTCCTGGCGCGAGCGCCGCCACATGCTGATGGCCCTGGCGGCCAGCGGGCTGGACACCTACCTGTACGCCCCCAAGAACGACCCCCTGCACCGCGATCGCTGGCGCGAGCCCTACCCCGACGAGGACCTCGATCGATTCGGGGAACTGGCCGACCTGGCCGCCTCGCTGCAGGTCCGGTTCGCGTTCGGCGTCAGCCCCTTCCTGGACTACCGGGGGGACGAAGCCGACTACGCCACGCTGCAGGCCAAGTGCGGTGCGATGGTGGAACGCGGAACCTCGATCCTGGCCATCCTGGCCGACGACATCGAGTTCGCCCCCGGGGTGGCCGTCGATGCCGCGCTGGGCGCGATGCACGTGGCCGTCGTCAACCGGCTGGTGGCGGACTTCGCGGCCGACGGCGTCGCGATCTGGTTCACGCCGACGGTCTACAGCGACCGGCGCGCCGGGGACTGGCCGGGGGGGCAGGCCTACCTGCGGGAGATCGCCGCGCTGGACCCCTCGGTCCAGGTCCTGTGGACCGGCCCGGACACCGGCAACGCGACGCTGGCGGCCGGCGACCTCGCCGCCGTGACGGCCGCCATCGGCCGCCTGCCCCTGATCTGGGACAACGCCTACGCCAACGACGGCGGCGACGGGGCGTTCGGGCGGATCTTCCTGGCCCCGTATACCGGCCGGTCCCCCGACCTGGCGGGCCCGCCGCCCGCGGTGGCCGGGATCGCCCAGAACCTGTCGATCCAGGGGGCCCTTTCGCGGATCTCGCTGGCCGGCTTCGGGGCCTGGAGCGACGACCCGGCCGGCGCGGACGCAGCGGCGCTGCTGGACCGCGCCATCGAGCGCGAGGGGCTGTTCGCGCCCGGCCTGGGGCGGGACCCCACCCACGACGCGCAGGTGCTTCGCCGCGTCGCCGAACTGTTCCAGGGCGACTCCTCCCGCGACCCGCCGCGCTTCGTCGCGCTGGAGCAGGCCTCGGCGGACCTGGTCGCGACGCTGAAGGCCGCCTCCGGAAACGCCCTGGACGCCTCGGCGGTCGCCCGGCTGCTGCCGCTGCTGGGGCGGATGGCCGCGCTTCCTTCCGACGCCTGGCACTCGGGACTCGACACCGACCTGGTGGACGAACTGGCCTTCCCGCTGCAGAAGGCGGTGCACGAGGGGCGCCAGGGCCTGTGGGCGCTGTCCGCGCTCTCCCGGCGGCTGGCCGGGGGCGACGCCTCGATGGAACTGGCCCGGGTGGACGACGAGGCCCTTCTGTCGGCGCAGTGCCGCTTCCTGTTCAGCCCCGATGCCGTGGCGAACGTCGTGACCGCCGTCCGGGAGGCCCCGCCGCAGGCCGACCCGCCCGTCCCGCCGACCCCGGCCGACCCCCTTCCGGCCGCCTGCCGGCCGGGCGTGCCGGTCGCCTGGAAGCCGTATGCCGGCCAGGCGGACGTGCAGGTCTTCGGGCTGCCGGGCGCGACGATCGACGCGGACGGGACGATCCGCTGGACCCCGCCGCACGGGGGCCGCTTCCAGGGCGTGATCACGGCCTCGCGCACCGCGGCGCCCGCGGGCTGGGCCTGGCAGGAGGCCGAACTGGCCTGCGGGGCCACGAACGAGTAGGGGCCGTTCCCGGGCCGCTCCGGTCCGGATCGTCCGCCGCGGGTCAGTCCGCCGTCTCGAGGTCCTCGCCGATCTGCTGGAACAGGGGCTCCAGGTCGCCGAACCGCTCGCGCCGGAAGGCCTCGGCGAACCGCCCCTCGGGGAAGCCCGCCGCCGCGGCCACGCCCGCCGCCGTCCCGGCCACGAACCGCTCGACCAGCGGACGCAGGTCCCCGCCCTCGACGCCCGCATCGATCGCCGCGACCCGCCGCCCCGCCGTGCGCAACTGCAGCCGGTACTGGTTCAGCACGTTCCGCAGCATCGTCCGGTGGGCCAGCACGGCTTCCAGTTTCCGCGACAGGTGCGCCGTGATCTCCAGCGGGTAGTCGGCGCCGGTGCCCGCCCGCGAGAAGTACCATCGCTCGGCCGGCGCGAACGGCTGCAGCCCCTCCTCGAAATGCCGCGGGCAGTGCTTGTCGAAGCACGACACCCAGAACGCCTCGGCGACCGCGGCGGCGACCCGGGCGTGGTCCTGGTTGTCGTCGTGGACGTCCGCCGGGTCGAACGAGAAGACCGTGTGCGGCCGGTGCTTCCGCAGCAGGTACACGATCCGCTCGCGCAGCACGGTCAGGGGCACGTCCGCCAGCCGGTCCGTCTCGAACCCCAGGTCCACGATCTCGCCCACCCCCAGGATCGACGCGGCCTGCCGCATCTCCCGGGCGTTCGCCTGGATCGTCTCCTCCACGGTCAGCCCGACCGAGTCGTACCGGTCGTCGGTGACCCGGACCAGCACCACGCGCCAGCCCTCGTCCGTGAACCTCGCCATCGCGCCGCCGCAGAAGATCGCGGCGTCGTCCGCATGGGGACTGATGATCATCGCCGTTCGCACGCCTTCCTGCCCCGTCCGGGAACCCCCGGGTGATGTCCAAGCATGCCCTTTCACGGGGTCGCAGGCAAGCAAAATGACATAAACTGCCAATTTCAGTTGACGCCGCGTTCCCGGCCCGCTACCTTGCCTCCCGGAGTCCCTCCCGGAGGTGGACCGTGCCGCCGCATGCCGAACCCCGAGTCGCCGTTCCCACGTATGGCCACAACCTCCTGCGGACCCTGCCGCCGGCCCTGCTGGAGCGGCCCATCGTCCTGACCCAGCCCGAGCCCTGGGCGCTGGTGCGCGACGCCTTCCCGGCGGACCGGACGCAGGTGCACCTCGTGACCACGATGGAGCATTCCGCCGTCCTCCAGGTCACGGACTCGCTGGCCACCGGGTCGGCCGTCTTCGGCATCGGCGGGGGGTCGGCGGTCGACCACGCCAAGTACGTCGCCTGGAAGACCGGCCTGCCGCTGGTCCTGGTCCCGTCCATCCTTTCCGTGGACGCCGCCTATACCAAGGCCATCGGCGTGCGCGAGGGCAGCCGCGTCCGCTATGTCGGCGCCGTCTTCCCCGACCACCTGCTGATCGACTACGGCCTGCTGCAGCGGGCCGACCCCGTCCTGAACCGGGCCGGGGCCGGCGACATCCTGTCGATCTTCACGGCCCTGTGGGACTGGCGCGAGGCGGGCACCCGGCTGGACGAACCGTACGACGCGACCATCGCGGACGAGTCCCGGGCGCTCCTGCAGCGCCTCTTCGACGGCGCGCCCGAGATCGGCGCGGTCTCGGAAACGGGCCTGCGCCTGCTGTCCGACCTGTACGTCGCGGAAGTGCGCCTGTGCGAGATCGTGGGCAACGCGCGCCCCGAGGAGGGCGCCGAGCACCACGTCGCCTACTGCCTGGAGCACCTGACGAAGCGCCACTACCTGCACGGTGCGCTGGTGGGCCTGGGCGTGCTGCTGGCCGGCGACTACCAGGGCCAGGACGTCGCCCCCGTCCGCCGCTTCCTGGACGGGATCCGCCTGGACACCTCGTGCGCGGCCCTCAACACGACGCCCCGCGAGGTGCGCGACTGCCTGCTGGCCCTTCGCGACTACGTCACCCGCGAGACCCAGCTGATGCCCGGCGTCTTCCACTTCCGCAACGGCGTCCCCCCGGCCGACGCCGACGCCCTGGTGGCCCGCCAGGTCCGCTGACGCCGCCCGGGGTCCCCGCGGGAAACGTCCGCCGATTCCCCTGTCGTTTTCTGTCGGAATCCGCTGTTGCCCTCTATAGTCCAGGCTGGTTTCGACCGATTGGGGGAGTGGTCATCGCGCGCCGGGCACCCGATCCATCTCGAAGCCTGACGCGTGCTACTTTGTGATTCCGGCAAGTTACCAGGAGGACTCCATGAGGACTCGATTTCGATGGGTGCTTCTCGCGACGGCGCTGGTCGTCGCAGGCTGTTCCGGCGGCAGCGACGGGCCGGGGTACGAGGAGGACGCCTACCCCCCGGGCTACAACGACACCCTGGGCGAGACGTCCGGCGGCTCGTGCCTCAACCAGAACCTGTGGGCCCAGCCGGACTTCGACTGGCGGATGAGCCGCGGTGTCACGATGGACATCGCCGTGGTCCTGCAGGACGGCACTCCGTGGACCGGCGTCATGGTCTCGGTCTACGACGACGCCTCCGACGAGCCCGGCCTGCAGAACCTGCTGGCCGAAGGGATGACGGGCGAAGACGGCCAGTGGACCGGCTGGGCCGTCCTGCCCTCGGACCAGGCCGCGGTGAACGTCGTCGCCAACATCGTCGGCGCGAAGAACTGGGATCGCGTGCCCGTGGTCGATGGCCACGTCACGGCCGAATTCGGAAGGGGGGAATGACCATGAAGACCATCCGCATCCTCGTGGTCGCGGCCCTGCTGACGGTCTCGACGGCCGCCATGGCCCTGACCTACGACAACAAGGGCAACGTGACCTGGCGCTTCGTCAAGACGCCGTATTCCAGCACCCACGACAGCACCGGAATCCCGAAGTCCATCGACAAGCGGGTGACCGTGACCAACGACTTCCTGACGCGGATCGCCGCGGCGCTGCCGGAACGACGCGACATCCGGACCACCAACCCGGACCTGATCACGGACGACTTCGGCGCCAACGTCCGCATCAAGAAGGAAGCCGACATCTTCGTGACGTTCCTGCACGAAGGTGCGGGCTACAAGAACTCGCTGGGATACTTCACCTTCACGGACGATTCCGTCCCGACGAAGGTGTCCGACCTCAGCGAGACCATCATCTTCCCGAACTCCTCGTACTACAACGATGGCGGTTCCTCGAAGGGCCTCAAGTCGGGCGACACCCTGAAGATCGGACACTTCGCGGCCGGCACGAACATCGGCTTCGCCATCGTCGCGAACGGCTTCGACAGCAAGACCGGCGTCGATACCGACGCTCCCGTCGTGTACTACACGATCAAGGCGCTGAACCCGGAAACCAAGGCCGTGAACAAGGCCCACACCGTCCTTCTGAACGACAGCCTTTCCGGCATGGTGGTCCTGGGCCTGGAGGACCTGAACCGCGGCACCAGCGGCTGCGACCACGACTTCAACGACACCATCTTCACCGTGACCGCGGAGCCGGCCGACGCCATCGACGTCTCGGACCTGGCCCCGGTGCCCCAGGTCAGCGACGCGGACAACGACGGCGTGCTGGACCTGAACGACGACTACCCGGACGACGGGGCCCGGGCGTTCGACGTCTTCACCCCGTCGAAGAACAGCTTCAGCACCCTCGTCTTCGAGGATTCCTGGCCGCTGGAGGGCGACTACGACATGAACGACGTGGTCGTGCGCTACCAGTACCAGATGGTCCAGAACCGGAACGGCCTGGTGGTCGACCTGTTCGCGCGGTTCCGCCTGGCGGCCTGGGGCACCCTGAAGAACAACGGCCTGGCCCTGCAACTGCCCAGCGTCACCCCGTCGGAGGTCCAGTCGGCCACGCTGTCGATCGACGGCGGCGCCGCCCAGGTTGCCTATGCCGAGGCCGGCCAGGCGAAGCTGGTCTATCGCATCCTCGAGGACCAGGCGGCGGCGGCCGTCCCGGCATCGTGCGCGTTCTACAACGTCCAGGAAGGCTGCAGCGACGGCGACGGCCCCCTGTATACCTTGCACATCACCTTCAAGGCCCCGACGAGCCCGGTGCTGCTGGGCACCCCACCGTGGGACCCCTTCCTGTTCCGCACCTCCAATCGCGGCGTGGAGATCCACCTCCCCGACCACGCCCCGACGGCCCTCGCGGACATGAGCCTGTTCGGCACCGCGGACGACAACTCCGTCCCGGCCCAGGGGATCTGGTACAAGTCGGTCTGCAACCTGCCCTGGAGCCTGGACATCCCCGCGGAGTGGTCGTGGCCCAAGGAGGGTGTCGAGTTGCCCTCCGCGTACCCGGACTTCACGGACTGGGTGACCTCCGCCGGGACCACGTCGCTGGACTGGTACAAGACGAACATCGTCTCGGGCCTCCTCTGGACCCGCTGAACCTCCCCCCACGCCTCTCCCGGATCCTCGAACGGCTGCCATCGAATCCCCCGGATCGGGATCCCCTGACCCTCGCCCCGCGGGTGCATGCGCCCCACGCGAAACCCTCTGCCGCACCCGACCCGACAGCCCGGCAGAAAACTTGACCCCCCGCCGGGCGGCGGGACAATCCCATCCGTCCGGGCAGGAGGTTGGGACATGCCGTCGTGGCGCAGGTGGAGCGGGGTCCTGGCCGTCTCGTGGGCCGCCATGCGAGTGCTCTCCTGCGGGGGCGACGATGCCGACCCGAACGGAACGCCCGATCCCGACGAGGGTGCGACCTTCACGCTGAAGATCCCGGCGGCCCGCGGCGGCACCCTGGCGACGGACCAGGGTTGGGGCGTGCTGTACGTCGGTCCCGGGGCGCTGGCGGCCGACACCGAGATGTCCCTGACCCCGATGCCGGCCCGGGACGACTCGGTCACCAGCGTCTACGAGGTGGGTCCCGAGGCCGTGGCCTTCGACCCGCCGGCCATCCTGTCGATCTACTACGACGGCAATCCCGGAACGGGTCGCGAGCCGGTGCTGTCCCGCATGCAGGCCGACGGATCCTGGAAGGCCCTCGACGGGTCCATCTCCGGTGATGGCCGCGTGACCGCCGGGGTCCCAGGGGCGGGCCTGTACGCAGGAGTCCTGCGGAAGGTCGTGCCACCCCCGGCGCTCGATTGCGCCGCGACCCGGGCCGGCTTCACCCCCTGCGGCGGCAACCTCACAGGCACCTGGAGAATCCTCGGCGCCTGCACCCGGGACGGCCCCTTCCCGCTGGAGGCGCCGGTCTACTGCCCGTCACGCACCGGCACCTGGGACCTGGAGCAGGCCGGGATCCTCAACGTATCCGCAGGCTACGAGTCGGTCCTGCTGGAACGCGACGTGCGGGTCGCCACCTTCCAGGCCCCCGCGGAATGCTTCCCGGAGGGCCGTTCCTGTGGTGCCGTCACCCAGGTGGACGACTGGTCCACGACCTGCCGCGCGTCCGGCGACGGCTGCTCCTGCATCGGCACCCACCTGAACACCCCCGGGCCCACCGACGCCATCCCGATCCGCATCGAGGGCGACGATCTGGTATTGCTGGACGGCCAGGGCGTCGAGACCGGGCGCCAGCCCTTCTGCGTTTCCGGCTCGACGGCCGTCGTGAAGACCTCGTGGACCCCCGCCGGAGGCGATCCGATCCCGGTGTTGTGGGTCGCCTATCGCTGACACGGCCCGGCCGGGAAGCCGCGCCCGGCGATTCCCCGGGGATGCCTGTAGAAGGGGGAACCCCCTGCCGATCACCGGCGAGGGTTCCCAGCGGAACAGGTACGGGGGTTTGGGGGGAAGGTTCGGCAACGAACGGGGGCCGCGGCCCGCAGCCTCAGTCGTACACGCACTGGCCCTTGAAGCAGGTCATGCCGTTCGCGCACAGGCCCTTGCCGTTGTCGACCTGGCCGTCGCAGTTGTCGTCCAGGCCGTTGCAGATCTCCGACCCGCCGCTCATTGGCTCGCCCTCGAGCTTGCACTCCGTCTCCAGGCCGTCCGCGGTGCACGCCAGCACGCCGACCCGCGCGCAGGCGAACTGGCCTTCCACGCAGGGCTCGCCGACCAGGAAGCCCTCGTCCACCAGCCCGTCGCAGTTGTCGTCCAGGCCGTTGCACAGTTCGATGTTGGGCTTGTCGATGACGCAGTCGCCGAACGACCCGAAGGTGCAGAGCCGGTGGCCGGTGCCGCACGTGGTGGCGCAGGTCTCGGTGACGCCCTCGTCCACCATCCCGTCGCAGTCATTGTCGATCCCGTCGCACTGCTCGGCGGCGATCTCGACGTTCGGGGTCTCGCAGACAGCGCCCAGCGTGGTGCCGTCGCAGACCATCCGGCCGGTGACCTGGCACGCAGCCCCGACGGTCTTCACGCACGAGTCGCCGATCGCGAAGTTCTCGTCCGTCTGGCCATCGCAGTCGTTGTCGATCCCGTCGCAGTCGCTGCAGTCGTGCAGCGCGTACACGCCGTTCAGGTCGAAGCCGTCGCTGGTGGCCTCGGCGCCGGCCCGCGGGGTCGCGTTGACGATGCGGATCCGGTTGACCTCGCGCATCAGGCCCAGGTCGAAATCGTTGGCCACGTTCGGGCGAGCCTCGATCGGCAGGTTGCTGGCCTGGCCCAGCTTGACCCACATCTGGTTGACCATGTCGTAGGCGTACACGTCGGCGAACTCGTCGCTGCCCGCGAACGTCTTCTCGAAGATGCGCAGGTCGGCACCGTCGCCGTTCTTCAGCGGGCAGTCGAACTCGACCTCGATGTACCCGTCGAAGCCCAGCGCGAAGGACCCGCCCAGCACCGGGCTGGAGTCGAAGTCCTTGCCTTCGTCGGGATTCGACAACAAGGCATCGACCGCCCCGCCGGAATTCTGGGGCCCCTGGAAGTAGCTGGTCACGCGCGCGGCGGGATACGGGGCCGTCCGCCCTCCCTCGTCCCGGCCGGGGAAGATGTCCGCGCTGTTGTCGTTGCAATCTCCCATGCAGTCCGCGTAGCCGTCGCCATCCCGATCGAAGCCCTCGTCGATGAGGCCGTCACAGTCGTTGTCGATCCCGTCGCAGATCTCGGCGTCGGGTCCGTACGCCAAGGCTTCCTCGATCATCTCGATGCCGGTGTCGGGCTTCAGGTAGCGAACGAAGTTCTTGATCGTGTTCGTGTACCCATGGCTGGCCGCCGTCTCCAGCATCTGCCGATCCGTCGCGTTCTCGTAGGAGACGATGAAGGTGTTGACGTCGATGGTGCGCAGCGCGTCCACGCCGGCCAGGATTTCGCCGCCGCACGTGTCGCCCCCGGCGGTGAACAGCACGACCGACCGCGACTTGCCGTCCGCGGGACGGGCCGCGTAGAAATCCCGCGCCTTCAGCAGGGCCGCGGCCACGGCCGCCTTGCCACCGATTTCCACGCCTTCCAGGCGGGAAACGATCCATCCGTAGGGCTTGCCGGGCTCGACGACCACGTCACCCACGTCGCAGGATGCCTGGCAGATCTCCTGGTTCCCGCCGTCCTTCTTGTCCACCCACGGGAACGTCAGCAGGCCGAAGTCCACCGCCTTCTTCGCGTGCGGGATGGTCCGCTTCAGGGCGTCCACCAGCAACTGCTCGCGGGTCAGGTACTTGCTGCCCTGCTTGTAGCCCGAGAGTTCGCCCATGCGGGAGGAGGTGTCGACCAGCAGCAGGACCTCGGTCCCGATGCCGCCGCAGGCCGCCGACTGGTAGGAGCCCTGGGGCGCCAGCGTCGTGGGATCGCTGCCGTTCTCGGGGGTGCAGGCCGCCAGGGCCGCCATGCCCATCATCGCCGCAACCAGGCCGAATCGCATCGTCTTCATGGTGACCTCCCGCCCCCAAGGAGCATGGTTCGGCCCAGTGTTCGGCATCCGGGAAGGAAATCTTTAGGGGAGGGGGAAGAAACGGCGCGGGGGATTCGTAACCCCTTTTCGCCGCGGGGATCGCGTCAGGAGATGGGACCGCGGCGGATCGGGATCTCGGGGCCCTGGACCACCTTGATCTTGTCCAGGTCATCGATGCCGGAACGCTTCGCCATCTCGGCGGCCCATTCCATCAGTTCGGCGTCGGTGGCGTTCGGCGGGGGACGGTGCAGCTTCTCCTGCGCGGGCTTGTCCTCGGGGACGCACTCGGCGGCGCGGCCCTTCTTCCGGGCCTTCGCGACGGCCGACGCCTCCAGGCGAAGCAGCGCGGAATCGAACCGCCGAAGCTGGTGGGCCAGCATCATGACGACGCGTTCCACCAGCAGCCGCCCGAAGGGATCGGTCCCTTCGCACGCCTGCAGGAACAGGTCGCGGTCCAGTTCCAGCAGCCAGGTCTCGTCCATCGCGATGCTGGTCATGTCGGGCGGGTGGCCCGTGAACAGCCCGGCCAGGCAGATGGCGCCGCCGGCGGGAACGACCAGCACCTGCCGGCCACCGGCGGACAGGATCTCGATGCTCCCCTTGATGACGAACCAGGCCGCCCGGAGGGGGTCCCCGGAATGGTACAGCGTCTGGCCGGCCATCAGCCGGCGCCGCGTCAGCCGCTGCGCGATGGCCAGGATCGCGTCGTCCGGGACGCCCGTGAACAGCGGGAGCGTCCGGAAGTAGGGCAGAAAATCCGACATTTCAGTGCTTTCCCATCAGGCGGTCCAGCAGTTTCCAGGACATGACCCCGGCGAAACGCGAGGACCGGGTGTCGTCGCCGTCCGCCGACTCGTTGACCTGGGCGACGATGCGCTCCAGGCGCTCGGCCATCGAGCGCCCGAGGTTGATCATCAGCTTGGTGGCCGCGGTCGGAGACTCGTGGCGCAGCCGGTCCAGCCCGTCGGCATCCAGGACCCAGCACGCCGTGGTTCCCCGGGCGCTGCCGACGGCATTCCGGGGCTGGCCATCGAACATCGCGGCCTCGCCGAAGGAGGTGCCCGGGTGCAGCGTGGCCACGACCACCGATCGCCCGTCCGGCTGGCGCACGGTCACGTCCACCCCGCCGGAACCGACGATGAAGAACGCGCGGGCCCGCATCTTGCCGGAGAAGACCGCCTCGCCCGGCTGGAACACCTCGCGGTGGCCGGCCCGGGCCAGCGCGCCCAGTTCCTCCTCGGTCATGCCTGCGAAGACCTGCGCGTCGCGCAGGTCGAACTCCCGTGCCATCCCTGGTCCCCGACGATGTGGGGTGCATTTTACGAAACGCGCGCGCGCGATCAATAGGCTGACGGAAAAAAGGGGGACGGTCCGCGTCAGGACGGCGTCCCGGGGGTTCCGGACAACGCCTGGGACACGATCGCCCGGGCCTCGTCCAGGATCGCCTGCAGGTGGTCGGGACCGCAAAACGACTCGGCGTAGACCTTGTAGATGTCCTCGGTGCCGGAGGGGCGGGCCGCGAACCAGCCCTGCGCGGTCGCGACCTTCAGGCCGCCCAGCGGGGCGTCGTTGCCGGGGGCGCGCGTCAGCCGCGCGGTGATCGGGTCGCCTGCCAGCGTGGTCGCCGCGACCGCCTCGGGGGACAGCCGCGAAAGGATGGCGCGCTGCCGGGCGTCGGCGGCGGCGTCGATGCGGGCATACACGGGCGTGCCGAACCGCGACTGCAGGTCCCGGTAGCGGGCCGCCGGGTCGCTGCCGGTGACGGCCAGGATCTCGGCCGCCAGCAGCGCCAGCAGGATCCCGTCCTTGTCGGTGGTCCAGGCGGTGCCGTCCTTGCGCAGGAACGAGGCCCCGGCGCTCTCCTCGCCGCCGAAGCCGAACGAGCCGTCGGAAAGGCCGGGCACGAACCACTTGAATCCCACGGGGACCTCGCACAGGCGACGGCCCAGCGCGGCGGCGACCCGGTCGATCATCGAGGACGAGACCAGGGTCTTGCCGACGGCGGCGTCGGGCCGCCAGCCGGTGCGGTGGGTGAACAGGTATTCGACGGCCACCGCGAGGTAGTGGTTGGGGTTCATCAGGCCGCCTTCGGGCGTGACGATGCCGTGGCGATCCGAGTCCGGGTCGCACCCGACCGCGACGTCGTACCGGTCCTTCAGGCCGATCAGGCCGGCCATCGCGTGGGGCGACGAGCAGTCCATGCGGATCTTCCCGTCGTGGTCCAGCGTCATGAAGCCGAAGGTCGGGTCGTGGCGCGGGTTCACGACCTCCAGGCGCAGGCTGTAGCGTTCCGCGATGCGGTCCCAGTACGCCAGCGAGGCGCCGCCCAGCGGATCGACCCCGATCCGGACGCCGGCCACGGCCACGGCACCCAGGTCCAGCACGTGCCACAGGTCGTCGATGTAGGGCTGCGCCAGGTCCGCCATCGACGTCGTGGACGCGTCCAGCGCCTCCCGGAACCCGCGCCGCCGCACGTCCTTCAGGCCGTTTTCCAGGTGCTCGTTGGCCCGGTGCTGGATCCAGCCCGAGACCGGCGTATCCGCGGGCCCTCCGTGCGGCGGGTTGTACTTGACGCCGCCGTCCGCCGGGGGATTGTGCGACGGGGTGATCAGCATGCCGTCGGCCAGGCGCCCGGCCCGGCCGCGGTTGTGCACGAGGATCGCCCGCGAGACCACCGGCGTCGGCACGGGGGCCAGGCCCTCCGGCAGCACGACCTGGACGCCGTTCGCCGCCAGGATCTCCACGGTCGATTCCAGCGCGGGGCGCGACAGCGCGTGCGTATCCGGCCCCAGGAACAGCGGGCCGTCGATGCCGTTCGCCGCCCGGTAGTCGCAGACGGCCTGCGCGATGGCCAGGATGTGGGGCTGGTTGAAGGAGCCTTTCAGCGACGAGCCCCGGTGGCCGGACGTGCCGAACGAGACGCGCTGGGCGGGGTCCGACGGGTCGGGAGCACGGTCGTAGTAGGCGGCGACGAGCGCCTCGACGTCCACCAGCGCCTCCCGCGGAGCGGGCCGGCCGGCGAGGGGATGCAGGGCCACGGGAACCTCCTGGATGCGATCGGGGCAAGGATGCTTCGGGACGGGGAATCGTGCAACGGGAAGACGAGGGAATCGCGGGTGGGCGGGCCGGATCCGGGCCGGAACGCTACTCGTCCGGGCTGACCTTCTGCAGGCCCACGCAGTGTGCGGGCGCCGGCACCTGGCAGACGTACACCGGGGTGCTGCCGGTAGTGTCGGTGCCGCGCCGGATGGCGCAGGTCTGGCCCTTCGGGCAGTCCTCGTTGCCCTTGGCGGGGTCGCAGGGCCGCGAGCAGAACGCCGGCAGGTCCCACGCTCCGTCCTGGTCCTTGTCCACCGCACGCGGCGGCGTGAAGCCCTGCCCGTCCAGGTCCACCCGGATCGGGTTGGTGGCGCCCCACGGGTAGGACGGGTAGGAGTCCGGCAGTTCGATGGACCCCAGCAGCGAGTTCGGATCGAGGTTCAGCGTCGTGAACACGGCGTCCAGGGATCCCGAGAACGAGGCCATGATCTGGTCGGCGGCCAGCGCGATGACGGTCGAGATCAGGATGTTGCCGTAAGGCTCGCGCTTGTAGGTCGGCGACATCGTGTCCCGGGTCTCGGTCCCGTAGGCGATGGCGACGTACCAGGCGTCGACCGCCGGCCGGTCCAGCGTCACGTCGCCCTCGAAGTCGATGATGTCCCCGGCCGTGCCGGTGGTGAAGATCCGCTTGACCAACTGGCTGTTGGACCAGATCTCGACGCGGTCCACGCGGTACCACGACGGGGTCTGCACGCGCAGGTGGGCCACCAGCCGGCCGCCGACCGTGGCCGCGAGGGTGTCGCCGATCTCGGCCACCGCCTCGCCGCCCTCCTCGCGGATCGTCATCTCCACGTAGGTGCCGGCCGAGACGATGGCGCGGCCCGCGCGGTAGGCGCGGTTGATCTTGTCGCGGTCCATCGCGCGGGGCTGGTCCGTGCCCACCTTCACGTAGGTCCGCGGGTGCCCGATCTCCTTCGAAGTGCCGTGCGAGTCGGAGTTGCCGACCGCGGTGACGTTGAGGCCCACGTCCATGAAGTGGAACCAGTCCTCCAGCACCTCGAACCGGTCGGTGCAGGGGCGGGCGTCGTCCACCGGGCACTCGTCCCGGCACCACAGCACGCACTGCGGCGTCCAGCCCTTCCCGCCGTCCTTCTCCTCGACGAGGCATTCCGGGTGGTTCGCGGTGATGCACGCCGAGCACGCCTTCTTCTGGCTGCAGCCGATGTCGGCCAGCTTCGTCGGGTCGAGCGCGGCGTCCTCCTCGGAGGCGGTGTTGAAGAAGGCGTCGTTCTCCAGCGGGGTCCGTTCCACCTGGTACCGCACGGACAGCGCCTTCAGGCCCTCCAGGGCCTTGCGCTTGCAGTCCAGCAGCGGGGTGTCGGCGGTGCACGCGTCGAACTCGCCGCGCGTCTCCGCGTGCCAGCGGCAGTGGTCCCGCACCAGGGTCCACTCGTTCCTCTGGTCCTCCGGCAGCGACGCGTCCGCGGCCTTCGTCTCGGCCTCGGCGCAGTTGGACACCGGGTCGGCCAGCAGCCAGGCGCAGACCGAGTCCGTGCCGTTGTAGGGGAACTTCGCGACGTCCTTCGCCGCGATGACCTCGCGGTAGCAGCGGTTGTGCCTTTCGACCTCGCCCACGGTCGGGGTGTGCAGGTACTGGAGGTTCTTGCCGTTCATGATCTCCATGCCCTGGAAATCGCACGGCGACTCTTCCATGACCTGGTTGCACATCTCCATGCCGGGGGTCTTGCGCGACAGGTCGTAGCCCTTCATCCCCGTCTGCGAGAAGTAGCCCATGAACCCGTCGCGCGGGTGGTTGGCCTGCAGGACGAACGCGTCCTCGGGGCCGTCCGCCTTGCTGCGGATCTCCTCGAACAACTGGTAGATCGTCAGGCCCGGCCACCGCGGCGGGTTGTTCATGAAGTTGATCCGGCCGTCGAACTCCAGCGGGAAGCCGTTGTAGTGGCCGTATTCCAGCGGCGAGACCTCGCAGCCCATCTCGAAGTTGAAGAACTGCTGCAGGGCCTCCTCGAGGATGTAGGGCTGGTAGTCGACCACCTCGTCGTGGTCGGACGCCACGAAGAACTCGACGCCTTCCGTCGCGGCCGTCCGCGCGCGGAGCGACATCGGCAGGCTGGAGTCGGTCGAGCGGCCGGCGTGCACGTGGAAGTCGGCGCTGATGTGGTCGGGCGTGTCCACCTCGTGCAGGATCGACAGCCGCAGCGGCAGGGACTGGCCCGGCCGGACCTCGACGTCCTGCCTCGCGACGCCGTACTCGAATCCGCGCGACGCGGTCACCCGGTAGCGGCCGGGGGCCATCGCCTGGGTGCCCGTGCCGTCGACCGAGAACGCCTCCCTCGTCACGCCGAAGTCGTAGCGGCTGTCGCCCAGTTCGGGCTGGTTGGATCCGTCCCAGGGCACCAGGTTGCCATCGGCGTCCAGCCGCTGGAAGGACACGCGGCAGGGGATCGCCAGGCCGCCCTGGTCAGTGACGCGGAACTCCACCTCGCCGGGGGCCGGCAGCAGCAGGTTCGCGCGCACCGTCTGGCCCGCGACGACCTTCACGGGGACCAGTTCGGATTCGCCGCGTTCGCGGGAGTGCGCCATCAGGAGGTAGCGGCCGGGAGGCACCTGCCCGTCGAACTGCCCGGTCAGGCTGGGCCGGGCGCCCACGTCGGTCAGCATCTGCATGGCCAGGCCGGAGGTCGCGAAGGTCTTCCGGGCCAGTTCGCGATACTCGTCGTAGGTCGTCGGCACCTTCGAGGCCGGGTCGTCGGGGTCGGGGCGCGGGTCCCGCAGCAGGAACACGTTGATCTTGTCCAGGGGGGCCAGGGAACCCTTCTCGTAGACCGCGCCGGTCACGGCGCCAACGACCGTGTTCCGCAGCGCGTACAGGGGCTGCACGGCCGTGGCCACGTCGCCCTCGCCGACCGCCAGGAAGCGATCGAACGTGTAGACCCGTCGATCGTCCTGCACCGTCGTTCCGTCGGGCTGGACGACCTGGCGATCCCCGTCCGCGAAGTGCGTCAGGACCGCGGTGGCAGACGTGGTGAACAGCGGGACCAGGACCTTCGCGGGCATGCAGTCGGAGGCCGGCAGCAGGCCGATTTCGACCTTGTCGGCGAAGCGCGCCTCGAGGGCCTTGCCCTGGACGCCCAGGAAGGAGGCCACCCACGCCTCGTACGCCGCGTCGCGCTGGTCGGCCGCGACCGCCGTGCCCGGGTCCTTCGTGGAGTCCGTGGCGACGGTGACCAGCGGGATCGGGCGGTGGTCGACGATCGCCTGCCGCACCCGTGCGGCGGCGTCCTTTTCCGCGATCGAGGGGGCCAGGTCGAAGTCGGCCTGGCCGGCCAGCGCCTTCGTCACGGCACCCTCGGCATCCTCGTTGACCGTCAGGATCGCCAGCCGGTGGGTCGGGCAGTCGAAGCCGCGGCGCTCGAGCGGGTTGACCGTGCTCCACGCGTACGAGACGTTCTCGCCGACGCCGGCCAGCCAGTCCATGGACAGGGGGCTGCCCATGGTGCCGACGCCCTGCCACATGTTCTCGAAGATCTTGCGGTCGACGTCGAAGCCGAAGCCGGGGGCGAACGGCGGGGCGTCGGACCCGTAGAACAGGAAGTCGCCCGCGACGATGCCGCCGCGCCACTTGGGGTCGATCCACTTGTCGGGCGAACCGAGGATGACGCCGAAGAAGTCGCGGCTCTCGTTGAAGGTGGCCATGGAGGCCGGTTCCTTCGCGCAGGCGCAGACCGGACACATGCGCTTGTACTGCACCCAGCCGTCCGTGGCCTCCTCGATCTCGGCGACCGCGAATCCGTTCGGGCACTGCAGGGTGCAGGTCACGGGCGCGCACCCGTTCATCAGTTTCGCGGACTGCGGCGCCAGCGTCAGGGTCGTGGACTGCCGCAGGAAGGATTCGCCCGGGCGCAGGGAGTAGTCGGTCACGAAGTTGAACGAGATCTGCAGGCGGTTCAGCAGCCCGAACAGGTTCAGGTCCTCGAAGCCCTCGATCCCGGCGAGGTAGTCGGCGATGACCTGGACGCCGAGCGGCTCGTCGCCGCCCATCGGGTTCAGCGTGTCCAGCAGGCCGTCGATGAAGTCGCGGTTCAGGAACTTCAGCACGTCGAAGATGTAGGCCGAGTGGCCCTCGACGCGGATCACCGCCTCCTGGCCGTCCGAGCCGTCCTTCAGCACCTTCACGATGCCGTCGGTCGACTGCAGTTCGAAGCCGGCGTCGGTCAGTTTCACGACCTCCGTCGGGTTCATCGGGTTCGGGATCAGCAGGTTCGCCAGCGGGAAGGACTCGCCGAACGAGTCGAAGCCCCTGCCGCTGCGGCTGCCGGACTCGTAGCGCTGGAGGTCGATGTCCAGCACGGTCCCGCCGAAGACGCCGGCGGTGAAGGTCGGCCCGGGGGCCGCGATCACCACGCGGATCTTGTCGTTTTCCAGCAGGTAGTCGCCGATCTTGCCCTTCGCGGTGGGCCCGCCGATCAGCTCGTCCTGCCGCTCGATGCGCCGGGCGCCCAGGCCCAGCCCGTCGGTGCAGCCGGCGGCGGCCGACGCGGCGACGACGAATGAAAGCAGCGCGATGCGCCGCATGCGGTTCCGGTACATGGCAGCCTCCCCGGGCTATCAGAAGCCCAGCTGGACGCCCACGATGGCCGCGTCGTTCTTCACCTTCTGGCCGTTCAGTTCGATCCGGGTCTGGTACTCCAGCGTCGCCTTCAGGTAGTGCTCGAACACGTAGTGCGTCAGCGCGACGGCCACGACGACCTGGTCGCCCTCGTTGGCCAGGTCCAGGTTGTCGTTGATGTACTCGGTGCGGACCGCGAGGCCGGTCTTGATGGCGCCGACCACGTACCCCAGGCTGCCCTGGGCGACCAGGCGGTCGACCTCGATCGGGGTGGTGGTGGTCGTCGTCGGGCGCTTCTGGGGCTGGGCGTGATCCCAGACCACCTCGCCCAGCAGGTGGAAGCCGAACGCCTTCAGGTGCAGGTATCCGGACGCGCCCCAGATCTCGTCGGTCTTGCCGTTCGAGTACATGCCGGCGCCGCCGAGGGCCAGGCGCGGCTTCCCCCCGTCCAGGTCGGGCTCGCCGCGGCCGATCCGGCCCATGGGTTCGAGGTCCAGCCGGCCGACGTAGGCCAGGCGCTCGAACCGGTTGCCCAGCGTCACGCCGATGCCCTCGTAACCCTCGAAGAACGAGGACTTCCTTTCGAGGCCGTTGAAGATGCCCGCCGTCAGGGTCAGGTGGTCCTTCCACAACTCGCTGTGGACGGCGAGACCCAGCGTGTTGGAGGGCGCCATCGCCTTGACGCCGATGGCCCGGTCCAGGGTGGCCGTGCCGGCCGAGGAGTTCATGTCGGTCTTCACGAACGGGAACTTCTGGAGGCCCAGCGTCATGCCGAACCAGTGCGTGGGCGTCCAGTCGACCCAGGCGTCGTACAGCGGTCCGCCCTTCTTCTCGCTGTCGAAGATGTCCATCTCGATGCCGTAGGTCACCGTCTTGAACAGGTGGCCGTCGACGCCGAACCGGGTGCGGCGAAGCCGGAAGCCGGACTCCTGCATGGGGTCGCCCTGGTCCAGCAGCGCGTCGTCGCCGACCCAGCCGCCCCAGACGTTGATGCGGGCGTGCACGGACAAGTCGAACACCCCGACCTCGATGCGGGCCGGGCCCTTGTGCAGCGTGGCCAGGAAGTCCTTCTGCCACGCCTCGTCCGCCAGGGCGGGGGTGGCGGCCAGCAGCACGCCGACGACGGGGATCCAGCGCAGGATACGGGACATCATGGATTCCTCCAGGGAAACCGAGTCGCCTCATCGTAGAGATCCGCGCGCGCGAGTCAACCCTGTCACGAAAAATCCTGGCAATCGCCAACCCGCGAACCGCGTTGACATCCCTTGGCCATTCGGGGGACCATGATGGGCCGACTGCACGGTGGCGGGGCGCCGGGGCCCCGCGGGAGGACCGACGGATGCGATGTATCCTGCTTGCCTTCGTCCTCGCGGCGGGGATCGCCTGTGCCGCGGGATGCTCGAAGAACGACTGCGTCCGGCTGGCCGAACTGTCCTGCAAGACCGAGGGGACCAGCCCGCAGGACTGCCGCAGGGCGCTTCAAGAGGCGAAGCGGGCCAAGACGGACCAGGAGATCCAGGCCTGCGGGACGATGCTGAAGGCCCTGTCCCAAGGGGCGACCGAGGCCAAGTGAAGGGCGTCGCCTTCTTCGATGTCGACCACACGCTGGTGTCCGGGTCCACCGCGGTGCTGTGCGCGGGGATCCTGCGGCGCGAGCGCATCCTGACGCGCGCGGACATGCTGCGGGTCGCCTTCGCGCTGCTGCGGCACCGGCTGGGCGTCATGGATGCCGAGCGGGCCTACGCGATGGGGGTGAAGCCGTTCGTCGGCATGCCCTTCGAGCGCGGGAACGCCCTGCTGCAGGAGTGCTGGCGGGAACACGTGCGCCCGCGCATCCACCTCGACGGACTGCGGCACATGCAGGTCCACCGGCGGGCCGGCGAGGGGGTCGTGCTGCTGTCGGCCTCGTCGCGGTGGCTGCTGGAGAGCTTCCGGGAGGTCGCGCCGCTGGACGACATCCTGGCGTTCAGGCAGCGGGTGCGGGACGGGCGCTTCGTCGACGAGTGGGACCGGCCGGTGCCTTACGGCGCCAACAAGCGGACCCTGGCGGAGCGGTACGCGGCGGGAAAGGGCGTCGACCTGGCGGACTGCACGTTCTACAGCGACAGCAGTTCGGACCGGCCGCTGCTGGAGGCGGTGGGCCACCCGGTCGCGGTGAACCCGGACCCGTGGCTGCGACGGGTCGCACGGCGCCGGGGCTGGACCGTGGAAACCTGGACGCGCACGCTGGGGCGCGAGCCTTGCGATCCCGCCGACGCATCGGTATCGTAACTGCCGCCGGGTCCGACCCGGCACGCGCATCCTCCGGAGGTTCCCATGCTTCGGTTCGGCGGCAAGGTGGCAGGCTGGTGCGTGATCGCGACGATCGCGCTGGCGGCCTGCAAGGGCGGCGGGGAGGTCCAGGACGCCGGGGCGCCCGCGGCGGCTGCGCCCAATGCGGCGGCGACGGGCAGCAGCGGCCGGCTGGCGTGCGACGTCCCCGAGCATGACTGGGGCGCGGTGCTGGCCGGCCAGGAGGTCCGCCACGTCTTCAAGGTGAAGAACATCGGGGACGGGGTGCTGCGCATCCTCAGCGCGAGGGGTGGTTGAGGCTGCTCGGCGGCCGTCGTCTCGGCGGCCGAGCTTCCCCCGGGGGGGGAAGGCGAGATCGAGGTCAAGATCCACACGGCGGGCCGAAAGGGGCCGATGAGCAAGACGATCGAGGTCAAGACCGACGCCGCGGCGACCCCGAAACTGACCCTGACGATGAAGGGGACCATCGAGGTCCTGGCGGCATTCGAGCGGGGCTCGCTGGACTTCGGGCGCGTGCCGATGGGCGAGACGCGCACCGAGACGGTGGGCATCGAGGCGAAGGATCGGTCGGCGCTGAAGCTGTCGGGCCTGACGGTGTCGGACGCGTCTATCCTGAAGGCCGAACTGGTCGAAGAACGGCCCGCGGTGAAGGTGACGTTCACGGCGGGCAGCGAGCCGCGCATGGCCGGCGGCGTGGTGCGGGTGGACACGAACGTCCCCGGAGCGGGCCAGTTGACGCTGCAGGTCCGGGCGAAGGTCGCCGGGGACCTCGATGTGACGCCCCCGACGGCCGTGCTGTCGCCCTTCGAGAAGGGCCAGCCGGCGCCCGAAATCACGCTGCGGATCACGTCGGTCGGCGGAAAGCCGTTCCACCTGCTGAGGATCGAGGACCCGGAGGGCGCGCTGGGCGGCACGGTGGCGCCGCAGGGCGGGTCCTGGCTGGCGCGGGTGATCGCGAGGAAGGCCCCGAAGGCGGACAAGGGCACGATCTACCTGGTCACCGACCGCAAGGACCAGCCGCGCCTGCCGATCCCGTATCAGGTGTCGGACCCGACCGCCTCCGCCGCGAAGGCGGCAGCGATGCGGAACGCGACGCAGGGCCGGCCGATGCCGCCCGACGTCCGCCTGACCGGTGCCAGGCCCGTGGGCGCGAAGCCCGCCGCGGCCGTGAAACCCGCCCTCGCCCCCCGCTGATCGAAAAATAGGGACAGCCTCCATTTTTCCACGACATAACCGACTGATTCCATTGAATATCGTCAGCAGTTCAGCAGCATTCCATCCCTCGGCAGGCGCCGTTGGAAAATGGAGGCTGGCCCTATTTCCTAGGCGGGGGAGAGGGACAGGCGGTGCAGGGCCTCGGCCTCGACCTGGGCGCGGGTCCACAGCATGGGGTGATGCTCGCAGCGGCGCCAGGGGTCCAGCAGGTCGTCGAAGTGCGGGCTGGAGTACTGGCCCGACTGGCCCGGGGCGTGGATGACCAGGGACCGCGACAGGTCGGCCAGGTCCACGATCTGCCGGAACGTGGGCGCCCAGGCCCGGGTACCGTAGGGCCGGTCGGGCATCATGGCGGTCTGGTTCGGCGTGTCCGAGTCGCCGCCCGCCGGGAACGGGCCCAGGTTCAGCAGCCGGTCCAGGGGCTTCTGGTCGCCCAGCATGTGCGTGAACCACGCGCCGTGCAGGTCGCCCCAGCGCCACCGCACCGGGTCGGGCCCCAGCCGCTGGCGCAGCCCGCGGACCGCCCCCTTCAGGCCCGCCACCAGCAGCGCCTCGCGCCCGCCGGCGCGGCGCACCCACCAGGAGTCCTTCGCGTCCAGCAGCCGCAGCAGCACGTGGCTGTCGTGGCCGTAGAACTCGTTGGTCAGGTTCACGGCCGGGTCGAAGCCCAGACCCATCACCCGCGATGCCAGGTCGCGTCCCAGCGCCGGCTCCAGCATCAGCCGCATCGTCACGTGCCGCGCCGCCTCGTAGACCGCCGCCGCCGCCGACCCCTCGGTCAGCCGGCCGTCCCAGGCGCGCAGCAGCAACAGCGCCAGGCGCACGTCCGGGTCGGTCTCGGGCAGGCCCGCCAGGCGCGCGACGAAGTCCCGCGCGGGCAGGCTGGTCACGTCCGCCTGCAGCGACCGGCAGTCCTGCAGCCCCATCCGGCCGCGCTCCTCGATGAACTGGTTCACCCGGCGCGCGCGCGCCCCGTTGATGAAGGTGCGGCCCAGGAAGTGCGGGTAGTCGCCGTCCACGAGGGTGTGGTTGCAGGATACCAGGAAGCCGCGGGCCGGGTTCTTCGCATGCGGCATCTCCTCGAACGGGATCGTGCCAACCCAGTCGCCCTCGCCGGTCCAGCCCCGGGACGGCACGTCTCCGCGCCCCGACGACCGCACCGGCAGCGTGCCGGTGTTCCAGTACCCGATGTTGCCGTCCACGTCCGCGTAAGCGATGTTCAGCGGCGGGGTGCCGATGCAGCGCATCGCCTGGACGAAGTCGTCCCAGCCGGCGGCACGGTTCAGCAGCAGCCAGCCCCGCGCGGCGGCGCAAGGCATCAGCGCGGTGGACTGCAGGGCCAGACGCTGGCGGATCGCGCCGAACAGCCCCGAGATGACCGGGCCGTGCCGCGTGATCACGACCTCCTCGACGTGCGGCAGCAGCCGGCCGCGCACCCGGATCTCCTCGCGGACCACCTCGGCGTCGGCCCACCCGCCGGGGACCTCGTAGCGGTACCGGTCCGCCGGGTCGAACCGCTCGACGAAGGTGTCCTCGGCGTCGGTGTGCGCCAGCGTCATGCCCCAGGCGATGCGGGCGTTGTGGCCCACCAGTACCAGCGGGATGCCGGGCAGCGACACGCCCGTGACCTCGAAGCCGTCGCCGACCAGGTGGTTCTCGTACCAGAAGGACGGCAGCATCAGCGGCATGTGCATGTCGTTCGCCAGGATCGCGCCGCCCGTCGTGGTGCGTTCCGGGGACAGCGCCCAGGCGTTGCTGCCCATGCCGCGCGCCGTGGCCAGGCCCGCCCCCGGCACCAGCGTCCGCGGGTCCAGATCGCGCACCTCGATGCCGCCGGGCAGCGTCGGGATCTCGCCGGGGCAGGGTCCGATCTCCAGTTCCGCGGCGGCCTCGGGCCCCACCGCCTCGATCAGCAGTGCCCGGACGACCTCGCTGGACCAGCCGCGGCACAACTGCCAGTACATCACCCGCCCCCACGCCAGGCAGTCGTGGGGCGTCCAGGGCTCGGGCCGCCAGCGGGCCAGGAACAACTCGACCGGGGCCTTGAAGGCGGGGTCGGCCAGGAACGCGTTGATGCCGTCGCAGTAGGCCTGCATCCCCTCGACCAGGTCCGGCGGGGCGATCTCCAGGTCCTTGCGCGCCGTCCGCGCGAACCCCAGCACGCGGGACGCGCGATCGGCGACCAGCCCGCCCGGCCCGAACAACTCGGACAGCCGCCCCAGCCCGAACCGCCGCCCCAGTTCCATCTGCGCCAGCCGATCCTGGGCGTGCACGTAGCCCTGCGCCGCGAACAGGTCGTGCGCGCTGGAGGCGTACAGGTGCGGCACGCCCCAGCGATCGCGGATCACCTCGACGGGGTGCTGCAAGGCGGGCAGGCGCAGCGTTCCGTCCAGCCTGGGCAGGCGCGATCGGTCCAGTTGCACGATGGCCTTCCGGGCAAGGCCGGCCAGGATCTCCAGGACGTCCATGGGCCCTCCGCGTTCGGGTCGCACGGGATCGGCGAACGGGATTGTAACGCGCGAAACGCGGTGCGTCATGAAGGCGGTTCAGTACAGGTCGACGACCTCTACGGACAGCCGGGCGCGGGCGTACTGGCTGGAGATCTCGAGGGGGCCGTCCCGCAGCATCACCTCGCCGTCGTAGGACAGCAGCGACTCGTGGACGTCGAAGGCCCACTCCTTCACGCCGTACCGCGGGAACCAGTCGGCCTCCAGGAAGTCCAGCGACAGCCGCAGGCGGTCCTGCGCGTCGAAGACCGGCCCCTCGAAAACGACCCTCCCCGGCCGCGACGTCGTGCCCTCCGACTGCTTCCACAGCGGCGGCGCCCGGTGTTCGACCTTGTCCTCGTGGACCCGCACGTCCTTGCCGAAGGTGTCGTGCACGTACGGGTCGTACCGCACCTCGACGGCCCAGGTGATCTCGGCCGGCGCGGTGCCGTTCTCGCCGTCCAGCAGGGTGTGGCTTTCGCGGTCCTTGTACAGCGAGAACTCGTCCACCCGGATGAAGACCCGGCGGTGGTGGAACAGCGTCGCGGCGGCCAGCAGCGTGGCCGCCGGGGTGTCGGGGACCTGCATGTGGTACTCGTGCACCAGCGAGTGCGTGGCCGACACGACCTTGCCCGAAGGCGTCTTCACGGCCCCCGTCGGCGCCTGTCGGTGGAAGTACTCGTCCTCGGTGTACATGATGCCGTCGTTCGGCAGGTCGCCCGGGTTGTTCAGGTCCAGCAGCGCGATGTTCAGCGCCTCGCGGATCTGCGGGTCGGTGCCGCCCAGCTGGTGGATCAGCATCCCGTGGTACAGGGGCGAGTTCGCCTCCCACAGCCGGTGGTCCCACGTGGCGGTCCAGTCCTGCGCGAAGTCCGGGTTCATGATGACGAAGTCCGACAGCAGCAGCCCGATCGCGTCCGCCGCCTTCTGCACGCTGGGGTTGTCGTACAGCCGGGCCAGTCGCGCGCCCGCGATGACGCCCGACGACGTGAACCACCGCACGAACGCGTTCGAGGACGCCAGGCCCTCCAGGTCGTTCTCGATCACGTGGCGCAACACGTAGCAGCCCATCGAGTGGCACGCCAGGTTCACGTGCGTCGCGCCCGACACCGCCATCTTCCAGCGGATGAACTTCGCCACGATCAGCCCGTAGCGACGCAGCGCCGTCGGGCCGTCGTACGGGTAGGCCTCGATCTCGGCAATGTCCGCGGCGGTCAGCCAGGCCGCCGGGGTGCCGCCGTAGTACTCGACCCGGGTCAACTGGTCCGGGGCCAGCGCGCCTGCCGCGTCGTCCGAGCAGGGCCGCACCACGCCGTACATCGCCATGTCGTGCAGGATGCCGCCGCAACCGCGGTCCCTGCCGTAGACCATCTCCTGCATCTCGTCGGGCGACTTGTTCGAGAAGCCGTGCACCCAGACGGTCATCGTGGTGGCGTTTTCGTATTCCTTGGTACCCGTAGTCGGCGGGATGCCGGCGCAGTCGGCCGGGCAGCCGGTTGCCGTCTCGCAGGGGCCGCAGGTCCCGTCCCCGCAGGTCGTCCACCGGTCCGGGTCCAGGCGCGGCGCCACGCACTGGCCCAGCACGCACCAGCCGGACGGGCAGGAGGACGGCACCCTGGGGTCGCACGTGTAGTCGAAAGGCTCGGAGGGCGGGCAGTCGACCTCGGGGGCGGCATCGCCGGGGGCATCGGCGGCGGGGTCGGGGGCGGCATCGGCAGCGTCCGGCGCGACGTCCTCCGGGGCATCGGGGGACAGGTCCGCCACCGGGTCCGGGACGGCGTCCGCCGGGACCGCATCCTCCGGGGCGTCGGGCCGGTCGCCGACGGGGCCGTCGCTCCCCTCGTCCGTCCCGGCAGCCTCCGGCACGTCCGGCAGGTCGGAGGGCTGGATCCCGGGACCTTTCCCGGACTCGCAGGCGGCCAGCAGGGCCAGGACCAGCAGGCAGGCGAGGGATCCCGGGACACGCATGGGCGCCTCCCCGAACTGTCGGATTCGGAAGAAGTATCCCGCAGCGCAACGGCGGCGGCAAGGGCCGAAGGCGGGGGACGGGGGGGCGCCGAAGAGCCCGACATGTCTTCAATTATTCCGGGCTGTTATCTTGGCAATAATGGTGACTGTCCCCGAATTACCGCCGAATTACCGAATTCCGCGAATTCCGGCGCGGTCAGGTCGCGGGCGGTTCGGGCGGCTTGACGGTCTCCTCGGCGGCCAGCCCGATTTCCCGGTCGATGTCGGCCGTGTCGAACAGGGCGGGGTCGATGTGCGTCTTCGCGCCGTTCGGCACGGCGGGACGATCCTCGTGGCCCGTGCGGCGCTCGATCTTGTGCAGCTTCAGCCGGAACAGCGGCTGGTTCTCGACCCGGGCGATGTTGCGCGAGTGGTGCACGATGCGGTCCATGACGTTCAGGATGTTCGAGTACACGATGCCGCTGATCGCATCGTCCTGCCGGGCCAGCACGCGCTCCTGGTGCCGGTCGCGCAGCCGCTGGCTCTCGGCCCGGTACGCCTCCCGGGCCTCCATGACCTTCTGCGCGCACCCCGCGAAGTCGGTGCGGGCGGGGTTCAGGCTCTCGACCACCAGGCCCAGGATCGCGTCCACGCGCTGGTAATTCTGGACCAGCAGCACCATGCTCTCGTCGTCGAACCAGACGCGGCGCTCCTCCTTGTCGTGCAGCACCTCGAACAGCGACTCCGCGTGGTCCCCGATGCGCTCGATGTCCACGACGGTACGCTGCAGGTACTGCAGCAGCACGGCCTGCCGGCGCGACAGGCGGCGCTTGCCCACCCGCAGCAGGTAGTCGTTGATCGCGTCCTTCAGCAGGTCGACCGAGGCCTCCTCGCGGGACACCACGCTGGCGGCATCGGGCCGGCGCCCCACCAGGGCGCCCATGGCCTGCCGGAACATCTTGCGGGACAGCGCGGCCATGCGCCGGGTCTCCTGCATCACGGCCACGATCGCCATCTCGGGCGTGTCCAGGTAGTTCTCGTCCAGGAAGGATCTCGGCGGCGGGCCCGAACGGCTGGGGGTGATCCGGCGGACCAGGCGCGCGTACAACTCGGTCAGCGGCAGCACCAGCAGGCTGTTCACCAGTTGCACCATCGTGTGGGCGTTGGCGATCTGGCGCACCAGATCGCCGCCGACGAAGTGCAGCGCCTCGACGTAGAACGGCGTCATCGCCGCCGCGAGGAAGGCGCCCAGCAGGTTGAACAGCAGGTGCGCCACGGCAGTCCGGCGAGCCTCCACGTGCGTGCCCAGGCTGCCGAAGAGGCCCGTGACGCAGGTGCCGACGTGGGCGCCCAGCAGCAGCGGGAAGGCCTGGCGGATGTCGGTGAACACGCCGCCGGCGGCCAGCGCGAACAGCATGCCGATGGTGGCGCCGCTGGACTGGATCAGGGCGGTGATCAGGGTGCCGACCAGGATGCCGGTCAGGGTGCCCAGGAGGGTCGAGCCGTCGGTGCGGGCCAGGAAGGCGGTGACGGTCTCGTTGCCCTTCAGGAAGCCCACGGACCCGGACATCGTCTCCATGCCCAGGAACAGCAGCCCGAAGCCGACCAGCATCGACCCGACGTTCCGGGTCCAGTCGCGCCGGCCGGCCAGGAACAGCGTCAGGCCGACCGCGATGGCGACGTGGCACAGGGGGCCGATCGAGAAGGCGAAGAGCTGCATCGACAGGGTGGTGCCGAGGTTCAGGCCCAGGACCAGCGGCATGGCCGCGGAGAGCGTCAGGAGGCCGGCGTCCACGAAGCCGACGACCATGACAATGGCGGGGCCGGAGTGGATCAGGAAGCCCAGCACCCCGCCGGCGCCCCAGGACGCGACGCGGTTGCGGGTCAGGCGGCCCAGCAAGCCGCGCAGCCGGACACCGGCCAGGGCCTGCAGGCCGCCGGACAGGACCTTCATGCCGTACAGGAACAGGGCCAGGCCGCCCAGCAGCGCGGCCAGCTGGACGAGGTAGTCGGTCAGCGACATGTCCGGCGCGTTCATCGAGGTCTTGTAACGAAAATGCCATCAAATTGTCAAATTCCCACCGCACGGGGGTCGCGATGCTCCGCCCCGGGGGATCGGAGGCAGGCGATGGGCAGGCGGGACCAGGACGAAAGGCGGGTCGCGGTGCACGCCGAGCCACCGCGCGGGGACGGGGTGTCCCTGGCGGACGCGCTGCGGAAGGCGGGGCTGGTGCCGGCAAGGTTGCCGGGCACGGACGCGCCGCAGGCACCCCGGGAGACGAAGGCGTCGAAGGCGGGCCCGGGCGGGACGGAGGACGCGGGGACGGCGGACCTGTCGGCCTGCGCGAAGGCGGTGCTGCGGCGGGAACGCAAGGGCCACGGGGGCCACGCGGTGACGCGGATCGAGGGGCTGGGGCTGCCGGCCGGGGCGCTGCAGGCGGTCGCGCGGGAGGTCGCCCGGGCGATGGGCTGCGCGGCCCGGGTCGAGGGTGATGCCGTGCTGGTGGCCGGCGAGCCGGGCGAGCGGCTGCAGGACTGGCTGCGTGCCCGGGGCGTGCGGAAGATCGCGCGCGGAAACTGATTCCGCCGTCCGCCCGGGTGGCGCGCAGCCGAGTTGCCGCTACAATCGTGCCGCCGCCGGGATCGCCCGCGGCCCTCGCATCCCCGGAGACAGGAGCGACCGTGGCCCACTTCTTCCGACGCACGCTGGTGCCGCTGTTCCTGATGACCACCACCCCGTTCCTGACGGTGCTGGCGTGGATGGTCGCCGTGAAGTACGACGGGTCGATCGCGCAGTTCGCGCAGGCCGTCACCTGGGACCGGTTGCTGGCCGAATGGCCGCTGCCGACCCTCAAGGCCGGGGGCTACCTGCTGGCCTTCGCGGCGCTGGAGGCGTTGCTGCTGCTGGTGCTGCCCGGCGAGACCTTCCAGGGCCCCGTCACGCCCATGGGCAACCGCCCGACCTACAAGCGCAACGGCGTCGCCGCGTTCCTGGCGACGTTCGCGATCCTGTTCGGCGTGCTGTGGCCGGCGGGCGCGTTCGACCCCGCCGGGGTGTGGGCCGAGTTCGGATCGCTGCTGTCGACGCTGGTCTTGTTCGCGTTCGCCTTCTGCGGATTCCTGTATGTGAAGGGCCGCGTGGCGCCGTCCACCAGCGACTCGGGCACCTCCGGCAACTTCCTGTTCGACTTCTACTGGGGCGTGGAACTGCACCCGCAGCTGACGTCCCGGCTGAACCTGAAGCAGTACGTGAACTGCCGGCTGGCCATGATGGGCTGGGCCGTGCTGGTCGCCTGCATGGTCGTCGCGCAGGCGGGTTCGCCGCTGGGCCGCCCGGGCACGGCGATCCTGGTGTCGGCGATCCTGCAACTGACCTACATCTTCAAGTTCTTCTGGTGGGAGGACGGGTACTTCGGCAGCCTGGACATCATGCACGACCGGTTCGGGTTCTACATCTGCTGGGGCATCCTGGCGTGGCTGCCGGGCATCTACCCGGTCGCGACAATCTACCTGGTGCCGAAGGCGTATGACCTGCACCCCGCCGTGGCCGCGGCCATCCTGGTGCTGGGCTGGCTGGCCATCTGGATCAACTACGAGGCCGACGCCCAGCGGCTGCGCGTGCGCAAGACCGACGGCAAGACGACCGTGTGGGGCAGGCCGCCGGTGCTGATGACGGCGCGCTGGACCTCCGGCGACGGCACGCCGCGAACCTCGCTGCTGCTGCTGTCGGGCTGGTGGGGCGTCGCGCGGCACTTCCACTACGTGCCCGAGATCCTGCTGGCGCTGGCCTGGTCGCTGCCCGCCGGCTTCGACCACTTCCTGCCGTACTTCTACGTGGCCTTCCTGACGATCCTGCTGACCCACCGCAGCCTGCGCGACGAGGACCGCTGCGCGGCCAAGTACGGCGCCGACTGGGACGCCTACAAGGCGAAGGTGAAGTGGCGCATGGTCCCCGGCGTCTTCTAGGCACGCGACCGGCACTCCGGGTAGGATCCCCTCGAACTCCCGCGAAGAGGGAACCATGAAGACCCGCGGACTCCTGGCGATCGGCCTTGCGCTGGCGTGTGCGTGCGCCTTCGCGGCGTGCGAGACCGACAACTCCACCGAGAACGACGCGACGACGGACGTGACGGACCCGCCCGACGCGGCCGAGCCCGAGGCCACCACCGAGCACGGCAGTTCGGGCAATGCCTGCACGGACTTCTGCGACGAGATGGTCGCCGCGTGTCCCGAGGACGACACGCTGGAATCCTGCCTGGAATCGTGCGAGCACGCGAACAAGCTGCCCGACGCGACCGCGCTGGAATGCGCCGCCGCCGCCATGGACTGCACGGCGACCCGCGCCTGCTGGCCGCTGCTGTACAACCCGCGATAGGCCCGGCCTCGGCGGGACGCCCTAGCCCAGGAGCCCGAACACGGCGTTGGTCCGGTCGCGCACCGCGCGCATCACGTCGGGCTCCCCGGCCAGCCGGTGGCCGGTCGAGGGGATCATCGACCGCAGCCGGGCCTGGAACGGCGCGGACGCGGCCCTCTCGGGGAAGCAGCGGGCCACCAGGTCGATCATCGCCGACGCCGCCGTCGACGCCCCGGGCGACGCCCCCAGCAGCGCCGCCAGCGACCCGTCCGCCGACGCCACGACCTCCGTGCCGAACTCCAGTTTTCCGCCGCGCACCGCCTCCCTCTTGATGATCTGCACGCGCTGGCCGGCGATCTCCAGCTTCCAGTCCCGCGCACGCGCCGTCGGCAGGAACAGCCGCAGGGACGCCATCCGCCGCTCGTGCGACTGCAGGGCCTGGCCCACCAGGTATCGCGTCAGGTCCAGGTTGTCCCGGGCCACCGCCCACATCGGCCCCAGGTTGTCCGGGCGCAGCGACAGCGGCAGGTCCAGGTACGACCCCTGCTTCAGGAACTTCGTGGTGAAGCCCGCGTACGGCCCGAACAGCAGCGCCGGCCGCCCGTTCCAGATCCGCGTGTCCAGGTGCGGCACCGACATGGGCGGCGCGCCCTTCAGGGCCTTGCCATACACCTTCGCCCGGTGCCTCGCGATGACGTCCGGGTCCTGGCAGACCAGCCACTGCCCGCTGACCGGGAAGCCGCCGTATCCCCGCCCCTCCTCGATGCCCGATTTCTGCAGCAGCGGCAGCGCGCCGCCGCCGGCCCCCAGGAACACGAACCGCGCCGGGACCTCGCATTCCGTCCCCGCCACCCGGTCCCTCACGCCCACGCGCCAGACGCCGTCCTTCCCGCGCCGCAGCGAGTGCACGTGGTGCCGCAGGTGCAGCGAGAAGTTCGACCGGTGCGACAGCCCCGCGAACAGCAGCCGCGCCAGCACCCCGAAGTCGATGTCGGTGCCCCGGTCCACCCGGGTGCACGCCAGCGGCTCGCCCTGCGGACGGTCCTGCATCACCAGCGGCATCCACTCGGCCATCTCGGCCCGATCCTCCGTGATGCGCATGTCCGCGAACATCGGGTGGGCCGCCATCCGGGCCTGCCGCGCCCGCAGGAACGCGACGTTGGCCTCGCCCCACACGAAGGACAGGTGCGGGACCGGGTTCAGGAACTCCCCCGGGTCGGGCAGCACGCCGTTCTCGACCAGGTGCGTCCAGAACTGCAGCGACACCTCGAACGACTCGTTGATCCTCAGCGCCTTGGAGATGTCGATGCTGCCGTCGGCCTTCTGCGGCGTGTAGTTCAGTTCGCAGTTCGCGGCGTGCCCGGTGCCCGCGTTGTTCATCACCTGGCTGCTCTCGACCGCGATGCCCTCCAGGCGCTCGAACACCCGGATCGACAGGTCGGGCATCAACTGGTTCAGCAGGTTGGCCAGGGTGGCGCTGACGATCCCGCCCCCCACCAGGACCGCGTCGACCGGCTCGCCCCGCAAGGCAGTCATCGGTGAACCTCCCGGCACGGGCTGCTACCCGGACTTTCTATATCGGCATTACGCGGAAGGGAATCAAGGGGCCAGGAACCCGAAAAGGCGCGCCATCCAGTAGGTCAGCAGAACCTCGGCACCGTCCATCTCGACGGTACCGCCCATGCCGCCGTCCAGCCGGTACTGGTCGGTGTTGAAGCGGTCGCACTTGCGCTCGTCGTACGGGATCGGCCGCCCGTCGCTGCGGTAGCCGCCGTTGACCGGGTCGAACGGCCGCAGGATCGGCAGCAGGTCCCGGCGATGGCTGTTGCGCACGTCCCACCGGATCATGTCCACCGGGACGGTCTGCAGCCAGCGCCGCACGTCGCGCGCCACGTCCATGTCGTCGAACCCCGTCGTCGCCCGCACCACGCCCCATAGCGCGGCCTGCTGCCGCCGCAACTTCACGTCGTAGACGCCCGAGAAGCCGGTCTTCCACCGCTGGCGCAGCCCCGGATCCTCCTCGTAGCGCAGCAGCGTCCACCACGACCAGGACGACATCTCGTCGTTGTCCATCGACAGCGGCCGCACCTCGTGCAGGATCTCGGCCTCCGCCGCGTCCGCGTACCCGTGCTGCTCGATCAGGTCCCGCTTGGCCGCCGCGAACCGGGGGTCGCCGGTCATGTAGTGCGTCGCGGTCAACCCGGACAGCACGATGGACGCCCGCAGCCCGCCGTCGCCGTAGACGCCCGCGATCCACTCGTTGACGTACTCGGGGTCCAGTTGGCCGAATGTCGTGACCTCGTTCGTGACCGGGTCGATCAACCGGTAGCCGTGGTCGATCAACCCGTTCACGATGCCCGCCATGTGCGCCCGGATGCGCTGCCGCTGCAGGTCGTCCGCGCAGAATTCGTAGGCCATGGCCATCATGCTGAAGTGCGCGATCAACTCGTCGTTGGAGGTGTCGCGCTTGATCCACCACTTCCCGTCGGCCGACTCGTACCACTTCCCGTCGTCCGGGCCGTCGCAGTCGTCCAGCACGCAGCCTTCCTTGCGGATGACCGCCCGGGCGACGAACCAGTCCGTGCCGGTCACGGTCCGCAGGAACAGCATCGCGTCCAGGGACCGGTCGAAGTGCGCCTTCGCGGCGGCATCGCCCGTGACCCGCCATCGCGCACACTCGCCCATCAGCCAGTAGGCCGTCCACGATCCGTCGTTGTCGGAGTCCCAGGGGATGTTGGAGGACAGGTCACCCTTGCGGGTCAGGTGGCTGTCGGCCACGGCGCCGTCCCGGTCGTGCCGCAGCACGACGCGGTCCACGAACGGGGCCAGCTTCTGCTGAAGCGTCATCCGCGACGCCGCGACGCGGGCCAGCCCGCCGGCCGTCGCGAAGTACAGCGGGGCCACGTCCACCGAGTCGTCGGTCAGCAGCCCGCGCACGTCCTCCGAGGGCAGCCAGCGCTCGGCGCCGTAGACGCGCCACTCGGGGCCGTCCCCGCGGTCCAGGACCCGGTACGCGCCCTCGGCCGTCGCCACCGCGAAGCCCCCGTCGGAGGTCCGCGTGGCGCCCCGGGGCTGACCCAGGGGCACCCGGTCCGCGGCGAACAGCGGCACGTCGATCGCCTCCGCCACCTTGCCGCCGCCCTGCAGCAGGTCCAGGCCCGCCACCCCGTCGTCGGAGACCACCACCAGGTCCATCGCGGCCGGCAGCGTCACCCCGGTCACCATCGCCCGGACCGCCCCCCCCTTGAGACCGGAGGTCGCATCCAGCGTGGCCACCCCGGGCCCCGGCAGCCCCTCGGCCGGCAGGTCGTGGAAGGTCACCGTGCCGTCGGGATGCCCCTGCAGCAGCAGCCCGTCCGGCGCCAACGCGAGGGCCGTGACCGGGGCCCCGTCCTGCGGCCACGCCATCGCGCCGTCCGGCGGCACCGGGGCCGCGCCCGCCGACGTCCGCACGAACGCCCCTCCGCCCAGCGTGTGAAGGCCCAGGATCTCGACGCCGTCCGGCGCCGCGTCCCGAGCAACCGTCCCGTCCGGCGCCACGCGGTACAGCGTCGCGGGCCCGGCCATCGCGATCACCCCGGGCCCGGCCGCGGCCGCGATCACGTCCGCCTCGCCGTCCGGGGGCCCCAGGAACACCCATCCCGCATCCACCAGCGCCCAGGCAACCCCCCGCGGCGTCACCTGGACCGGATGGCCCGCCACCCCGACGCCCTCGATCGCCGGCAGGACGGCCACCAGCGGCTTCAGGGCCCCGTCCACCTCGTTCGAGGTGTGGTTCGTCTCCTGCACGTAAAGTTCGTCCTTCACCGGGTTCGCCGGCACGGGCGGGAAGTACGGCACCTCCAGCGGCGGCAGGTCCGCGGTCTCCTCGCCGGGGTCGTCCCCCGTCTCGCCGGGCGCCCCGTCCGCACCGGCCTCCGCTGCCAGGTCGTCCACAACCTCCACGGCCGCCTCGCCCGGCAGGTCCGCGGCGGTCTCGGTCGCGACGTCGCCCGCCTCCGGGACATCCGTCGCGTCCGCCCGCCCCTCGTCCCCGCCGTCGCCGCCCCCGCAGGCCATCCAGCCCGCCAGGCCCGCCACCAGCAGCATCCCCCGGATCGTCCCGAATCGGCGTCCCACCGCGACCTCCCCGGTGTTTCGCGGCGAGTCTACCATCGGCCGCACCCCGCGTCCGCGCATACCGCCACCCGACGGTCACCGCCGTCACGGAATTGCCACGAAGGCGTCACGAAATCCCACCGGTCGGGGCTGTACCGTTCGCCAGCCGCCGAAGGAGGGCCGCGTGTTCAACAAGCTGCTTCCGAAGGAAATCGGGTTCTTCGACCTGTTCAACCGCCACGCGAAACTGTCGCTGGAGGCCAGCCGGACGCTGGTCGATCTGCTGGAGCGCTGGCCGGACGGCGAGGCGCTGATCGCCCGCATGACCGAACTGGAGCACGACTGCGACTCGACGGCGCACATGGTCATCGACCTGCTGCACCGCACCTTCATCACGCCGCTGGACCGCGACGAGACGATGAAGCTGATCACCAAGTTGGACGACGTGACGGACAGCGCCGAGGCCGCCGCGCAGCGCCTGGACCTGTTCGCCATCGGGAAGGTCCCGCCCAAGCTGGTCGAGATGGCGAAGGTCCTGGTCAAGGCCCTGGAACAACTGGTCCAGTTGGTCGCGCTGCTGAAGGACTTCAAGCAGGTCGCCCGCATGAAGGAACTGATCATCGAGGTGCAACGCCTGGAGAACGAGGCCGACGCCCTGCACCGGGCCGGCCTGGCCGAGCTGTTCCGGGTGCATGCCACCGATGCGTTGACCGTGATCAAGCTGAAGGAGATCTACGAGATCGTCGAGGCCGCCACCGACCAGTGCGAGGACGTCGCCGAGATCATCGAGGGGATCGCGCTGGAGCACGTCTGATGGAGATCTTCGGCTTCCTGGCCACCCACCCGCTGATCGGTGCGACCGTCGTGCTGGCCCTGGCATTCGACTTCGTGAACGGCTTCCACGACTCGGCCAACAGCATCGCCACCGTCGTGGCGACCCGCGTGCTGCACCCCAAGCTGGCCGTGGCCTGGGCCGCCTTCTTCAACTTCGCGGCCGCCTTCACCTTCGGCGTCGCCGTGGCGCACATGGTCGGCACGGGGGTCGTGAAGACCGACCAGATCACGGTGCCGGTCGTCCTGTCGGGGCTGGTCGGCGCGATCACCTGGAACCTCATCACCTGGTGGCTGGGCCTGCCGTCGTCGTCCTCCCACGCGCTGATCGGCGGCTATGCGGGCGCGGCGGTGTCCTACGGCGGCTTCGACCTGCTGAAGCCCGAGGGCCTGGGCTGGGTCGCCCTCTTCATCGTGGTTTCCCCGATCCTGGGCATGGTGCTGGCCCTGGCCGTGCAGAGGATGACGCTGCGGCTGGTTCGGCGCGGTGCGCCGCGGACGATGTCGCACCTGTTCCGCCGGCTGCAACTGGTGTCGGCGGCGATCTACTCGTTCAGCCACGGCACCAACGACGCCCAGAAGACGATGGGCATCCTGTTCGCGCTGCTGGTCGCCGGGGGCTACCTGCAGCAGGAGGCGCCGATCCCCACATGGATCGTGTTCGTGTGCTACGCGATGATCGCCGGCGGCACGCTGTTCGGCGGCTTCCGCATCGTCAAGACCATGGGCACCAAGCTGACCAAACTGGACCCGATGCACGGCTTCTGCGCCGAGACCGGCGGCGGCGTCACCATCCTGGCCGTGTCCGCGCTGGGCATCCCCGTCTCGACCACGCACACGATCACGGGCGCCATCGTCGGCGTGGGCATGACCTCCGGCCTGGGCCACGTGCGCTGGATGATGGCCGGCCGCATCGTGTGGGCCTGGGTGCTGACCATCCCGCTGTCGGCCTTCATCGCCGGCCTGTTCTACATGCTGGTCGGGCAGTTCCTGGAAGGCTGACCTTCGTCATCGAATCGTTGCCGGACCGTCACGAAAGCCACGCGGTCCCCGCGGTACGAAGGCGCCATCCCGGGAGGGAAGGACCCGAGCCCGACAGGTTGCGACCGGGGGAGAAGGGACTGTCGGGCCTCGCCAGCCACCACGACGAGGAGAAGGGTTGATGGACATCGTCGGCTTCCTGCTGGATCACCCGCTGATCGCGGTCACCTTCGTCGTGGCCCTGGCCTTCGATTTCGTCAACGGCTTCCACGACGCGGCGAACTCCATCGCGACGGTCGTTGCGACCCGCGTGCTGCACCCCAAGCTGGCCGTGGCCTGGGCGGCCTTCTTCAATTTCGTCGCGGCGTTCACGTTCGGGACGCTGGTCGCGAAGACCGTCGGCAAGGGGGTCGTCGAGACCAGCCAGGTCACCGTGCCCGTCGTCCTGGCGGGGCTGTTCGGGGCCATCGCCTGGAACCTGATCACCTGGTGGCTGGCGCTGCCGTCCTCGTCGTCGCATGCGCTGATCGGCGGGTACGCGGGCGCGGCGGTGGCCTACGGGGGCTTCCAGTTGCTGATCGCCGACGGCCTGCTGAAGGTCGCCGCCTTCATCGTGGTGTCGCCGCTGGTCGGCATGGCGCTGGCGCTGGTCGTGCAGCAGGTGACGATCCGGCTGGCGCGGAGGGGGGCGCCGCGCGCGATGCACCACCTGTTCCGGCGGCTGCAACTGGTGTCGGCGGCAGTCTATTCGTTCAGCCACGGCACCAACGACGCGCAGAAGACGCTGGGCATCCTGTTCGCGCTGCTGGTCACCGGCGGGTTCTACCAGGCCGCCCACGAGCCGCCCTTCTCGCTGCTGCTGCTGTGCCACCTGATGATCGCGCTGGGCACGCTGGTCGGCGGTTTCAAGATCGTGCGCACGATGGGCATGAAGTTGACCAGGCTGGACCCGATGCACGGCTTCTGCGCGGAGACCGGCGGCGGCGTGACGATCCTGGCCGTGTCCGCGCTGGGCATCCCCGTCTCGACCACCCACACCATCACGGGCGCCATCGTCGGCGTCGGCATGACCTCGGGCCTGGGCCGGGTGCGCTGGATCCTGGCCAGTCGCATCGTCTGGGCGTGGATCCTGACCATCCCGATGTCCGCGTTCCTGGCGGGCGTGTTCTACGCGCTGGTCGGCCGGCTGCTGGAGGGCTGAGGCCCGGGGAACCTGGGTCGACGCCCCGGTGCGGGGGGCCACGCGACCGTGCTACCCTTTCCACGTCCACAGGCGGAGACCGGCGTGCCCCGGCGGCGCATCCTGTTCGTGACGGACCTGGACGTGTGGCTGCTGCAGGAGACGGGCCGCATCGTCCGCAAGGCCGGCAACCAGTCCCTCTACAACACGCTGCTGGGATACGCGCGGGCGGGGTGGGATGTCGAGGTGCTGACCGCCAAGGACGTGCACGGCGGGATCGAGGAACTGCCGGAGGGCATCCGGATCCGGCGGGCAGAAATGCTGCTGCAGCGGCCGGTGCGGGCGGCGCGCCGGGCGATGGCGGCGTTGCGGCGGCCGGCCGTGGAACCCCCGGTCGCGGCGGGCGGGCCGGCGAACGGCCCCCGGACGCGGCTGGACGAGTCGGCGATCGACAACTGGAAGCGCTGGGGGGCGTTCCAGGTCGACCTGGGGGCGCGCACGCTGGCGCGGTGCCTGAAGTGGCGGCCCGACGTGGTGTACGGATACGAGGTTTTCGGCGCGCCGGTGGCGGTGGCGATCGGGCGCGCGCTGCGGATCCCGTCGGTGACGCGGTTCCAGGGCACGCTGCTGGGGGCGTGGGCGGACGACCCGGCCCGGATGCGGCGCTTCCGGACGCACGTGGCGGCGCTGCGGTCGCCGTCCGACCTGGTCGTGATGGCCGACGACGGCACGCTGGGGGACGTGGTGCTGCGGCGCCTGGGCGTGGACCCGCGGCGCGTGCGGTTCTGGATGAACGGCGTGGTGAAGGCGGACGTGGAGGCCGCGCAGGCGCGCCTGGACGAATCCCCGACGCGGGTCCCGCGCTTCCCGACGCTGGGCACCCGCCTGTCCCTGCTGACCGCCTCCCGGCTGGTGGACTGGAAGCGGGTCGATCGCGCGCTGGAGGTGCTGTCGCGGCTGCCCGCGGACGTGCCGCCCTGGGAACTGTCCATCGCCGGCGACGGGCCCGAACGCGCCGCGCTGCAGGAGATGGCCTCGCGGCTGGGCCTGGCCGACCGGGTGACGTTCCTGGGGCCGATCCCGCACGACGAGGTGATGGACCGGCTGGTGCGTGCCGACGCCTACCTGTCCCTGTACGACCTGTCCAACCTGTCGAACGGCGTGCTGGAGGCCACGGTGGCGGGCGTGCCGACCTTCGCGCTGGACGTGGGCGGGACGTCGCACCTGGTCCGGGACGGCGAGACCGGCGTGCTGGTGCGGCCGGAACGGCTGTTCGACGACGGCGTGAAGCGGCTGGCGCGGCTGCTGTCCGACGCGGCGTGGCGACAGCGGCTGGCGGCGGGCGCGGCGCAGGCCGGCCGGACCGTCGTGCAGACCTGGGAGCAGCGCATGCAGCAGGAGATCGCCGAGGTCGAGGCGATCCTGGCCCACAGGCAGGGATGAACGGGGGGGAAGAGGCGTTCCTCGATTGACAGGCCGGGCGCTCCGGGCTACACGTTTCGCAACCCTGAACGAGGCGATACCGATGGCTCGCGGACTGCATGCGTTCCCGATCGCCGCCCTGCTCCTCTCCCTGGCCGCCGGCACCGGTTGCACGCGGCTGTACGAACTGCAGCCCTACGACCCCCTCCCCAAGGCGGCCCGGGTCGGCGTGATCTCGATGGGCATCGGCTCGACGCCGAAGTACACCTGGAACCAGAGGTACCTGGCGAAGGCCTTCGCCGAGGCCGGCCTGGTGTACGTGCCGATCAGCGACTTCGACGCGTCGCGGCTGATCCTGCCCCGGGATACCACCGTCGCGGTGAACCCCGCCGCCGGCGAGGAAGGGCTGTCGGCCGCCCACGACGCGTCGGCCCTGTTGAGGAACCGCCTGAAGACGCTGGGGTTGAGCCACGTCGTCCTGCTGGACGTCTCGGCGTCGAACAACAAGGACTTCGACCTCAAGGCCTCGCTGGTGCGGGTCGAGGACATGGCGGTGGTCGGCTTCCGGGAGTATTCCCGCAACCACCTGACGCCCATCTGCTCGTCGCTGTTCTTCCTGGGCCCGATCGAGTGGGCCGTCTGCTTCGGCGTCGCTTACGGCGGGTTCGACGCCGCGCAGAAGGAAGCCGAACTGGTGCGGGATCTCCTGCTGGACTTCTCCAGGTGACGTGGACCGGGGACGGGCGATGAACGTGAAAGGCGTCGTGCTGGCGGGCGGGACCGGGTCGCGGTTGTTCCCGCTGACCCAGGTGACCAACAAGCACCTGCTGCCGGTCGGCCGCAAGCCCATGATCTTCCACCCGATCGAACAGCTTCGCGGCATGGGGATCGACGAGATCCTGGTGGTCACCGGCCGCGAGCACATGGGGGACGTGCTGAACCTGCTGGGCAGCGGCGCGGACTTCGGGTGCAGTTTCACCTACCGGGTGCAGGACCGGGCGGGCGGCATCGCCGAGGCGCTGGGCCTGGCCCGCAGCTTCGCCGGGGGGGACCGGGTGGCGGTGCTGCTGGGCGACAACGTCTTCCAGCACCCGCTGAAGCCGCATTTCGACGCCTTCCTGCGCCAGGGACGCGGCGCACGCGTGATGCTGAAGGAGGTGCAGGACGCGAACCGGTTCGGCGTGGCCGAACTTCTGGGCGGCCGCATCACGAGCATCGTCGAGAAGCCGGACCTCCCCGGCCCGGCCCCGGCGGTCGTCGGCGCCTACCTGTACGACGCCGGGGTCTTCGACGAGATCGACCGGCTGGTCCCGTCGGCGCGGGGCGAACTGGAGATCACCGACGTCAACAACGCGTATGCGGCGCGAGGGGAACTGGAACACGGCTTCATCGACGGCTGGTGGACCGACGCGGGCACGTTCGAGTCGCTGGCGCTGGCCAACCGGCTGCTGGAGGAAGGCGCGTGAGGGTCCTGGTCACCGGCGGCGCGGGGTTCATCGGCACGCACCTGGTGTACGCGCTGCACGCCGGCGGGAACGACGTCACGGTGCTGGACCTGCTGACGTACGCGGGCTGCCGGGAGAACCTGGCCGACCTCCAGGGCGGCCCGCGGTACCGGTTCGTGCAGGGCGACATCGCGGACGGGGACCTCGTGGACGGCCTGCTGGCGCAGGGCTTCGACGCCGTCGTCAACGCGGCCGCCGAGACGCACGTGGACCGCAGCCTGCACGACCCGTCGGCCTTCCTGCGGACCAACGTGCTGGGGACCCAGGTGCTGCTGGACGCGGCGCGGCGGCACGGTACGGGCCGGTTCGTGCAGGTCTCGACGGACGAGGTGTACGGCGACCTGGGCGAAGGCGACCCGCCCTTCACCGAGGCGCACCCGCTGCGACCATCCAGCCCCTACGCGGCGTCGAAGGCCGCGGCCGACCTGCTGGTGCTGGCGGCGTTCCGCACCTTCGGGCAGCCGGTGCTGGTGTCCCGCTGCTCGAACAACTACGGGCCGTTCCAGTTCCCCGAGAAGTTCGTGCCGACGGTGATCCACCGGGCGCTGGCCGGGCAGGACGTGCCGATCTACGGGACCGGGGACAACGTCCGGGACTGGATCCACGTCGTCGACCACTGCCGGGGGTTGCTCGCGGTCCTGTTGCGGGGGCGGCCCGGCGAAACCTACAACCTGGGCGGGGCGTGCGAGGTGCGCAACCTGGACCTGGCGCGCGCGCTGCTGCGGGAACTGGGGCGGGCGGACGACCTGCTGCGGTTCGTGGCCGATCGGCAGGGGCACGACCGCCGGTACGCGATGGACTTCCGGAAGGCGTCGGGCGAACTGGGGTTCACGCCGTCCGTGCCGTTCCGGCAGGGGATCCGGGACACGGTCGCCTGGTACCGGGACCATCCCGAGTGGCTGCGCGCCCGCCTGTCGCCCGAATTCCGGCGCTTCTTCGCCCTGAACTACCCGGAGGTCCCATGACCTTCCCGCCGATCGACGCGCTGCCCGGGGTCGAGGTGCGCCGCCCGGACCGGCACCAGGACGCGCGCGGGTGGCTGATGGAGGTGTTCCGCGACGACGACGAGGGTGCGACGCACCGGCCGGCGATGGCCTACGTGTCGGTGACTCTGCCGGGCCAGGCCCGCGGCCCGCACGAGCACGTGCGCCAGTCGGACTTCTTCGCGTTCGCGGGCCCCGGCGAGTTCCTGCTGGTGATGTGGGACCACCGCCCCGGGTCGCCGACGCGGGGCCGGCGGATGTGCGTGCGGGCCGGCGAGTCCGCCCCCGCGACGGTGCGGGTGCCGCCGGGGGTCGTGCACGCCTACCGGTGCGTATCGGCGGGGCCGGGCTGGGTGCTGAACCTGCCGGACCGCCTGTACCGCGGCCCGGGGCGAGCGGAGGCGGTCGACGAGATCCGGCACGAGGACGGCCCGGGATCGCCGTTCGCAAGGGATTTTGCAGGTTGTTGACAAGCCGCGGCCTGCCCGGGCAAAATCGACGAGACTCGGATCAAAACCAGGGGGAACGATGAGCGAGAAGAAGAAGGACAACAAGGTCAGCCGTCGCGAAGCGCTGAAGCGACTGGCGAAGGGCGTCGGCGTCGGCACGGCGGTGGTGGCGGCCGGTTCCCTGGCCACGACCTCCTGCGAGCCCCCGGACTACACGAACACGTACACGAACTACTACGTCGTGTACACGAACTACTACTACTGATCGCCCGCGCCGGTGACCGCCCGGATCGCCCCCCGTGGCGCAGGCCCATCCCGCCGCCGGCGCCCGCAGCCTTCGGAGCCCCGATGCCGAACCTCCTCGTGACCCAGAAGTGCGTGCGACGCTGCCCCTACTGCTTCGCCGACAGCTACATGGCCGGATCGCAGGGGGACTTCCTGCGGTGGGACGACTTCATCTACGTGCTGGACTTCTACGAGAGAAGCCGGGTCCCGATCGTGTCGTTCCTGGGCGGCGAGCCGGGCATCCACCCGCAGGTCGCGCAGATGATGGACTACGCGATGATGCGGGGGTTCGACTTCCGGATGTTCACGTCCGGCATCCTGCCCGCCGCGACGCGGGAACGGATCCAGGAGGTGCGGCTGCGCCACGAGAAGGCGGGCCGCAAGGTCACCTTCATCGTCAACGTGAACCACCCGGACGACACGCCCGAGGCGCAGCGCCGGATCCAGGACGAGTTCCTGGCGATGGGCGGCGCGCAGGCGTCGATCTCGTTCAACGTCTACCGGACCGACTTCGACCTGGACTTCGCGTTCGACCTGATCGAACGGCACGGGCTGATGCCGAACCTGCGGCTGGGCCTGACGCACCCGATCGCGAAGGGCGGCGAGGGCAACGTCTTCGTGCCGCCGCACGACTACCCGGCCGTGTCGGCGCGGCTGGAGAAGTGGTTCCCGCGGTTCGCGAAGGGACGGGTGATCCCGGGCTTCGACTGCGGCTTCCCGATCTGCATGTTCACGGACGCCCAACTGGGGGCGCTGACCCGGCTGCAGGCGACGTTCCACTGGACGTGCGGCCCGATCGTGGACATCGGGCCCGACCTGGAACTGTGGCCTTGCTTCCCGCTGAGCCACATCCGGGGGAAGACGCTGTACGACTTCGACTCGCTGGACGAGGTGATGAAGTACTTCGTGGACGAGGTGAAGCGCCAGCGGCCGGAGGGCCGGGGCATCTACCCGGAGTGCGACGGGTGCGAGCACCGGCAGCGGGGCCTGTGCAGCGGCGGGTGCGCGGCGTACGCGCTGGGGGAGGTCGGCCCGTGACGAAGGCAACGATCGTTCGGTCGGACCGTACCGACCGCCTGGAGACGGTGCCCCGGGAATCGGAGGTCGTGCTGGACTTCGGCGACGGGCCGTTCGACCGGAAGGCGGTGGACGCGTGCCTGCGGGCGGGGTTCCAGGTGCGGACGCTGCTGGCCGCGATCGAGGCGCCGGACTCGGGGAACGTCGCGGGGTACGCGGGCCAGGGGGCGCCGGCAGTGCTGCTCCTCTCGCGGCCGGCCACGGTCGAGGAGGCACTGCGCGGGGCGGCCGGGCTGGCGCGCCCGCACCTGTCGGTGGAGGTGCCGCTGCGCGGGGACGACGACCTGGACGTGCTGAAGGTCCTGTCGTCGCTGGGCGTGCGGACGCGCATCGCGGTGGCCGAACTGCGGTCGGAGGGCGACCTGGTGCTGGAGGCGATGACCGACGCGCTGGTGCGGATGGGCCGGCGCACCGCGGTCACGCCGTTCGAGGAGGTGCGCGCCAGGCGGCTGGACGAGGCGTTCGAGATCGCGTCGCTGGACTTCGTCGCCAACGACCACTTCGTGGACCTGCGCGGGGAGGGCGAGGTGCCGGGGCCGGGCGCCTGGGACGGCCCGGACGTGTCCCGCAAGAGGGTCCCGTTCCTGCGAGGCCGCCACCCGTGCGCGTTCTGCGAGGGCCTGCTGTTCTGCCACGGCTACCTGTACGACGAGGCGACGGTGGATCGCTGCCGGGGACGGTTCGCCGAGATGATGGAACTGCTGTCCGCGCAGGAGGCGCCCGCGGGCGACGAGGAGGCGGTCCCCCCGGCGTGCCGCGACCGCGGCCGGGAGGCGGGACCGTGCTGACGCTGATCACGAAGTGCACCGAGTACTGCAACGCGAACTGCGTTTACTGCGCGGTGCGGGACAAGGACGAGAAGCGTGACCGCATGTCGATCGACGTGCTGCGCGCGCTGCTGACGCGGGTGGCGGAGTACCTGCGCACGGACCCGCAGCGGCGCGTCTACATCACGTGGCACGGCGGCGAGCCGATGCTGATGGGCGCGGACTTCTACCGGGCGGTGCGGCTGCTGCAACGGGAGATCCTGGGGTGGGACGCGCCCCGGCTGCGCCACTCGATGCAGTCGAACCTGACGCTGCTGACGCCGGAACTGGTCGGCGTGCTGCGCGAGATGGGGCTCCAGTCGATCGGGTCGTCGTACGACTACACGCCGGGGCTGCGCGGGCTGGCGCCCGGGCGCGACCACCTGGAATACGAGCGGCGGTTCTTCGAGGGCGTCGAACTGCTGCAGAGGAACGGCATCAGCACCGGCATCATCTTCGTGGTCACGTCGAAGTCGGTGGACGCCCCGGTCGAGACGCTGGTCTTCATGTGCAACCTGCTGGGCAAGCGCTACCGGGGGCACATCCGGCTGAACCCGCTGTACCGGGAAGGCGAGGCGTCGAAGGACATGAACGCCGACCTGGCGATCTCGCCCGAGCAGTTCGGGCACTTCCTGGGACGCGCCTTCGAGTACTGGCTGCCGCGGCGGAACCTGCTGCCGGGCGTGGCGCCGTTTTCGGCGCTGGCGCGCGCGGTCGAGGGGGATGTCGGGCGGCTGTCGTGCGAGGAGGCGGGCCGCTGCGGGAACACGCACCTGGCGATCGGGCCGCGGGGCGAGGTCTGGCAGTGCGGGCGGGCGATGGACAACGAATCGCTGCAGTTCGGGACGCTGGACCAGTCGTTCGAGGAGATCTTCCGGCACCCGATGAAGCGGGACCTGGTGGGCCGGACGCCGCACCTGCGGGAGGCGGACTGCAAGGGCTGCGAGGTGTGGGACCTGTGCCACGGCGGCTGCCCGGTGGACAGCCTGATCTACCACCACGACTGGCTGCACAAGACGTGGTTCTGCCGCACCCGGCAGGTCTTCCTGGGCGAGTACGTGCTGCCGCTGATGGCGGGACGCGCGGCGGCGGCCAAGGCGGCCCCGCAGGCCCCGGCGGGCGGCGCGGGCGGCACCGGGCCGCGGCGGACGTACTGACGCGGACCGGGGGCGCGCGACCGAGGCGAGGATGGGGACGCTGGACCTGCTGTGCGACCTGCTGAAGGCCCGGGCGGGCGAGGCCGCGATCGACGCCGGCGCGGTGCGGGCGGGCCTGGCCTCGGGGGACGCGGGCTGCATCGAGGTGGCGGCGGACCTGGCGGGGCGCGACCCGGTCGCGTTCGCGCCGACGCTGCTGCGGCTGTGGGGCGAAAACGCGCGGGCGCGGCCCGTGGCGGTCGAGGCGCTGCGCGGGGATCCCCTGCTGGCCCTGCCCCGGCGGGCGATGCCGGGCGAGGCGTGGCCGGACCCGCGGGCGGGCGGCCCGGCGATCCAGGCGGCCTTCGCGGCCGGGCGGATCCCGGCGGTCCTTCACGAGACGGCACGGCTGCTGCGGGACGACATCGAGGGCGTCGCGGATTTGCTGCGCCCGCTGCCCGGGCTGCACCGGCTGGCGGCGACGCGGGCGGATTCGCCGATCCCGGCCGCGACCCGCCAGGCGCTGGCCGCGCGGCTGGCGGAGTGGGAGGCCTGGCGGTCGCCGCCACAGGTCGCGATCGCACCGTCGTACCGGTGTTCCAGGGGCTGCGCCTACTGCTTCGTGGAGGACCGGGACGCGGCCCCGGTCATGACCGCGGAGGCCTTCGGGCGGGTGCTGGACGCCATGGCGCGGCCGGGCGAACTGCGCAAGGTGAACGTCTTCGGCGGCGAGCCGACCGAGGTGGACGCGCTGCCCGCGATGGCCCGGGAGGCGGCGGCGCGCGGGCTGACCTTCTACTTCTCGACGCACGGGCTGTGCGACCCGGGGCGGTTCGCGGCGATCGTCGCGGCGCCGAACCTGGAGATGGTGACGGTCCACGTGGACCGGCCCGCGCAGTACGGCCCTCGGCAGCGCCAGGCCCTGCACGCGAACCTGGGAACGCTGCGGCGGCGCGGCGTGCAGGTCGTGCTGCGGTACACGCTGTGGGACCCGAAGGCGCGGGACTTCGCCTTCCTGGACCCGTTCCTGCACGCGGCCCCGGACGCGCCGCTGTCCTTCGCGGTGACCTTCCCGTCGGGCAGCCGGGGCAACCGGCACGCGGCGCTGTCCGACCTGCCGGGGTTCGCGACGAAGATCCGGGACCTGGTACGGCACGTGGACGCGCGGTTCCCGGGGCGACCGATGGTGCTGGCCAAGCCGTTCCCGCTGTGCGAGTTCGGGGCGGCCGACCTGGGCTTCCTGCTGCGTCGGGTGGACGTGCGCAACGTCTGCGAGGTCGACCGGCAGGGGTTCACGGACCAGGTCCTGGTGGGCCCGGACGGCACGACCAGCCCGTGCATGGCACTGACCGGCGCGCCGTGGCGGATCGACGAAGTCGTGCCTCGCGGGGAGGCGGCGTCGCGGTTCGCGGCCGTGCTGGGGCCGGTGCTGGAACGGCCGGTGGACCCGCGGTGCGACGGCTGCGCGCTGTTCGCGTGCGGCGCGTGCCAGGCCGCCTGCTACGCCTATCTCGGGGACGGCACATGATGGCGGACCCGGCGGTGCCGGAACGGCAGGCTGGCGACGCGTGCCCCCGGACGCCCGGTCCCGCCGCGCGCGACCGCCCTGCGCCCGCCCGGCTCGCGCTGTACTACGTGGTCTTCAACGACGGATGGGACCGGGTCGCCGGCAACGCGATCGACCAGGCCGCGCGCCCGGTGCGGCCCGGCGAGGCCCAGCGAGCCGTCGGGAAGTACCTGGACTACCTCGCCCACTCGATGCAGTCGTTCGCGCGGCACCACCTCGACGGGTCGATCCCGGTGCGGGTGTGGCTGGTCGAACTGTCGCGCGACGGGATGGACGCGGGAGGGCTGCGGGCGGCGATGGAGGCGCGGGGCGCGAGCGTCCCGTTCGACGTGACGGTCCTGGGACACCGGCACGTGGCGGAGTTCCTGGACGAGGCGCGACGGATGCCGGACCGTTTCTACCGGTCGCCGAACCGGCTGCACGAGGCCGTGAACTTCCACATCCTGGACCGGTCGGACGAGGAGATGCTGGCGGTCGTGGACCCGGACGTGACGTTCCTGCAGGACGGGGCGCTTCACGGCCTGTTCGACCGGCTGCGAAAGGCCCGCGGAAAGTGGGCGGCGGGGTTCGTCGAGACCGGCCGGCGGCGCCCGGTGCCGGGCGGGTTCGTGCGGATGCGGGACCGCCTGCACTCGGTCGTCGCGCTGTTCAAGGTGGCGCCGATGCGCCGGCACGTCGCCTTCGCGCCGTTCCTGCGCGCAACGGGCCTGGAGGCGCGCCTGGCCGGGGTGAAGGACGCCGAGGCGGCGGCGTACTACCGGCTGCACCGCACGCTGGACACCTTCAGCCTGCTGACCGAGATGCTGCGGACCGGCCACGGGACGGACCGGCTGCTGGACCTGGGCCGCCGCCTGCCGCGGTTCGTGGAGGGGCAACTGCTGACGCTGGTCAGCGAGCCGGTGATCCACTGCAAGTACCAGGACCCGACGTCCGCGCCGGCCCTGCGGGAGGCGCTGTCGCAGGCCGGGCTGCTGGACCCGCCGGTCGCGCCGGGAATCCTGAACCTGCTGGCGATGGCCCGGGAGTGAGGCGGATGGACGGGCGGCGGGGATGCTTCGTGGACGCGGTGGCCCGGCACCCGCTGGCCGTGCTGGCGGTCACGGTCTTCCTGGCGTGGGCCGGCATCCGGCTGCTGTCCTCCGAGATGTTCCTGGACGGCGTCACGTACGCCGCGATCGCGCGCAACCTGGCCGAGGGCCGGGGGACCTTCTGGGCGGCGTCCTACAACGCCGACTTCACCCCGTTCGCCGAGCACCCGCCGCTGGCGTTCTGGCTGCAGTCATGGGCGTTTCGGGCCCTCGGGGACTCGCCGTGGGTCGAGCGGCTGTGGGGGTGGGCGCTGGGCGCGCTGATGCTGGTGCTGGTGGCCCGGTTGCACGGGGCGGTGCGGCGGGCGGTCGCTCCGGGCCCAGTCCGCACCGAGGCCCAGGCAGGATCGGGGGCGGGGGACGGAGCCCCCGTCCCAGCCAGCACCCACGCTCGTCGGGGTTTCGAGGAGGCGGGGGACGGGGCCCCCGCCCTACAGGTCCGGAAGGCGGGAGACGTCGTGGATGACGTCGGCCCCGGGACCGCGGACGGTGAGGCGACTTCCGGGTCGGCCGCCGACAGCCCCACCGCGCCGGCTGGCTGGGCCATGATGCTGGTGGTGCTGCCGCCGATCGTGACGTTCAGCCTGGCGAACAACCTGATCGAGAACACCCTGGTCGTGCTGGTTCTGGCCGCCGCCTGGGCCGTCGCCGCCGCCTGGGCCTCGAACGCCCGCACCGCCTCCCCGGAACCCGCCACCTCCGCCCGCACCGCCTCCCCCTGTAGGGCGGGGGCCCCGTCCCCCGCCCCGGGTGGCGGCGAGCGTCTGCGGCCGGGGTCCGTAGAACGCGAGCCCCGCCAGGACGCGCGAAGCGTCGGCCCGGCGGAATGTAGGGCGGGGACCCCGTCCCCCGCCTCCCGCCGCCCGTGGCTCCCCCTGCTCCTCGCCGGGATCGCGCTGGGCCTGGCGCTGCTGGCCAAGGGCCCGCCCGCGCTGTTCGTGCTGGTCCTCCCCTTCGCGATGCAGGCCTTCCTGGGCGGAGGATCGCAGCGCCGTGCCGCCCTCCATGCCAGCGCGATCCTGGCAGTCGCCTGCGCCGTCGTCGGGGCTGCTGTCCTGGCTGGCGGCGCGGACGCGGTCGCCTTCGTTTCGACATACTCCCACCGCCAGGTCCTGGGCAGCCTGGCCGGCCGCCGCGAGACCGCCCCGTCGGCGCTGTACCTCGCGGGGATCCTGGTGTCGCAACTGGCCGCGCCGCTGATCGCCTGCCTGGCGGTCGATGCCGTCAGGCGGTGGATGCGCGTCCCGCATCCCTCCCGGCCGGATGCGACCTGGATGGTCCACCTGGCCGTCGCGCTGGCCGGCAGCGTGCCCTTCCTGTTCCTGGCCAAGCAGATGGCGTGGTACCTGGTGCCTTCGATGCCCTTTTACGCGCTGGCGCTGGCCGACGGCTTCGCCCCCGCAGGCGCCGCCCTGCAGCAGTTCCTGGCCCGCCATTCGCGGCCATTGACCGTCGTCGCGGGCACGGTCGCGGCGGCCTCGATCGCCCTGGCCACGGCCTTCCACGGCGCGACGGACCTGCCTCCGGACGTGGCGATCCGGGACGCGTGGAACATGCGGATCGCCGGCTGGCCGGTGGACGACCGGTCCTCCGAGTACTGCTGGTCGCACTTCGCCCGGGACGTGCTGGCCGCACCCAACGTGGCGTCCTTCGGCGACCGGGCCCTGGATGCGACGCAGGGCTGCCGGTGGCGGGCGCTGGCGTATGCGGAACGGTACCTGCACGTCACGCTGACGCCGCCGGAGCGGGTGCAGGGAACGCCTTCGCCGCGGTTGCGGGAGCGGTACCCGTCCGACGACCCGGCGGCCCCGGAGGGCTGCGTGCTGGTCGGCGACGGCCCGCCGGGCCGGTTCGCGTGGTACCGTTGCGCCCCGTGAAGGAGACCGGCCGGACGGTGTATCCTCGGCGCGGAAGGGAGGTCCCCGAATGATGCGGGTCGTCATCGAGACGGTCGTGGTCGCGGCCCTGCTGCTGGCCGTCGCGTACGGGTATCGCGACCAGCGCCGGCTGGAATCCGAGGTGGCAGCATTGCGGCAGCAGATCGCCGATCTGGCCGCGAAGGAGGAGGCCGACGCGGACGCCCTGGCGGTGCGGATCGGCCGGATGGCGAGGGAGGTCCCGCAGGCCGGTTCCCCGTCCCGGGCCGGTGGCACCCGGACGCACACGGCCGTGCGGGCGGCCGACACACCTGTCGCCGTGCGGGGCGACCCGGCACCCGCCGACGACGAGCCCAGCGACAGGTTCCTGCAGGCGCAGAAGCGAGATCTGGATCGGTTCGGTCCGTCCGAACTTCAGCGGATCGAGGATCTGTACGCGCAGGGGACGCGGGGGATCGACACCGAGGAGGGCCGGCAGGCGCTGGCCCGGCTGGTGGAGCAGTACCCCGAATCGAACCGGGCCGGCTGCGCGGCCAACACGCTGGCGCAGGTGATGCACATGGACGGCGACGACGAGGGGGCCCAGCGGTACGCGGACTTCCTGCTGCAGTCGTCGAATCCCTCGGTCTACCGGAACGGGATCCCGGCGCGTGCGGACGCGATGCTGCTATCGGGGGACCTGGCGGCCGGCCGCGGCGACCGCGAGGCCGCCAAGGCCGCCTGGCAGCGCGTGATGACGGAGTACCCGGACGAAACGGACCTCGAGGGGCAGGCCTTCGCGAAACGGGCCGGCAACTCGGTGAAGGGGCTGGAGTCGATCGAGGCGGGCGAGGCCGCCGAGAAGCCCTGAGGCCCGAGCCGGGCGCCTGCGCGACCCGCCCAGGAGGCGGGGGACGGGGCCCCCGCCCTACAAACACAGGCAGCATCCGCGATCGTCGTGATTCCCGGCAGGCAGGCGACCCGGTGCCGCCGAACGATCGGGACGGGCGAGTCCAGCCTAGCGGCCGAACTGTAGGGCGGGGGCCCCGTCCCCCGCCTTCCGGAAACCCGCTTCGCCGGAACCTTACGAGGCCGGGTCGAGTCCCCGTCCCCCGCCGCCTCACCCTTCCCGCAGCGCCGCCTCCAGCCTTTCCTGCCACGGCGGCGGCCGCCCGCCGGTCAGCGCCCAGCCCGAGACGCCGTCCAGCACCGACCACGCCGGCCGCACCGCTCGGAGGCCCAGTTCGTCCATCGTCACCGGCTGCACCCCGGCCCCCTCCGCCGCCCGGCCCAGCCGCCGGCAGATCGCCAGGATCTCCCCGGCCCACTCGACCCGGCTGGCGGTCCCGGCGCCCACCCAGTGCACGATGCCCGTCGCGTCGCCGCCCGCCATCGTCCACAGCGCCCGCGCCAGGTCGTCGCACCGCGTCGGCGTGCCCCGCTGGTCCGTCGCGGCCCGCACCGTCCGGCCCTCCGCGAAGGCCCGCGCCATCGACGGCACGTACCCGCGCCCCGACCCGCGGAACAGCCACGCCGTGCGCACGACCAGCGCGCGCCCCGGCCCCGCGGCCAGCACCTGCCGCTCGCCCGCCGCCTTCGACGCCCCGTAGGCACCCAGCGGGTGCACCGGATCGCCCGGCTGCCGCGCGACCTCCCCGCGTCCGTCGAACACGTAGTCGGTCGACAGGTGGATCAGCCGGCACCCCAGCCGCGCGCAGGCCCGCGCCACGTTCCCGGCCCCGGCCGCGTTCGTGTCCCACGCCTCGACCCGGCGCGCCTCGGCGGCATCCACGTCCGTGAAGGCCGCCGCGTTCACCACCGCATCCGGCCTCGCGGCTTCCAGGCACGCATCCACCGCGCCCGCATCCCGCACGTCCAGGTCCCGCCGCGACACGGCGATCGCCTCCGCCCCCTCCGGGCGGCACTGCAGCAGGCAGGCGGCCAACTGCCCCCCGCCCCCGGTCACCAGCACCTTCATGGACCCTTCCCTTCGCGCTGCGGTCAACCCCCGGGCAGCTTCCCGGCCAGCAGGTCCCCGACGGGGCGCGTGGTCTCGATGCGGTCCAGCACGATCTTGATGACGGCCGTGATCGGCGCCGCCAGGAATGCCCCGGGGATCCCCCACAGCACGCTCCAGAAGATCAGGCACAGCAGCACGGTCACCGGGTGCAACTCCAGCGCCTTGCCGGTCAGCCGCGGCTCCACGAAGGTGCCCAGCACCGCCTGCACGGCCCCGGGGATGACCAGCGCCAGCAGCGTCGTGACGGACGGCCCGAACTGCACGTACGCGACGGGCAGCGGCAGCAGCACCGACGCCGCCGCGCCGATGGTCGGCACGAAGTTCAGGAAGAACGCCAGCACCCCGAACACCACGGCCAGGTCCACGCCCAGAAGAACCAGGATGCCGCCGGTCAACAGCCCCGTCACCGCCGATGTGATCACCTTGACCAGCAGGTACCGGTTGACGCGGTCGTCGATCTCGCGCCAGACGCCCGTCTTGTGCACGTTCGGGGTGCGCCCGGCCACCAGGAACAGCACGAACACCAGCACCAGCAGGAACGTCGAGACCCCGGACACGACCTGGTTCAGCGCCCCCATCAGCATCTCGGTGACCGGCAGGGCCTGCAGTCGCTCGACCCACGGCGTCTCGTCGATCTGCAGGCCCAGGTCGCGCAGGTACCGCACGCTGGCGTCCAGCAGGCCCACCAGCTTCGCCTGGTACTCCGGCCCCCGGTCCGCCACCGTGCGAACCGACGACGCGACCAGCAGCCCCAGCGGCACCGTCACCCCGCCCGCCAGCAGCAGCGCCGCCAGGATCCCCAGCACCCGCGGGAACCGCAGCCGCACCTGCAGGAAGTCCACCAGAGGCGACACCAGGTACGACACCAGCAGCGCCAGCACCAGCGGCACCAGCACCGGCCGCATCACGTACAGCGCCGCGCCGATGCCCAGCGCCGCCAGGATCACCAGCGACCCGGCCACGACCCGGCCCTGACCGATCTCGCCCCCCCCCGCCGACATGTCCGTTCCCTCCCGCGTGCCAATCCAGCGTATCCGGATCCTCCCCGGTCTGCCAAGCGGAGCGGGCCGGCCGGCGACCCGAGTTGGCTACAGCTCGTCCAGGATCCTCTGGCGCTGGCTGCGGTACTCCTCGGGGGTGATTCGCCCCTGCTTCCGCAGGCGCTCCAGCGCATCGAGACGGGAATCCAGGTCCATCCCGAGTCGCGAGAATGCCTGCGGGGACGGAGCCTCGGCGAGCCTGTATTCCCCGTGCTGCACGTCGCGGAGTGCGACGGCCCTTCCGGAGGCCTTCAGCGCAGCCTGGAAATCCCGCACGAACTGCAGGTTCCTGTTGCGCCCGATCCTCGAACCACCGGAACCCGATATCTCGAACGAGAAGGCATCGACGCTGCGGCCATCGTGATCGATGCCCCGGACCGGCACCACGCGGATGATCTGGCTGTACGAGTCCATCCCGAAATGGAAGTTCTTCTGGTATCCACGCCAGGGCGTGCCCAGGATGATCGTCCCCCGGTTGGGGAAACTCCTGTCCAGGTGGTCGTAGGCGAATTCGAAGGCCTCCCGTTCTCCCGGGAATACGTACGCGATCTTCCCGCCTTCATCCGCCTCCTGGAGGGAATAAAACCCGGAGGAGCACGCCGCCAGGCCGCCCAGCAGCAACAGGACCGGCAGGACTCGAGTCCCGGAATCGACCATCTCCCCGCTCCGTTTCCGGTCTCCGACACCTAGCACTCCCGGGCGAGGGATGTCAAAGACGGAGCCCTCCTTCAAGGGCTCGGATCGCCCATGCCGTCGCCTACCGGCGCCGTGCTGCCTCCTCCGGCACCTGTAATTCAGGTAATTCAGGGTAATTCAGGGACAGTCACCATTATTGGTGACTCAACCAATTGAAATCCCTCTAGTTACCAAGACAACTCACCGATCGTTGCCGCATCCGGGGGCGACGCATTCCCTGAACGCGTTCGCCAAAATCAATAGTTACGTTAGGTTATCGATCGAATAATGGTGGCTGTCCCTGAATTACGGGGGGGACAGCGATGAGGAGAGGCGGCCGAGGGACCGCAGCAGCTTGAGGCGGGCGGTCTCGATGTCGAGTTCCACCTGGATCGCGCCGGTGCGCGCCTTGACCAGCGTGGCCTGCGCGTCCGCGACCTCGGTCACGTTGCCCGACCCGACCGCGTACCGGGCCTCGGCCAGGTCCAGCGTCTCGCGCGCCGCCGCCAGCAGGTCCCGCGCGGGCGCCTGCTTGTCCCGCGCCTCCCGCCACGCGACCTCGGCGTTCTCGACCTCGGCGCGGGTCGCGTTCTCCAGGGACTGCAGGTTCGCCTTCAGCGCGGCGACGTTGGCCTGGGCCTGCTTCGCAGCCGCGTTGGCATGCACGATCCCCGACACCAGGCCCCAGTTCAGTGACGCCCCGACGTACCAGTTCCACGCCATGTCGTCGATCTTCAGCCCGGTGTAGGTCATCCCCGCGTTCGCGCCCAGCGTCGGCCAGTACCCGCCGCGCGCCGCCGTCACCTGCCACTGCGCCGCCTGCACCTGCTCCCGCAGCCGCAGGATCTCGGGCCGCGCGCCCAGCGCCTCGTCGATCGACGCCTGCAGGTCCTCGGCGCCCGGGGGCTCCGACGACGCCGGCCGGACCAGCGGCACCGCGCCCATCCCCGGCCGCCCGATCGCCGTCGCCAGCGCCACCCGCGCCGTCCGCTCGGCGTTCACCGCCTGCACCAGCGCCAGCTCCGCCGACGACAGGTCCGCCTGCGCGCGGGTCACGTCGATGCGCGGCCGCAGCCCCGCCTCCATCCGCCCCTTCGCGGCCGCCAGGTGCTCGGCCATCTGGCGCTTCGCCTCCTCGGCGGCCTCCACCGACTGCCGCGCCGCGATGGCCGTGAAGTACGCCTGCCCCACCTGCAGGCACGTGTCCTCGACCGTCGCGCGCAGGTCGGCCGCCGCCGCGCGCGCCTGCGCCTTCGACGCGTTGTACGGCCCCAGCGTCCGCCCGAAGTCCCAGATCGTCTGCTGCATCCCCAGCGACGCCGAGTAGCTGTCGTACGACTCGCCCGACGCGCGCACCGCGCCCTGCGTGCCCGTCCCGGTGCCGGTCCCCGTCCCGCCGGTCGAGTCGTCGCCGGCGACGTTCTGCGAGGCCCGACGGTACCCGACCGACCCGGTCACCTGCGGCAGGAACCCGGTCAGCGAGGCGTCCACCCCGTACCCGGCCGCCGCCAGCGACGCCTTCGCCGAGGCCACCGCGGGGTTCGATTCCAGCGCGATGCCGATCGCCTGCGCCAGCGTCAACGCCTGCTGCTGCGCCCCCTGTTGCGCCCCCGGCTGCGCCGCCTCCTGCGCCCCGGCCCCGCGCGACGCCGCCAGCACGGCCGCGATCGCCAGGACCGGCAGGACCTGCTTGAACGTGGGCCTCATGGATCCTCCTGCCGCGTGCGGAACCCGCCCCGGACGACTCGACACCGGGGCTCGAAACGGGGACAGTCGACCCGGACGATCCGTTAGCAGGTTCCGCGAAAACGGTCCACTAACGAATCGCCCGCCCGGCTTGTCCTGGGTACGGAGGTCGCCCGGATCGTGCGGATGCCTTCGAAGGAAAACCCGCCGCACGAGGCGGCACCCGACGCGGACGCGACGCTGGTCGCGCGGATGCGGGACGGGGACCGCGAGGCGGCGACCGTGCTGGCGCGCCGGTACCTGCGGGCCGCGTACGCCGTGGCCCTGGCGGTCACCGGCAACCGGCACGACGCGGAGGACGTGGCGCAGGAGGCGTTCGTGACGGCGATCGGCCGCATCGACGAGTGCCGCCAGCCGGACCGGTTCGCGGGGTGGCTGATGACCATCGTGCGCAACCGGGCGCGCAACCTGCGGACCGACGTGCGGGTCGTCCGGGCCGACCCGTTCGACGACGAGGCGGCCGCGAAGGTCGACGAGGCCCAGGCCGGCACGACGGCGACCGCGGACCCGCAGGACACGGCGGCCCGCGGCGAACTGGCGGCCACGCTGCTGGTGGCCCTGGCGACGCTGACGGAAGCGCAGCGGGAGGTGGTCCTGCTGCACGACCTGCAGGGCTGGCGGCATTCCGAGATCGGGGAGGCGCTGGGCCTGTCCGAGGGGATGTCGCGGCAACTGCTGTTCACGGCGCACCGCAAGCTGAGGGAGCACCTGCCCGCGCGGGCGTTCCCGGGAGGCTTTGATGGATGAGGACCGGATGGACCTGTCGCCCCTGGACCCGTCCGCGGACGGCGCCCGCTGGGACCGGATGGTGGCGTCGGTGGTGGCCCGGGGCATGGCGGCGCGCGTGGCGGCCCGGCGGACGTCGGTGGCGGACCTGCTGGCCCGCTGGCGTCGCCCGGCGCTGGCCCTGGCGGCCGCCCTGGCGATCGCCGCGGTGCCGGTGCTGCTGTTCGCGGGGGCCGAGGACGAGGCAGGCGGGACGGCGGGATCCACGGTCGCCCAGGCGGTCGTCGAGTACGCCTGGGCCGACACGACGAGGCCCATCGACGTGCTGGACGCGTACGGGAGGTGAGGCCATGGAAAGGACGGGCGAGACGACGCCCCGGCGCACGAGGCTGCTGGCCGCGGTGGTGCTGGTCGCGACGTTCCTGGCCGGCGGACTGGCCGGGGCCGGGCTGCGGCACGCGATCCACGGTTGCCGCGGCGGGCACGAGATGGCGGACGGGCGCCCCCTGCCGCCCCCGCTGCGCGGGCTGGACCTGACCGGGGACCAGGAGCGGCAGGTGCGCGAGGTCGTGGACCGCTACCACCCCCGGATGGAGGCGGCGATGCGCCAGACCTGGCCGGTGATGAAGCCGGTGTTCGACGAGATGGCGGTGGAGATCAAGGCGCTGCTGACCCCGGAACAGCAGGCGCAGTTCGAGGCGAAGCGGCAGGAGATGGAACAGCGGCGGTTCGGCGAGGGGAGGCAGCCATGAAGCGGGTCTTCATCGGGATCGCGGTGCTGGCGCTGGCGGGGGCCGGGGCGTACCTGGCGTTCGGCCGGTCGAAGGCGCCGGAGCCCGGGTCCCAGTACGAGACGGTGGAGGTGACGCGCGGGCCGGTCGTGGCGCGCGTGACCGCGACCGGGACGCTGGCGGCGCGCGTGACGGTCGTCGTGGGCACCCAGGTGTCCGGTCGCGTGCAGGAACTGCTGGCGGACTACAACACGCCGGTGAAGAAGGGGCAGGTGGTCGCGCGGATCGACCCGCAGCTGATCCAGGCCGACATGGAGCAGAAGCGCGCCAACCTGATGGCGGCCGAGGCCAACGTCGCGAAGGCGCGGGTGCAGGCGGCGGACGCGGCGCGCCAGTACGATCGCGCGAAGGCCCTGCTGCCGCAGAAGTTCGTGTCGGACGCCGACGTGGACACCGCGCGGGCCAACGCCGAGTCGACGAAGGCCGCGGTGCAGTCCGCGCTGGCGACGCTGGCGCAGGCGAAGGCCTCGCTGAAGCAGGCCCAGGTCAACCTGGCCTACACGACGATCGTGTCGCCGATCGACGGCGTGGTGATCTCCCGCAACGTGGACGTGGGCCAGACCGTCGCGGCGGCGTTCCAGGCGCCCACGCTGTTCACGATCGCGGAGGATCTGCGCAAGATGCAGGTCCATTGCAACGTGTCCGAGGCCGACGTGGGCCGGTTGCAGGCGGGCATGGAGGCGTCGTTCACCGTGGACGCCTGGCCGAACGAGCGCTTCACGGGGACCATCCACGAGGTGCGGTTCGCGGCGCAGACCGTGCAGAACGTCGTGACGTACGACGCCGTCATCGACGTGGACAACCCGGACCTGAAACTGAAGCCCGGCATGACCGCCAACGTCACCATCGTGTCGGCCGAGCGGAAGGACGCCCTGCGGATCCCGAACGCCGCGCTGCGCTTCCGGCCGTCGGCGGACCTGCAGAAGCGGCTGCCGGAGGGGGCGAGGGGCGACGCGACGCCGGGCCGCCGGACCGCGTGGGTACTGCGCGGCGAGCAGCCCGACCCCGTCGCGATCCGCATCGGGATCACCGATGGGACGCAGACCGAGGTGATCGAGGGTGCATTGCAGCCGGGCGACAAGGTCGTGTCGGACGCCGGCAACGGCAACGGCGGAAGCGGCAACAGCGGAAGCGGCAACAGCGGAAGCGGGCAGAAGCGAATGGGACGGCCGCCGTTCTAGGCCCGGCGCGACGAGAGGTGCGAGATGGCGACGCAGACGCACGACGACCGGCCGGTGCTGCTGGCCCTGAAGGACGTGACGAAGGTGTACTGCCTGGGCGACGGGAACGACGTGCACGCGCTGCGAGGGGTGTCGCTGGAGATCCGGCAGGGCGAGTTCGTGGCAATCATGGGGGCGTCCGGTTCGGGCAAGTCCACGCTGATGAACGTGCTGGGCTGCCTGGACCGGCCGACCTCCGGGGCATACCTGCTGGAAGGCCGGGACGTGTCGCGGCTGTCCCGCAACGAGCTGGCCGAGGTGCGCAACCGGACGATGGGCTTCGTGTTCCAGAGCTTCAACCTGCTGGCCCGCACCAGCGCCCGCGAGAACGTCGAACTGCCGCTGCTGTACGCGGGGGCGACGACGAAGGCGCGCCACGCGGCGTCGCTGGAGGCGCTGGAGCGGGTGGGCCTGAAGGACCGCAGCCACCACCACCCGAACCAGTTGTCGGGCGGCCAGCAGCAGCGCGTCGCGATCGCGCGGGCGCTGGTCAACCAGCCGCGGATCCTGCTGGCAGACGAGCCGACCGGCAACCTGGACTCGCGGACCAGCGTGGAGATCATGGCGCTGTTCCAGGACCTGGGGCGGTCGGGGATCACGGTGGTGCTGGTGACGCACGAGCCCGACATCGCGGCGTTCGCGTCGCGGGTCGTGACGATGCGCGACGGCATGGTGCTGGACGACCGGCGGCAGGCACCGGTGGAGGCCAGGCCGCGGCCGGAACCGGATGCCGCGGCGGGAGGCGCGCCATGAATCCCTTCGTGACGTTCAAGGTCGCCCTGCGCGCCCTGCTGCGCAACAAGACGCGGTCGGGCCTGACGACGCTGGGCATCATCATCGGCGTGGCGGCGGTCATCGCGATGGTCGCCATCGGCGAGGGCGCGAAGGTGATGGTCGCCAACGCCTTCGACGCCATGGGCACCAACCTGCTGATCGTGATGTCGGGCAGCCACACGTCCGGCGGCATGCGGGGCGGGGCGGGCTCGATGCCGACGCTGACGTGGGGGGACCTCGCCGCGATCAAGACCGAGGTGGCGTCGGTCCGGTACGCGGCGCCCGTCTGCCAGACCAGCGTGTCGGTGCAGAGCGACGAGCAGAACTGGACCACGATGGCGGTCGGCACCACGACCGACTACCTGTCGATCCGCAACTGGTCGATCGGGAAGGGCGCGGCCTTCACGCAGAGCGACATCGACACGGGCGCGAAGGTCGTGCTGCTGGGCGCGACGGTCGCCGAGAAACTGTTCGGCGCGGACGTGGACCCGGTGGGGCGGACCGTGCGGATCCGCGGGGCCCCCTTCGAGGTGCTGGGGATGCTGGCGAAGAAGGGCCAGTCGCCGATGGGCCAGGACTACGACGACGCGGTGGTGCTGCCGGTGTCGACGTTCCGGGCCAAGATCCAGGGCGGGCTGGCCCAGTTCATCCCGGGCGTGATCTTCGTCGGGGCGACCTCCTCGTCCACGACGGCGCGGGCCGAGCGCGACATGGATGCGCTGCTGCGGGACCGGCACCGGCTGGGCGACACGATCGAGAGCGACTTCTCGATCCGCAACCTGTCGGAGCTGGCCGAGGCGCGCCAGGACAGCACCAAGACGATGACGACGCTGCTGGCCGCCGTGGCCGCGGTGTCGCTGGCGGTGGGCGGCATCGGCATCATGAACATCCTGCTGGTCAGCGTGACCGAGCGGACCCGCGAGATCGGCGTGCGCATGGCCATCGGCGCGAAGCCCCGCAACATCCTGGCGCAGTTCCTGGTCGAGGCGCTGACGCTGTCGACGATGGGCGGCGTGCTGGGCATCGCGCTGGGGGTCCTGGCGGCGCAGCGGCTGGCGGCCAGTTTCGGGTGGCCGCTGCTGCTGCGGGCGGACATCATCGTGGTCGCGGTCGCGTTCTCGGCCGCCATCGGCATCGTGTTCGGCATGTACCCCGCCTGGAAGGCGTCCCGCCTGGACCCGATCGAGGCGCTGCGGTACGAGTAGCGGGCGATTGTCGGGGCGTGCGGCGGGGCGTGCGGGGGCGGGGGCTCCTACGGGGCCCAGGCCCGTCGCGGATCCACGTACCGGGCGCGCTCGATCCGGAACTCCCACGACGCCACGACCGCCAGCGCGTCCCCCGCGACGATCACGTCCGGGGTCATGGCCACATACAGCGGCGAGTCGAAGACCGGAACCGTCGCCGAGACGTTGCCGTCCCCGTCCACCTTCACCATCCGCATCGTCACGGCCCGGCCGGCGCCGATCTCGCAGGGACGGCCCCACACGACGACCGACCCGATCCCGGAGGAAGCAGGCAGGGCCGAGGCGGCCATCGTGAACTGCTCCGGCAGGAAGCAGTCGAAGCCGTCGAGGTCGAGGGTGTCCCCGACCGGCAGCAGGTCGGCATCCAGGCGCCGGGCGCGGACCTTCCGGAAGATCGAGGGCGGCTCGACGGCGGGGGGGGTGTCCTCGGTCCAGGCCAGCAGCCAGCCCGACGCGCCCATCGAGACCAGCGAGGCGCTGTGGGTCGTCGTGCCATCCAGCGCCAGGGTGCGGGTCTCCTTCACCTCCCAGTCGGCGGGGTCGATCCGCGTCACGACCAGGGCGGAGGCGGGCGGGGTCTGGTCGATGGCCGGCTTCGTGTCGACGCGCATCAGCACGATGTCGCCGTCGGGGCCGCGAACCAGCGACCAGGGCAGCCGGGTGACCCCTTCGCTGGCGGCGTCCCACCGGAGCACGAACTGCGTGGTCGGCGACGACGGGTCCACCAGGACCAGTCGTCCCCCGGTCCCGCTGACGTCCTGGAAGTCGACCCCCGCCACCAGCAGCCGCCCGTCCGGAAGCACCAGGCCGGCCCGCGGGAACAGGGCGACGTCCAGCATCCGGGAACCGAGGACGCGAAGGTCCGGATCCAGCCGGATGGCCTGCATCCAGCCCTGGTCCAGGCCGTCGTGCCCTTCGGGTCCCTGCAGGAAGGTGCTGACCAGGGCGACGACGTCCGAGGCTCGTCGCAGCAGCAGCGGGCGCCCCTGGAAGCGCGACCCGGCGGAGTCCGGGAGGATGATCGAGGCCCCCACCCCGCCGGCGGCGGGATCGATCGACAGGACACGGGCCTCCAGGCCCTCCAGGTCGCTGTGCGCCAGCAGCGTGCCGCCCGAAGGCGTCGCGACGGGGGCGAACCCGGAGTGGTACCCGAAGCCGGCCGTCGTCGATGCCTCGATCGGCACGTCCCGGAAGTCGCAGTCGCGGCAGCCGAGAGAGACCCCGCCGTTCCCGGGATCACAGGATTCCCCGGCCTGCAGGACCCCGTCGGAAAGGCCGCCCGAGCAGAGGGGCTGGGTCCCCGCGGGACGGGTTCCGGCGTCCGGGAAGGGCGCGAAGGCTCCCGCCGCCGCCGGGCCGCCGGGGCCGTCCACGCCGTTGCAATCCGTGTCCCGGGCGTCGGGTTCCACGCACGCCCAGGAGACCAGCGCCACCCGGCCTTCCAGGGTGTCCCGCACCACCGCCTCGGCGGCGCCCGCGGCCCCGTGGACGGCAATCGCGTCGGCGGCTTCCAGGCCCGCCGGGGACTTCAGCGCGACCAGGTCCGCGCCCCGCATCGCCGCGACCTGCAGCCACGCGGGCCAATCGAAGCCGTTCCCTTGCGCGTCGAACGTGCCGGTTCGCGCAGCCGTGATCGCGGCGACCACGGGCGTCCCGTCGGCGGCGATGCCCAGCGTCGCCCGGGAAACGCGCCGCAGCAGGAACTCCGGCGCGCCGCTCCCGCCCAGCACGTCGGTCCGCAGGGGCAGCGCCTTCCAGGACCCGGGGGCCTCGACCCACAGCACGGGCGCGGCCTCAGGGAAGTCGTCCAGGATCGACGCGTCGAGGTGCCTGGACTCCAGGACCACCATGCGCCCGAACGCGTCCTTCCCAAGACCCAACCCGGGTCCCGCAATGTCCGTGACGCCCGTCCCGGCATCCGGGTCCAGCCAGGCCTCCCGGGCCGGGAGCCGATCCGGCCTGCGGAGCGCGTCCGGGGAGAGTTCCTGGAAGTCCGGGACCCCCGATGGCGGAAGGATCGCCAACCGGGGAGTCGGCTCCCAGCCGTCGATCTGCGTGACCGTCTGCACCGTCCCTTCCGGTTCGACGGAAACCGCGGCGGCGCCGGACGACTCCACCGCGTCGAACGGGCACGCCCGCCTAAGCGTCGTCGCGGACCAGGCGCCGCCCGGATCGCGCCGGTGGGCCACCAGCGAGCAGCCCTGGACGGCCAGGACCCCGTCCGGCAGCGCACCGACCAGGCGGCCGTGGAAGGCGGGCACCGCCTCGATCGCAGGCGGGTAGGCGTCCAGCCAGGCGAACCCCGCGGTCCCGTCCCCTGGCCCCATGGCCAGCCGCATCGTGCCGTCGGCCGACCGCACCAGGCGGGCGACCGCGCCGGAACAGTCGACCGGGCCGGTCCCGGGGATCACCCCCGCGGCACCGGCGCCCTCGACCGGGGCCCGGACGTAGCGGAAACTCCGGTCGCCCGGGTCGCACAGGATCGCGTGCAGGGTGCCCGCGCCGTCCCGGGCCGCGTCCAGCACCCGGGCGTCGTCCGGGGCCTCCGTGAGCGTCAGGACCGTCGGTACGGCGGGCGTCGCGCAGCCGGGACCGACGGCATCCTCGGCCCCGGGGTTCGCCAGCGGGTCCTCGTCGTCGCAGTCGGCGCCTCCGGCCGCGGCCCCGGCGAACCCGTCGTCGTCCAGGTCGTACGCATCCCGCACGACCCGCAGGGACGTCGCCATCCGGACCGCGGCCTCGTCGCCGCTTCCGGCCGCCTCCGCCGCCACCTCGACCGTGCTGCGGGGCAGCGCCTCCCAGTCCAGGACCCAGTCGCAGGCGAGGCCGGTGCAGGAGGCTACCTCCTCCCCCGCCGCCAGGATGCGGATCGCGGGGGGCTCGGTTGCGCCCCACCACGAAAGGTCGGCCCGGATGCCCACGTTCCCGGCCACATGGCCCGACCGGAAGGGGGCGCAGGCCGCGAACCCCGTGTCGCACTGGAGCAGGACCGGCTGGCGCCCCCCCATCGTCCCGCTGCGCACCTCGACCCGGACGGAGTCCGTTTCGGGCATCGGGAGCGGACCTCCCAGCCGCACTCCCACCTCGTGCAGACCGTCCGCGACGCGCGTCGTGTCCCAGGTCCCGAACACCAGGGCGTCGTCAATTTCGGGGACGGACCCGACGTCCGCCGGCCGGAGGACCAGGCCCATCGACTCCGCGGGCTGGCCGTCGACGGTCACCACGAATCCCATCGACTCGAGGTTCTCCGCGGTCAGGCCGTGGCCGGACACCCGCAGGCCCACCTGGACGCGCCCGAAGACCGTCACCGGGGTCGAGTGGTGGACGACGCCGCTCCCTTCGCCCCCGGGGTGGAAGTGCTCGACGAACAGCGACACGCCGTCCAACCGGACGCTGCTGCTGGACATCCGGCCTTCTGCCGTCCCGACGTGGCCGGCCGCGTCCCGGCCCCGAACCTTCAGCGGGGCCTGCTGGACATCGGGCGGAAGGACCGCCGTGCAGGCCCATTCCACGATGCCGGACGAGCGAGGCTCCGGCGATCCGCAATCGAGGCTGCCCGTCTCGCCGGGAACCAGCGTCACGACGGTGGCGTCCTTCGTGGACACGGTCACCTGGAACCGGGTGCTGGTCCCGCCGGCAATCGTTGCCGGCATATCGAGGACGGGGGGGAGCGCGTCGGTCGTGAATCGCACGATGTCGGTACAGGTGCCCCCGCCGGGCATCCTCGCCACCGCGCGGATCTCGTGCGCGCCGTCCTCCAGGCCGGCGATCGACAGGCTGCCCCCCTCCGGTCCGGGCCCCGTAGCCTCGCTTGCGATCCCGTCGGTGACGAAGGACACGACAGCGCCTTCGGTCGGCGGTTCCAGCCGCACCGTGCCGTCCCACGAGGCACCTTCCACGACGCGATCCGAGGGCCCGTCCAGCGCGATGTCGCATGCGCGCGGCGAGCAGTCGGCCGCGCGCGCCTGCACGACCAGGTTCCGGGTCGCAACGATCGGGCACGGGTCGGGGCCCGGACAGCAGTCACCCGGGGGCAGGGTCGCGGTGCCGATGATCGCCATCGGCTGGACGCCCGTCCTGTCCGCCGGCACCTCGAAGTCCGCGTCCAGCACCGCGCCCTGCACCTCGGTGACGGTCACGCCGCCCAGCGACGCCCGGATCCGCCAGCCCGTCGGCACGCCGCCGAACCCCTCCGGCACCCAGGACAGCGTGGCCTTCAGGCGGCCCTTCCCGCACACGGTCTCCCAGGTGTCCGGCCGCGCGACCTGCACGTCCAGCCGTGCCATGCAGGCCGACTCGACGGTGTCCTGGGCAGGCATCGTGCGAACCGGGACGATCTCCTCGTCCTCCGACCCGTCGGCCCCGATCACCCGCGCCCGCAGCACGATCTCGCGGTCCGGGAACGGGCCCCAGTTCAGCGGGATCTCCTCGGTCTCGGCGGGATCCGGAATCGTGTTCGTCCGGCCGGTGCCGACGAAGACCTCCAGCGTCTTCACGACCGGCTGCCGGGCGATGCGAAGCGCAACCGTGCATTTCTCGGCGGGGATCCTCACGCCGGGGTAGATCGGCCCGGCCAGGGAGGGGCAGCGGAAGGTGGCGAACCACGCCAACTGGAAGACCTGCGACGGCGCGTCGGCATCCGCCAGGAGATCGGTTCCGCCGCCGGTGTCCTCGTCCTCCGGGACCTCCTGCCCGGCATCCGTCGGGACATCGGCGACGACCTCACCCCCCTCCGCCCCCGGGTCGGCGGTCGCGTCGGACAGTTCGGTCGTTCCGAAGCATCCGGGCATACCCAGGGCCAGCAGCACCAGGCACGGGAACCGGCATCCTGCGAACTTCATCGGGGCCTCCGCAGCCAGCGTCCTTCGACGGGGTAGTCACCGGAAGGGATGAGACTGTTCGGAAACGGGCCGATCCCCGGACAGGAAGGCGCGGACCTCGGCCGCGTGTACGCCGCCCGGGAAGCGCCGCAGGTACTCGGTCGCCAGGGACCGCGCCTCCTCGTCCCGCCCCTGCTGCAGCCGCACCTGCACCATGCCCGCCAGCGCGGTCTCCGCCAGCGCGGGCACCCGGTCTTCCCGACGCGGGGCGAACCAGGTCCAGGCGGCCTCGGCGTCCCGGCGGACCAGCAGTTCACGGCCCGCGTCGGCGAAGGCTCGGGCGGCCTCCGGCGCATCCGGGTGCTGGGCCAGCAGGCGCGTCCGCAACGCCCGGCACTCCTCCAGCCGTCCCTCGTTCCCGGCCAGCGTCGCCAGTTCGCCGATCGCCTGCGCCGCGTACCGGCCTCCCGGATGGCGGGAGAGGTACTGCCACCAGGCCTGCTCGGCATCGCGCGACCGCCCCAGGTCCTGCTGCAGCACCTGGGCCAGGTCCACCAGGACCCCCTCCGGGACCCCGGCCGGCGCCCCGGCCAACGACCGCTCGTAGGCCGCGCGGGCCTCCTCGGGCCGTCCCGAGATCCGCAGCGCGTCGCCCAGCAGGGCCATCAGGCGGGGCTCGGGCGGACAGCCCTCCGCCAGCGCCCGGCGGATGTCCTCGATCGCCTGCCGGGCCTCGGACCGGCCCAACTTGGCACGGGCCTGCTCGAGCACCCGACCAGCGTCCGGCGGGGCCGCCTCTTCCGGGGCCCTCGCCTCGCCCGGTACGGGAGCCGGCCCGGGTACCAGGTTCGGGACCGCCGCGGGCACCCCGTCCCGAGAAGGCGCCAGGGTCCTGGCGAGCGGGGCCGTCGTCACGGGCGGCGGACGATCGGTCACCTCCGCCTCCGGGCCGATCGGCATCGGCCCCTCCACGCCACCGCGCGTCACGCGGACCTGGAACCCGGCGCGGACCCGGGCCAACTCCACCTCGGCCAGCGTCTCGACCTTCACCTCGCCCTCGAAGCAGGAGATGACCGTCTCGACGCCCGGGCGGTGGGCCGTGCGGAAGCGGGTCCCCAGCACCCGCACCTGGGCCAGGGGGGTGCGCACCTCGAAGGCTTCCCCGGCCTTCAGCGGGCGCACGCTCGCGTCCACCCGTCCCTCGTCCAGGAACAGCACGGTCCGGGAGACGTCCCAGGCCCCGACCTGGATGCGGGTGAACGACCCCACCCGCAGATCGGCGACGCGGGCCTCGGACAGGCGCGCCTCGGCGCCCTCGGTCTGGATCCACTGGCCCGGGCGCACGTCGGCGATCGTCGGGCCGCCGGCATCGCGGGCGAGGCCGGCAGGGGACGGATCCGGCACGGCGGCTCGGTCGGCCCGTTCGATGCCGAACCAGGTTCCCAGCACCGCCAGCACGACCGCGGCGGCGGCGCCGGCCGCGAGGACGAGGCGCGGGAACCGTCGCCGGGCGGGGAGGCGGGACCCGGCCAGGGCGGCACGGATGGCGGCCATGTCCGGCCCGGCGGGCGACCTGCGCTCGACCTGCTCCCGGATCCCCTCGATCGCGTTGTGGTACCTGGAGCGCAGCCGTCGACAGTCCGGGCAGGCCGCGACATGGGCGTCGATCTCGCGGGGGACGGCCCGGTCCGGCTCGGCCTGCAACCGCCAGTCCTCGTAGATTCGACACGTTCCCATTGCGTCCCCCATCCGCCGCTCCACCGGCGAATCAGGCCCCTTCGCCCGGCCCCGGCAGGGCGTCTCCGATCGCCTCCGCCAACCCGGCACCCCGCAGCCGGAGAAGGATCCGGCCACGGGCCTCGTGCAGCCGCGACCGAACCGTCCCGGCCGGCACTCCCAGCGCGCGAGCCGCCTCGTCCGAGGTCATCCCCTCGGCCTCCACCAGCAGCCAGGCCAACCGGAACCGCGGGTCCATCACGTCCAGGGCCCGGCGCACCAGTTGCAACGCGAGACGCTCGTCCCCGGACTGCGCCGGGTCGGGGGCAGTCCGCCGGGCCGCTTCCTCCCAGAGGCGGCTGGCCTCGACCCGGCGCCGCTGGCGCCAGCGGGTCCTGAGATGAACCTCGGCCACGTGGCGCGCGATCGCGAACAGCCAGGTCGACAGGGAGGAATCGCCCCGGAACGAGTCCAGCGATCGCACGGCCTCCAGGAACACCTGTTGCACCAGGTCGTCGAGGTCGTCCCCCGGGCCCAGGAGATAGCGCAGGAAGCGGGTGACGCGCCCCTGCTGCAGCCGGTACAACTCGACCCAGGCCGCCTCGGACCCCTGCCTGCACTGGCGCAGCAGGTCCGGGTGGAGATCGACCCCGTCGTCGGCACGCTGCACGCGGCGTTCGCCCTGTTCAATGGCTCGCGTCACGGCCGCCTCCGGTCCCGCAGGACGGCCCCCAGGCGGACCGCCAGGCCGACGGACAGCCGGGGCGGGTCGTAGACCGTCCTCCCCTGCCAGGACAGGGCCTCGCCACCCAGGAATCCCCGCAACACGCCCGCCACCGACACCCGCAGGATGCCCGTCGCGACGATCGCCACCTCGACCTCCGCCTCCAGCAACGGGAGGGTGTTCGAGATGCGCCGCGAATCGCCGCGACCCGGCACCGACGCCTCCAGTTGCCTCCACTCGATCCCCGCGCCCAGCGCGCCCCGCACGAGAATCCGAGGGTGCACCCGGCCCCCGCCCCGCAGCAGGATCGTCACTGGCACGGCCATCGCGTCGATGCGGAACGGGTCGGTGGCCGCCTGCTGCGCAGGCTCGAAGCCCGCCCGCAGGCCGACCAGCAACCGCTCGTCGTACAGCGTCAGGCCGCCTTCCAGGTCCGTGGCGAACCGGTGATTCCCCCCGGTGGGCTGGTACCCGTACCGCCCCGCCAGGGACACGTATCCGGCCGGCCCGACGACGGATTGTGCAACCGACGGCGTCGCGAGCGGCTGTCGGGTCCGGTCCACCAGCAAGGGATGCCCGCGCCGGACCTCGGCCGCGAACAGCCCGACCACCCGCCGCGCGATCTCCTGGCCTCGATCGACGGGTGCGGCACCCCCGAGATCCTGTTGCAGCGTCGCCCCGCAAGGCCCCAGCAGGACCGCGTTCGTACCCGTCAGAAGCAGCAGCGCCGATGGCCCATCCGAATCGGGGGGACAGGCTTCCGGCGCGGGGGCGGACACGACCCGCCGCAGGAGTGCCAGGCGCGACTTCCTCCATTCCAGGTCCACCGCCGCGGCCACGTCGTCGAACCCCAGCCCGTCGGCCGGCGATCGGGCCACGATGCACAGGGAGGCCTGGGGCGCCGAGGCAAAGGCAGGCTGCACGAACGCCGGAAAGGCCAGCAGCACCGCGAGGACGGGGGACAATCGTCCCCGCTCAACCGCCTTCGGTCCGCTCGCCCGGCGATGCATGCCCTCTCCCGTGCACGGACCACAGGTCGACGACCGGGTCCCGCACGGTTGGTTGCCGCCCGGGTCCGGATCGTTCGCCGTGCCGGTCCCCGGGCAGGACAGCCGCCAGGGAACCCTTCCACGACGCCGTTGCCAGGACCGGTGACGTTTATCTTCTTCCCTCCCCCGGGATGTCAATCGCCCCCCAGGCGTCCCCGGGGCACCTGTTGGACGAGGGCGAGAATAGACCCCGGCACCCCTCGTCGAAGGGGCGCGCCGACGGGAGCGCGGACAATGCATGTCCGCGAATCCACGATGAAACCTGGGAGGGCGAGGCGATCGGGCGACGGACGCCACGATCACCTTGACAAATTCGCCCCGGGTTCGGCACACTGGGCGGGTCTTTGCACCCCATACATGGAGGGCGTCATGGAGTTCCGCAAGGCTTGGAAGGCGTTCGTGGGCGTCGTGGTCGGGGCCCTGTTCCTGGTGGCGACGGTGGCGTTCGCGGCACCGCCCGACAAGGTCGACCTGTCGAAGTACAAGGGCACCAAGGCCGGCGTGCAGTTCGACCACAAGAAGCACGTCGACGGCAAGATCGAGTGCGCGAAGTGCCACCACAAGCCGGACGGAGCCAAGAAGGAGGCGGCCTGCGGCGCCTGCCACAAGGAGGGCGCGGCCGTCGGCATGAAGGACGCGTTCCACAAGCAGTGCAAGGACTGCCACTCGAAGGGCGGCAAGGGCCCGACGAAGTGCGGCGAGTGCCACAAGTAGCCGGCCGGGAGCACGGTCCCCGGCCTGCCGCACGCGTTTCCCGCCCCTGCCGGAGTACCGCAAGCCGGCGAGCCCTGCCGACCCCCGCGTTGTGACGTCCTCGCATTCCCGGTATCCTTGCGTGCCGTTGGGCGGGGCGTGACGGAGGGGTCTTCATGGTGGTGCTGGGCGTCTGCGACAGCCAGGATTCGGGGGCGTGCCTGTTCCTGGACGGGCGACTGGTCGCCGCGGTGAACGAGGAGCGGCTGAACCGGCACAAGTTGTGGGGCGGGGTGCCGCTGCAGTCGATCGCCGAGTGCCTGCGGCTGGGCGGGGTCGAGGCCAAGGACGTCGAGCAGGTCGTCGTCGGGACGCAGGCCACGCCGAACGTCATCGCCCGCGCCTTCCGGGACGTGCACCAGCCGCTGCGGAAGTGGAACGGGCAGTTCCGGTACGTCCTGAACGCCTTCATCACCTACCAGACCCTGGCGCGGCAACTGCGGGCGCCGCTGGCCATGGAGGCCGCGGTGGCGCGCGCGATCCTGGCGAGGGACCTGCGCGAGGAGGGCATCGCGGCGAAGGTCACGACGGTCGATCACCACCTGGCGCACGCCGCGGGGGCCTGGAGCACGTCGCCGTTCGACGAGGCGCTGGTCGTCACGGTGGACGGGCTGGGCGACGGGCTGTCGGTCACGGTCAGCGTGGGCCGGCGGGGCCAGGGCCTGGCGCGCGTTCACCAGGAGACGGGCTTCTCGGCGCTGACGCTGTACTACTCGCGCCTGACCGAGTTCCTGGGCTTCACGGCCATCAAGGACGAGGGCAAGGTCAACGCGCTGGCCGCCTACACGAACGAGATGCCCGCCCTGGACATCGCCCGGAAGATCCTGTCCACCCGGGACGGGCGGCTGAGCGTCAAGAACCACCTGCTGCCCGAGTCGCGCGACGCCTGGCCCTGGAACGAACTGGCGAAGCACGGCCGCGAGGAGGTCGCCGCGTCCTTCCAGAAGAACCTGGAGGACGTGATGAAGGAGTTCGTGCGCCACTGGCTGAAGAAGACCGGCATGCGCAACCTGGCGCTGGCCGGCGGCCTGTTCGCGAACGTGAAACTGAACCAGCGGCTGGCCTCGATGGACGAGGTCGAGGGCATCTACATCTTCCCGCACATGGGCGACGGCGGCCTGGCGGTGGGCGGGTGCCTGGCGTGGCTGAAGTCGGAGCCGGAGCCGCTGAAGAACGCCTTCCTGGGTCCCTCGTTCGACGAGGCGCAGGTGCAGGCGGCGCTGGCCGAGACCGGTGCGAAGGGGCGGCGCTGCGAGGACATCGAGGTCGAGACGGGGAAGTTGCTGGCGGCCGGCAAGGTCGTGGCGCGGCACTCGGGCCGGATGGAGTTCGGGCCGCGGGCGCTGGGCAACCGGTCCATCCTGTTCCAGGCGACGGACCCGACCACGATCGACTGGCTGAACGTGCAGTTGAAGCGCAGCCCGTTCATGCCGTTCGCGCCCGCGATGCTGGACGAGGACTACCACGCGTGCGTGGTGGGCGGGCACAAGGCGACGCACGCGTCGCAGTTCATGACGATCGCCTTCGACGTGACGCCGAGGATGCGCAAGGAATGCCCGGGCGCGGTGCACGTGGACGACACGGCGCGGCCCCAGCGGATCACCGCGGACGCCAACCCCGGCTTCGCACGGATCCTGAAGGTATACAAGGACCTGACGGGCCTGCCGTCCGTGATCAACACCTCGTTCAACATGCACGAGGAGCCGATCGTCTGCACGCCGCGCGATGCGGTGCTGGCCTTCCGCAAGTCGAACCTGGACGCCCTGGCCGTGGGGCCGTACCTGGTCCTGCGGGAGACGCCGGCATAGGGACGGGAGTCAGCGCGACGGGGGTCGATCCGGTCCCTGGACCGGCGCCGTGAACCGCCACACCAGGACCGCGACGACGACGACCAGGCCCAGGCACTGCAGGGCGGCCAGGGTCAGCGCGACGGTCTTCTTCCAGGACGGGGCCGCGGACGTCGCCTGCACGGGCGGCCGGAAGGCGGAAACGGAGGCCTCGCGCATCCAGGGGTCGTCGGGCAGGCCGGTATCCAGGAAGGCCCCCAGGCGCAGCAGGGCGCCGGCCACGTCGGCGGGAAGGCCCTCGGGCTGGACGGAGGCGGCGAACCACGCGCCCGGGACGGTGCCGGGCGTCGCGGGGCGCTGCAGCAGCAGGCGGACCGTGGCGCCGTCGGACGCCGCCAGCACCAGCACCACGCGCGCGTCCTCGATGGACAGGGAGGACAGGCCCGTGCCGGCAGGCAGCCGGGCCGCGAACTCGTCGGACCCGGCCAGGATGCGCAGCCGATCACCCGCGGCCGGGGACAGGTGGACGGAGGCGGGCTGGGCGGCGGACGGGACCGGCACCGCGAGGCACGCCATCAGGCCCAGGGTCGCCAGCGCCCGCACCATGGACCCGGCTGGCGGACCGGAACGCCGCGGGGAAGCGTTCATGGCGAATCCTCCTCCCTCAGGCGGGACACCACCGCCTCCTGCGCGTCCAGCAGGGCCGAGACGTCGGCGGCGGTACCAGGCGGGGCCTCGACGACGAAGGGCGGGAACCCCGAGTAGGCCCAGCCGTGGCACTCCGGCGACCCCATCCGGAACTCCAGCGTCACGCGCCCCTCGATGCCGCCCCCCTCCGCGGCCGCGAGGAAGGCGCGGCGACCGTCCGGGTCCCGGCGCAGGCCCTCGCCCTGGACCTGCGTGACCAGGCCGCCGCACCGGTCGAAGATCCGGGGCATGAAGATCACGTGCTGGCCGCGGGCCGCGGGGGCCGACACGGGGACCCGCAGGACCAGCCGGGCCTCGCGGCGCGCGTCGGGCCGGGGCATGCCCTCGGCGACGACCTCCACCCGCCTTCCCGACGGGGCACGCACCGCGATCCCGCCCGGCCGGCAGTCCAGCGCGTCATCCGGCGCGCCCAAGGGGCCCTCGCACACCTCGAAGCGCCCCCAGTCCAGCCAGGAGGCCGACGGCACGACGACCAGGGCCGCGTCCCGTTCCTGGTGCAGCACCCGCCAGCCCGGCGGCAGCGGGTCGGGGAGGGTCGACCGGTCCACCTTGAAGACCATCACGGAGGAATCGTCGGCGGGCGAGAAGGGCGCCCAGGTCTCCGGGTGATAGGCCACCATCGCGTCCAGCAGGTCCAGGTTGCGAGGCCCGTGCAGCCCGCGCAGCGCGTGCACGGCGTTCCAGCCCAGATCCCCGGCGAGGTGGTCGTGCAGCGCCTCGACGTCGTCCCGGGTCGGCACCGGGAAGCCGTCGGGCGCCCGTCCCAGCCGCCCCATCGGCGGCAGCGCCGCCATCACGCCGGCCGTCGCGAGCGGCGCCAGCCAGGCGAACCCCGGCCATGCGGGCAGCGGGCGTCCGGACGCCCGCCACGCCCGGGCCGCCAGTTCGGACAGGCCCCAGGCCAGGCCCAGCGCGATCGCCGGGAACACGTCGATCAGGTACTTGTCGGACGCCGGCACCCGGCCGATGGACGCAAGGGCCAGGAACGCGGCGACCCGCGGCAGCACCGTGGCCAGCACCACCAGCACGTGCCCGCGGGCCTGCCGGTCGGCAGCCGGATCCCGCAGCCGCGAGAGGGCCAGCACGACCAGGGCCGTCGCGGCCAGCGCGGCCAGCATCACGATGGCGTTCGCGGAGAGCCCGGCCGAGGGGGTCTTGAACCCGCCCCCCGATCCGAGCGCCGACAGGTTCAGGATCCAGGACCCGGGGGACGTCAGGAAGGCGAACGCCCCGAAAGACAGGCCCGCCACGAACACCGACACCAGGCGCCCGGGCGCCACCATCCAGGCGATCCACAGCAGCGACGGAAGCTGCAGGATCGCCTGCGTGTGCACGTTGGTCGCGACCGCGGTGGCGATACCCGCCACGGCCAGCCAGCGGCGACGCCCCGTTTCGACGGCCAGCAGCGACGACATCAGGAACAGGACGCCCAGCAGCGGCATCGGCCGGTGGTTGTAGGTCATGTCCAGCCGGAAATCCTGGGACAGCCGGATCATCGCCAGCAGCACCAGCACGGACAGCAGGCCGGTCCCGATGCCCCGGACGCGCGCGCCCGCCAGCGCCAGGCCGCCCATCGCCAGGGCCAGCAGCGCGTGCAGGGTCCAGTGCTGCGCCACGTCGCCCACGCCGGCCCACACGGCCAGGGCCTTCACGTGCAGCCAGTTGGCCCCGTGCACCATGGTGCCGACCGACGTGCCGATGCCGTGGAAGACGCAGCAGTCCTGGAGGAACTTGTAGTCGTTGATGGTGTCGGGAGTCAGGTACGGGACCGCGCCGCCCCAGCGCCCCCCCAGCACCAGCCCCCCGGCCACCACAGCCAGGAAGGCGAACAGCAGCGCGCGGCGCCCCGGTGTCGATCCGGCGGTCACGATCCACCTCCGGGCACGGGGACGGGAGCGGGCGCAGGGGCCGTCCCGGGCGCGGAAACGGCGGCGGGCCCCGCCGACGGCGCGACGCGGCAAAGCGAGAAGGCCACGCCACCCTCGCGGCCCTGGCGCACCGGGTCGCACCCGGCCGGGGTCCTGGGACGGGCCGTCGCGTCGCGGCCGACCCAGTCGAAGACGTACATCCAGTCCACGCCGGACAGCCCGCGGGCGCTGCCGTCCGCCAGCACGTCCACCCAGGACACGGGCCGGCCGGCCGCCTGGGACACGATCGCGCCCAGCCGGTCCGACACGGCGGCCGGGACGCGGCGCTCGGTGGCGGCCAGCCTTGGCAGCGCCAGCGTGGGGCTGGAGACCCCGACGCGGTCGCCGGAAGGCAGGTCCCGGACCTCGCGCAGGAAGACGGACTCGGGCGACGCGGACACCAGCGGCCGGCGGCCCGGCAGCGAGGCGATCGCGAGGGCCGCGGGCCAGGCGGCATCCCACAGGCCGGCCAGCAAGGCCAGGGCCACGATCGACCGCCCCAGGCGACGCGACGCCGGCCATCCGGCCAGTTCGGACAGCCCGATCGCCGCCACGACGGCCAGCGGCGGCACCAGGAACAGCAGGTACTGGTAGTACTTGGTCGCCGCCGCCGAGAACACCGCCAGCAGCCAGGCGGCCAGCAGCAGCGCCGTGGGGAGCCGCGAGTCGCGCGTCCGGATCCAGCGCGCCGCCGCCAGGCCCCCGCCCAGCAGGAACAGCGGCCCCAGCACCCGCCCCGCCAGCATCGCCAGGTAGAACCACCCTCCCAGCGCGGTGCCCGGGGAAGAGTCGTGCACGTTCTGGACGTCGAAGGTGGACACCTCGGAGACCCGGTAGCCCCAGAAGGCCAGGTAGTCCGGGAGGCTCAGGAACAGCCGGGGATTCGCCGCAACGAAGGCCAGCAGCAGGATGCCGGCGAACGCGGCGACCGAGATCACGGGCCGCCGCCACTCCCGGCCGAACAGCGGCGCCAGCGCCACCGGCGTGAACAGCAGCACGAGGTAGTGGCAGGCCAGGCCCAGCCCGAACAGCAGGCCCGCCAGCGCGGCCCAGGGGGGATCGACGGGACGGTCCGGCCGGGCGAACGCGACGTGGTGCACGGCCAGGCTGGCCAGCAGGACGCCCAGCGGGTACGGCGAGAAGGAGGGGGTGTACAGCAGGTCCGCCGAGAGCACCAGCAGCATCGCCAGCAGGCCCGCCCAGGCACGCCCTCCCAGCGCGACGGTCGAGGCGTGGACCACGGCCAGTACGCCGGTCCAGGCCAGCGCCGACACGCACCTGCACGCGATCAGCACGTCCGTGGAGTGCAGCGCGGCGACCCGCAGGGCCGCCTCGTCCAGGGGCAGGCCCTGCAGCAGCGCGACGGCACCGGCCGCCACCCCCAGGCAGCCCGCGCCGAGGTCGAAGTACAGCGCGGGGTGCGGGTAGATGACCAGGTCCAGGTTCGCGAAGGCGGCGGTCAGCGCGCTGGAGAAGTTGACGATCTCGTCGCCCGTCCCGTACGGGGCGGCAAACGCCAGCACGACGTGCAGGACCAGCGCGGCGGACAGGATGGCCAGCGCCGCCCGGGCCGCCGGCCCCCGTAGCACGGCGCGGACGCCCAGCACCACGGCGACGGCGATCACCGCCAGGGACGCCAGTCCGATCCCCAGCGACAGCGCCACCGAGGAGCGCACCGCCGCGCCGCCGCCCGCGCCCACGTCCAGCGTGAGCAGCAGCGGCAGGAAGCCGCCGATCGCCATGTCGCCCGAAGCGGCCATTCCCCCTTCCCCGCGCAGCCGGATGAAAATCAGGCGACCGACAGGCCCAGCCGCTTCCGGATCCACCCGAACACCCGGAAGGATGCATTGAAGTAGGCATCGGGGCGAATCGACGAGCAGGCGACCACCTCGTCGGCGGTCATGCCGATCCGTTGCAGGAACTCCCTCGCCGCCTCCTCCGGAAAGCGCTGGCCGAACTCGTCCTGCGCCGCCAGCCGGGCCAGGGCCTCGGACCGCGGGAGGAGGCCGTTCCGCACCGACGCCGCCAGGCCCGCCGCCTTCTGCCCGTATCCGCAGCGCCGCTTGTACAGCCAGTCCGCGACCGGCGCCCCCAGGCAGTCGGAGTGCTCCCCGCCGATCACGATCCCGTATCGCGAGGCCAGGGTCTCGCGGTTCTCCTGGGCGTTCCAGTCGATGAAGTCCGGCAGCAGCAGCATGCCCAGCCGGCCGGTGAGGTTCCGCCAGCCGGCGCGGACCATCAGCCCGGGGTCGCACACGTCGCGACGCAGTTCCTCGGCGCCGGGCACCCCCCGGAGCACCGCCTCGAAGAAGGGGGGCGACCAGGGGTTCGCGACCTCGGGCTGGGCGCCATCGTAGCGGCGGGAGGTGCCCAGGACCGCGATCGGAATGCCCTCCGCCAGCGTCAGCCGGTGCCCCATGTTCATCATGTCCACTTCGCACGGGGCGCAGAAGTGCCCGGTCCGCTGCAGGAACAGCCGGGCCAGGTCGATCATGTGCGGCGGTCGCCAGACGCGGTGCTCGACCCCCAGTTGCCGCGCGATCGACACGCACGCCTCCATCGCGACCTCGGAGTGGAAGCCGTTGTGGCAGGTGACGGCCAGGATGCGCAGGTCGGGATAGTTGGTGCGCAGGTAGTGCAGCACCGTCAGGCTGTCCTTGCCGCCGCTGATCGGGACCAGGGCGTCGTACCTGCGCTTGCGGGCCAGCCGCATGGCCCGCTCGATCTCCCGGTCCAGCCGTTTCTTCGAGGACGGCGGGGCGGCGGCGCGGCCGAAGCGGCGGTCGTGGGCGCGGCAGAAGTTGCACGTCCCGTCCCGGTCGACGATCACGTGCCTCCCGACGATCGCCGGGTCGACGGGGAGGGTGCAACGGCGACATCGCCGGATGGCCTGGGGCAGGTGGAATGGGCCCGGGACGCCGTCCGGGTCCGCGTCGGGGTTCGTCATGCGTCGATGATATCCTCGCGGGGCTCCCGTGCAAGCCCGAATCCGGCAGCCTGTGCCGGATCCGGCATGCACCGGCGAGGATCAGCGCCGCGCCAGTTTCGACAGCCCCCAGACCGGCAGGGCGAACACCAGCGAGAAGGTCAGCGAGAAGGCCATCACGCCCAGGAAGACGCCCGAGATCGGCGCCAGCACGCGCAGCAGCGGGTCGGCCAGGTTCGCGATCCACGCGGTGACGAGGTTGAACAGCAGCAGGGCCGCGACCACCACCAGGAAGCCCGACGCCGCCCCCTTCAGGTCCGCCGGGGACAGCCGGATGGCCGTGCCGATGGCGAAGGCGAGGTACAGGAACACCCAGAACTGCCAGCGCCCGAGGTTGTCCAGCCGGAAGACGCCGGCCAGCGCGGCCATGACGTTGCCCAGCGTCGAGGCGACCAGGCTCCACACGGTCGCGAATGACGCCTGGGAGCCCTCGCCCACGCTGACCTGCGGCACCCGGCCCAGCGCATCGGTCCCCAGCAGCACCAGCGACGCGATGTACAGCAGCAGCGTGCCCAGGATTACCGGCCCGACGCCGATGAAGAAGTTCCCCAGGTGACCCCAGACGCTGCGCCGGTTCCACTCGTGCTCGACGTAGCCCAGCACGCCGGTCCGCGGGTCGGGCGAGAAGGGGCGGAAGGCGGTGACGCGGTGCCCGAACAGCGGGCAGAACATCGCGTGGCCGGTCTCGTGCACGGCCGTGCCCAGCCAGCCGAACAGCGCCAGGTACACGCGCCGCCCCACCAGCGCGACGGTGCGCGACTCGACGAAGCCCGCCAGCGCGTGCATCGCCAGGCCCAGCAGCAGCGGGGGGCCCGCCAGCAGCAGCAGTTGCAGCAGCGTCCGCACCAGCACGTCCAGCAGGTATTGGCCGAAGGATTCCATGGGACCTCCTGGTGGCGGGGGACGGGGCCCCACCCGTACGATGGCGGGGGACGGGGCCCCACCCGTACGATGGCGGGGGACGGGGCCCCCGCCCTACAAGTTCCGGCGGTACTCGCCGCCCACGTTGTACAAGGCCCGGGTCACCTGACCCAGCGTGCAGCAGGTGGCCGCCTGCAGGATCGCATCGAACACGTTGCCCCCCGACACGGCCTCGTCCCGCAGCCGTGCCAGCGCCCCGTGCGTCGCATCCCCGTGCCGTGCCTGGAACTCGCGCACCTGCTCGACTTGCGCGATCCGTTCCTCCTCGCTGGACCGGATCAGTTCCGGCACGGCCCCGACCCGCGATGCCTGCCGCGGGTCCAGGAAGGTGTTCACGCCCACGAGCGGCAGTTCGCCGCCGTGCTTCAGTGTCTCGTAGTACAGGCTCTCGTCCTGGATGCGGCCGCGCTGGTACCGCGTCTCCATCGCGCCCAGCACGCCGCCGCGCTCGGACAGGCTCTCGAACTCGGCCAGCACCGCCTCCTCGACCCGGTCGGTCAGCAGTTCCAGCACGTTCGACCCCTGCCAGGGGTTCTCGCTGGCCGACAGCCCGAACTCCTTCTGCAGGATCAACTGGATGGCCAGCGCGCGGCGCACCGACTCCTCGGTTGGCGTGGTGACCGCCTCGTCGTAGGCGTTCGTGTGCAGGCTCTGGCAGTTGTCGAAGAAGGCGTACAGCGCCTGCAGCGTGGTCCGGATGTCGTTGAACTCGACCTCCTGCGCGTGCAGCGACCGGCCCGACGTCTGGATGTGGTACTTCAACTGCTGGGCGCGCTCGCCGGCCCCGTACACGTCCCGCATCGCGACCGCCCAGATGCGGCGCGCGACCCGACCGATCACCGCGTACTCGGCGTCCATGCCATTGCTGAAGAAGAAGGACAGGTTCGGCGCGAAGTCGTCCAGCGCCAGCCCGCGCGACCGGTAGTACTCGACGTAGGTGAAACCGTTGGCCAGCGTGAAGGCCAGTTGGGTGATCGGGTTCGCGCCCGCCTCGGCGATGTGGTAGCCGCTGATGCTGACCGAGTAGAAGTTGCGCACGCCCTCGCGGCAGAAGCAGGCCTGCACGTCGCCCATCAGTTTCAGGGCGAAGTCGGTCGAGAAGATGCAGGTGTTCTGGGCCTGGTCCTCCTTCAGGATGTCGGCCTGCACGGTGCCGCGGACGTTGTGCAGCACGTCGGCCCGGATGCGGGCGTACTCCTCGGCCGGCAGCAGGTTAGCGCCGGACAGCCCCAGCAGCGCCAGGCCGGTCCCGTCGTGCCCCTCGGGCAGTTCGCCGCGGTAGGCGGGCACCGGGCCGGGCAGGAGGGCACGGGCCGCGGCGACCGCCTCGTCCAGGCGTCCCTGCGCGCGCAGGTGGCGTTCCACGGCCTGGTCGATCGCGGTGTGGAAGAAGAAGGCCAGCGCGATGGGGGCCGGGCCGTTGATCGTCATCGACACAGAGGTCGTCGGCGCGCACAGGTCGAAGCCCGAGTAAAGGCGCTTCATGTCGTCCAGCGTGCAGATGCTGACGCCGGAGTTGCCGACCTTGCCGTACACGTCGGGCCGGGGATCGGGGTCCTCGCCGTACAGCGTCGGCGAGTCGAAGGCGGTGGACAGGCGCACGGCGGGCCGGCCGCGGCTGAGGTAGTGGAAGCGGCGGTTCGTCCGTTCCGCGGTGCCCTCGCCGGCGAACATGCGGGTGGGGTCCTCGGCGGTGCGCTTGAACGGGAAGGCGCCGGCCGTGAAGGGGAAGCGGCCGGGCACGTTCTCGGTGCCCAGGAACCGGACGCGATCGCCCCAGTCGCGGGTGGCCGGCAGGGTCACCTTCGGGACGCGCGTGCCGGACAGCGTCCTGCAGGACGCCGGGACGCGGATCTCCTTCCCGCGGACCCGGTAGGCGTACTCGTCACCGGCATACGACGAGGCATCGGCCTCCCAGCCGTCCAGGCCCTCCCGGAACCCCGGGTCCAGCCTCGCGACGGCGTCGGCGTACCGGGTCCGCAGTTCGCGCAGTGCCGCGGCACGACCGTCCTGCCCGTCGCCGGTCGCCCCCGCCCCGGTCTCCAGCGCCCGGATCGCCCGGGCCAGCCCGTCGGCCTCGTCCGCGACCGCCGCCTGCGCCTCGACGGTCCTCCGCCACCCGCGGCAAGCGTCGGCGATCTCGGCCAGGTAGCGCTCGCGGTTCGGGGGCACCACGACGGGCACCTCGGCCGCCCGGTGCGGCATCGAGCCCGGGTTCCAGTCGCGGCCGGTCCTCGCGGACAGCAGCCCGCACAGCGCCTCGAACAGCCGGTCCACCCCGTCGTCCGCGAACCGGCTGGCCCGCGTCGAGAACACCGGCAGCGCCTCGTCCGGCCCGTCGAAGACCTGCCGGTTGCGCCGGTACTGCTTGCGCACGTCGCGCAGCGCGTCGGCCGCGCCGCGCCGGTCGGACTTGTTCAGCACGACCAGGTCGGCGAAGTCCAGCATGTCGATCTTTTCCAGCTGGGTCGGCGCGCCGAACTCCGGGGTCATCACGTACATCGACAGGTCGCACAGGTCCACGACCTCGCTGTCGCCCTGCCCGATGCCCGCGGTCTCCAGCAGGACCAGGTCGAACCCGGCCACGCGCAGCACCCGCAGCAGGTCGGGCACCGCGCCGGCCGTCGCCAGGTGCGCCCGGCGGGTCGCCACGGACCGCACGAAGGCCCGCGGCCCCCGGGCGGCGTTCAGCCGGATGCGGTCGCCCAGCAGCGCGCCCCCGGTGCGGCGCCGCGTCGGGTCCACCGCCAGCAGCGCCACCGACCGGTCGGGGAAGCGGTCCAGGAACCGCCGGATCAGTTCGTCCTCCAGCGAGGACTTGCCCGCGCCGCCCGTCCCCGTGATGCCGACGATCGGCGGCCGCAGGGCCGGCATCGCGGCCTCCAGCGCCTCGCGCAGCCGTGCCAGTCCCCCGTCACCCTCGCCCGCCAGCGTCTCGACCCGGGTCAGCGTACGGGCCACGTCCCGCGGAACCCGCCGCGGCAACCCCTCCGGCAGCGGCCCGTCGTCCGGCGATTGCGGCGCCCCGCAACGCTGCAGCAGGTCCCGGATCATCCCCCGCGGCCCCAGCCGGCTGCCCTCCGCGACGGAGTAGACCCGCGCCACGCCGGCTGCGTGCAGCGTCTCGGCCTCCTCGTCGGTGATCGTCCCGCCGCCGCCGCCGAAGACCTTCACGTTGCCGGCGCCCAGCGCCCGGAGGCGTTGCACCAGGTAGGTGAAGAACTCCATGTGGCCGCCCTGGTAGGACGACACGCAAACGCCGTCGGCGTCCTCCTGGATGGCGGCCTCGACGATCTCGTCCACCGACCGGTTGTGGCCCAGGTGGACGACCTCCACGCCCTCGTCCTGCAGCAAGCGCCGCACCACGTGGATGGAGGCGTCGTGCCCGTCGAACAGGGACGTGGCCGTGACGAAGCGGACGGGCCTCGACGGCCCGTGCTGGACATGCGGAGTTTCCATGGGAACCGATTATGATCCATGTCGAAAAATGGGGACAGCCTCCATTTTTCTGCAGGGGGTTTCCGGCCTTCCCGCGTGCCGCAGGTCGGCTATCTGCATGGAAACGGGGCGGGGAAACTGGAGGCTGGCCCTCTTTTCCGGGGGGAAGGCGATGCGGATCGGGTGGATCCAGACGGCACCGGAGTGGGGACGGCCCGCGGCGAACCTGGACGCGGTCGAGGCGGCGGTCCGGGCGGCGCATGCGGCGGAACGGGCCGCGGACCTCTGGGTGCTGCCCGAACTGTTCGCGACGGGGTACCTGTTCCGGGACCGCGACGAGGCGGCCGGCCTGGCCGAGGAGATCCCCGGCGGACCGACCGTGCAGGGCCTGGTCGCCCTGGCCCGCCAGGCGCGGTGTGCATTCGTGGCGGGCCTGGCCGAGCGCGCCCCGGACGGGCGCCTGTTCAACGCCGCGGCAGCCCTGGACGCCACCGGCCTGAAGGCCCTGTACCGCAAGGCCCACGTCTTCGGCGACGAACGGTGCTGGGCGACCCCCGGCGACCTGCCCTTCCCCGTGATCGACCTGGCCGGCGCCCGCGTCGGCCTGATGATCTGCTTCGACTGGCGCTTCCCCGAGTCGGCGCGCACGCTGGCCCTGGCCGGCGCCCAGGTCATCGCGCACCCGTCCAACCTGGTACTGCCGAACTGCCCCGACGCGATGGTCACCCGCGCGCTGGAGAACGGCGTCTTCACGGTGACCTGCGACCGGGTGGGCGCCGAGGGGCGCTGCGGGAAGCGCGCGGCCTTCATCGGGCGCAGCCGCATCGTGGGGCCGGACGGAGCGGTGCTGTCCGAGGGACCCGCCGACCGGCCCGCCTTCGACGTGGTGGAGATCGACCCTCGCCGGGCCGACGACAAGCGCCTGGCCTCGGGCAACGACCTGTTCGCCGACCGCCGGATCGACCTGTACCGGGTACAGCAGCCTACTCGCAGTCCAGCGTGATGGGGGAGACCGCCCCCGCCGACGGCCACGCGTCGGGCAGGCACTGGGCGTCGCCGTCCAGGTCCACCTTCCTCTCCCGCGTGTCGTGCAGGTACTTCGCGCACGTGCCCGGCCCGTCGGACTCCCACAGGTTCAGGCCGCCGCAGCCGCCGTTGGCCGGCAGCAACTGGTTCGCCTTGTCCTTGTTCGACGCCTCGTCGCCGAAGACGTCCAGCCGCGCCACCAGCCCGTCGCCGTTCACGTCCACCAGTTCCAGCAGCCGCTGGTTGCCCGGCCACTCCTCGGCGTCCGTCCAGCCCTGGCCCGGGAACCCGTACGTGTACTTGTAGCCCACCCGCACGCCCGCCTGGCGCAGCGCGTCGTCCACCGGCAGCAAGGGCAGGTCCGCCACGAACGTCCAGATCCCGTCGCCGCTGACGGCGTCGCCCTTCGTGCCGTCGTCGCTCATCTCGCGCAGGTTGGGCACCCAGTTGCCCAGCACCTCGTTGGCCGCGTCCACCTGCGCCTTCGCGATGCACCCGGTGGTGACGTCCGTTCCGCAGACCGGCGTCGTCTTGTGGATGCCCGCCGCCAGGAACACCTTCTTGCCCGGCAGGTCGGTCGCCCACTTGAACCGGTCCACGGCCGCGCAGTTGCCGTCGCGCGCCCCGGCCCGGAAGTCCGCCAGGAACACCACCCGCGTCCGGTCCGTCGCGTACCGGGCCGTCACCTGCACCGCGTCCGCCGCCGCGTTCAGCGCCGACGTGAACGCGCACAACTGGTCGCCGGGCGTCGCCGGGTCCGAGGGCGCCGCCCCGCCGCACCCCACCTGCGGCTTGGGCAACTGGGCCGCGAAGGCATCCAGGAAGGCGCCGTCCACCAGGTCCCGGGCCGTCGCCCCGGACGGCAGTTCGCCCGCGAACGGGTACCGGCCGTCCCGGCCCGCGAACTGCAGCCAGCCGTCCACCAGTTCCACGAACGCGACCACCGCCGGGTCGTTCCCGGCCCGCAGCGCCTGCAACTCGGCCACCTGGTCCGGCAGCACGCAGGACGCCGAGGCCAGCGTCGTGCCCTTCGCAAACCCCTTGCCCAGCAGCACCAGCGTGTACGCCGTCGATTCCGGGCCCAGCGCGGGCATCACGGCCGGCCCGCCGCCCGACCGGCACTCCGGCGGCGTCGCCTGGAAGTCCTCCGGGCACAGCCCCTCCGGGTCGCCCAGGCACGCCAGGAGCCGCGGGTTGCACATGACCGACCGCTGCTTCGCCAGCACCGGCACCACGCCGAACGTTTGCCCGCCCGGGGCCGTCCCCGCAGCCGGCCAGCGCGCCTCGACCCGCAGCCCCGCGAACTCGGTATTGCCCGGGAACGCCAGGCGGAACCCCCCGTCCCCCGGGAAGGTCGCCGTCACGCCCTCCAGCGCGTCCCCGCCCGAGAAAACCGCGATCGACGCCCCGGCCGGAGCCCCCTCGATCACCCCGGCCACCAGGTTGTCCGCCGCGTCCGGCAGTTCCCGGCTGCGGTCCTTCATGCCCAGGTTCACGAACTGGCCGTCCAGGCAGGCGGTGGCCGAGAAAGCCAACAGTACCAGGCAGAACGCAAAGGGAGGCGGGGGACAGGGCCCCCGCCCTACAGCACGCACAAACGGGGCCGGACGATGCTGCCTCACCAGTTCACCTCCAGCGACGCCTTCGATCGGAAGACCAGCCAGTGCTGGTTGCGATCCGCCGGCTCGCGGTACTGGTCCTTGTCCAGGAACTCGAACCGGTACCGCAGCTTCAGCCCCTCGTACTCGTAGGACAGCCCGAAGAAGACCTTCAGTTTCTGCGTTTCGTCGTCGTTGTATCCGGTGACCGACACCAACCGCTTCCCGTCCTCGGACGTGACCAGCGTGCCCTTGCGGCCGTTCTCGAACCACCAGTCCTTCTGCACGCCCAGTTCGCCCTGCAGCCCGTCCGCCAGCCCGACGCCCAGCCGCGCCCGCACCTGCACGATCTTCCCCAGGTAGTCGTCGTCCACGGTCAGGTGGCTGCGCCAGTCGCGGTCCCAGATGAACTTGCCCTTCAGGCCCAGGTCGATGCCCTTGTAGAAGTCCAGCGTGGACTTCAGGTTCAGCACGCCGATGGCCGACAGCCGGTCCTGGTTGCGCCGATACACGCTGCGCGGGTCGCGCCCGCGGTCCGTCGTGTTGGCGTAGTCGTACAGGTCGGTGTCGGTGAACCCGTCGCTGTGCAGGAAGTCCGGGTACACCTTGTCCACGTCCCGGTTCTGCCGGTTCTGGTTGTACGAGAACAGCGTCCCCTCGGCGGCCACCTCGAAGGTCCCGTGCGGGAACGACACGTTGTACGTCGGCTGGATCGTCGCGCCGTGCCAGCCGATGCACGACTCGACGAACGCCTCGTCGAAGTCGATGAACTCGTTGGCCAGGTTCAGCGTCGGCAACTGGCCGCCCTCGATGAAGCCCTCGGTCAGCAGCACGTCGGCCTCGCGCCGGGCGCCGAAGATCGCGTTGAACTCCTGGCCGATGTTGAAGTACTCGATCTTGACTCCCAGTCCCACCGGCGTCGTGAAGTCGAACCGCTGCCGGAACGCGAACCCGTCCGCGTTCTTGTAGAAGTCCTTGTACGTGCTGCGGAACACGACCGGCGACACGCCCTGGTTCTGCTCCACCCCGTTGGCCGTCAGCCGGTCGTCCAGGCCCTGCACCGACAGCCCGATGAACGTGTTCAGCGACAGCCAGTCCAGCGGGTCGATCTGCGCCTCCAGCGTGGTCACCGAGTTCCAGAAGCGCGAGAACGTGTCGACGGCGTTGTCCTTGCTGCAGCCCACGATCGGGTTGCCCAGGTCGTCCTTGCACGTCGAGTAGGTGGACCCCACCGCGTCCGGGTCCGTCCGGTCCACCTCCACGTCGTTGGTCAGGATGCTGATCAGCGTGAAGGCGCCCCAGTCCGGCGCGACGTTCAGCTTCGCGCCGTAGGCCCAGTCCTGGCTCCAGAACGGGTTCGACAGGTTCGGGTCGCCGATGCCGGTGGACCACCACGGCCCGACCCACAGTTTCGGCATCGCGATCATCGCCAGGTCGTACGTGAAGAAGCCCTGCTTGACGTTGCCGTTGATGAAGATGCCCTTGCCGTTGTCCCGGTCGATGTAGCGCACCTTGCCGACGGTCCAGGCGTTGAACATGCCCAGGTCCGACGAGCCCCAGGTCAGCGTGTGCGTCCACCAGGACGGCGTCGGCACCTGCAGGCGCACCCACGTGCCGCGCAGCTTGATGTAGGACGCATGGTTCATGCCCTCGGACTCGCCCGAGGTGTTCGTGCCGGACGCGTTGTAGTCGCCGTTCTCCCACCAGTCCTGCCACAGCTCGCCGAACCGGCTCTGCAGGCGCGCGTAGGCCTGCACGTACTTCGACACCTTCCCGAACACCTTCAGTTCGAACTCGGTGCCGACGCCGTTGTCGCCGCTGATGTTGTCGGTCCAGAAGGGGTTGCCGTACGACACCAGGCCCTGGCTGTCGTTGTTGCGGTACAGGTACTTGGTGTACAGCCGGCCCGCCAGGTCGAAGTTCAGCAGGTCCGCGCGCGCCGGCACCGCCGCGGCAGACGTCACCAGGGCCACGGCCAGGGCCACGATCCCGCGTCTCATGGGCCCTCCGCGGCTACGGGTACACCATCGGCAGTTCGACCTTCGGGGTCGCGTCCGGGTTGTTCGCGTCGCACTTGTAGGCCAGCTGGTCGTGCTGGGCCTTCGCCTCGTCCGCGCCGCCCTTGCCGGGGGCCGCGACCAGGTCGATCACGTGCGGGTCGCACTCCCAGTCGGACCCGCCGCCGAAGCGGTGCTGGCCGGCCAGCTCGTTCACCTTGCGGGACAGCAGGTCCGTGGACGCCGGGAAGCCCTCGTTGGACTGCATCAGCACCGCGTAGCCCCAGCCCTTCGCGGGGACGCCGCCCAGGTCCTTCGCGTCCACCGTCGCCACGATCGACTTGCCCTGCACCCGGGTGGACTTCGGGATCACCACCGCGCCCTTCAGAGCGCCGGCCTTCGCGGCCACCTCGGACTGCAGCCGCGGGCGGTTCTGCGGGCTCAGCAGCACGACCTTCTCGTACGCCGACTCGGGCCGGAACCGCACGTTCAGCCCCGGCAGCGCGTCCCGGAAGCCGCTGCCCTCCTTGTGATCCGTGTCGATATAGACCTGCGCGAACTGCAGCGAGAAGCCGTTGCCGCCGCCCGGCCAGGACTTCGAGTCCCACGGGTCGTCGATCTTCGACCGCACCGTCACCTTGAAGGTCACGTCGCTGCCCTTCACCTCGACGTCGAAGGCCGTGATGTCGAAGGCCCCCGCCGCGTACACGGCATCCGTCGGGTACACGTAGGACCCCGGGCCGTTGTCGTCGCCCGACGGGTCCTTCAGCGAGACGACCCCCTCGGCCCGTGCCGCGGCCGCCACGCCCGTCACGCCCAGGATGGAAAGGAGGACCAGCACCGTCCGCACGCTTCGCATGTCGAACCTCCCGCAACCCGCCGCTGGAAACCGGTCCCCGCTAGGGTACCTCAGGGGCCGCCGACCCGGCAACGGCGGGGTCGTTCGCCGGATCGACCGTTCGCGCGTCAAACGCCCGGTTGTGGACAGGTCGGCGAATGGACTATCATCCCGGAAGGTTTTCCACTACCGTTCCCGTTCACGGGGTTCCAATCAGGAGGTTCGAATGCGCATCCAGGGGCGTTGGGTCGGCGTGGCGGCGGCGATGGTGGCCGCGCTGGCGATGGGGTGTCCGTCGGACGGCGACGACCAGACGGACGAGGGCCAGGACGTGACGGTGACGGATCCGGGCATCGAGGTCGTCCAGACCGAGACCGGCGGCGAGGAAGTGACGACGACGGGCGCCTGCCTGCCGTGCCTGCAGCCCGGCATCGCCATGCGGTTCTCGAAGCTGGACGTCAAGGAACCGTCCGAGCCGCTGGGCCTGCCGGAGTTCCTGAACGCGATCTGGGCGCCGGACATCGACGACAGCCGGCTGAACATCGTGCTGCGCATCGACGCGGTCGAGGACCTCACCGGCGTCGGCGCGAAGAAGCGGATCACGGTCTCGGTCGGGTCGGCCTGGCACGAACTGACGGCCGGCGTCGCCTCCACGGTGGACCAGGTGATCGAGGTGGGCGGCAAGAAGACGCCCGTCGAGTACTACTTCCTGGAGGGCGCCTACAGCCAGTTCACGATCGAGGTGAACGCCGACTGCACCTTCACCTCCGTGGGCGACGCCAGCCTGAAGTTCCACCCGGGCCCGATGGACCACGGCCTGATCTGCTCGGCCGGGTCCCAGGCGATGGGCTTCGACGCGGACACCATCCCGATGGACAAGCTGCTGGCCACCGGCCGCTTCAACGACACCTGCACGGCCATCGATACCGGCACGCTGCGGGGCTGCATCGCCCGGACCGCCGCCTGCGAGATCTGCTCGTTCGGCCCGGCGCCGGACTACTCGCTGTGGAAGATCCAGAAGGACCCCAGCGGCGGGAACGAGCCCTGCAAGGCGTCCTACTGCGCCGCGAACTGCGCCAAGGGCCTGTGGGTCAACTTCGGCGGCTTCGTGAACGACCTGGGCGTGCCGCTGCAGTGCGACTACAACGAAAGCGGGTCGAACAACGGCTACCTGATCGCCGGCGACTGGCAGGCGAAGGCCGTCCCGTTCGGCGACGCCCCGGCCCAGTAGGCATCGACCCACCAGGCCCCGACCTCGCGAACGCCCCTTCGGACCTTCAAGGCAGCACCCCTTCCGACTCCAGGTACGCCTTCCGCTGCCGCACTCGGTCCGCGGCCTCCTCGCAGTCGGCGTCGAAGTCCTCCATGTCGGAGGACGCCTTGTACGGGTCGGCCTCGACGTACGGGCGCACCTGGTCGCAGACGGTCGCGACGCGGGACTGCAGGCGGGGCAGCAGGTCGTCCCGGAAGGCCTTCAGGTGCGCCACGTACGCGGCCTTCCAGGCGGGGTTCGCGTTGATCAGCACGCGCAGCTTGCTGGGCGGCAGTTCCAGTTCCGGGTGGCCCCAGTACTCGAAGGGATTGGATTCCGGGTCGGCGTACTCGCACAGGATGTCGTCCAGGTCCCACGGGATCACCAGGAACCCGCGACCGGGGTGGTCGTACAGCAGGTAGTTCGTGCCGCCGTTCGTGAAGTTGTCGCCGGTGGGCAGGACGGCCTCGGCGGCCATCTCGCGCAGGACCTGGGGCACGTCCATCAGGCCGGGCAGCGCGGCGAAGAACGCGGCGTGATCGCCCGTGTCCGGCTCGTCGTCGACGAGTTCCTCCAGGTCCCACAGGCGCGACAGGTCGGGCGTCGACTCGTTGGTGATCAGTTCCGACCCGTTCTCGTACAGGTTGCCGGAGGGGTCCGGGAAGTGGTCCTCCAGGAACTCGCGGTCGACCACCTCGATGTTGATGTAGAGGCCGAACGGCTGGCCGTCGACGGTCACCGTCGCGTGGTTCGCCCGGGACGCGGGAAGGCCCGCCTCGCGGAACAGCCACAGGCCCAGGCGATCCCGGATCGGCGCCGAGTGGAACGGGTTGGCCTCCAGGTTCAGCGCCCGCAGGCCGCGGAAGCGCCCGGTCTTGTCCCAGTGGTTGAACCGCACGACGAACTGCGGCTTCTTCTCCTCGGCCCAGTAGTCGGGGTTCGACTTGGACCGGCAGGCGGCGTCCGCGAAGGTCTGGCCTTCGAACGTGAAGGCGCAGTGCACGTACTCCTTGGTGCCCGTCGCGCGGAACGCCTGGAACCGGTCCCACTCGCCCTCCGGGAAGGCCAGCGCGAACGCGACCACCCTCTCTTCGTCGAACATCGACACGTTCTTCGGGTTCGGGCGCGCCACGAAGGTGTCGGCGTCGGGGGCAACGGCATCGGCGTCGCGGGTCGCCGCGTCGGCATCGGACGCCAGGTCCGCCGCCGGCGTCGAGCCCCCCCCGCACGCGACCGCCAGCAGCACCGGCAGGATCCCGCGTGCCAGAAATGCGTGCCAAAATGCGTGCCAGCCTCGATTTTCCCGCGGCACTCCAGCCGCCCGGCCTGCCGCCGCAACGCCAGGTCTTTCCTGCATCATTGCCCCTGGAAATAGGAGGCTGTCCCTCTTTTCCGGAAGTAGAGGTAGAACGGCACGCCGATCGCCACCAGCACCGTGCCCACCAGGGCGTTGCGGGTGTTGTTCACGATCGACATCACTACGAACACCAGCGAGAACGCCGCGAAGGCCAGCGGCACCCACGGGTATCCCGGCACCCGGTAGGGCCGCGGCGCGTCCGGGAAACGGATCCGCGCCACCACCACCGCCAGCGCCAGCAGCCCGTAGAACGCCCACGACACGAAGATCAGCATGTCCGTGATCTGGTCGAAGGTGCCGGAAAAGACCAGCAGCGACGACCACGCGAACTGGATCCACAGCGACACGTGCGGCGTCTGGCGGCGGGCGTGCACCGCGTCGATCCCGCGCCACAGCAGGTCGTCGCGCGACATCGCCCAGTAGACGCGCGCCGACACCAGCGCCGTGCCGTTCAGCGCGCCGAAGGTGGACAGGATCACCGCGATCGCCACCAGCCCCGCCCCGTACGGCAGCACCTGCGATACCGCGTCGGACGCCACCAGCGACGACGACGCGACCTGTTCCACCGGCAGCAGCGCGAAGTACGCCGCGTTGACGCCCAGGTAGCCGACGGTCACCAGCAGCATGCCGATCGCCAGCGCCCGCGGGAAGTCGCGCGAGGGATTGCGCATCTCGGTGCCGACGTAGGTCACGTTGATCCAGCCGTCGTACGCCCAGAACACGCCCGACAGACCCAGCGTCAGCGCGGCGGCCAGCGGCCCCCAGCCGACCGCCGACGGGTCCAGCGACGGCGGCACGATCGGCCCCTCGAACGGCGCCAGCAGCGACCGGGCCCCGACCACGCCCACGACCACGATCGCGGCCAGGATCCCCAGCTTGATCCACAGGAACGCGTCCTGCACCCGCGCCCCCAGCCGCACCCCCAGCACGTTCAGGACCGTCACGACCAGCAGGCACGCCACCGCGACGGCCTTGGTGCCCAGTTCCCGGAACGGGAAGAAGTCGATGACCCCGAACAGCGTGCCGCCCCAGGACGCCATCTGCGGCGACGGGTCCCCCCAGCCCCCGAAGACCCGCAGGTACTCCGCGAAGATGTAGGCGATCGAGGCCAGCGTGCCGGTCTGGATCACCGACAGCACCGACCAGCCGTACAGGAAGCCCGTGAACGGCCCGAACGCGCGGCGCAGGTGGGCGTACAGGCCGCCCGCGTCCGGGAACGTCGCCGCCAGTTCCGCCGCGCACAGCGCCCCCAGGAAGGACACCACCGCCGCCGCGACCCACAGCAGCAGCACCAGCGACGGCGACGGCAGTTCGGCCGCCATCGGCGCGGCCTTCTTGAAGATCCCCGACCCGACCACGGACCCGACCACCAGCGCGGTCGCGGTCAGCATGCCGAGGGTGCGGGGCAGGTCCCTTCGCGCCATGCGATCCGGACCGGACATGCAGCCTCCCAGGGGTGCGTCGATCGCCTACGGAGCCGGGACGCCGTGGATCATCGCGACCAGGTCGCGGGCCACCAGCCCGCAGAAGTCGGGGACGCGCCGGTCGGCCAGGGCGGCCTGCTCGGGGAGCGTCTGTTCGCTGTCGATGGCCAGGACCTTCATGCCCGCGGCCTTGCCGGCCTGGATGCCCGAGTGCGCGTCCTCGACGACCAGGCAGCGCGCGGGCGGGATGCCCAGCGCCTGCGCGGCCATCAGGAAGATTTCCGGGTCGGGCTTGAAGCGCGTCACGTCGTCGCCGGTCTTGACCGCGTCGAAGAACTCGGCCAGCGCCGTCACCTCCAGCACGCGCCGCACGTAGCGGGCGGGCGACGACGACGCCAGCGCCACCGGCAGGTCGGCCAGCCGCAGGCTTTCCAGGATTTCGCGCGCGCCGGGGATCAGCATGACCCCCTCCTCCTCGACCATCCGGCACACCTGGTCCATGCGCCGCTCGACCAGTTCCTCGGCGGGGCCGGGCATGCCGAACCGCTGGCAGTAGAAGCGGATGTTCTGCAGGGCGGAGCGGCCCGGGATGAGGCTGCGTTCCTGCGGGGTCAGTTCGTCCATGGATCGGCCGACGGTGTCCAGCAGGGCCTGCGTGCCCCGGCGGTACAGATCCTCGGACTGGACCAGCGTTCCGTCGAGGTCGAACAGGACTGCGTACGAGCCGCGCCGCTGCATGCGCGAAGGGTACGACGCGGCACGGCGCACCGTCAAATCCCCGTGTTGCCGCCGGATGGGACATTGACGCATCGCGTCAAACCCCTACAATATCGCCGGCCCGGAGCCTGGAGGGACCATGCAGGATCGCCTGTACGACGTCGCGATCGTCGGCGGCGGCGTCATCGGATGCGCCATCGCCCGCGAACTGTCGCGGTACCGGCTGGACGTGGTGCTGCTGGAGAGGAACGCCGAGGTCGGCTTCGGAACGACCAAGACGAACTCCGGCATCATCCACCCCGGGCACGACACCCCGGTGACGACGCTGAAGGGGCGCCTGGTCGTGCGCGGCAACGCGATGTTCGACCAGCTGCAGCGCGAACTGAACTTCGGCTTCCAGCGCATCGGGGCGCTGACCTGGGTGCGCGACGAGGCGGACGTGCCGGTGGCGATGGACCTGATCCGGCAGGGGCTCGACAAGGGCGTCCCCGGCCTGGAGTGGTGGGACCAGGCCCGCCTGCGCCGCGAGGAGCCGAACCTGGCGCGCGACCTGATCGGCGCCATCCACGCCCCGTCGGGCGGCGTCATCAACCCCTACGAGTTCGCGTTCGCGCTGATCGAGAGCGCGATGAAGAACGGCGTCGAGCTGCGGGTGGACTGCCCCGTGTCGTCGATCGGGACGCGGGACGGGCACCTGGAGGTCGGCACCCCGATGGGCCCGGTGGCGGCGCGCTTCGTGCTGAACTGCGCCGGCGTGCACTGCGACGACATCGCCCGGATGGCCGGCTGCGACGACGTGCGCATCGTGCCGCGCAAGGGCGAAGAGTTCATGCTGGACAAGCGCCTGCACGGCATCGTGCGGCGCCTGGTGTTCCCGCTGCCGAACCGGAAGACCAAGGGCACGCTGATCATCCCGACCTACGACGGCACGATCATGGTCGGCCCGACCGCGCACGACGTGCCGGACAAGGAGGACGTCGCGACCACCAACGCCGGGGCCGCCGAAATCTTCGACTACGTGGGGCGGCTGTGCCCGTCGATCCACCCGTCGGACGCGATCACGGCGTTCGCGGGGCTGCGCGCGGTGTCCGACACCGGCGACTTCATCATCGGGCCGACATCGCAGAAGGGCTTCCTGAACGTCGCGGGCATCCAGTCGCCCGGGCTGACGTCCGCGCCGTCGATCGCGGAGTTCGTGCGCGACCTGCTGTGCGACGAGGGCCTGGAGTTGCAGCCGAGGGCCGACTTCGACCCGCACGTGGAGGGGCCGCCGCGGTTCGCGACGCGGTCCCACGAGGACCAGGACGCGCTGGTGGCGGCGGACCCGCGCTTCGGGCGCATCGTGTGCCGGTGCGAACTGGTGACCGAGGCCGAAATCCACGCGGCCATCGACCACGGCGCCCGGACGATCGACGGCGTGAAGTTCCGCTGCCGGGCCGGCATGGGGCGGTGCCAGGGCGGCTTCTGCACGTCGCGCATCGTGACGATCCTGTCGGAACGGCTGGGCATCCCGCCGGAGCAGGTGACCAAGCGCGGCGGCGGGTCGTGGATCCTGCTGCCGATGGACGACGCGGGCGGGGGCGACGAAGCGGGCGGGACGCCGGACGGCGCGACGGGCGCGGAGGTGGAGGCATGCTAGGGCGCCTTCAGAACCGGTACGACGTGGTGGTCGTGGGCGGCGGGCCGGCGGGGCTGGCGGCCGCGATCGGGGCGCGGGACGCGGGGGCAGGTCGCTGCCTGGTCGTGGACCGCGAGCCCGAGGCGGGCGGCATCCTGCTGCAGTGCATCCACTCGGGCTTCGGGCTGCACCACTTCAAGGAGGAGCTGACCGGCCCGGAGTATGCGCAGCGCTTCTTCGAGCAGGCGCTGGAGCACGACATCGACGTGGTGCCCGAGTCCTACGTGTCGGGCATCGGCATCGACAGCGACGGGACGCGGCGCGTGCGCGTGCTGAACGAGACGCGCGGGCTGCACACGGTGGACTGCCGGTCGGTCGTGCTGGCGATGGGCTGCCGGGAAAGGACGCGCGGCGCCATCCGGATCCCGGGGACGCGGCCGGCGGGCGTGCTGACGGCGGGCCTGGCGCAGAAGTTCGTGAACCTGATGGGGTACCTGCCCGGGCGGCGGGTCGCGATCCTGGGGTCGGGCGACATCGGCCTGATCATGGCGCGTCGCCTGGTGCTGGAAGGGTGCGAAGTCGTCGGCGTGTTCGAACTGATGCCGTACTCGAACGGGCTGACCCGCAACGTGGTACAGTGCCTGGACGACTTCGGGATCCCGCTGCACCTGTCCACGACGGTGACCGCCATCGAGGGGCGCGACCGGGTGTCGGCGATCCATGTGGCGCCGATGGGGCCGGACGGGCGGCCGGACCTGCAGCGGCAGCGGCGCGTGGAGTGCGACACGCTGCTGCTGTCGATCGGGCTGATTCCCGAGAACGAGCTGTCGGCCAGCCTGGGCATCGACCTGGACCTGGTCACGCGCGGGCCGCGGGTGTCGTCCACGCTGGAAACCAGCCTGCCGGGGGTGTTCGCGTGCGGCAACGTGCTGCACGTGCACGACCTGGTGGACTTCGTGACGGGCGAGGCGCTGCGGGCCGGGCGGCACGCGGGCGAGCACGCGCAGGGCATCCGCATGGCGCGCGACAACATCACGCTGGTGGCCGGCGACAACGTCCGGTACTGCGTGCCGCACACGCTGTCCACCGGGCGCGAGCACACGATCTTCATGCGGTGCAAGGAGCCGATGAAGCCGTGCGAGATCGTGGTCGGCGACCGGATGCGCAAGCGGCTGTCGTTCGTGGTGCCGGCCGAGATGATCATGTTCACGATCAAGCCGGACGCGCTGGAGGGGTACCACGAGGACACGCTGCGCATCGACATCCGGCCGCTGGAAGGCGCCGGGCGGCGCGCGACGGACGCCGCCGGCCAGGGAGGTGCAGCATGAGCGAGAACGCCGCGTTCACCTGCATCGGGTGCCCGATCGGATGCCCGCTGCAACTGACCCACGAGGGCCGCGAGATCCTGGAGATCGAGGGCCACCAGTGCAACCGGGGCGCCAAGTACGCGCGACAGGAGTTCACCGACCCGCGGCGCGGCATGTCCACCACCGTCCGCATCGAGGGCGCGCGCTGGGCGCGGCTGCCGGTGAAGGTGACGAAGCCGATCCCCAAGAACCGCGTCATCGAGGCCGCGCGCATCATCCACGGCGTGGTGGTACAGGCCCCCGTGAAGGTCGGCGACGTCGTCCTGCGCAACCTGCTGGGCGAGGAAGGCGTCGACGTGATCGCCACCCGCTCGATGTGATCCGGAAAATAGGGCCAGCCTCTCTTTTCGCGTTCCAGTCTCGTCAAACGGAAACAGATGGCCGCTTGAACCGATTCCACCAGGTCGGCATCCTGCGAGGTGCGTCATGCCACGAATCGCCCGCGTCGTTGTTCCGGGATGCGCGCATCACGTGACCCAACGTGGCAACTACCGCCAGACAGTCTTCGACTGCGTCGACGACCGGATCTTCTACCTCGAGACCTTGCGAAAGTATGCGGATCTTCACGGTACCAGAATTTGGGCATGGTGCCTGATGCCCAATCACGTCCACCTGATCGTAGTGCCCGAAAACGAGAAGTCGCTGGCTCGAACCTTCGAGAAGGCGCAGGCGGCCCATTCCTTCCGGATGCACTCAAGGCGTTGCCAGACGGGGCATCTCTGGCAGAACCGGTACTACTCGTGCGTGCTGGATGATTCGCATCTCCAGGCGGCCGTCCGTTACGTGGAGCTCAATCCGGTTCGAGCCGGCTTGGTCGACAAGCCTGAGGACTACGATTGGTCCAGCGCATGGAGCCATCTCAACAAGGCTCAATCACCCTATCTGGACTCCGGATGTCCCGTTCTTGAGGACTTCCCGGATTGGCGTTCCTTCCTCATCGATCCCGATCCTCTCGTGCAGATGGATGTCATTCGTCGGTGCACGAAGACAGGCCGTCCCGCTGCAGAACAGGCTTTTCTGGCACGGCTGGAACTCGACACCGGGCGCACCCTGCATGCGCCGAGAAAAGGCCGTCCCCCCAGGAACCTTCCCCTTCCGTGCACGTAGGGACAGCCTCCAATTTCCTCTGACACCGATTCATTCGCGAACGATCCATCGAGACACCGGACGTAAGGCCCCGCTATGCTTTGTAATATTTGCTGATTCATCAACACGACACACTAGACCGAAGAAGGTTGGTCGGGAGGTTGGAAAATCGAGGCTGGCCCTCATTCCTGCGAGTATCATTGCCGCGGCGTCCGGACCGGTCCCTTGCCATGGAGTCTCCATGCCCACGACGCCCGCACCGCTGCAGACGATGTTCGAGGCCGCCCCCCCCCGCTACGACCGCATCAACCGCGTCGTCACGTGGGGGCTGGACGCCCGCTGGCGCCGCCTCGCCGCGACCGAGTGCCTCGCCGCCCTGGAGGGCCCGTTCCTGGACCTGTGCTGCGGCACCGGCGACCTGGCCATCGCCGTGGCCCGCGCCTCGAACGGCACCGCCGACGTCACCGGCTACGACTACAGCGGCCCGATGCTGGACATCGCCCGCGACAAGGCGTCCGCCGCCGGCCTGAGCATCGGCTTCACCCGGGGCGACGCCGCCGCGATGCCCTACCCCGATGGCCACTTCGGCTGCGTCGGCATCTCGTTCGGGTTCCGCAACCTGGTCTTCCGGAACGCCCACAGCCGGCAGCACCTGTCCGAGATCGCCCGCGTGGTGCGGCCCGGCGGGCGCTTCGTCGTCGTCGAGAGCAGCCAGCCTGCCTGCCCCTTCGTCCGGGCCGCGGTACACCTGTACCTGCGTGCCTTCGTCGGCCGCGTCGGCGGGGCCCTGTCCGGCCAGAAGGGCGCGTACCGGTACCTGGCCGAGTCCGCCGCGAACTTCCACACCCCCTCCGAGATCGCCACGATGCTGAAGGCCGCGGGTTTCGCGCGCGTGGACTACCGGCCGCTGCTGCTGGGCGCCGCCGGGCTGCACGTGGCGACGCGATGACACGGCATCCGGCCGACCAGTTGGCGTCTTCCCTTGCAGCGGTGCACCCGGTTCCCTATCTTTCCACGAGGTTCCTCCCGGCGCGGAGACGGGCATCGTGACGACAGGGAACAAGGCGGAAGGAACGGCCATCCGCCCGGGAATCCGGGTGGTCCTGGCGATCGCGATCGGTATCGGGCTGGGGGTGCTGGGCATGCTCCTGGTCTCCCCCCGGCCGACGGCGCCGGGTCCCCGGGATCCGGAACCGCCCCGGGGACTGGCGGTTGCGGACGACCCCACCGAGTCCCCCCTCCCCGCGTCCCGCGAGGTCGCGCTGTTGGCCGGCCCGTGGGGCCGCCTTCGGGTGCTCTCCTTCTGGCTGAAGCCCCGGTCCGAGTTCGTGGACACCTCCCAGTGCCCCACCGACAACCCGCCCTGGGAGTTCCCCGGCCTGTCCCCGGAGGGCCTGGAATCGCTGCTGCGACAGTCCGGTGCCGACGAGACGACCCGCCAGCAACTGCGCGCGTCCGCCCGCTTCCAGGACGGGACCTGCCTGCTGCGCCCCGGCCCCTACGTCATCATGCACCTGGCGCCCCCGGTTCGGGCGGCCTTCTACCGGCGGCTGCTGGAGGTGCCCGAAAGCCCCTGGCAGGAATGGACGATCCGGCTGGATCCCTCGGACCTCCAGGACTGGGTGGACCGGTCCGGACTCCCCGAGCCGGCCCGGGAGGCCATGCATCGACTGGCCTACCCGCTGGGGGACAAGGTCGCCATCTCCGACCTGCCCCTGCTGTGCGGGAAGGCCGTCACCACGGAGGAACGCCGGCAACTGGTCGGGGCGTGGTCCACGAACCGGGCCCTGATGGTCAAACTGCAACTGCAACCCGGGGACGACGTCTTCTCGATCGCGTCGTACTGGTCCGGCGGGGCGCTGCGCAAGGAGATCCTGCCGATGCTGGAATCGCTGGCTGCCTTGCCGCAGGGGGTCGTGGTGGACATCCTGCACCTCCTGCCAGCCAGCACCCGGTCGCTGCTGAACCGTTTCCCGGCGCCCGGCGACCCGCCTCGCAACTGCTTCTGGACGGCCTTCAACTTCGGGAAGGACTTCCGGGACGACAGCCTTCTGGACGCGCGGAAGGTGCAGGAGTCGCTGGACCGCCATTACCGCGAGGTCGTGAACGAGGCGCCCGGGCTGGGCGACCTGGTGCTGCTCACCGGCAGGTCCGGGAACGTGGTCCACGCCGCGGTGCAGATCGCGGACGGCATCGTCTTCACGAAGAACGGCGAGTCCCTCATGCAACCCTGGGTGCTGATGTGGCTGCGGGACGTCCAGTCGATCTACGGAAAGGCCGGTGAAACCGGCTTGCGCTACTTCCGTTGGGCGGCGGTCAGGGCACCTCGATGACCGGACCCGGCGCCAGGTCGCGGCCCTCGAAGGCCGCGTGGTTCCACGGGTAGCGGTGGGCCTTGAAGACCCAGTTCTGGTTGCCCTCCGGGTTCCCGGCAACCGGCAGCGCGTCCCCCTGCGACAGCGTGCCCAGTCTCGTCACGGGATTCACGTACTGCCAGACGATGGTGCCCGCCGGGTCCACCTCGAAGAGCGTGCCCACCGGTCCGTTGCAGACCAGCGTGTTCCCGTTCCTCTGCCGCTGGGCGCCCGAGATGAAGTTCGCGTAGAAGTCCGCCTTGTTCGGTGCGCTGTAGGACCAGGCCGGGGCCGCGGGCCCGAACGCCATCCCTTCCTCGCGCAGGTAGTTCCCGTCCGCATCCATCGGCGGCACGATCTCGTCCACCGACGAGTACTGCACGTCCGGGCGCTCCCAGCCGTTGTTGAAGATCAGCAGGTTCCCCTCCCCGGGGTATCCCTCAGGGATCCATTGCGGGTCGTGCTGCCGGAACAGTTGCCGGTCGGCCTCGGTGCCCAGGTCGCACGCCTGCGGGTTGCCCCACCGGTACAGGAGGTCGCCGCCGCGCCCGTAGCGGCCGCCCGTGTGCCCGGCGGACTCCCCGGTCGAGGCCCCGTGCTCGATGACCACGATCTCGTTCGCCTCGCGATCGCTCATCACCAACTGGTCCAGTTCGGCGTTGTACCGGATCGCATTGGTGTGCAGCCAGTCCTTCTGCCCGGCGGCCGGCAGCCCCGCATGCGGGAAGTTGATGTCCCGCAGTTCCGGATGCTCGGCCACGACGCCGTAGTTCGGCTTGTCCGGGTCGAGGTCCTGGACCAAATGGTCCCACAGGCGCCATTCCCAGACGACGTTGCCGCCATCGGGCCCGACGGGCTGCACTTCCACGATCCGGGACGGCCACAGTTCGCCGTCCGGCAGCAGGGCGGGGTCCCGGCCCGCCGCGATGGCCTCCTCCGCGGTCTTCTTCTCCCAGACCACCAGCAGGACGTTGCCGTTCGGCATCGGCTCGATGTCGTGGTGCGGCACGAAGTCCTCGCCGAAGTACTTGAACTCCCAGGCGACCTCGCCCTCCCAGGTGATCCGCTGGACCCAGCCCGCACCCCCGTGGAAGCAGGGCAGCAGGCCCTCCTCGCGCCCGGCCCGCAGCAGGCTGCCGTCCGGCAGCAGGTACACCATGCTGCCGGGCAGGAACCGGCTGGTCCAGGTGTGGACGACACGCCCGCAGACGTCGACCAGGTACGTCGTGTACGAACTGATGGGGTTGAACAGCGTGTACCCGGGCTGGGCCGCGGGCGTGCACACCCTGGCGCCGACGGTCCATTCCGGATGCGGCACGCAGCATTCCGGCGTCGGGGGCAGTTCCTCGACGATCGCGTCCCCGGCCTCGATCCCGTCCTGGGCCGTCTCGTCCGCGACGTCCCCGGGGCCTTCGTCGGCCGGCGGAGCATCCGCGGGATCGACGTCGGCCGGCGGAGCGTCGGCTTGGCCCGGGTCCTCCACGGGAACCTCGACCTGGGGGGCGTCCGCCGGCTGCGGGGCGTCGGCCGCGGCGTCCTGCGTCGGCACGTCCTCGTCCGCCATCGTTTCCTCGACCCGGTCGGAGGCCGGGGCCGGGTCGGCCGAAAGGTCGGTCGCCGTCTCGCCGATCGCGTCGGGCAGGACGGTCGTGTCGCCCAGGGTCTCGGTCGTCGCGTCGGTCGCGCCGCCTCCGCCCGAACATCCGGGCAGCGCCCAGGCGACCCCGCAGATGCAGGCCAGGATCGCCAGGTGGCACCGTGTGCCATGGGTTCCGGAAGCAAGGCTCATCGACCCTCCCGTGATTCGTTCCGTGCTGGACTCTTGGGGTGAGTTTGTACGCTTGATTCCCGCGCCAGTCAAGGCGCGGGGGGCATTTCCACGGCCTCCCGCGAGGGCCTTGACGGACGGGTCGGCTTCCCCGCCGAACCGCCTTTCGTCGGCGGAACTATACTGGATGGCATCCGCTTCCGGAGGTCGGGGTGAGGACGATGAACAGGACGGCCTGGATGGTGCTGGCGGTGGCGATCGCGACGGCCTTCGGCGCCTGCAAGAAGCCCAGGGACCCGGCCGATCCGGCGGAGATGAAGGAGAAGCTGGCGAAACAGGTGAAGATGCTCTGGTGGAAGGTCGATGCCAGCGACGGGCAGAAGGAGCAGGTCGACCGGCTGCTGGACGGCATCGCGCCGGACCTGTTCGCGATGCAGGAGGAGACCAAGGCCCTGACGCGGGGCCTCATCGACGCCATGGACGCGGACCCGGTGGACGTCGTCCGGGTGGACCGCCTGCGAGCCGAGGCCACGGCGCTGTTCGGCCGGTACCTGGAACGCATGCAGCGGGGGCTGGTCGACTTCGCGGGGATCCTGACCGTCGATCAGCGTCGCGAACTGGTCGGGCTGTGGCGCAGGTACGAGAACGGCGACTAGGATGCCCCCATCCCTTCCCTTGACGGCGCGCGTGCCCCACAATCGGCGCCAGGAACGCCCCGGAGGTGCCCATGCGCATCGTGCTGATCGCCCACGACGCCAAGAAGGCCGACCTGCTGGAGTGGGCCCGGTTCAACCAGGACCGCCTGGCCCCGCACGAACTGGTCGCGACGCGCTCGACGGGCGAGGCGATCCGCAAGGCCACCGGGCTGGACATCGCGCTGCTGAAGCACGGCCCGGAAGGCGGCGACGCGCAGGTCGGCGCCCGGATCGCCGAGGGCCTGGTGGACCTGATGGTCTTCCTGTGGGACCCCCTGTCGCCGCAGCCCCACGACGTGGACGTGAAGGCCCTGCTGCGCCTGGCGGTCCTGTACGACGTCCCCACCGCCTGCAACCACCAGACGGCGGACTTCCTGATCTCGTCGCCGCTGTTCGCCCGCGAACGCGCCCCGCAGGCGCCCGGGACCTGACGCGCCCGGCCTACACCAGTTCCGGGAACCACGTGCAGGCGCCGACCGCCAGGCACGACACGAGAAACAGCGCCAGCAGCATCGGGGCCGCGACCTTGCGCTGGGGCACCTGCGCGTACCGCATGAACGCCATGATGACCCAGGGGCCGATGGTGGGCGTGCCGAAGAAGACCGTCCAGAAGCCGCCCTTCGACGCCATCAACTTCTCGACGCGCGGGCTGCGCATCCGGTCCAGCAGCCGTCCCCACGCCTTCCACTTCAGCAGCAGCGACCAGCCGAAGTCCACGACCAGCACCTGCACGTAGGCCAGCAGCGGCCCCGCGATCAGCCACACCCAGCCGGGGTCGTTCCGCGCCAGGATGCTCATCGGGATCGCCGCCAGCAGCCCCGGGATGGGCGAGATCGCCACCAGGATCACGGACCACAGCGGCACTTCCATCGATTCCTCCTGCGGCAGGCCCGCATCCCCCGCCGGCCGCCGGGGGAATGGTCCACGCCGCCCGGGCGCGTGTCAACCGGCGAAACGTCGATGAATCGCCCGCCAGCACACCGCCCCCTTTGCCCGCCGGTCCCTCCTTCGGGTACGCTCGTCGGCACCGGCCGTTCGTTCGTCGATTCCGCCCGCCGGCGACCGCCGACGGTGGCTACATTCCCGATCGAGAGCGGTGGTCGCTCGAAGGAGGCAACGATGGACACTCGACGGGATTCCGGGAACGAGAAAGGGCGGGCGGTCCGGCGGCATCCCCGCTGCGGCGGGATCGTGTTCGGCCTGACGGTCATCGCGTTCGGCACGCTGCTGCTGCTGCGCACGCTGCAGGTGCTGCCCGAGGGCGTGTCCGTGTGGGACTTCTGGCCGCTGCTGCTGGTGTCGGTGGGCGTGGCCCACCTGGGCCGCGGTCGGGGCGTGCCGGGCGTCCTGTTCGGACTGACCGTGGCGGCCGTCGGCGCGCTGCTGCTGCTGTCGAACCTGGGCGTGCTGGCCCTGGATATCGTCCGGTACTGGCCGGTCCTGGTCATCCTGGGCGGCATTGCGATCCTCTTCGGGGGCTCGCGCCGCAAGAACCCGTGCTCCTCGTCCCCGACCGACGTGTCGGCCGAGGACTACATCCGGCGGTCCGTCAACTTCAGCGGCGCGAAGATCCGCGTGGATTCCCGCAGGTTCAAGGGGGCCGAACTGTCCGCGGTCATGGGCGGCCTGGAACTGGACTTACGGGACGCCGACATCGAGGGCGACGAGGTGGTCGTGGACTTCCACGTCGTGATGGGCGGGGTCGACCTGCGCATCCCCGAGGGCTGGCGCGTGGTCAACCAGTTGCAGACGACCCTGGGCGGCATCGACGACAAGACGTCCGGCGTCGCCGTCGAGCCCCGCAAGCGCCTGGTGCTGCGGGGGACCGCCGTGCTGGGCGGGATCACCCTACGGAACTGACGGCCCGTCGGAGGTGGCGCGATGCACCCCTTCCTGGTCCACCCCCGCTGGCTGCTCCCGTACCTCGGCGCGTGGGCCCTGCTGTCCCTGCTGCCGGCCGCGGTGCTGGGCCTGGGCGACGCCGGCCATGCGCTGCAGGCCATCACGATCACGATCGTGCCGACGCTGCTGTTCGCGCTGGCCACGCTGCCGTCGTGGTACCTGTGCCGGTTCCTGCCGCCGGACCGCAAGGATCTGCTGCGGGTCGCCACGGCGCACGGGGTCGCGGCGCCGGTCGCGGGGTTCCTGTGGCTGGGGCTGGCCGAGGTGGCGGCCCGCCTCGCGTCTGTTGTGCCCGGCTGGCAGGACGCCGCGTCGCGCCTGCCGGGGCACCGCCCCGAACTGGTCGCCACGGGCGCGGTCTTCTGGTGCCTGGTCGTCGCCTTCCACTACCTGCTGGCGGCCGTCGAGGCCGTGCGCGAGACCGAGGAGCGGGCGTCCCGGCTGGCGGTACGGGCCCGCGAAGCGGCGCTGGCGGGGCTGAAGGCCCAGGTGCATCCCCACTTCCTGTTCAACAGCCTGAACGCCATCAGCGCCCTGGTCACGCGGGACCCGGCCGCGGCGCGCCAGACCTGCATCCTGCTGGCCGACTTCCTGCGCGCCAGCCTGCGGACGCCCGACGCGCGGCCCATCCCGCTGTCCGACGAACTGGCCCTGGCCCGCGCCTACCTGGGCATCGAGGCCGTCCGGCTGGGCCCCCGGCTGTCCGTGCGCGAGTCGGTGGAAGCCGGCTGCGACGCGGTCCCGGTGCTGCCCCTGGTGCTGCAGCCCCTGGTGGAAAACGCCATTCGCCACGGCATCGCGCGGATCCCGGAAGGCGGCACGCTGTCCCTGGACGCCTGGCGCCAGGACGGGGGCCTGTGGCTGCGGGTCGCGAACCCCGTCGATCCGGTCGCGCCGCCGGCGGGGGGCGGGGGCCTGGGCCTGCGGACGCTGCGGGACCGGCTGGGGGCGATGTACCCCCGCGGGGCGATGCTGGACGCGCGCCGGGTGGGCGACGCGTTCCAGGTGACGGTGCGGCTGCCCCTTCCGGACGACGGGGAGGCGACATGACGCGACCCGACGGGACGCTGTCGGTGCTGATCGTGGACGACGAGGAGCCCGCGCGGCTGCTGCTGCGCGAGATGCTGGAGGCGATGCCCGGGGTGCGCATCGCGGGCGAGGCGGCCAACGGCTTCGAGGCGGTGGGGCTGGCGGCCCGCGAGCGTCCCGACCTGGTCCTGCTGGACGTCCAGATGCCGCGGATGGACGGCTTCGAGACCCTGGGCCTGCTGGACCCCGGAATCGCGGTCGTCTTCGTGACCGCCTTCGACGAGTACGCGCTGCGGGCCTTCGAAGTGAACGCCGTCGACTACCTGCAGAAGCCCTTCCCCGAGTCCCGGCTGGCCGAGGCCCTCCAGCGCGCCCGCACCCGCGTCGGCCGTCCCCGCGACACCGACGCCGCGGCCCTGTCGGCGGCGGCGCGCCCCGCCGGGACCTACGCCACCCGCATCGTCGTGCGGGACGGCGCCCGCGTGGACGTCCTGCCCGTGGACCAGGTCGAATACGTCCGCGGCCAGGCCGACTACGTGGAACTGGTCGTGGGCGGCCGTTCCTACCTCAAGCAGCAGACGCTGCAGTCCCTGGAGGCGGCGCTGGACCCCGCCCAGTTCGTGCGGGTCCACCGTTCCTTCCTGATCCACCTGCCGCACCTGAAACGCATCGAGCCCTGGGGTTCCGACAGTCGCCAGGCCGTGATGTCCGACGGCACCGAAATCCCCGTCAGCCGCGCCGGCCTCGCCCGCCTGAACGCGATCCTGGACGGGCGGGGGTGAGGTCCTCTACCATCGGGCCGGGTTCGGGGAGGATGCCGCCATCTCGATCTCCGGTTACTGCGACAGGTGCGGGACGGTGCACGCGCTGGGCGCGGGAGACAGCCGGCGGCACGCGTTCGACCTGATGGCGCGCCTGGACGCCAGCCGATGCATCGACGACGGGCACGACCCGCGCTTCTCCACCGGGTACCTCTGGGGCGAGGCCCGCGGCCAGATGTTCGGCGTCCTGGAATGCGCGGCACCGGACGGGAGCGTCGTCGTCCTGCGGGCCTTCTCGTGCCAGTACAACGGCGCGTGGCGGGTCGACGGCTGGGTCCCGCCCGTCCTCGACGTCGACGAGTTCCACCGCATCACCGACCCGGTCGACCGCGAGATCAAGATGCTGGACGTGGAGATTGCCGCCGGCGGCGAGCCCGGGCTGGCACGGCGGCGAAGGGCGCTTTCGCGGGACCTGATGACGCGGATCCAGGGGCTGTACCGGTTCACCAACTTCCGCGGCGAGACCCGTGCCCTGACGGAGGTCTTCCGGGGGGGGATCCCCGCCGGCGCCGGCGACTGCTGCGCGCCGAAGCTGCTGAACCAGGCGGCGCTGCGCGGGCTGCGCCCCCTCGGGATCAGCGAGTTCTACTGGGGCCGCGAGAACCGGTCCGGCACCCGGAGGCACGGCGAGTTCTACCCGGCCTGCGCCGAAAAATGCCAGCCGATCCTCGGGTTCCTGTTGTGCGGAACCGGGCCGCGAGGGACGGGAACGATCGACGATCCGGGCACCCTGCCGATCCTGCACCGCGATGACGACCTGGTCGTCGTCGTGAAGCCGTCGGGCCTGCTGGCCGTGCCGGGCCGGGGCCCGCAGAACCAGGATTGCGTGGTCGCGCGCGTCCGGGCGCTGTGCCCGGGCTGCATCGAACAGCCGGCCGTGCACCGGCTGGACATGGACACCTCGGGCCTGATGGTGCTGGCGCTGACCGCGGACGCGCACCGCGAACTGTCGCGCCAGTTCCAGGACCGCCGGACGGAAAAGGGATACGTCGCCCTGCTGGACGGCGAACCGGCCGGTGACGCGGGGACGATCGAACTGCCGTTCCGGCTGGACGTCGAAAACCGCCCGCACCAGGTCTACGACCCGGTCCACGGGAAGGCCGGCATCACGCACTGGAGGAGGCTCTCGGTCGAGCACGGCCGGACGCGCGTCGAGTTCCGCCCGGTCACGGGGCGGACCCACCAGTTGCGCCTGCACGCCGCGTCGCCGCACGGGCTGGGGATTCCCATCGTCGGGGACCGGCTCTACGGGCTGGGCGCCGGGCAGGGAAGGCTCCGGCTCCATGCCAGCCGCCTGGTCTTCACCCATCCCCGCACCGGCGAGCGGCTGGAGTTCCGTTCCGAACCGCCGTTCTAGCAGCGTCGCGCCTGAACGAGTACCGGATCGACGGCTCGACGGCGGGACGGGTGTGCGTCACGACGTCCGGCCATGCCGAGTGCGCCCTGTCTTCCTGCACGATGGACCTGCCCATCGGCCCGATGGAAGGCGCCTGCCAGTAGCGGCGGTCGGGGTCATCCCTCCCGACCGGCCACCGTCACTCGACCCGCACCACGACCGTCCCGACTTGATTCGTTGCGTGTTAGGAAATAACATCAATCGCAGCAAGGGTGCCTTGCGGAGGCATGGTGAGGGTCCCAAAGCTGGAACCGAAGCTCCTGTTGGACCTCGTGGCCCAGGCGGTGGCAACGGGTCGGTACCGGATCCTTCCCCATGCCCGCCAGCGGTGCTCCGAGCGGGATGTCTCGGCCGCCGACATCGAGGCGGCGCTGGAGAACGGGCGACACGTCCCGAAGCGGGATCGGTTCGACGAGGGGCACGGAAGCTGGAGCTACTGTTTCGAGGGGCGGTCGGTGGACGACGATTCGTTGAGGGTGGTGGTCGCCTTCGAGGACTGGATGCTCGTGGTCACGGTCGTGCTGCTCGACCGGGACGCGGAGGGCTAGACATGGCGAACGTGCTCTTCATGGAGCTCGGCTTCCCGGTGCTGCTGGTGAACCCGCGGATGGTGACGGTGCGCGGCGAGCGCGTGCCGGACGTGAACCTGCGGGTTCTCCAGGAGGCGGCCTTTCGCCTGCTCGTGGGCAAGCCCGGCCGGCTGACGGGTTCGGAGGTGCGGTTCATCCGCAAGCACCTCCGGATGCGGCAGGCGGACCTGGCCAGCGTGCTGAACATGGCCAACCACTCGGTCGTGTCGCAGTGGGAATCGCGTGGCGACGAGGCCGCGGGCATGGACTACAACACCGAGGTCGTCCTCCGCGTGTGGATGGCGGCGAGAGTCGGCCTGGCCGATCGCCTGCTGGACCTCCTGGAGAAGGACCTCAAGAACCTCGCCCAGGACAAGGCGCAGGAGCCCCTGCGCATCCGGCTGGACAAGGCCGCGTGAGGGGTGGTTCCACGGCGGTCATATCAACAACGGCTTGCGCGTGAGACGCGACCGCGGTCGCCGCGCAGCGGCGAGCCGGCGTGACCGTTGACCGCGCGAGTTGCCTGGTAAGATCGATCTGGCCGAGGCCGGTCGCAAGCCGACAGATCGCGGTGCAACGGGCATGACGGAAGCGGGCGTCGTTTCAACGCGCTGGTTGAACCAACCCGCTTCGCGGGGGAGTGGATGAGCAACGTTTCCGGGCCACCTTGAAGCAACGCAAGTCCTTCCACAACGCGGTTGACAGACCGATGTCGGCGGATCCTACCTCCTCGGACAAGGGGGCACTCCGATACGAGTGCCCAATTGAAACACACAGAGGAGGCGATGATGGGCCAGATCCGGGATCGAATGGAAGGGGACAGCATGCTGCATCCGAATCTCTGTCCAGTCGCGGGGATGACCGGGGTCTTCC